>NZ_FRAC01000046.1 GCF_900142215.1 Anaerocolumna jejuensis DSM 15929 | reverse complement strand
TGGTTTTCTTTTCGAAGCTGAATGGCAGTGCAGACGCCCGAAAAAATACAGGCTCCTTCCCTGTCCAGAATCTGTATCCTGCTCCCCTGGTAACGCAAAGCATCCATGGACTCCATTTGCTTCCCGGAAAGAAAGCGCAGGGAAAGAATTCCATGTTCATTGGCCTGCTCCACGATATGAATATCTTTTATGTACAGTGCTTCCATTTCTGACTGCAGCACAAGCTGCCCTAATCCCGTCATTTCCTCTTTTGCCATACTATCTCCCTCCTTGTATGTTATTATCGGTGCCGTATCTTATCCGCTGCCATGAGTATTGCGAAGGAAAGGATAAAGAATACAACTGCTGAGATTCCAAATCGGATTATAAATAAAGTGAACTCATGCTCATTGTTCCATTCATTGTCTACGGCATACAGCACATAATCGGTGGAAGCCCCATACTTGCCGCATATCTCTTTGAGGTAGCTTCTCGCTTCCTTCCCCGTGTTTTTTTGTATTCCAAGAGGAAGGGTAACTGTCTCGCCCCTCTCTATGGCCTTACGGTATGTATCGCTAAACTGTGCCAGGATATAGGTATCATCCGGCAGCTGAATCAGATAATATTCAATATAATCAGAGACTGCCAGAATGGCACTGTCAGTAGCCTCGGCGGCTTTCCTTCCCGTACGGTAGATTCTTCCGCTGTTATTCCTACCGTTTGTGATTTCATAGGGATTAAGCCATGGCTTTAAGCTGTATACCCCGGTTTTTATGACTTTTTTAGGAATTGCACTTTCGTACTGTGTTCCAATCATATCTTCCAGCTCCTTGCTCCCTGAAAGCTTTGGAACATCTTCTCCTGCTGTTTTACCGGTGTAAGCTCCGTTATCACCTGCCGGGATTTCTGCCAGCTTTACCGGCTTTCCTTCCTTTTTTATCCACCCTTCCGGGTTAAGCTTTGCAAAAAGGAAGAACGCAGGTACCAGGCAAACAGCAACTGTTATAAGCGGTAATATCCCTATCTTTCCATTGTCACGCATAAACTCCTCCTAATTATCCGGTTCCTTGGCGGAACCATACTCCCTCACCAACTGTTTATTTCATTACGCATCAATGATGCTTCTATTATAATTAAGCTTTCTAAGGCCAGTAAGTAGCCCCTTCCGGCTGTTGTCCTGTTCCGCTAATAAAATAGGAGTAATAGGATATGCCGGTTTTTCCGGTATCATTTATTTCAATACTCATTAACACGCCAATCAGGGGACCGCTATAATTATAGACAGTCATACCTTTGATGTGCTTCCTTTTTTTATCCCATTGAGATATGACCATGTAATTACTGTTTTTCCAGTTTATAAAATAAACTTTCCCATTCCCTTTTGCACGTAATGCCGGCCCATATACTCCCTTATTGTTCCATTGCGGGAAATAGTATACCAGTATTTCCTTTCCCTCTTCTGCCGGATGTTTTATGACTATATCATTTCCGTTATCCGAAAAATTCACCTTGTACCATTTATCCTTATTTTGACCTGTAGTTTTTCGATAATTATCCAGATTTCCATTGGTATCACGTTTTATAATTTTCTCTGTCTCTTTCTCATTTAAAACCGCATAATTTGCTGATATTTTCTTTAATCCTTTTTCAACATTTCCGGCTCTTAACAGCTTTTCCAAATAACTGATCAAATCCGCCGCAAACTGGTCCGACTGGTCCTCTTCTTTTTTAAAATAAGCATCCTCTTCAAAGTCCGGATAATCCTCTGTCTCTATAGCCATTTTATCCTCTGCCTTCGGCAATGTGATCAAATGCATTTTTGAATTACTAATTAGTACACTTCCCACAAGCAAAGTGCCTATGACTATTATCAGTAAGCTTCGTTTCATTTCATATGATGCGTTATTACTCCAGCACATTTCCTTTCTTTATAATCCGATTAAGACATTTCTTGAAGTTATGATACTTGATTATTTATGTAGTTTTGAAAAACGATAAATAGATTGTCTGCTTTGGTATCATACAAAAATCCGGTAATCATTAATGTACGTTCATTTTTACCTCATCTAAAAAGTCAAATACGAGTATTTATTATCAATTAAAATTCTGGCTTAAGGCCAATAGGTTGCCCCTCCGTCCGGTTCTTGTCCTGTTCCTGTCATAAAATACAAATAATAAGAAACATCAGTTTTTTTATCTCTATTTATTTCAATACGCATCAACGAGCCGATATAAATACTACTGTTGTAATTATAAATAGTAATGCCTTTTATCGTATCTCTTTTTGGATTCTTATCAGTTATCGCCATATAATTATTATTTTTCCAGCTTATAAAATAAACATCTCCATTCCCCTTAGAACGTAATGCCATGTCGTAGCCGACTTCATACCACGTTGGAAAAAAGTAAAAAATAGCTTCGTTTCCTTTTGGATGTTTTATAACAATATCGTTTCCAATCTCTGAAAGATTCACTTGATACCATTCATCAAGCTTTTGACCTTCCGTCATTTGATAACTTCTTAACATCTTATTCGTATCTTTCTTCATAGCCTTTTCTTTCTCTTTTTTATTTAAAATTATGTAATCAGATGATATTTTTTTTAGTCCTTTTTCAAGGGTACCAGCTTTTAGATGCTTCTTTAAGTAGTCCGCCAAACCTGTTGCAAACTCATCCGACAAGTTTTCTTCTTTTGTAAAATATACATTTTCTCTAAAATCATCATAATATTCTGTCTTTGCAGTCTCTTCCTTTGCCTCTGTCAAGGGGGTAGTTTTCGCTTTTAAACTATTTAATAGTAGGACAATTACTATCAGAGAACCAATAAGTGTTATATGTATGACCCGCTTCATTTTTTCATATATAATGTATTTGTAAAGAATCAAATACATATACTTTCCTTTCCTTTTAATTTGGTTTATAATTCTGTCTATGCATATTTTACTAATTGATTGTTATATTTTTATTTCGGTGTATCTTTGGACTCATAAGTTTTTTAGCATTTTCCCAATCTTCAGACCGTTCTTTCCAACCGTTAGGTGCATTGGCAGAATCTCCAGCAAAATCTACCATGTACTTTACCTCTTTAACCGTTTTCCCATTCTTTTCCTTGGACTCAATTATAGAATATGGTGAAATGGTTTTAGAAGCTTCACATATTTCTTGGAGGCGAAATGTTTTCCATCTTTCACCATTCGTATAATATTGAGATACAAGGAATACATTATCCGAGTCATAGTTGGCAAAGGTTTTTACATACTTATTAATTGATATATGTTCATATTTACTTTTACTATAATAATATGTACACTTGCTATTATTTTTCGCCCAGAACCATGTTGCAGATTCAACAGAATAGTTATTTGCTATAAAAGTAGTTGCATCCTTACTACAAGTAGTTTTCTTACCATCCCTTCCGAAAGCATTAATATATTGATTAATTTCAACTTTTTTAGGATCATTCTCCGATAAGCCTTTTCGTAAATTTTCCAGAAATTTTTTCTGTGTATCACCTGTTACCTGTATTAAACCAGCTCCCCTTGTATTTTTTGTATAAGATTTATCAAGTAGGTACGTGTCCGTATATTTTTCTGTCGTTGTTGTTCCATAGCCAGACTCTACACCTAATGTACATAAAAACATAAGAACGCTTTTTTCATCCGTTATACCTGCCGCATACATGGATTTTTTAAGATCATCCATCACTGATGTGCCACACTTCTTCTTTAATTCCTCGATATTCCAACGGCTATTAATCTTTTTTAAGGTTTCTTCATTGACATATTTATCAATAAATGCTGTAGCTTCTGCTGGCATCACTCCCGTCATTTCAGTTTTTGGGAATACTGAAGCATTTGCCCCAACAGCTGTCATTTGCAGTGTCCTTGCAGCTTCCACTGGAACAGCTTTGGATTCAACGTCATATTCCATTTGCTCTTCCTGCTCTGTGGCCGCTTCCTCCTCCACCGGAACAATCGTAATGATCCCGCCAAATTTGCAGGCACACTGGCTTTCCATCGTAAGGGCAGGCGCTCCGTCCACCATATGGTCCCGGCTGGTAAAAATCCACGGAAGGGGTGTATCCAGCTCGCATTTATTGGAGGAGAAGGTTTCCTTTACACTGACAACTGCTTTTGTAACAGTCTTTGCAATTCCCTTTCCCCACCTGGTAAAGAAGCCGTCACCCTCTTCCGCCTTGTATTTTTCATCTGCCTGCTTCTTGGCTTCCTCAAAAACAGCTTTTGAATTGCAGTCTCCAAAGTGTGTCAGGTTCACATCCTTTACATGGTCATTGGCATTCAGAACAGGCTGTCCCTGATAAACCACCCCATGCCCCTTATCCGTACTGATATAATTATCCATGGTTCCTTCGCTGCATTTTGCTTTCATCCCATATACTACATAATCTTTCCCCTCAGCCATTCAGACCACCTTGACCTTTCGCAATCCGATTCCGTAAAGCCTCCTCCTAAGCAGGCTTTCTGCAACCGGCAGTGAAACAATAATCTTATATTCCAGCAATCCGGCCACACGGAAAATATCCAGTCCCCTTATCTTCTTTCTGTCCAGCACCAGCTCCTTTAACATCCCGTTGTCATATTTTCCGCTGCTCTCATGCATACACTCAGGCATGGGAAAGTCTGCCACCCAGTACAAAGGGCTTTTGGTATTTTCACCGGCTGTAGAAAAAAGCTGTACTCCCTTATATTCAATACTTTTATCATATAATTCAAACAGTCTTTTTATTTCATTGGAAATGAGATAGGTTGGCTCCTTCAGGATATCACAGACTTCCTCCGTATCCCGTCCGCTGTAATATGCCACCTTTAATTTATCCAGTGCCGAGAAATCCTCTTCCTTCATGGAATAGCTGTACTGGTTTTTGTCAAGGCCCATCAGCTCCACCGCATTTTCTACCTTTTCACTTTGAAACAACTCAAAATAGTCCATGCCCTACTCCTCCTGTAAATCTGCCCATAGGATACCCTCCTGCTCCAAAAAGCCGGAATTCTCTGTCCTGCTGTCTTTTATTACGACCTTTTCCAGATCACAATCCCCTACGGAGCACTCAGAAAGGCCGCAGCCGATAAACCGGCAGTCCTCCAGACTGCAGCGGTAGAACTCCGCCGGTTCATAGTATTCTGCTGTCAGTTCATAGTTTTCCGCTGTCGGTTCATAGTGTTCCGCTGTCAGTTCATAGTTTTCCGACGTCGGTTCATAGTTTTCCAATGTCGGTTCATAGTTTTCCGACATCTCGGCTTTAAGGTCTTCCGCCAAAAATTCCACCTGCTCCCAGACAGAATTTTTGATGGTGCAGTCCAGAAACAGGCAGCCTGCCATTTCCGTGTTCCGGAATACCGTATTTTCAAAAACACAGCCGGCAAACATGCTGTCATTCAACCTGCAGTTTTCTATTACAGTATCCTTAAAGGTACAGTCCAGAAATCTGGCATTATCCACCTTCAGGCCCGAGAACACCTTGTCCTGATAGTAAATGGCAGAAAACCTGCGAAAGGAAAGCAGGGTATTTCTATCACAGTTAAAGATATCCACCTCCGGGAGAAGGGCATAAAGAGTTTTCTGCCAGTCCATGTACTCTCCCATCTGGATAACAAAGCTGTCTTCTTTTTTTATTTTAGCCAATTCCCTAAAATCCAGGATATCGGGGGCAATATACCGGAACCGGCTGGAAAAGTAGTACAGAAGGCTTCTCACCGCACGAAGCTTTAGTACCTCCAGCTCTGCCGGACGGATAAAACGTCGGATACTTTCCCTTACCGTATATTCTTCCAGCTCCTGCCTGAATTCTTCAAAATAAACTCCCAGCCATGGGGCGGATATTTCCTCTGTCAGAATACTTTCCGAACTAAGCCGCCCGCCTTCTCCATAGGTATCAATGCGGAATTTCGGCTCTCCGGACAGCAGGGAGGTATACAAAAAGGAAAAATGCAGCTCCGATACTTCCGGTGCCAGCTTTTCCTTTTGCAGCCCTTCCAGCTCTGACAGATAGTTCTTTATTCCGTCCTTCCATTCTTTTATGATTTCCTCCTGTTGCTCCTCAAAGGCTTCAATGGTCTTATCCGCTAATTTTAAAAAGGCCCTGGGGTAAAAGGTTTCCTCAAACATCGTGGTACAACTGTCTGCCATTGCTCAATCCCCCTAATTAATCAGTACCTGGCTCGCCGCCAGCGTAGCCGAATTTTCCGTCAAATCAAGATATGCACCTTCCGTACCTATTACGATTTGGTTTTTTGCCACTATTTGTACCTCGGAAGAGGAGTTGATTTTGATATTGGCATCAGAAGATATGCTGATATCTTTATCCGAATGAATCTCGATTCCCTTTTCATCCGTTAAATTAATATATATCTTTCCGGATTTTCCTATGATATACATTCCCTCATCCGTAAGAAGTATTTCCTTTCCTCCCGGTGCTTTCCAGCTCTTATGCTTGGGATTGGCCGGAGGTGTAGCGCAGACAGAGCTTGCGGCAAAGGCGTCCCCTTCATTACCTGACGGGAAGAACACACGCACCTCATCCCCTACTTCCGGCATACAGTACCAGCCGCTTCCATCACTGGAAGAATACGCTGTCGAATAGGGAAACCACCAGTTTCCCCCTCCGTCATAACCACCGTCCACATCCGTAAGATGTGCCTGTACCTTATCTCCGGATACAGCCATAACCTTTCCCCGCATCATCTTACCGGAGGCCTGGACATTGGGTGTGGAAGGAGCTGCAATCCCGGCGAATCCGCCTCCTGCTCCCGCGGACGCACCCCCTCCGCCTCCTGCCGATGTGCCTCCTCCGGCTAACATTCCATAGGTCATGGTCAGAATTCCATCCTGGAGGCAGGCCTGTACGCTCTTTATCCTTCCTGTCTTTCCTCCAAAGGAAATCTGGTCCCCCACATAGCCATATTCATAGCTCTCTATCTGCTCTCCGCCAAAATCCTGGGGCAGCGCACCGGTGCTCATCTGTGCATAGGCTCCGGTATCACTTCCGTAAGAATAGGCTGTCTTATTGATTGTAATGGACTTGCTTGCAGGAGGCAGTCCCATGTATATCTGAGGCCGGGGAGAAGAAATATTGGAAACCAGCGGTGCATTCAGCTTTGCCGCCATACGCTTTGCAAATTCCCAATCGGTTTCATTATATTTCATAATAAGGCTTCCAATTGCCTTATCGGAAACCATCATATGTAAATCCCCTTTGTCGGATATATCTCCCGCAATAATCTGTCCGTAAGTCTTTGCCGTATTCTGATAGGTCTTATTCTTTTTCTCCATATCCAGTAAGCGGCTCATGGAATACAGCTGTAAGGTCACTTTGCTGTATTCTGTTTCCTGCTGCAGGGAGACATTGTGAACGCAGCCATAAAAAAGATTGGAGGGCTGTCCCTCTGCTTTTGTGGTGATGGATACCATCATTTTCTCATCCACACGCTTTAAGAAATCCTGGGCCGTAGCCGGGTCCAGCTCCCCGGTTACCTGTGCATGGCCATGGTCATTGACTGTATGGCTAATGAGAATCTGTACGATTTTACGAAAGGGAAAACCATTAACTGTAATATCCCCATAAGAAATTGTATTCATCCTTCTTCCTCCTTCCTAGAATCTTCAATGAACCGGAAGGATTCCAGCATCTCTTTGGCTATTTTCTTATACCGGTCCAGATACCGGTAATTAAAATTAAGGAAGCCTATCAATACCTTACCGTTTAAGGAGCTGTAGAACATCACATTATAGATGGTATCCGTAATCGTATGAGAGACCAGTTCCAGACTTGAAACCGTATGATACCCCGTCTTTCTTACCTTCTCGGAATAAACCGTAACCTTCGGGCCGGATTTTTCCAGAATCATCCTTGCAATCTTTACAAAATCCCCCATATATTCATTTGGCACCTCATTGTCTGTATAATGGAACCCCAAGGAAAGATTCAAATAAGCATTGCCATAGACCACGTCCGGCTTATTTCCTAACAAATAGACTGCGTTAATTTCCTCCTGTGTAAGCTCCCTGAAGTCCTCCGGCATCCAGATGGCTATTCTGTCATCCAGCAGACTCCTTTCTGCAAAGGATACCGGAATTTTATGAATTTCAATCTGCCCGTCAAAAATGGAACTTTGATTTTCCTTTTCAATGTTATCCTTATCAAAACGCTGCTTTTCAAACTCTTCCATCATTTCTCTTTGCTTTAAAATCTTCTCATCTACATGCTCCATATGAAATCCTTATCCTCCTATTAATTTATTCGGGTATATTTGTAAAATGCATTATAGGGAATTTTTATAAATTATTGCCATTTTATTGTCTTATATAATACGACAAAATCACCCCATAGTCCACATTTTTTTTACCAATTATTTCTTATTTCCTATATCAGTCTGTTATAGTCCATCCTCTTTATCCATTGCATATCAGTTAATATTCGGAAAAAAAATTTAATCTGTAAGAAACACAGCTGAGAAATACAGTGGATTTATTTGAGCTTAGCGAGTTTGTAGCTGTTTTGATTAATTTTTTCAATTTATAGTGGAATAAAGGTTTTTGAATAGTGAAGCCTGAACTAATCCTTGTTACTGCCTTACACAAGACAGTACCTGTCCCCATTCCTTTCTATTAACTGGTTTTATGCTTTTGCCGGTTACAGTTCAACCTATCTATTCGCGGAATTTTTATATAAAACACAGATGGTCTCTGGTTCCAAAGACTTAAATCCAAAAAGTCTGAACTTTAACATATTTAACATTTACTGTTCAGTTCTAACAGAAATCTCTTTACAAATTAAGGGTTCTATGGTATGATGGCACCATTATAAAAGAATTAAGAAAGGATGGTTTTGATGTCGGTATTATCTGTAAGTGAGGTTTATAACAACTAACCAAACAAAATAGGGTAAAGCATTAATTGAATTTTAGTAGGATGCGGCAGGCGCTTATTTATTTAAATAAGTTATGATTGGCACCTGTTTTTGTTGTGCTTTTCCCAAATTACAGAAAATACTCAATCTGCCATCTTAACATAAAGGCAGGCGTAGCAGAGTGATTACTGCTATGCTTATTTTTGTACCCACAGGGAGTTTTTCTGTTCATTTCCTGTGGGTATTATTTTTTTCAAGAGGTTGCTTTAACTGGTTACCTCTTTGCAGAACCATTTAAGAACAGAAAGGATATTATCATGTTGAATAAAACTTATGAAACCTTAGAATTTGATACAATAAAAACCATGCTTTGCGAAAGGGCAGTCTCGGATAGTGCCAGGGCGAAGCTTACGATGCTCTCTCCCCTCCTCTCCCTGTCAGAGGTAAGGCTGAAAATAAAGGAAACAACGGAAGCAAAAGCTGTCTTAACAGCCCTGGGAACACCTCCCCTTCCCTCCATGAAAGATATCGATAAATATCTGGAGCTGGCTTCCTTAGGAAGTATGCTGCTGCCGGAACAGATTCTTTCTACCGCACAGTTTCTTACTGCTACCAGGCGTGTGAAAGCTTATCTCTTAAAGGCAGAATTTTTACAGACAGACATTGCCTATTATGGCAATTCCTTTGCTGACCTTTCTTCCTTAACGGAAGAAATCAACCGCTGCCTTCGGGGAAATCAGGTAGAGGATGAGGCTACCAAAGAATTAAAAGGAATTAGAAGAAAAATGGAACAGCTCCAGTCCGAAATCCGAAGCAAGCTGGAAAATCTGTTAAGAAGTAAGAAGGAATGGTTCTCAGAGAATTATGTCTCTTCCCGGAACGGACATTATGTTCTTCCCGTAAAGAAGGAATACAAGAACCAGATCAGCGGTTCCACCCTGGATGTTTCCTCAACGGGCTCCACCTGCTTTATCGTTCCTAATACGGTACTGAAGCTGGAGGAAGAACTGTCCCTGCTAAAAATCGAAGAAGATAATGAAGTAAGGCGGATACTGTACCTGCTGACCGGTATGATTGCAGAGGCCTCCTCGGATATTTTTCTGAATATGCAGGCTATGGAGACCCTTGATATTCTCTTTGCCAAGGCAAAGCTCAGTATCGATATGAAGGGAGTACCAGCCCTTATGAACCACGAAAGAAGGATATCCATCCTGGAAGGCCGCCATCCCCTTTTAAATACCATGGAGTGTGTTCCCCTAGACTTTAAGCTGGGTGAGGGTATACAGGGAGTTATTATCACCGGTCCTAATACAGGCGGCAAGACTGTGGCCCTCAAAACTGTGGGACTCCTTTCCCTCATGGCACAGTGCGGTCTTCATGTCCCCTGTAAAGAGGCGGAATTAACCATGAACAATGGTATTTTTTGTGACATCGGGGACGGGCAGAGTATTTCGGAAAATCTTTCTACCTTCTCCGCCCATATTACAAATATTATTGAAATATTAAAGGCTTCCAATGAAGAAAGCCTGGTGCTCCTGGACGAGCTTGGCTCCGGCACTGACCCGGCAGAGGGCATGGGCATTGCCATTGCCATTCTGGATGAGCTCCGCCGAAAGAACTGCCTGCTGGTTGCTACCACCCATTACCCGGAGGTGAAGGAATATGCCGCTAATACCAGTGGATTGATAAATGCCAGAATGGCCTTTGACAAGGAAAGCTTAAGACCCCTCTACCGCCTGGAAATCGGCGAAGCCGGTGAAAGCTGTGCCCTATATATTGCAAAGCGCCTGGGCATGCCAGAGAGCATGCTGGCAAGGGCTTATAAAGAGGCTTATCAGAGGACTTCCCCCAAGGCTTCTCCTTCCCCCCTGGAAGCCTCTGAGGCAGAATCCTCCAGGCCAGATTTCCTGACCTCTGAAGACCTTGATACCCCTTCGCCTGTTACTCCTTCTCTGCTTCCAAGAATTAAGGGAGAGAATGAGGACACTTCCCGGAAAAAAGGCGGCGCTGCTGCTAAGTATAGCCTGGGGGACAGTGTAATGATCTACCCTCAGAAAAAAATAGGAATTGTATTTCAGTCCGCAGATGAAAAAGGTTTTATTGGCATCCAGATACAAAAGAAGAAGGAATACGTAAACCATAAGAGGTTAAAGTTAATCTCTCCGGCCCTGGAGCTTTATCCTCCGGATTATGACTTTTCCATTATTTTCGATTCCGTTGCCAACCGGAAAGCCAGGCATAAGATGGAAAAGGGACACCAGCCGGGCCTTGAAATCAACTATCCTCCCCTTAAGCCCTGAGCGGTATTATCTGCCGGGAAGTAGAATGGTAAATTCCGTTCCCTTTCCGTATTCACTGCTTGCTGTAATACTTCCCCCATGGGCTTCTACAATGGATTTTGTAATGGACAGTCCAATTCCAGCTCCGCCGGTATTACTGTTTCTGGATTTGTCCGCCCGGTAGAACCGTTCGAAGATATGGGGCAGGTCCTCCTGGGATATGCCATTTCCGTTATCTGATACCTTAATTACCGCCTGACCGGCTTCCTGCTCTAAGGTAATAATGACCTCCGCTCCTCTGTCACAATATTTTACTGCATTGGAGAGGAGGTTATTTAATACCTGGCACATTTTATCCTTATCTGCATAGATAACATCTGCATAGATAACATCTCCATAGTTAACATCTCCGTAGATAATATCCCCATAGTTAAGGTTCCCTGCATTCTTTTCCTCCAGCCGCCCCCGAAGCTTTACCTGCATC
Organism: Anaerocolumna jejuensis DSM 15929; assembly: GCF_900142215.1. Taxonomy (GTDB): domain Bacteria; phylum Bacillota; class Clostridia; order Lachnospirales; family Lachnospiraceae; genus Anaerocolumna; species Anaerocolumna jejuensis. The sequence goes on along the minus strand of NZ_FRAC01000046.1, from coordinate 16,753 downwards.
TTCTTATCGGACAGCTCCTTCTCATAATTATGCAAAAGGCGTTCCACAAGGGAGGAGAATTCAAATTCTTCCTTATGGAGCAGGATATTCTTATCCTCTGAAGCGGATAAATCCTCAATGCTTCCGATCAGGCTTTTCAGCCTCATAATTTCCTCATAGCAGCTTAAGAGTCTTTCATTGCTTAATTCCCAGACACCGTCAAGCATTGCCTCCATATGGCCCTGTACAGAGGTAAGAGGGGTCCGGAGCTCATGGGCAACGTCCTGGGTCAGCTGTCCCCTTAGCCTGTCCTTTTCCATTAGAGCATCTGAGAGCTGGTTGATGGTATCTGCCAGTATCTTGATCTCCCTTGTATTTAAGTCCTCGGTTATTCTCTCCTTATACTCTCCCTTTGCCAGGAAAAGAGCTTTATCCGATATTTTCTTCAGGGGATTACTTAGTCTGACGGACATAAAAATCCCCAGAAAAACAGCCAGCAGCACCGAGGTCACCCCGGCAAAAACAAGGATGGAATTTAAAGCCTTTATAAACAGCAGCTCTTCGTCATTAAAATAATAGGGTCCCATAAAGCCTGTGGTAAGCTCAGCAATTACCGAATTCTTTTCCTTTATAGGATAGGACTTTTCCTCATATCTGCCGTCCCACTTATTGGAATAGCTTGACATATTAAGAGCCATGTTCTTTATCATAATCTGGCAGAGGCCGTTATTATGCTCATAGGCCGACCATATGACCTTTCCGCCGGTGTCCTTGATTACCAGAGTCATACCGTTTTGCAGGGCATTCATTCCGATAAGGTCAAGGTACTTACTGCTCCATCCGCCTTCCTCCTCATATTTCATCCTGATAAGGCTTATTATCTCTTCCGTTTCCTTCCCCTGCTTTTGAATCGCATAGTGCTTGAACTGATTCCTGATACCCACATTGGCAAAAAGAATGGCAAAACCAATGCTGGCAACTACGATTATGACATAGGAGAAGGTCAGCTTTTGTTTTAAGGAATATTTCAAATCAGTCACCCCCGAATTTATAACCCACACCACGTATTGTCAGAATATACTCCGGCTCCTTGGGATTGTCCTCAAGCTTTGCCCTGAGATTTTTAATATGGGAATCAATGGTCCTGTCAAAGCCTGCATAATCCCCGTCAAAGGCAATCATAATCAGCTCTTCTCTTGTAAATACCTTCCCATTTCTCTTTGCCAGGGTCGTTAAGAGCTTAAATTCACTGGGTGTTAAAAGGATATCCTCTCCCTCCTTCATCACCCGGTAGTTTTCCAGGTTAATCATCAGCTTACCATTCCGAAAGGATAAGGTCTCACCGCTTTCCCCCTTTTCGCTTCTTCGGAACAGGGCATTTACCCTGGCTACCATCTGCCTTGGGCTGAAGGGCTTTGTAATATAATCGTCAGCTCCGATATCCAATCCGTTTATCACGCTCTCCTCGCTGCTTTTGGCCGTCAGGATAATAACCGGAATACGGGATTCCTTTCGTAAATTTCTTAAAATTTCTTCTCCGCTTTTATCCGGAAGCATCAAATCCAATAAAAGCATATCCAGCCTTTCTTCTCTCAGCTTACTTTCTGCCGCTCTTCCCGAATAGGCTTTTATCACCTCATATCCGCTGTTTATCAGATAAGACTCTATAAACTCCATGATTTTTTCTTCATCTTCCACTACCAGTATTCTTTTTTTATTTTCTTCCACAGGCCTACCCCTTTTATTTTCTTTATCGTAACGGAACCTTACGGTTCAAAACTTGTACTTTTCTGATAATGATTAACTATTTTTAGATTGAATACAGAACAGGAAAACTATTTTTTCAAATATTTATATACATTTTATCACAGAATCCCCAGAATTACTCTCAGGTAAATCTTAATTTGCGCACTACAGGATAACAGCATCTTGTTGTAAGTTCTTTTTCAATTGCTTCAAGAACTGTTTCTTTTGAAACTGCAGAATAACAGCATCTTGTTATAAGTCCAACACTCCCCATTTAAATTGTACCTTTCCATTATGGATTTTTGATGGATTCTCCCTTTTTAATCATACCTTCTTTGTCTTAATTTCTTTACTGCACTTTTTTTACTGCACCTTCATTACTGCTCCTTATTTACTGCTCCTTATTTATTGCTCCTTCTAACCATTAATTCGGGCGCCACAAATTAATCTCAGCTTTCCTTTATGTATAGTTGGGGTATAAAAATGCAACGAAGTGACTTTCACGGAGCTGAGTGGATTTTTATACCCCAACTATACATTCAACAAACTTGAAATTCCCCAAAATAAATATTGCCAAATTTAATCAAATTTTAATTTTACTGTCACCTAATTACATAGTACAATAATAGTTCAAAGTATATTCTTTTACAGAATAGAAAAAACTAGTAGCAAATCATTAACAAACCGCAGATTTATGTCCTCCACCTGATTAAATCTGCCGATAAAAATTATAAGTGAGGTGTTAGTATGTGGTTTTCAAAACCCACAAAGGAAGCTTTAAAGGAGCTTAATGTAGACCCGTCCCAAGGACTTAGTTCCGGGGAAGCTTTAACCAGGTTGGAAAAGTACGGGCCGAACAAATTGAAGGGAAAGCCCAAGAAAAGCCTGGTTACACTGTTTTTTTCCCAATTAAAGGATATGCTTATCTATGTGCTGTTAGGGGCTGCCGTTATTACCATATTCATCAAGGAATATGCAGATGCCATTATTATCCTTTTGGTAGTAATCCTAAATGCAGTAATCGGTGTAATTCAGGAAGCCAAAGCAGAAAAAGCGGTGGAAGCCCTGCAAAAGATGACCACCCCCAAATCCTTAGTCCGCCGCGACGGTGAAGTAAAGGAAATCAATTCGGAAGAAGTAGTGCCCGGTGATATTATTGTCCTGGATGCCGGCAGATTTATACCCGCCGATATCAGGCTGACCGAAAGTGCCAATCTCCAGATTGAAGAGTCAGCATTGACCGGGGAATCCGTTCCCTCAAACAAGGACTCCGCAGTGCTTTTGGAGGACCCCAAAACTCCCATCGGCGATAAAGTCAATATGGCGTTCATGTCCACCCTTGTAACCTACGGGCGCGGTGAAGGTGTTGTAGTTGCAACGGCCATGGATACGGAAATCGGTAAGATTGCAAAGATTCTTGATGAGGATAATGATGAATTAACTCCCCTGCAAAGGCGCCTGGATGAGCTTGGTAAAACTCTTGGTTACCTGGCAATCGGTATTTGTGTTCTGATATTTGTAATAGCTCTGATACAAAAACGTGATTTATTTGAAATGTTCTTAACAGCTATCAGCCTTGCCGTTGCTGCCATACCGGAAGGTCTTGCCGCAATTGTTGCAATTGTACTGGCTCTCGGTGTTACCAGAATGTCTAAGATCAACGCTATCGTGAAGAAGCTTCCCGCCGTTGAAACCTTAGGCTCCGTTAATATTATCTGCTCGGATAAGACAGGTACCCTGACCCAGAATAAGATGACAGTGGTTAAAACCTTCACCCTTAATAATCTAAGAGACATCCCGGCAGGCAGTGATGTCTTAGCTCCCTCCCCTGATGAAAAAGAGCTGGTAAGGTCCTTTGTCCTATGTTCCGATGCCACCTATGAAAATGGTGCAGGAACCGGCGATCCCACAGAGGTTGCACTTATTATAATGGGCGACCGCTTTGACCTTACAAAAAATGCTCTGAACGCTGCCCATAAGCGTGTGGGAGAAAAGCCCTTTGACTCTGACAGAAAGCTGATGTCCACCTTAAATGAAGAAAACGGTACTTACCGGGTCCATACCAAGGGAGCCATTGACAATCTGCTGAAAATATCTTCCACTGCCCTCCTAGACGGCAAGGTCGTTCCTCTGACAGAGGAAATCAAAAAAAGCTTCTTAAAAGCAACCGAAGAGATGTCTGATTCCGCCTTAAGAGTCTTAGGTGCAGCCTATAAGGATTCCGATACGGTTATAGATGCCGAAGAGATGGAGAAGGAGCTGACCATCATCGGTATTGTCGGTATGATTGACCCTCCAAGGCTTGAGGTAAAGGACTCCATAGCGGAAGCAAAAGCCGCCGGCATTACACCAATTATGATAACCGGCGACCATAAGAATACAGCCGTTGCCATCGCAAAAGAGCTTGGTATAGCCGATTCCATCGACCAAAGCCTTACAGGTGCGGAAATTGATGAAATGGCCGATGAGGTATTCTCTGAAAAAATCAAAGACTACAGAGTGTTTGCAAGAGTTTCACCCGAACATAAGGTTAAGATTGTAAGAGCCTTTAAGGCCCACGGAAATATCGTATCCATGACAGGGGACGGCGTAAATGACGCTCCCTCCCTCAAATACGCTGACATCGGAGTTGCCATGGGTATCACCGGAACGGATGTTGCCAAGGGCGCCAGTGATATGATCCTGACCGACGATAACTTTACAACAATCGTAAACGCCATTGAAGAAGGAAGAAATATTTATAACAACATCAAGAAATCCGTTATTTTCCTTCTTTCCTGTAACTTGGGAGAGGTAATTTCCATCCTCTTCTCCATCCTGTTTTTCTGGCCGGTACCTTTAGCTGCTACCCAGCTTTTGTGGATTAACCTGATTACGGACTCCCTGCCTGCCATCGCCCTCGGCGTTGACCCCGGAGATAAGGACGTCATGAAACGGAAGCCCAGAGATCCAAAGCAGAGTTTTTTTGCGGAAGGCTCCGGTACACGTGCCGTTATCGGTGGTTTCCTAATCGGTATTTTGACCCTGACGGCCTTCTATTTTGGAATGTACGAGCATGGCTATAATATTTTTACAAGCCTGGCAAAAGAGGTTACAAAATCCTCTGATTACCAAACAGCTCTGACTTATGCCAGAACCATGGCCTTCGTAGTATTGGCAGCTTCCCAGCTCTTTTACTCCCTGTCTATGAGAAACCATGAGAAGTCCATCTTTAAGATCGGCCTGTTAAAAAATAAGCTCCTTATTGCTTCTATCATTATCGGCCTGCTGTTACAGGAGCTTGTAATTTCCATTCCATTCCTGGCAGAAGCTTTCGGAGTTCACAACATCAGTTTAAAGGACTGGGGTATCGTTCTCCTGTTCTCTCTTGTACCTCTAACGGTCAATGAGCTGATAAAATTCTTTGTCCGCCTGACAAGAAAAACTGCTGATAATAATTAAGGTCAGCTAAGCGGATAAGGCTTGTATCCAGGCATGGAAACAACTGATGATAATTAAGGTTATTCTGCTAATCGTACCATGTCTGTATCCGGTCATGGAAACAACTGTTGATGATTAAGGTCATTCTGCTAATCGGACTGTATCTGGACATGTAATCAATTGATGATTGATACGTGACATGTGATATATATATTATAAACTATAAAAGGACCCTTAGGAAACCCACCATGATAGCGGGCCCAAAGGGTCCTTTCCTTAGCCATACACTTTGCTAATATAAGGCTCAGTATTTTTTATCTATTGCTATATTAGATTTTGCTCCAGTGATACCACTATCACAGGCCTTCCTGGATTGCCATGCAAATAAAGATTCAAAGACACCGCGTTTCTCTACCTTATCCCATGCATACCGCAAGCCTGCCTGCAATTCTGCTTAAATAGAAATTTGAAAAGTGCCTTGCCTTTTTCAATCTAATTTACCTTCACTTCATCCTTCTTGGTAACTACAGCAGATAAAATAACACTTAATACCAATATGGCAAAGATTACAAACAGCGACAGCTCTACGGATATATGTATGTTAAACAATAAGGATACCAGCTTGAATCCGGTAAAGGTAAGAATAAGGGCAACTCCGTATTTTACATACTGGAATCTCTCCTGAAGCTTGCCCAGGACAAAATACATACTTCGCAGTCCTAGTATCGCAAAAATATTTGAGGTATAAACTATAAAGGGGTCTGTGGAAATGGAAAAGACCGCCGGTATGGAATCTATCGCAAATAGGATATCCGTAAATTCTATCACTATAATTATGGCAAATAAGGGGGTAGCATAAAGGATTTTATTTTTTCTGACAAAGAATCTGTCCCCTTCCAGCTCCTTGGTAACAGGTATTATCTTACCCAGTATCCTGATGATTCTGCTTTCCTTAAAATCGGTACTCTCCTCTTTTTTCAGCATCATTTTTATACCGCTGACAATTAATATCGCGCCAAAGATATACAGAACCCATTCAAATTTATCGACAATTGTAACTCCCAGCAGAATGAATATCAGTCTTAGAATAATGGCACCAAATATTCCGTAATTCAGTACACGCCTTTGATAATCGGCCTTGATGCCGAAACTGGAAAATACCATTAAGAATAAGAAAAGGTTGTCTATGCTTAAGGACTGCTCGATTACATAGCCTCCCAGGAATTCCAGGGCCTTTTCTTTTCCTGCAAAAATGTAGATGCCCATGTTAAAACACAGTGATAGCCCTACCCAAAATAATACCCATGATACTGCTTTTTTCGTTGACAATGAAATGTCCTCCTCGGTTTTTTTGTTATTCATCTGCTGTACTTGCTTTTCTGCTACAATAAGATACACAGCCTTTCTATCTTTTCTCTAAGAAAATATGCTACTCTCTTCTAATTGATTCCTCCTTTTGCCAGGGGTAAAAAAAAGACTTTTAATATTTACTGGCATTGTCAGAAAATATTAAAAGTCTTGCTATCCGTTTGCGGAGTATAAGGCCAGGCAATCAGTTTATAACAGTTTATGCCGGTTGTTGACCTTATATCTTGTAAGCTACTCCCTCTTAATGGATTACAGTATAACATGGGACTAAAGTCACTGTCAATGATGGGGTGGGGGATGGCGTCTGAAAATAACAAAGACGTATGGGGCATAAAGCGGGGGTATGGGGGTGTACGATGATGGGGGACTTATGTTTCGGAATTTTATTGCTCAAGGTTCCTAATTCCACTAAAGTGCCAGTAATTGTTCCTGGCAGGGAAAGCAGTGCCAAACTCGCTGTGATGATGTGGATATGACAGTTTTTTGAGCTCAGACAGTGGCACTGATTTCCCTAGGAACAATTGCTGCCGCTTAAGTGTCATAAGGAACCTCTCGAGATAAAATTCCGAAACATAAGTCCCCCATCATCTGGGTATTCCTATTAGCCTTATTATTTGTTTATTGTTTTCAATTGTTTTATCTTTCCAATGGTTTTATCTTTTCAATTGCTTAATTTTATCATTTGTTTTATTTTTTCATTTTCTTTACTTTTTTATTTTCTTTACTTTTTCATTTGCCTTATTTTTATAATTTTATTTTTCTTTGTTTTTTGTTATGATTTGTTGGCTCACAACTTTATTACATTGCATAAAGTTGTAGATAGTACTTTTAGATTTGTTTCATTCTCATTTGATTTGATGTGATAGAAGTGATTTATTTACTGCTGCTTGCTTTTACAAGGTCATCCAGCGTGCCAAAGGTATAGCCCATCCCTTCCCATTTTGTTAGGAGTTCATCCAGGATTTCTGCGTTGGTCTTTGAGGTGCTGTGAAGAAGCACGATTGCTCCGGGGTGGATTCTGCCGAGAAGCTTTTTAAAGGCTGCTTCTTTTGTCGGTTGTTTATCCTGCAGCCAGTCTACGTAGGCGAGGCTCCAGAAGAAGGTCTTGTAGCCTAGTTCTTTTGCCATTTCCAGGTTATGAACGCTGTACTTTCCCTGAGGGGGCCTGTAGTACTTGGTCATCTTCTGGCCGGTTATTTCTTCATAGGCTTTTTCTACGCCGCCCAGTTCCTTTTCAAAGGCTTCCTTTGAAGCTATGCTGGACATATTTGGATGATTGTATGTATGGTTCCCTACCTGATTTCCTTCTGCTACGATGCGTTTAAGCAGTTCCGGACTGGTGTTGATAAAATTACCGACTACAAAGAAGGTGGCGTGGGCATTGTGCTTTTTTAAGGCATCCAGAATGGCCGGCATATTTCCGTTTTCATAGCCTGCATCAAAGGTCAGGTAAATGACCTTTTTGCCGGTATCTCCTATATAATAGGAATCGTATTTCTTTAGTTCATCTGCTGTGGTATTGGCTTTCGGCGGCTGGCCTTCTGTGGGAAACCCTAGGCCCCAGTTCTCTTCCGCTTTTATGGTATCCTTGGCATAAACCTGTACCAGCATTGCAATTCCTCCGCCAAAGAAATAGGCACAGATAAGAATTGCAGCCATGATAATACACTTTTTATAAGGTATCTTTTTCAACATAAACTCCCTTACCCTTTTTTATACAATATATTACATGGATAAGTCTCTGATTCCTGTACTCATTGTCCTTTTTTATGATATATTTTTATTTTTTTTACCTTAGCACGAAAGCAGCCAAAAATGTATTGAACAAAGTAATATCTGACACAGTATTTAATATCTGTTGTTACATCGCTACTTTTTTAATATAAAACATCTCACAGACTGTTACTATCCCTTTATTAGTTAAAACTTCATCTTTTATTTTCTGTAATTGTTCTTTTGAAAAAGCTAAATTTTATCTATGCTTACAACATCATTTGAATTAATATTTGAATCTTCCAATAACTCTTTCTGATTTTCATCGATATTTGTACTTTCACTCGTTTTTGCATTTGCTATTATCAATGTTATGCCGCATATTGAACATAGTAATATATGTCCATTATACGGCATAATGAATAAACGTAAAGGGGGTGAACGAAATTGATTTCTTATACTCCGCTATGGGAAACTATGAAAAGAAAAGGTGCTACAACTTACACTCTAAGGAATAAAGACATAGATGAAAATATCAGTGGCTCAACAATAATACGTTTACAAAAAAATGAATCAGTATCAACAAATACTCTCAATGCCCTTTGCAAAATACTTGATTGTAAACTATCTGATATAGCCGAATATATATCTGATTAAAATAGGCCGCCTACAACAGATAATTTGTACTTTATTCTATATATTTTTCTCTGTATAATATCGGTAACATAGTAAATAAGTACAGGCACAATAAAAATCCTGCACTTATTTACTATGCAGTAACTACAGAGATGGTAAAATACTTTTTGCAATTCTTACCGTTCTGTCTGCCAAATCCGATATTTCGACTAGTCCGTATCCATCTATTCCGGACTTTACTTTGTTATTCAAAGGCTTAATCCAATTTTCCGGAATGGACTCTGCTCCGAGAACCATTCCAAGAATAGAGCCGACGGTTGCGCCGTTGCAGTCTGTGTCAAAGCCGGCCATGACTGCTATTCCAATTGATTTGCCGAAATCAAGGCCTCCATACAGCAGGCCAATACATACAATCATAGCATTTGGTATGGTATGGCACCAATCGTGGGCATTCTTTTCGTTGTACAATTGGTGAATCTTATCGATTGCACCTTCCCAATCCACACCGGAATAGTACCATTTAAGCACTGTATCAATGCCGGCGTGCAGCCTTGATTTTTCCGGTATCATGGATAAGCCGGCATCTATAATAGATTGGATATCCTCTGATTCAGCTGCTGTTGACAACATGGCGGCTATAAACATTTCCCCGTAGATTCCGTTTTTGGTATGAGATATGGAGGCATCCCGCCAAGCCATTGCAGAGCTCAGCTCCGGGTTGCCGGGCGCAATATACCCAAAGAAGTCTGCGCGTATCTGGGCACCAATCCATTCTCTGTAGGGATTTCGGTAAGCTGCCGAACGGGGAGGCATATCCAGATTTATCAAATTGCGGTATGCCACTCTTTCCGCCGTGCACAAGTGCAATACCGGGAGGTTATCCAGCCAGCATTCTGCCACGTCCTCCGGTGTAAAATCAACTCCATACTTCTCCAGGATTTTTAAGCCCATAATGGTGTAATTGGTGTCATCATCCTCCGGCATGCATTCTATATTATTAATCCAGCCCTTTTTTTGGTTTCCGTATACACCGGGATAATCCGTAACATCACATTCCTCTTTTATTTCTTTTGAAATATCCGAGGACATATAATAATTGATTGGATAATTACCGGTACCTTTTAAAAGCTTCCCGATTCTTTCCCTTTGCCAGCCTTCAACGGGCTGCCCCAGTAAGCAGCCGGCACATCTTCCCAGCCAGGCACCATATATTTTATTATATAAGGTATCGTCGGATAAATTGGCCGTATTCCTGTTACGCTGTATTTTGCTTGTGGGTCTTTCCGCCTCAATGCCTGCCAGGTCCGACGGCTCTATGCAGCCGAATCCTTCTTTCACGGGAAGAGCAAATAATTCGTCCAGGAGATTTCCTGCCCAGCCTTCCTTCTCTGCTCCATTTTCCATCTTCTTAATTTCTTCTGCCCTTTTCCCGAATCCTTCGATATCCTTCCCTTCCTCTTTGGATTCCAGTAATTCAATATCCAGTCCCTCCGAATGCTTTAGCCAAGGTAAATCTTTTAACATATTTTTCCTCCTGTCTTCTTCCAAAAAATAGCACTTTACAATTACCGCAGCAATGCCTTTAAAAAATGTACAGCATCTCTTATATCACCTTCAGGGTCATCTCCGACTTCCCTCTCCACCGTTAAGAAGCCCTTGTATCCTATTTGAGAAAGAGCTTTCATATACCCGCTGAAATCAACACTTCCCAGTCCCAGGGGCTTTTCCGCAAAATAGTCCTCAAGCCTTAAATCACCGATTCCCCCTTCTGCAAAAAAGTCATAAATGATCTGAGGCTCTGTCTTTTTTATCATAATACCGTCTTTTGCATGGGTATGAACAATATAATCCTTTAATGTAATTACTGCCTTTACCGGATCATCGTCTGTGACCATGACCAGGTTGGCCGGGTCCAGATTCACTCCCACTCCGCCGCTGTCCAGGCTATCCAGAAAGCTCTTCAGTGTCTCAGCTTTTTCCGGTCCTGTTTCAATGGCAAAGTACGCACCTACGCTCTCACCAAATCTCCCCAGTTCCTCACAGGCATTTTTGAGAATCCTGTACTGGGACTTACTTTCATCCTTCGGAATAACTCCGATATGGGTCGTAACGACATTGGTCTCCATATCCTTTGCCAGCTCCATAATTCTTTTGGATTTTTCAACCTTCCAGGTATTCTCTTCCTCTATCAGAAAGCCATGCCCGCCAAAATCTCCGCAGAGTGCGGATACCTCCAGCCCGTTGGATTTGATGAAGTCCAGGAGTTCCTTCCTTTGGCCTTGATTCAGCTGCTCCGGCTCCATGGCACCAGCCACCGCATAGATCTGTATCCCATCAGCTCCGACTTCCTTTGCTTTCTTGATTCCAGCCCTTAAATCCAGCTGAAAGGAATCGACCATAACTCCAATTTTATTAGTATACATACTAATAGCCATACCTTTCTCGCAGCCTGCAATTTAGCGCCGCAGGCACAATTTTGTGTGTGAAAATTGTTTTTTAATTTTCACACTAACTGTCATGTCTTTCCAGTACGCCGCAAGATTGTGCCGGGGATTTCGCAGACACAATGCCTCCATATCCCGTTTACTTATCCAATTCCTGCCTTGCATATGCAATACACTCCGTTGTACCTTCGGCAGGGTCTCCAGGTCCTTCAAATTCGATTGAAAGAAATCCCTGATAACCGGAAGCTTTCATATAGGCGATGATTTCCGGGATGGGTACATCTCCTTTTCCAAGGACAGCTCCCTGATAAACGCTGCCATCAATGGCCGTATAACACTCTTTCGTATCTGCTTCTGCTGAATCTGCCTCTGCTAAATCCACCTTTTTTAAATCCTTTAAATGCAGAAAACCAATCTGGTCCTTTAATAGCTTAACTGCCTCCAGAGGATTTTCATTTACCAGCATAAAATTGCCGACATCTGCATTTGATTTTAATGCCTTTGAGCAGGTCCTGTCTATGATATTCTTTACCTGATAGGATTTTCCTGCAAGAAGGCCGTGATTTTCCAATACCATTGTTATGCCCTTTTGTTCAGCCAGGGGTGCTGCCTCCTGAAAGCATTCCACAATCCAATCCTCTGCCATATCAAGAGACATTCCATCCTTATTATTTCCGCTGAATACTCTCATTATCCCGGTGCCCAGCTCCAAGGCAGTGTCCATGCTTTTCTTCATATACTCCACCTGTGACCTTCTATCACTGCTGTCGGAAAGGACAAAGTCATTGCTGATGGAATAAGCGGATACCTTCATATCCAGTTCCTTTAAGAGCTCCTTTACTTCCTTTATATCCCTTTCGCCGCTCAGGAAACAATCCAGCAATTCCACAAATTTCACACCATTCTCATGGCAGAACCTGATAAAATCCAGGATGGTCATTTCTTTCCCAAACAGTTTTTCCTGAAGACACCATGCGCTTACAGATAATTTCATAGGAAGCCTCCTTTAATTGATAATAACTTCATGTCCGGTCTCTGCCGACTGATAGATAGCATCTATTATTTTCATTAATTCCAGGCCATCCTCAGCCGGATTCAGACATTCCGCCCCATCTGCAATGCAGCTTATAAAATGCTTTATTTCCTGGACAAAATTATGCTCAAAAGAGCTGCCATTGGGGTCTAATAAAGGTTTTGAATCTCTCAGGTAATCATATTTGTTTTCATATAATTCAAATTCCGGTTCCATTTTCGCTCCTGCCTTGTCTCCAAAGAGCTCCAGATAAAGCCGGTCTTCTTTTCTATTTTGTACCCAGCTTGTTTCAAAGAATAAGGTCATTCCGTTGTCAAACTTTATGAGGGAAGCCGCGCAGTCTTCCACGTCATTATACTCGCTGTAATCCGCTGAATTATATTTTTGTATTCCTTTCACTTCCGGCTTCATTCCCATATGATGAAAGGCGGAGGCCGTAACGGATACCACTTTGGGCTTACCGGAAAGATAGCGGATAAGGTCAATCATATGTACGCCTAAATCAATTACCGGACCGCCCCCTGATCGTTGCTTATCGGAAAACCAGCCTCCGGGATTGCCCCATCTTCTCAGGCAGCCTGCCTTCGCATAATAAATATTTCCCAAATCCCCGTTGTCAATTATATTTTTCAATGCAACGGCATTATCTCCAAATCTCCTGCAAAAGCCTACCATCAGGATTTTCCCCGACTTTTTCGCAGCCTCCACCATTTCACCGGCCTGCGCTGCATTCAGTGCAAGAGGTTTTTCACATAAAACATGCTTCCCTGCGTTTAACGCCGCAATACTTGCAGGGGCATGGATATTGTTCCATGCCGTAACACTTACCGCCTCTATTTCCGTCATTTTTAACATCTCATTATAGTCGGTAAAAGTATTCGGGATATTATAGGTCTTTGCAAACTCTTTCACCCGTTCTTCACTGATATCACACGCCGCAACAACCTCCACATTCTTAAGACGGTTATACCCCGCCATATGCATATTACTAATACTTCCAGTCCCAATAATTCCAATTTTTACTTTTCCCATAATTACCTCCGTTCTCGCCAAAATATCCTCCAGCTTTTTTACAGTGTTTAATAATATGATTTAAGCAGCAAAAGTCCAGTTTTAATCTGCCAGCAGGCAATTTGTACAAAATAGAAAGCATGAATGGGCCTATGGAGATGTATTAGAAGTCCTTTTCTCTGAAGCTTTTGTGCTATATCCTCAAACAGATTGTCTGAGCTAGCGAGTTATCTGCTTGAGGATATGTCCAGCACAAAAGCTTCAGAAAATTAGGACTTCTTATACATTGTAATCGAAGCATTCATGCTTTTTATTTTGTACAAATTTCCGTCCCCTTTTGAAACCCTCCCCTTTTACCGCTCATATCCCACACCATTATTATGAAAAGAAAACCCTTATATAAGCAGGTAATAAGGGTCTTTTCTTAATAAGTCTATTGTGTATTCAAACATGTCATTGGCCTTTATCAGTCGGATCAGGGAATTGCCTGCCCTGTATTTTTTCATGATTCCCTTCTTCTCCAGAAGTTCATCCAATTTGTTAAAATCAGTCCCAGGCTTTTCCCAATCATGCAGCCGGTTCCTGACAGTAAGCCGTTTCCCTTCATAACCTGTGATAGTGATATCAATCTCAGCCTCCTGGAGATGGTATGGAACCCCTGCTATTTCCTCACAGGAATGTATCGATGTATTGCTCTCCTGGTCAACGCCTGCCAGCATAATATAGCCATTGATTTCTGCATTTTTATAATATGGGCTGTTTTCATCGCAGGGTGACCCGGATTTCTCATGACCTGTGGTTATATATTCCTTTCTGCCCCCTATGGCTGCGGCCGAATGGGTAGGATGAAGGGAACGTCTGGCTCCTTCCATGTTTCTTACGGTTTCGGGAATAATCCCTGTCCAGCACATGGTATCCAGCACATGAAATACAGGCGGACAGGATAGCGAATCTTCCCGCCTGCCGGTCAGGGTGGGAACGATCAGGGTACCTTCTTCACCTAGCACATCAAGGAGGGAGCCGACCACCGTAAAAGCACTGCCTTCTACATGCCCGAAGCTCTTTAAGGAGCTGTGGATAAGAACGGCATCCCCGGGCTCTAGACCCATAGCTTTCCATTGTTCAGTAGGTTGGAAACCATTTATGCTCAAGGATACCACCCTTTCTAAATTCGCTAGTTTTGCTATTCCTTTAAATATCAGATTGTCTCTTTCAATATTTGGCTTCCATCTGCGTGCTAATTAGCACCCTTCAGGGGTGCTAAAGTACTCGTACAAAATCAGGGGGAAAGATAAATCTTTCACTCTTGCTCCGTCATGATATCACGAACGATTTTTCCATCCAGTTCATTTGGCTTCCTATTGTTCCTGACACAATAGGAGGCGGCAATACCCGCGGCCTCACCTAAAGCACTGCAGGTAGGCTGAATCCTGACGGATGACTGGGCAATAAATGTCGATGATATGCATCTTCCAGCCACAAGCAGATTTTCAATGGCATCGGTTATCAGGCACCTATAAGGAATTTCAAAATACTCTCCCCGTTCCATCAGCTTTATACCCAGTTTTTTCTCATCAATAAGCCCATGAATATCAACCGGGTAGGCTGTCCTTGCTACTCCATCGGCAAATTTAGCCCTTTCACTGAAATCCTTTTCACTGAGGATATATTTTCCCCGTATTCTTCTGGATTCCCTTATACCGGGCATGTCTGCGGAGGAAATAATGCAGCTATTTTCAAAGCCCGGAATATAGGCTTTCAGGAAGCCATGGAGCCTTTTTATCATTCTTCTCCCGGTTATTAATCCCCGGCTGACGGCAGCTGTATCCAGTGTATCATAAATATCCGGTATTTCCGGGCAGTTAAATGACATGACCCCCCGCATACCCGGCACTGAAAATGCCTGAAAATACTTTCCGTCAGGGTACTCAATTACTTTATCTTTAAGCCCCTTTTGAAACACTTTGTTCAAGGGTGTTTTTGCTTCCCATACCGAGGCTATCTCAACAAGCGGATATTCCAATATGTCAGCCTCCCCTATTTCCTTCAGAAAAGCCTTCAGCTTTAAAATATCAATATTCCCAGCCATAAAACGCAGGGACATGGCCTGATTGTTATGCAACAGCTCATCCCCTGTAAAGCAGGTCACACCGGAAGCAAAAGCTGCGTCAGCATCACCGGTGCAGTCAATAAATACCCTTCCGCGGATGAGAGAAAGGCCGGACTTATTATGGACGATTACTCCTTTTATATTATTATTCTCCACCACCGTATCAAGAAGCTCGGTATTATAAAGGATTGTTCCCTTGTATTCTGTAAAAATTTCCTCCAGAGTATACTTTATCATTTCCGGATTGAACCATCCGTCATTTCCGTAATGATCATCTGCCCCATACCCTTCCAGTGCCATTTTTTTCTTAATAATTTCATTGATATACGAGCGGCCGGACCTTCCGTCAATCCCATTATGCATCATGGGCGTAACCTGCCCCCCGGATGCCAAGCCGCCAAGACAGGAATTTCTCTCAATAATAAGAGTATCCTCACCACCCATGGCAGAAGCTATTGCAGCAGCGGAGCCGGCAGTTCCGCCTCCGATAACAATAACGTCATATGTTTTTTCCATTATATTGCAGGGCTTGTTATAAGTATAAGTACAATTTTCCATATTGAAAAAATCTCCTTTAGACTTTATCCATACGTCCGTTTGTATACCATTATTTATCTGTTGTTTTTTTTCTGTTGTTTCTTTTCTGTTGTTTCTTTTCTATTATTTCTTATCACAATTTTTTTCTATTGTTCCTTTATAAAATGATTAGCCCAACAAATGAACCCTTTTTTAAATCAGATTAACAATTTGCACAAAATCAAATTTTAAAAATACCTTTTAAGCACTTTTTGAGCGATAAATATTAAAAAATAAGCTTTTTTAAGGTAAAAAATTGATTTGACACTCTTACTAATTGTGCAATATTTTTCTTGTTTCAAAAAATCTCCCATTTATAGGTCAAATCATAAAATGATTTGAGTAACAAAAGCCTTGCTTCCAAAGAAACACAGGCAATTTGCACAAACCAGAAAAACGAATGCGCCTATGGAAAGGTATTAGAAGTCCTTTTCTCTGAAGATTTTGTGCTATATTATCAAACAGATTGTTTGAGCGTAGCGAGTTATCTGTTTGATAATATGTCCAGCACAAAATATTCAGAGAATTAGGACTTCTTATACCTTGGAATCGAAGCATGAGTCTTTCTGGTTTGTACAAATTGCCGTCCCCTTTTGAAAGCCCCTCCCTTTGCCCCCCCAAATCATGAAATAGCTTTTACATACCTTGCTGTGATTTCTCTTGGCCTGGTAATTGCTGAACCTATAACCACAGCATGAACCTTTTCTTTCACCACCA
>NZ_FRAC01000043.1 GCF_900142215.1 Anaerocolumna jejuensis DSM 15929 | reverse complement strand
GATATTTCAGAAGGTCTTCCAGAACGAGCAGCATCAAATAGTGCTGCATCAATTCCACCGTCATAGTATTTTGAGATACAGAGACGCACAGTACGTTTACTTATGTTTAGTCTGGTGGCTATTTCATCAAAAGAAATACCATCAGCTTTATATAATAAAATTCTTGCACGGTCGACAACCTGAGCTTGAATAGTTCTTGTTTTTGATAATGATTTAAGATATGTTTTGTCTTCATCAGACAAAGGTAAAAAGGTCTGCTTCATATTCACCAATCCTTTAAATTTGACGAATATATTATAACACATATCAAAACATTATTATATATGGTACTTATTTAATTTATGATATACTAGTGTGGCTTTATTTTCATTTTTTAATGGCAACATTTGCTCTATCGATTTTATATCTCCGATATTAAGGCGCTCAATTACTTCAAACAAATTACCTGTTTGGCGTATTGCAAAATCGTAATGATGATTTTCATCCATATACAATGTTATGCCCGCTTCACAATCATTAACACTTACATCACAGGATACGCACCCATAGAAGTCTTTTTGACGAATTCCTATAAAGGTCGGAGAGGCGGTTTGATCAAGCGAAACTTCAGTTCCTTTCAGTATTACTTTATCTTTTTTTAAGTCATAGTTATCAATATTAGGGTGACGTAAATAACACCACTCCTTTTTCCATTCTGTATTTCCAAAGGTATAGCTCTTTTTCTCTTGCTGAACAGTACTGTCATTCGTGTAGTCCATATTAAAACTTTTTACTGTTGTTCCATTATTACCTGCTGTAAACCAGCCATTCTCATTAAATGTTACCGGTGTAAGGAAAACTTCACGTCCAAGATGATGATATGTAGCCCAGCGCCCTATTTGACGGAATCCAAGATGAATCATCCACCAATTTCCTTTGTTGTCCTGAATGAGATCACCATGACCTACTCCTTGTATTTCATAACCTCCTAAATTCCGGTTTGTTAAAACAGGGTTATGAGGATATGCTTCAAAAGTACCATAAGGGGATAAACCGCGAGCATATGTTACCATATGACCATATTCAGTGCCGCCTTCTGCTGCCATTAAATAATATTCTTCGTTTATTTTATACAAGTGGGGACTTTCAAGATAACGTCCACCGGAGCCCTGCCAGATAGTTTGGCTCAAGGTAAGCTTTTTTCCGGTTTCAATGTCAATTTCACATTGAACAATACCTGAAATTCCATTATCATCTGAACCATTACTCATAAAATATGCCTTGTCAGATTCAAAATAGAAAGAAGGATCAATCCCGCCCTGCTCTACAAAAATTGGCTCTGACCATTCACCATAAATATCATCCGTCCATACATAAAAATTCTGATGGGTGGTATCATTAGTAGTAGTCATATAGAACTTCCCGTTATTATACCGTATCGTAGGCGCAAAAACTCCGCCTGAACTATTGATACCTTCAAGATGAATCTGACTCTCTCTTGTAAGACAATGCCCGATTTGTTTCCAGTTAATAAGATCCTTACTTTCAAAAAGAGGAACACCTGGAAAATACTGAAAAGAACTACACACAAGATAATATGTATCCCCAACCTTACATACGCTGGGATCAGGATAAAATCCTTTTATCACAGGATTACTGTATTTCATTTTTATACCTCCTAATATTTAACTGCTATTTTTTCTTTTTTATTTAAAAAATTCTTTCTCCTTTCTATTAATACTTAAAAGCTATATCATACACCACGTTTGAGTAATAACAGTATATTTAATAATATTTTGATTATACAAATATTGCTTTCTGTGGTATCATATATCTAGTATATTAAGGAATTAGATTTTACTCAAGAATGTTAATTTGATAAAAGAGGTGTTTTTTTGATGTCTTACCAATTTAAAACTTTCTATTTTGCATCCTTTGATGAGTTTACCGAGCCACCTTTTGAGCTGAAGGATATGGGTATTGAATACAGAAATACGTCTGACTACTATTTTGATAATAACGATAGAAATATGCAAGGCTACTTATTCCAATATACCCTAAAAGGACATGGAATGTTTGAAATAAACCATCAGGTTTATCAGATTGAACCTGGTCAAGCCTTCTTTATAAAAATTCCTGATGATGAAAAATATTTCTGTCCTGATAATTTGAATGAAGATGGCTGGCAGCTTCTCTATATTCATTTTGAAGGAACAGCCGTAAAGCCTTATTTTGATAAGATTATTCAAAAAACAGGAAAAATCTTGAAACTTGATCCGAATAGTAACGTATTGCAATATCTTCTTAAACTACACAATGATTTACTTAATGGTATGAAGATACCTCCCTTTGTCGGAAGCGAGATTGTCTTTCACTTTCTGTCTCTTTTATGCAGAACTCTGGCCTATAATCAAGATGCATATTCGTTAAAAACAAGATTTGCAATAGAATTTATGGAAAACGAATTTGCTGATATTGATAGCATAAAAAATCTGGCGGACAAATTGGGGATTTCATTGAGCCATTTTACAAGAGAATTTACAAAAGAAACAGGTACGAATCCAATTAAGTATCTCACTAATATCAGAATGGAGAATGCAATGCAATTATTGACAAATACCAATTTATCCATAAATGAGATTGCTGTAAAATGTGGTTTTTCCTGCGGTAATTATTTCAGTAAAATATTCAAGAAAAACAGCCATCAGTCTCCTTACCAGTTTCGAATTGAAAAAAGATAAGCTTATACTCTGTTCAACTATTTATATATATTTTTTGAAAGGTATAAAAATCATGAAGTTTCTACTAACGATAAAAAGATTGTTTCGTTATATGAATGTAAAAAAGCAATTAAATCTGATATATTTACTTACTCTCCTGCTTCCGATTCTGATAATTGGAATTACTTTGCTTATCAGTTCAAGACAACTTCTTATAGAGCATTATCAGACACTGGTAGAATCCGATAACACCAGAGTAAAATCAATTATGTTCGATGTTACCACTACGGTAAACAATATTTCTGATGATATTTTTATGGATAAAAAGCTTCAGTTTTTTTTGGAAACCCGTTATGCTGATGAGCATGATTCCTATAAAAAATGCAGCTCATATTATAAGTATATAAGTGACTACATTGCAAAAAACACCTTTATTTCTTCTATCGATCTTTATACTACCAACCCTACAATCGTCAGCTACGCTTCAATCAAACCGACAACCAGTGATATCTTGGTTTCCGATTGGTATATTGCCGCAACCAAATATGCCGACGTAATATGGAGAAGTCTGCCCTCAAAAGATTCTTGGGGTAATGCAACCCAGGAACTGTGTTTGTTACGGCGTATTCCCATTATTTCTACCGGAGAATACGCTGTATTAGTCATCAGAATTAGTAATATATATTTAAAAAATAGAATTCAAAACAATTCCCTCTCCAATACTATAGCTGTAAATCAAGACCCGGTATTCTTTAGTACCGAGCGTAGGCAGTCAGGTAATCTTCTTCCTGTACCCATTGATTACTGTAAACCGATGTATAAGTACTCCGGTCAGTTAAGTTATGAAAGTAAAAAGAATATTGCACAGATTTCTACACTGGTTCCTTATCACTCCAAAGATAAAATATATATTCTTACAATAAATTTCAATGCCTTTCCTGATACCGCAAGAATCTTATTCACTATTGCTTTAATTATACTGCTTGGAGCTATTATTCCGTACATATTGTTCGCTTTATTCAATCAGCGCTTCAGCACCCGCATCATTACATTGCGACGAGAGATGCATAAAGCGAGTAAGGGAGATTATGATATTATTGATAATTTTAACGGAAATGATGAACTTACAGAAGTTTTTTCAGACCTTAAAATAATGATACACAGTATTAAGCTAATGGATTCCCAAATGTACGAAGAGAAAATCCAGAAACAGGTCCTAAAAAATCAGCAGCAAAAAATGGAGTTTAAAATGCTTGCCAGCCAGATCAATCCACATTTTCTATATAATACCCTTGAAACAATACGGATGAAAGCTCTAATGGAGGGAAATCTCGATGTTGCAAAAGCTATAAAATTATTGGGTAAGTCAATGCATTATGTATTAGAAAATACCGGAATCTCTTCCACCAGTTTGCAAAAGGAATTGGATTATATATCCATATATCTATCAATACAAAAACTACGCTATAAAGACAGGGTTAATTATCAATTGCATGTTCCTGATTTTCTGAACCCGGAAGAATATGAGATATTACCCCTACTTTTACAGCCAATAGTAGAAAATTCTATCCTTCACGGACTTGAACGAGCAAAATATGAAGGTCATATTGATATCGAAGTACAAACACGGGATGATGAACTTCTGATTATAAATATTAAGGATAACGGTTTTGGAATGACAAAAGAAAAACTTGAAGAGTTAAAGGAATATATCCGTATTCCTGTACATAAACCCAATATGAGCATTGGCCTTTATAATATAAGTCAGCGAATCAAATTATTTTACGGTGAAGCTTATGGGTTAGAGATAAAAAGCCATCCCATGGAAGGTACATGTGTAACTTTGACTCTTCCCCTGCACGTTACAATGGAGGAATAAATGATGTTGAATGTTCTTATAGCTGACGATGAAGAAATAATACGAGAGGGTCTCAAATTCGTCGTGGATTGGAATAAGTTGGGGTTTTCCATTTGCGGGGAAGCAAGTGATGGAGATGAAGCACTGAAAAAAATTATAGAAATAAAACCGGATTTGGTTTTATTGGACATACGGATGCCAAATCTTTTGGGTACTGAGATAGTTCAATTAACACGAGAGCAGAATTATAACGGACATTTCATCATACTTAGCGGTTACTCAGATTTTAAATATGCTCAGACAGCCATACACTATAGTGTTGATTCTTACTTAATCAAGCCTATTGATGAAGATGAGTTATATCAGGCAGTAAATGAGGTAAAAAATTCGCTACTGCTTGAGCAGCTAAATTCTAATAGAATAAACCAATATCGTGAGAAAGCTAAACTTACCATATTACGAGACATTTTATTAAATAACAGTATAATGGATAATATTGACCTGGATGAAATCAATCTGACCGCCTCCGTCTATCAGGTTATTATCTATAAAAATTACAGTCAAGAAACCCATAAACTGACCTACAGTTTCGCGGATCTCTTAAAAGTATCGAATCAGGGAAATACTTCATTTGAATATGCTAATGTTCATCAAATGGATGTAATTCTGCTAAAAGGAGATTTTGCTTTAAAACGGTTTAAAAATATCCTTAAGCATTATGAAGATAAACCACAGAAGGGCTCTCCTTTGGACTCATTGTTTATCTCTTATGGCCGTTTAGTTTATAAACCGGAAGATATCCATTTTTCTTATAAAGATGCTTTAAATTTGCTGGACCGCCGTTTCTTCTGCGAGCCAAACCAACATACTATTGGTTTCGAACAGTCTCCTGACTTTAATGTCACTATTTATAGGATTACTCCTGAGGAGACCAAAAAGTATTGTGATATCTTTTGTTATTGCTTTCAAAGTAATAACCGTAATGCTCTGGTAGATGCCCTGTCAGACTTGGAAAAAAATTTATTCCACACCCAATCGGATATCTCTGAAATTAAAATATTTTTAGCGGATATCTATCTGCAGGTCAAACAGACAATCCAACGTATATACAGAACAGTAGATATACCATTTCCAACAAATTCATTAGTTATTAACTATATTAATAACAGATATTACTTATATGAAATTATTCAGTTTTTCTCAGAACAATTTGATCTGATACTGAATTCTGTTGGTGATTCTTCAAATGGACGTATTTGGGATGATATCATTAATTACATTCACATTAATTGTCATAACAACTTAAGAATAGAAAACATTGCACCACTATTTGGTTACAATTGCTCTTATTTTGGTAAAATTTTCAGTAAAAAATTTGATTGTAATTTCAATACATATCTTGACCATGTCCGAATAGAGAAATCGAAACAGCTTTTGCTCCAAGAAAATCTAAAGGTTTATGAAGTAGCAGAAAAATCTGGTTATAAAAACGTTGATTATTTTCATAAAAAATTCAAGAAATATGTGGGTGAAACTCCTGCAGAATTCCGCAAAAGAAGCAATTTTTATAGTAATTAGAATAAACTTCCCAAATTAGGAATATTCCTAAAATGGGAAGTTTATTTTAAACAATCCTTATGTAATTGAGATTATTTTGCTTTAGCCGCTGCTACCCTTGCATCATTTTGGTCTTTTGCATTTTTCTTATCAACAGCTAATACCTTATCATAACCAAGACCAATTACGGTATCCTGCATTTCTTTCAATAAACTGTTAAATTCTGTATCATTTTCAGCAAATACCATCTTCCAGGAATTTTCAATAATTATAGATCTGCATTGACCTCTAAGGGTTGTAATTTCAGAGTCTTCCGTAGGCGTAATATAAGAAGCACCCGGTGCAACTATTAATTGGTTATTTTTCTGAAGATATTCAATTGTTGTTTTTGCTCCCATTTTTGCCTGCCAGTCCTCATCCAGAGGTGTCGTATTTCTTTTAATGACAGAATCCCATAAAGTATAATTATAAGGGAAGCCAGTCTCCGGATTAACATCGCTTGGTATAACGGTTGTAAAGTTTAAAGCTGATACGCCGTCTTTCCAGATACCTCCGCCCCATTCCTCAGGAACTTGAGTATTTCCGCCGCCATAGAATGCTTCATAACCAAAATATGTCAATTCCGGCTTGCCATCCTTCATTTCCCATGTTAATCCTTCCGGTCCGCTGGATGCACTTCCCTGTGCCGAAGTACTCTTAATTCCTTCCGGTGAATATAACCAATCGATAAAATCTGCAAGCCTTTCTTTGTCTTTCGCACCGCTTCCAATAGCAATCATTGCTCTTGTGCCATTAGGCGTACAACCAACAGACAGATCTTTCATATCATCGATTGAAGCAAGCATAAACCCTTTGCCTGCTGCCTTATTTTTAGGAGTATTAAAAGCAGCCTGACCCAGCCACGGCCAAGGAGAAAATAGAATTTGCCCGTCCTGATATTTTGTATATAAGGTATCATAATTCTGTGATGTGGATTCAGGATCCATTATTCCCATTTTGTTCGCTTCATAATATAATTTTAACATTCTAACATACATGGAATCACTGTCTATGATGCTCTGATAATCAGAACCGTCGGCTTTTGCTAAAACAAACCCCATTTCGTCATATCCATAAAAGCAAGTAGGTTGCTTTGCCAGCACCATCATATTTCCATCCCAATCTTTAAACAAGGAAAACGCATAGGTTTTCTTACCGGTATCGCTGGTCGGAACAGCATCACACATGGATTTTAATACCGGAAGCATATCTTCTATTGTTTTCATCTGTGGATACCCTACTGCTTTATAAGCATCCCATCGTATATAAGGTCCAAAAGTAGGATCCAGACCTTCGGAGGGATTGGTAGCCGGCTGTTCCGATACAGCGGAAGGAATGCCATAAACACCATCGCCTTCAACCAGGGAATTCAAGGAATCAATACCTGATTGATATTTTTTCAAATTTTTCTTGTCTGCAATTAAATCCTTTATATCTGTCAATAATCCGGCAGTTACCATATCCTGCATTCTACCGCCGTCAGCTCCATAGATAATTAAGTCACCAAGATTTCCGGCCGCTGAACGGGTCTGGTATAAAGTATCCCCGCCTCCTGCAACATTTGGAGCAATTAAATTAAGTTCCATATTGAACTTATCCTTTACAATCTTAGCAAACCAACCGGACTGAATCCCCTGATAATTTGCCAGTCCATCAAATACATCAACCGTAATTAACTTAGGATATTTTACTGCTCCCGTTGCAGCCGCATTACTTGAATTTCCCCCACTTGCTTGAGCAGCTCCCGGTGCACTGCTTTTTTCGGAATCATTGGCCTTTTTACAGCCTGTTAACATACTTGTTACCAATACGATACATAATAGTACACTTAGTATTTTTTTCTTCATACCTTTTCCTCCTAATAAAGATTTATTATATTAGCAAAATAAAAATTTATTTTGTTTTGCCCTCACTAAAACTGCAAGTTACCCTTTTACCGATCCAATCATAATACCTTTCACAAAGTATCTCTGGAATACCGGATAAACACACAGGATTGGAATACATACAATTACCGTAACCGTCATCCGTACGGAAGTGGGTGTCTGCTGTGTAGCTAATGCCATAATATTACCGCCAGTACCAGCATTATTATTAATTAAAGCCTTTAACGAGTTAGCTTGGTTAATATAGGTGTATAATAAATATTGCAATGAATATAATTTCTGATTAGTAATATAAATTAATGTATCATAAAATGAATTCCATTGCCCCACTGCTGAAAAAATAGCAATGGTTGCCAGAATCGGTTTACTGGTCGGTAATATTATTCTTCTGAATATGGTAAGGATTCCTGCACCATCAATTTCAGCAGCTTCCTGTAAAGAAGCCGGTATGGACTCAACATAAGTCTTTACAAGAATGATATTAAATGGCTGTACAATTGCCGGTATGATATAAACCCAGAAACTATCAGTCAGATGAAGACTTTTCATGGTTAAATACATAGGAATTAGACCTGCATTAAAGTACATTGTAATAACTATAAAACGATACCATAGACGCCTTTTCCACATTCTTTGCTGGGTAAACATAAATCCTAAAAATGCAGAAGCCAAAACAGTTGCCGCCGTGCCAAGTACCGTTCGGAATAAAGATATCGATGCAGCTCGCCCCAGCCCTCTAATCTTCATAACATTGATATAATTTTCAAAATGTATCTTTTTAGGCCAAAAGTTAATTGCTCCATTTACACTTAAATCATTTGCACTGATTGTATTTATGATTAAATAATAGAATGGATAGATACATATCAAGGTAAATACTATAAAAAAAGTGTAGTTTACAAT
This sequence comes from Anaerocolumna jejuensis DSM 15929, assembly GCF_900142215.1. Lineage (GTDB taxonomy): Bacteria > Bacillota > Clostridia > Lachnospirales > Lachnospiraceae > Anaerocolumna > Anaerocolumna jejuensis. Next base: position 32,033 of record NZ_FRAC01000043.1, on the reverse strand, counting down.
ATTAAAAAGAATATCCGATGCTGTTAAATTTGATTTCTTTTTCATAGTTCTGTCATACTCCCTTCTAGATAATTGATTCGCCGCGAACTTTTTTGGATACCTGATTAACCGCAAAGAGCAGTGTCACACTGACAATACTTTTCAACATACCGATTGCAGTTGCAAGGGAAGGGCTTCCACCGGTCATTCCTACATTGTAGACATATAAATCAAGAACCTGTATATGTTCTTTATTAAAGGCATTTTGGAATACATAATACTGATCCAGACCATTGTTTAAAAAGTTTGCTACGGATAGCATTAAAATAACAAAGAAAGTTGGCAATAACGCCGGAAAGGTTATATGTCTCATTAATTTAAATCGGTTAGCTCCATCTACTTTAGCTGCTTCATAAAGCTCCTGATCAACGCCTGCAATAGCTGCCAAGTACATAATCGACCCCCATCCAAGAGACTTCCATGTATACCACAACAGCATCGCCAACCATGTGTGTGAATCACTATCAAGAAATTTTACTGGTGTAAAGATTAAATTAAGCTTCATTAAAAAAGTATTGATCATACCGGTACCGGAAAACAAACTGTATGCTACGGAATACACCATAACCCAACTTATAAAATTAGGCACAGTAGTAAATGTCTGAATAAACTTTCTTAACCATTTACATTTAATTTCACTTAGGAAAATAGCAAAAAATACTGGTAAAATAGCCGTGGCAAGTGTTAATCCGCTCATAACAAAGGTATTAATCATAACCTGAGCAACCAGCTTCATTTGAGTAGCATTAGAAAAAAGCATCTTAAACCATTGTAACCCAACAAATTCACTTTGGGATAATTTCAACGGTGGTCTATAATCATAGAACGCATATATCCATCCATGTAAAGGATAATAAGAAAAGGCAAAGGATATAAGCAAAAACGGTAATATGTATAAAAACATTAGTTTTCCCTGCAAATTCTTATTTTTCTTTAATTTTCGATTGTTTTTGTCATGTGTTACTAATGAATCAGTCATCGTTAACCTCCTGAAATGGGCATTATCATTATAATGTAATTATTTCATTGCAGTAAATTCAATAAATGCGCTCATCCATGGAATATATGTAAATATAAGCTATAGCACATAAATTTCTATAATATTGTTTACTGGCATAACAAATTCTATCATTATCATCATTTCGTTAATACCCACGAGGCTCTATGTAATTTACAGCATAAATTTGTTATAGGATAGCTTAACAAAAAATACATGCATATTTAGTGTATAATACAAGAATTATTAGTGATTTTATGAAACTGTCCAATCCTATCATTGGAGCACCACTAGAAATGAGTACTGGAAATACCTTTTTTATTTGTCAAAATCATGAAAAAAAGCCCCGGAAAGTGCATGAAATCCACATTTTCCAGAGCTTAAACCACTGGTGGAGAAAGAGCAGAAATGATAATCTATAAGAAGTAAAATGCAAATGAATATATATTTTCACGGCAGTCGATATCTAAAAAAACAATGCCCTTTCCTAACCTTCTTTTCTCTTAATGCTTTCCAGCATTTCTAAAATCATTTTTTCCGTATGTTCCATTCCGGCTGAGGTATCAATGCATATCTGATAATTAGAAGCCAGCCCCCAAATTTGATGCGCATAATAGCGGTAATGCTCTGCTCTCTGCCTATCATTCTGCTGTATCTTTTTTCTTGCCTCTTTTTCACTTAAGCCTTCTGTCTTCATAATTCTTTTTACACGAAATTCTATAGGAGCGAAGAGAAAAACCTTTAAGCATTCGCGGTGTTCTCTTAAGATATAATCAGCACATCGGCCTACAATAACGCAGTTACTTTTTTGTGATACTTCTTTTACTACATTTGCTTCTGCTTCAAAAATAGCATCCTCCGGCGCTGTATGCTCTTGGGAATAGACATACATTTGATTGAACATATCAAAAATAAGACTGTTAGTCATTTTTTCTTCTCTTTGGGATATGTACTTCGGCGTATAACCTGTTGAACCGGCTGTCATTTGAATGATGTCCTTATCATAGAAATCAAAGGACAGTCTTTCTGCTAGTACTCTTCCAATCTCATGTCCACCACTGCCATACTGTCTGCCAATTACAATAGAAATTGCATTTTGCTGTTGCTTTTCTGGCTTAACATCAGCAGAAGAAAATAAAACTTGATTCAAAAATGATAAATGTCTGCCTATAAACCTTGCTATAAACCCTACCAGAACTGCTGCCACAATTGTACCTTCCCGTACACCGTAAAGGCGTTTTACAAAGCAAAATGATAATATCCCTGCTACTACTGTCATTGTAATGTCAAAGGCAACCTTTGTAATACCAAATTCTGTTTTCCATTGAAATACAACAGCCCTTACAAAGGCTTCTCCCGGCAGCATAACAACATCCGCAAGAACTTCCATATACACGCCGATTCCAAGAATTATACATCCTGCCAGGAGGCATAAAATTTTAGCTACGTACCATTCCGGTTGAACAGATTTAAATAAAGCCATACATACGTCAATAAAATATCCAAATACAATTGATACCGGAATCTGCAGTATATACTCCAGCTTAAAATTAATCCTTAATATCAGCAACTGCAGTAAAATCAATAGCAAACTGAAGAATATAGTAAAATTCCCAAGTGAAAAAGGGAAATTCAAGCTTAGCACATAAGGTATGGAGGAAATCGGCGATGTCCCCAAATTCGCTTTTGTAATCAGGCTGACCCCTAGCGAATTAATGAAAATTCCTATAATAAATATGACATAACGTTTAATTTTTTCCATCTTCAGTAATTATCCTTTCACATTCAATTAATAACACCTTTTGTTATGTAAGAGATTCCTCCATAATTTTCTTAATTCTATTAATCCCCTATCAGAGCTTATTTAACAAAGAAAATACTCCCTTTCAGTAAACTTAATTTTAATTGTTTACTAAAATGGGAGTGATCGCTGCATCTGAAAGCTGCCTTAAAGTATATTTATTATACCTGCATTACTTCACAATATAATGAACCAGCACGCCGATTATATATTAGATCTTATATGTTTATAATTCTCATCATAAAAATTTCCATTTCTGATACTATCAGTCATTCCTTTATAAGGTGCTTCATTAATAACATCTGCATTATCAATACCAGCTTCTCCAATATACGTAATTGTAGCAAATTCTGGAACAATATATTTCGGATAAGTAGCGTATTTCTCTCTTGCATCCAGCATAGTGTCTATATGTTCATTCTGATATGTAACTGTAATTTCCGGATGTTCGTGCACCCATTTAGGGAAAAAAATCACACCATGCAGTTTTCTTTCGTTTGGCATAAAATCCAGTGCTACATCTGTTCCAGTAGGCTCTGTCCACGTAATCTTAAATACCCCTTCTGTCAGTTTCACAATATTTGCTTCCTGATCGGTAACCCAACGCCCGGCAACCATTCCTCCATGGATTCTGTAATCTACAGTATGATCGTTCTTTGCATACCATTCATACTCCCAACCATTATCATAAGTGTAAATAAAATGTGTTCCAATAAAATCTGATAAATCTTTAAAAATTTTTTCTGACATTATCTTTTCCTCCATTATCATGAAATTACATACATGTAATTAATTACATATTATATTGTCAACATTTATGCTATACTATATTAAATAAAATGTCAACCAGATTTTTGGAGGAGTGATATGGCACAAAAAAATTTATTAAAATATATTCTTATAGGCTTGCTAGAAAACGAAAAAAAAACGGGTTATGATTTGAAAAAATTATTCGAAACAGAAATCGGTGAATTTTGGTCCGCAAAACATAGTCAAATATATTTAGAACTAAAGCGCTTGGAAGAGCAGGGATATATTGCATCCGAAACCGGTTTATTCGGAAATAAGATTGAAAAGACTTATTATACCGTTACAGAAAAAGGAAGAAGAGTACTAAATGAATGGGAGGAAACGCCTACCGGAGAACTTCCAATAAACAAGGATGAATTTATTCTTAAATTATATTTTATTCATAATAAAAATGACAAACGAATTAAAGAAATGTTATCCGAGCAATATAGGTTACATGCTTCAAAATTATTCCATTTACAGGAGCGAATGAAACTGCTATTCAAGGATGAAATATCACGTACTAAGAACTACGGTCATTTTTTAATACTCGACCTTGCCATTCGGAGGGAGCAAGAATATATTGGATGGATAAAGCAATATTTATACTGATACCGGGTGTATCTCAAAGTTTGTGTCCCCCTCTAATCTGATGTAGAAGCTTACTCAGTTTAGAGGGTAATGTTGCCTAAATGAGCTCTGTTTCAAAGAAACGGCCAGTATAATCTCACTGCCATCAACTGTTACCATCCTATTTCTTCGATTGCTGCGTTCTACAAATAAGATATCACTGATTTTTGCAGCCTGATATCCTACTTTGGTTTAAATATTATACTTCGATTTATAGATTCATTTTTATATTGTAATAACTTATCAGGATAATGATATCCTGTGCGAGATTACTCAATTTCTGCCTTTATTAAGTTCACTGCTTTTACCAGTTCTTCATCACTACAGTTGCATACACACAGACGTATTCCCTCCGGTACGGAAAATCCCTCCAGACAGCAGCCTTTTATACTGTTTACCAGCACATTATATTTTTCCAGGCTGCTTACTATTTTCTCTGCCAAGCCTTTCTTTGTTTCAATATAGGCATAAATGCCCGTGGGAGGTATATGATATTCAATATCCTTTTGAAAGGCAAGTTCACAAGCCTCTTTCAAGACTTCCATCTTATTTTTATAGAATTTTCTAGTCCTTGCCACATGGGTTTTGTACATACGGCTTTTCAGATATATTTCCAGGGCACCCTGGGTCAATACCGGAGTATTTAAATCCATGCTTTGCTTATAAAGCAGAAATTCCTTTTTCAGCGGTTCCGGAATGATTGCCATTCCAAGGCGCAGTCCCGGTAATAATGTTTTGGAAAAGCTGCGGATATATATAACCCTCTCCTTCTCTCCCATTGCATACAGGGAATCCGCCTTATCCTCCAGCTCTAAATCTGCCAGGTAATCATCCTCTACAATATAAACATCATACCGGCTGGCCAGCCGTAGTATTTCCCGTTTTTGTTTTTCGTTATAGCTGAAGCCTGTGGGATTCTGAAATCTTGGCATGGTATAGAAGAATTTAATATCCCCTGTTTTAAAAAGTGCTTCCAGCTCCTTTAAATCAATACCCTCCTTCGTCCTTCTTACCCCTACGACCGGTACCCTATTACAACTCAGTACCTGAAGCATGACAGAATAAGTCGGCTGTTCCACAACTACTTTCGTACGTTCTCCGGGAAAGGGCATGGCGGCAAGAATATATAATGCCTGCTGGGCACCGTTGGTAATGAAAATATCCTGCTGCCTTGTAAAGATGTGAAAATTCATTAAATGCTTGGCCAGAGCTGTCCTTAATTCCACCATTCCCTGAGATGGTGCATATTCCATAAGCTTATTTCGATAGATGGAAATGGATTTCTCCATACAGTGATAAAAATCCTTATATGGGTTAATTGAATCCGGAGGCCTGACGGAAACTAAGTCAATTCCATCACCGGCATTTCCCCCCCTGTCTATAGACTTCACCACATAAAATCCGCTTTTAGGAGCTGCATAAATAAGGTGCTCCTCTTCCAAAAGCTTATAAGCTTTTACAACAGTATCCGAATTATATCCCGATGCCTTAGCATAGGACTGGATGGAAGGCAGCTTTTCACCCGGCTTAAATTCACCTCTGTTTATTCCCTCCCTGATGGAATCGGCAACCTTGTTATATTTGTACACGAATCTGTCCTCCTGTTTTCAGCTCTTTCTATACCGGTACAGATGCCTTTTCTGATACTTGTATTTTCCCTGCGGTTTCGGTAAGATTACTGCAATACTTCTGGAAATACGGTAAATACTGATTGAACATCAGCATTTACCATTTCACGTATAATTTATATTTATTACTACCATATCACAAATTAGAAAAGGAGTGTATCCCCTTATGAAAACTTTTCCCTTGGACTTTCATGATTTAAAGGAACTTATAGCCGAGTATCCTACCCCCTTCTATCTCTATGACGAAAAAGCTATCCGGGAAAATATACACCGTTTATACAAAGCTTTTTCCTGGAATCCGGGCTTCCGGGAATATTTTGCTGTGAAATCCACGCCTAATCCTTTTATAATGCAGCTATTTAAGGAGGAACATTGCGGTGTGGAATGTGCTTCGGTAACAGAATTAATTTTAGCCGATTCCTGCCTCTTTCATGGTGAAGAAATCATGTTCACCTCCAATGTAACTTCTGCCAGTGAATTTAAAAAGGCTGAAAGCCTGAATGCCATTATTAATCTGGACGACATTTCCCATATAGATTATCTGGAAAAACACGCAGGTCTTCCGGAGCTTATCTGCTTTCGCTTAAATCCCGGCGGCTCAATTGAATACGGGGATAAAGCAATATTAAATTATAATGATTATAAGTTCGGGTTTACTAAGGAGCAATTCATAGAAGGTGTAAATTGCTTAAAGAAGAAAGGTGTCAGACGCTTTGGCTTACACAGCCAGTTTGGATGCCACAGGACTGAAACGGATTATTTCGAAGAAAATGCCCGGCTGCTGTTTGAAAAAGTGGTTGATATTTATCATAGCACCGGTTTAAAATTTGAATTTATTAATCTGGCAGGAGGCTTGGGAATCCCCTATAAGGACGGCGACAGCCAGGCTGATATTGAAGCAGTGAGCCAGGCTATCAAAAGGGCCTATGAGGATATCCTGGAGCCCGCTGGTCTGACTCCGATGCCTTTATACATTGAATTTGGTATTTTCATGACCGGACCTTATGGTTATTTTGTATCCTCCGTCCTCCACGTCAAAGAAAATTATAAGACCTTCCTTGGCCTGGATGCTTCCACCAACAGCTTTATGAGTCCCTCCAGATATACGGATTATCATTATATAACCGTTGCCGGTAAAGAGAACGAAGCATGTAATTGCACTTATGACATTACCGGGGCTTTATGTGAAAACAGAGACCGTTTTGCAGAAGGCAGGAGCCTGCCTTCTATAGAACCGGGCGATATCCTGATTTTTCATGATGCTGGAGCCTATACCTATTCTCAGGCCAGTAATTTTAACGGGAGGCTGCGGCCTGCTGAGCTGCTCCTCTGCCAGGACGGTTCCCTGCGGCAGATACGGCAGGCAGAAACGCCGGCAGACTATTTTTCTACGCTGGATTTTCCTATAAAGTACTAAAATACGAATAATTCCATCCCCGGAGAGGCTGATTCAGGAATAGCAGACTGGTACCTGTCTGCTATTCCTGAATTAGCTTTCCGCAGGCTGGTATAAGCTTGCGATGGCTGCTTCCATCAGGCTAAATACAGACGAATGATAAATGTCGTTCCCTTTCCTTCTATGCTTTCAACTGAAATATTCCAGCCATGCCGTTCAATAATAGTCTTTACCACTGACAAGCCCAGTCCTGCACCGCCTGTTTTACGGGAACGTGATTTATTTACCCGATAAAATGGCTCAAAAATCTTATTAAGCTCATTAGACGGTATTCCGCTGCCAGTATCAGAAATCAAAATTTCCCCAATGTTATTATTACTCTCCGAAAGTGATATAACCGTAATCCTGCCACTGTCACGATTATATTTTACTGCATTTTCCAACAGGTTAAAAAATGCCTGATACAGCAGGCTTCGGTTTCCTTTTATCGCAGGAAGCAGTTGGCAATTAACTTCCGTATCGATATGCTTGTCTGCCAGTAAAGGTGTAAGCTCCGTAAAGATAGCGGAAAATAGAGTATCAAGCTGTCACTGTACCTTCTTATTTATTTAAATTTGCAAAATCAATCCTTAAGTCTCCTCATTCAAGTAATCAACTACCCCTTGCCAAAGCCTATTGGGCGAACCACTGTATTCGATCTGGCGCTGCAACTGGGTTTTTTCGCTCATTTCCCTCAAGTCATAGCCATTATCCAAAACAGAAAACTTTAATATTCCAGGCGAAAGAGCTTTTCTGGGACACGCATAAATACATTTCAGGCACCATATGCATTGAAAGCCAAATGCCGGAGAGCCATGCTTCATTGTAATATTTTGCTTGGGGCAATTCTTTATACACAAGCCGCATTGATTGCATTCCTTCGATATTTTAATCGATGTCCCAAAAACCCGTGCGCCAAAGTGTTCTGCTTTTCCGATGCCAGCAAAAATTCTATCCTGAAACTTGGGGTATGTAATATTTCTTTTTCCAGCCAACAGGTCCGAAACTATCTGTTCCACTTTGCGGGGCAATATATTAATTAAGCTGTAATTCAACAGCTCTTCGGCTTTGGAGGCAAAATTGGAGGGCATAACAAGCATTTTTTCGTATACCACATGATAGCCTTTTCTTTTGAGCAGACGTCCGCAATGAACACGGCAAGCGGTATTGGGTGAAACCTCCCCTCCGCCGGATACTGAGATAATGGCGGCCGGAGTGTCTTGGACTTCCGGTAATCCTTTTACCCAATCTTCTACAATAGATGCCAATCGAAAAGCATATACAGGAGAACAAATTATCAGCAGGTCTGATTTTTCACCTTGATATGCATGATACGAGGACACCGGTACGACCTTCACCTTTATTCCCAATTTGTCAAACTGTTCTTCAAAACAGTCAACAGCTGCTTTCGTTCCACCTGTTCCGGAGAAATATGCTAATGTAACCTCTCTTATAATAGTCGCCATTTTTTTGCTCCTTCCACCCAGCAATGATTTTTGCATAAAAAAACACTTCGCACTTTGAACTTCCTGTCTCCTTAGCTATTCGAAATGCCTGCTTTCAAAATGCCTGATATACGATATTATCCTTTTACCTTAAGCATATATAGGATAATCGTAACGAGGCATAGCAGCATTGTTCCAATGGAAAGTGCCGCATGAAAATTGACGTCCTTTTCCCCCGGCCCGAATTTCATCCACAACCCACAAAGCAAAGTAAAAGCAATCGCTACAATAGAAATGATTCCTAAAATTTTCATTTGATTTTCCTCCTTAAAATTAATCATTTATAAAAATATCTAAAATACCCTGAAACATTGTATCTCTTTGTTTTTTATCGTTAATATCAATCCCCGTATACTTCAAAAAGTCATCGGTACGATAAAAGATTAATTGTGTGAAAGATATAAGCTGATAGGCAATAATTCTGCATTCGGCTTCAGACCTTTTATCTATGCAGCACTCTTTTATCATGGGGAGAATATAGTATGGTAATTCTATTTCACCCTCTAACAGCAGGTAAGGAATAGTGGGTTTTGTAATATCAGAATAGTCACTTGTAATATCAGACATCGTGACTAAAAATTCTTTTAACCTTTGCTTGGGGGGTATGTCGCTATTTATAATTTCTTTCAGCTCATCGGCTCTGTCCGCCATTAATTTACTGACAGCAGTGTTTACCAGTGCATCCTTTGAACTAAAGTAGTAATTTATCATAGCCAGATTGGCGTCCGCTTCTCTGGCAATTTGCCGGGCAGTAATTTTTACTGGATTTTCACTTTCCTTCAAAAGTTTCATAGTAGCTTGAATCAGCAGCTCTTTGACATTTTCGATTTGCATTATATAAGAACCTCCTGTTATTCTTTATTAAACGCGTTTAATACATGTATAATATACTATATTAAAGCTTACATGTCAATTATTGTTTATCTTTTTGATAATATTTTGATGAGATTTATAATTAAAACGCATTAACTAATCTATTTACTTAAAAAGGGTTACAAAAAGGGTGATTAGTCCAATGCCCCAATCACCCTTTTATTTATTCTTATTTAGATTTCTGTGCGAATATCTGATCGTAAATCAATATGTATTCAATGCAATCATTATCATCTAAGTAATAGCTGAGCCACATCCGATTACCTGCCGCATCTCCCTCTTTTGAATCGACTTCTTTTTTACCATCAAATGCTACCACATATGTTCTGGAGTATTCTGTTTCATACTTGAAATTTTTTTCTATTTTATCTGCACTATCGCCTACCGCCATATCGTTAAAGGTTTTAACTTTATCGCTAATCACTTTAATGCATCTCGAATTTTCTTCTTCATTAAACAGGATATCGACTAAATTATCGTAATCATAACCTTCCCAAACCGCCACTTTAGCAGATGTTCCTTCCCCTAATTTATCTTCAATATCACTCTTTGTATCCGAGTATTTTATCGCATGACCATTAACTATTATCGTACCCGGTTCTGTCGCTGTCTTTTTCCCGCATGACACAAAAGTCATAACTATGAAACAAACCAATAAGGTTAATATTCGTTTCATTCTACCTCCAGATATAATACCTCCATTGCTTTTATAACTCTGCTTTGCCTCTTTTACAGTACTGGAATCCATACCTTTCGCTTTCGTAAACATTGCTTTCTCCTCTCTGTTGATTGTTAAAATTATAACATTTGATGCAGGTTTGCGCAATAAAAAGCCAATTACAAAGAGAATTATTATTATATCCTGACATAATTCTAGTTTACTAACTTCAAAAAAGACTGGCATTTTTATAAAAAATCCATGCCACTTTGTGTTCCGTAAAATGGTAATCTATTCACTCAGATTTATTTAATATTCACCCTTTATTACAAAAAACGAACCCCGTATTGTTCCGGCCAGTTTAGACTTCTGCCTGGCAAATTTGAACTTCTCTTCTAACTCCTTTGGGACCTCCATTCCCTCTGAAAGCTTTAAACCTACTGCCCGCTTCTTAGGGTCATCCACCGTATACATGACATTGACCTCAAGGCCATCCTCATAAAAAACATAGGCCATTTTGATATTTTCCACTTGAAAACGGGAAGTTTCTAAAGGTTTGGCCCTAAACTCAATATCACGTTCTTCTTTCAAAATCCGTTTCACATAATCAAGAGTTTCCTGGCTTTCACTTACTGGCACAACGGTAAATTCATGCTTGTACTTGTTCATAAAGTAACGAGCTTCATTTGCACGCAAGCCTGCAAGTGCTTCTGCCACAGTGGAAGACTCTAAACCAACCGTGGACACATTTTTAAAATCAACGGTATAAGACATTTCCATACCTCCTTTTATCTCTTTCTATCCTGGCTGCAGGAATCCACATTTCTATTTAGAGCTTTCCCATTATTCACATAATCTATTAACAGCAGATTTATATCAGCCTCACTGTAACATCCTCGCGTCTTTTCAGATAAAAAACTATGCGCCACTCCACATCGTCCACAGGACTAAAGTGCCGTGCAGAGCAGGCTGTATGGATTTTCCCCTGGCCGCTGCCGCTGGAAATGATGCCAGCCGGGCAATCTGCACTGCCAATGACAGTGGTAAAAATGCAGTTGAAGGCTTGTAGTTCATTGAGGTCCGTGCTCTTCTGCCGAGGTAAGTCGGAACGTAAGCAATCAGTGATAGTAATTGCACCATCGGGCAGGTCCGGCATGAGTGTATAGCCCATCACAGTATAGTAGGTCGGAAAATCTTGATTTTGGCTGCTAAAATACTCATGGGACATTTCCTGCTGCTCATATTCCTTCACGGTCAGTGTATGCTGTGCTGGTAATTGGGTGTGTAAACTCAATATTCTCACCGTGAGCCGATACATGGAAGTGCGGTCCCGGCTCAGCGGCAGGCTTCTCCATCAGTGTTATGCTGAGTGTCTTAATTTGCGACTCATGTTCCTTCGTCCAAATAAAAGCAGAACGCCAGATTGCCCAGCCATAGGCAGGATCAAGGCCATAATGTTGAAGCACATTCCTGGCCTCAAAGCTATTAACTTCCGGAAAACAGGGATTCCATGTTATACAGCAGCTATGAGATTCTGAAAGAAGAGTTCCATTCAATACAACCTTCGGATTTATATTGGTACCCAGCGGATTTTCTATGTCAATCTGCATCTGCTGTTCATCCGTAAAACCAGTTCCGTCATTTTCAATAGAAAGATTCCACCGTTCCATAAAAGAACGGATGTTTTCAGTTGGAACCTGCAGGCAAAAGTCCATCACCAAGCCTTTCCTGCAGCTGTTACATGCGGGAATATACCAGGCCTCATCATCCCAGGCAAGCTGCTTATGAAGAGAAATTTCCTTACCGGCTTCTTCCTGTCCATGATGCCCCCAAAAGTTTCCATCAAAATAAACTTGCCATGGGGGTAATTCCAGCTGGGCAGGAGTCCCCTTATCGTAAACTTCCGTATATTTGATGCGGCTGTAATCAAATCCGGCCTGCAGCTCTTTGATATAAGCAAAGGGCTGCTCCATAGGCAAAAGCAGCAGTCCCTCCCCAATGGTATCCAAAACTGCCCGCTGTTCAGCAGTAACTGGATTGACCTGCAGGAAGGCTTCAAACTGCACCTTATCCCAACAGTATACTTGCTCCAGTGCTGCCCCATTGCCGCAAGCCAGCAGGAGCCGCAGGAAGTCCAGAAAATCCCTTGCCACCGGATGCACATAGTATCCCGGTGTGTTCATCGGGCTGACAGCAAACACCATTTCATCAAACCCGTCCACGAAGCAATAGTGAATACCGTCCGTATCTGTCCAACCAATCACTTTCGCACCTTTGGGAGTACAGAAGCAACTGCTTTCACTCTTGCCACGTCCCAAACCAATGCAGGAGCTGTCAACATTCAGATTTAGGTATTTTTCATAAGTGGTTGCCATCATAACCTCGCTTTCTATGTATTTCCTGTTTTTTCGTATATCAACAGCATCATTTTCAAGCACATCTTTCCCAGCAGATATCAGCAGAACCGGTTACTACATTTTCATTACTTGTCCGAAGATATATTAACTGAGGTATCATCATTTTGGCTAAACTGTGACACTATTAAATGTTTTAACTTATCCGAGCAAATATCAAATATACAAATCAATAAACCTAATATGCTTAGTAACCAAAAAACTATATAGGGACCTCTTATTCCCATGCCAAGCAGCGCCCCTTTCATACCATCAATACCATTGTAATTACAAGGATGCAGTGCCACTAAAACTGTAAAAATAATAACTCCTATAATGCCCCACGAAAACATTAATGCACCTAATACAAATCGCTTCAAATTTGCTTACCTCCCATTAATATTTTTTCCATATTGCCCCATTATAGACTTAAATATAGAAACAATCAATGTCAAAATTCTGTTCTTAATACTACTATATTGACTAATTTTTTATCCATTTAAACCTCAAAATTTAGATTGCGTATTATTTATTTGATTGCTCAATATATGGAATCGTTTTCATTTATTTTTTATGTATATCTTTTATTATATCATCATAGACAGAAAGCACTTTTCTCATTGCCCTATCCGAATCCATAATCATCAAAATATCTTGCTCTGTTAAATGCGCGGAGATCTTACTAACTTCTTGTTTCAATAAGTTCCTGATATGTTTATCAATATCACTAACCTGCACACCTAACTCTGTCAGTGAAACATTATTAAATCTACGATCATTGCCATTTTGCTCCCGAATTACAAGCCCCTTCTTCATAAGCCGTGTCACAGTCTGACTTACCGCCCCATGAGTAATGCTGAGTTTTTGTGCCAAATCCGATATAGCGGGTACTTCCGAATCCCGGATAGCATTTAAAAGCTCCAACTCACTCATATACAGGGTCAATCCCGGGATATATTCACGAGGTTTTGTCAGATAACGATAATATTCTACTGTTGTTTTTTCTCTTTCATTAAAATATTGATGCACCAGTTTTTCTCTATCCATAATCCTCATTACCTTTTATTTTTAGGGTTTTGTAAATACTGTATGCTGTATGTATTTAATTTCTATGACCAATAAATACATTAGCACCTAACGCATTAAACAACAAATATTGGATTTTACATAATTTATTATAATTCTTATCAATTTAAATTGTCAATACTTTGGCTACATCATAGAAACGATACTTTACTAAGGGAGGGCGCACACTTTGGAGCAGCCCTACCTGTTCATAATAACGCAAGGTTCTGATTACAAAGGATTTACATACCGAAGCAACAAAAGGTATACATACATTATTGTTCAAGCTCCTTTACCGGATTTCCTTCCACCCGGTTCCTGCCACTCTGTTTTGCTCTGTAAAGAGCTTCATCGGCGCATTTAACCATATCTTCACTGTTAATATAGTCCTCAGGCGTCTTGTGGTAAAATCCTATGCTGACCGAAACCTTTATGGCAGCGAAGTCTATCAAAAAATCATGTTTTTCAATTATTTTCCTTAATCTTTCACAAAATAAAAACGTATCTTCCTTGCTGATGTGAGGCAATATTATACCAAATTCTTCTCCGCCGTATCTTCCCGGGAAATCACCGCTTCTGGTACTTGCGGCTATTATTTCTGACAGTTCTTTTAAAACAGCATCCCCGGATGTATGCCCATATGTATCGTTAATTTTCTTAAAAAAGTCAATATCAAGCATCACAAAGGAAATTCCCCATTGGTTCCTTTCCTGGTTTTTTATTTCTTTTTCAAATAATTCCAGAAGTAAAGCATGGTTAAACAGCCCGGTTAACCCATCTCGGGATGCCTTGTTCTTTAAGTCTTCCTTTGCATGTTTCTGCCTCAGGACAGACTGTACCCTGGCAATCACTTCTACTTCATCAATTGGTTTTTTGATATAATCTACCGCTCCTATTTCCAAGGCATTTTTTAAGTCCTTACTATCGGCCTTGGCAGTTACCATTATAACTGGAATATCTCTTAAATCATTGTCTTCTTTTAAGGCTTTACATACTTCAAAGCCATCCATCTCAGGCATCATAATATCTAAAAGAACAACATCCGGCTTAAGATTTCTGGCCATATCAACAACAGGCATTCCACTGTTTGAAGTAAAGACCTCAAAGTCTTCATCCTCTAAAATATCCGTAAGCAGCCTGAGATTATTATTATTATCATCTACAACAAGCACTTTATCATACATCTATTCTTCACCCAGCCATTTCTTAACTGTTTCTGTAAAAATATCTTCATCAATAGGCTTTACAATGTAATCATCAAATATTTTCCTGAAAAATTCCTTATCATCAGCCATAGCATGAGCAGTCGCAGCAATTATTGGGACCTGTTCAAATTCCGGCATTTTTCTTAATTCCCTCATGGCAGTGACACCATCCATATCCGGAAGGGAAATATCCATTAAAACCAGTTTATAAGGTGCTTGTGTTGCTTTTTGCAAGGCTTCTGTTCCTGTTCTGGCCTCCACCAGATGAATACTATCATCAATTTCTTCCAGCAGCTGCTCCATTAGCCTTATATTGTGGAGATTATCCTCAACTAGTAAAATATTATGCATTTTCAAATTTCTCCTTAATTCTCTTCACCAGGGTTTCCATTACCGTATCCATCATTACGGCAGATTTTTGTATAATTATACTTGTCCTCTCGTGTAATTCTTCTTTTTCCTTATTTGTTAAATCCTTTGCAGTCACAACAATAATCGGCGTGTCTTTGATACTTTCCCTGTTTCTTATTTCTTCAATAACGGTAAATCCATCTTTTTTTGGCATCATGATATCCAGTATCAGTACATCCGGCTTTTTAAACAGCATTTCCTGTATAACAGCTTCCCCATCTTTTGCCAACCGATAGGGCATGGATTCTTCTTTTAAAAACTGTCCCATTAAATTGAGGAAATTTTCATCATCATCTCCTACTAATACATCTATTCCCTGCTTTTTACGAATGGTACGCATAATCGTTTCCACCAGCTCTTCCTGGGTAACGGGCTTTATCAGATATTCATCCGCCTTCATACGGTATGCCAGATTCTTTTCACTTAAAACACTCGCCATTATAACAGGTATATTTTTCGTATGATTGTTATTTTTTAATTCCGATAAAATCTCCCAGCCATCTTTATAGGGCAGCATAATATCTAATAATATGGCATCCGGGCATATCTCATTTATTCTTTCCATTACATCTTCCCTGCCTGTAAGGGCTATGGTCTCAAATTCATATTCACTTAAATACTGCTTATATAACCGCTGTATGTTAGGGTCATCATCCACACATACAATTTTCTTTTTGTAAGTCAACGAAGAATTCTCATCTTTTTGCATCTCTGATTGAATTTCATTATTTTCTATATCATCCGGCAAAATTACCGTAAAGCAGCTCCCTTCTCCCAAGGTACTGCATACCTCAATTTTTCCGCCTAGCATTTCTACGAACTTTTTCGTGATGGATAAGCCAAGTCCGGTCCCGCCTACTTTTCTGGTATAGGAGCCGTCCACCTGGCGGAATTCATCAAAGATATGACCAATGTCCTCCTCTGATATTCCCACTCCCTCATCTTTTACCCGGATATAATACAAACTCTCCTTCTTTTCAACAGATAAAGCAACTGTTCCCTTTTCCGAATATTTAAAGGCATTACTGAGCAGATTAATTAAAATCTGTTTAATTTTCATCCGGTCACTTTTAATTGGAATATCCTCTTTGGTATAGGAATCCTGCCGATAATTTAGGTTCTGACCTTCTGCCAGCGTTTTTGTCATTTGATAAACTTCATCAATAACCTTTAGTAAATTAAAGGATTCCGGATGTACTTCCATTTTGCCCGCCTCTATTTTAGAGTAATCCAGCAGATTATTAATAAGTTCCAGCAAATGGTTTGCCTCTTCCCTTACAATTAACAAGTTCTCCTGCTGGGTCGGTGGCAGGCTTTCCCCGCTTTTTTTGATTACACGGTTGGTAAACCCGATTATGGAATTAAGGGGTGTCCTAAGTTCATGGGACATATTGGCTAAAAATTGGCTCTTCAGCTTCGTGGCTTCATTTACTTCCGCCATTTGTGCCTTCAGGGCTTCATTTTTTATATTCAGTTGTTCTTCCCTGTACTTAATCATTGCCTGCATTTCATTAAAACGATTTATTAAAAGATTCAGCTCCTTATCTCCTACAAGCCTGACTTGTTCCTCATACTTCTGGTCTTTTATATTCTCTGTTGCCTGTATTAATAATTTAACCGGCCTTGATACTGTCAAAGCTGTAAATAAGGATATTCCAATGGAAAGCAAAGCCGTAAGAAATCCGCCAAAGGTCATGACATACCCCGTTTTTCGTTCTGCTTTCTTTAAATTATCATATCTGCTGTTCAGGGTATTTTGTTCCGCATCAATTACATTGTTAATGATATTCCTGATGGCATCCATTTCTTTTTTGCCCACCTGGCTGTTAACTATAGCTACAATATCCTCCATGGAAAAGAGACCTGCATTGACCTTTTCCCTGTTAGCAATTATCTGGGCAGTTTCCCACTCATACCATTTTTCATACCGTTTATTTAAGGTCTTTAAATTGCCCTCTATGTATTCTTTATTCTTTGCCAGCTCCTGCAGGCGGCTAAAATGTTCTAAATACTCTTCCCTTCCCTCATAAAAAGGCTCTAAAAATTCTGAGGTACCGGAAATTGCATAGCCCCTGGCTCCTGTTTCCATATTTAAAAGACTTATTAATATGGAATTCGACTCCTGTATAATCTCTGTTGAAGATAGATTATCATCCACAGCCTTGGTCTGGTTATCGTAATTAATATAAGTATAAACAAGTATTAACACCATTAAGGCTATGACTATTCCAAAGCCAATAAATAATTTATGACCCAGATTCATTTTATTGAGAACCATTTGTCTTTTGTACGATAAGAATCATACACTCCTTTTCCTTTACTTTAATAGGACTTCAACTTAACTGAAATAACATTTATCCCAGTAAACAAAGGTAAAATGGCTCTTCCTTCTCCAGGATAACCTCTAAATATATCATATAAATTATATTTAGTAAATACTTTATTGATGGTCAATAACTGCTGGTGTATTTTTGTACCCGGTATCCCCCTGCGTATCCTATAATCCGGTCCAATAAGCGTCACCACTATTTTTTTCGGATATTGAAGCAGCTCTTTTCTGAAATAAAAGAAGCACCCTTCAGTTTGATTAAAACCAAAAGGCGCTGGTTTTGTACTATTCTCTTTATAGGCACTTTCCGTGCTAGTCATTTAGCTAAATCAGTACCGTACTTGCTACTTCATATTCTCATCAGAAGTATTTTACCCATTCATGGATTTGTTTCAGATGAAATAAAACATGTAATAACTGCCTGCCAAACGATATTTTCACTTAGTACTTTTTGAGAAACTTACCAAATGGCTTATATCATAGTGCTTGAGAGATTTCTTACCTAATTTCTGAATGCTGCACAAACAATTTTTCGCAGTTCAACCACAATCTCTAAGCCCTTGTATAACATATTTTTTGCTTTCTTTAAACAGCCTCTTTCAATTTCTCTACTACCCACAAATCTGCCGGAAGCCAGTCAACTGTATCTAACTCACCCTTATTAAGCCATTTTGCTGCCTTATGTTCAAGGAGCGTCATGTTACTATTCTGCATTTCACAAATAAAACAATGCATGGTCAAATGAAAGTTGGGATAATCATATTCAACTGTAGTCAAAAAATCTTTGACAATAATTTCTGCTGCAAGTTCCTCTCTAATTTCACGTAATAACGCAGCTTCTAATGCTTCGCCTGCTTCCACCTTTCCTCCAGGAAACTCCCATCCATCTACAAACTCCCCATAACCGCGCTGAGTTGCAAATACCTTTTCATCCTTTATAATTATTGCTGCTACTACCTCTATTGTTTTCATTGTCGACTCCTTTATTCATTTGTTGGGATATTGTCATAAGTAAAATACTGATATAAATCTTCTCTTACTGGCACATCTAATACATAATGAAACTTCAAAACGGTATCCCCAACGTCCGGCCTCGATATCATTTCTTTTTCTCCGGTATTATAAAGTTGTCCCAAGAAATAATATTCACTGGCACCTTTATCGTTACTGCTTTTTTGCATAAATAGAAAAATACTTGTATCATTACTAAAAAAATATTCCATTTCAGGAGATTTATAATTTCTACCCGATTTCGAAATCGAAACTAATTCTGATGGAGACATAAAACAGTCTTCATAATTTTGGCTGTCTATAACATCCTCATCTTTTCTATATGTTATAAAGACCGGAAGAGTCTTTGTCTCTTTATCATAAAAGTATCCACCCACATTCTGCGGATTTTGATTTTTAGACCAATTTAATAAGCGACATATATCACTTTTCGTATATTTCTGATATAGAACAAAATCAGTATTCTTATACCTGTTACTATAATACTTCTTGTATCTTAGAATGCCGTAATCCAACAATTCCATAAAAAGCTTTACAAATATTTCACTGTCCTTTTCTCGAAGCAGTTGCTTCGAACTTTTAATTTCCCCATTTTCTTCTTCTACAAATATACTTTTCGAAAATTTCTTTTTCTGAGTTTCTGCCGGAACAAAGTTATTTGATAATACATTTATCACGTTTGAAATTCGCTTCGTATCAGCATAAATTCCACATTCCTGTTGTAAATCATATTGATATAGTTTACTTATCCCTGTTTTATATGCTATTAACCTCTTTAGTAATAATAACTCATCTGCTCTTTTTCCATTGGCTATTTTCTGAGAAATAAATGCTAACATTTCCTCCTGTGCATCTGTTAATGCCGTTTTATAAGGGTATCCCTCCTCATACTTTTTCAAAAAATAATGATAAGATCCAAGACTCTTATTATCAAAAATACAGGTAATATCAATTGTATTATATTTTTCAAAATCTTCATATGTAGGAATGCGTCCTAATTTGTTACGAAGACAACGATATTCACATACAATGTCATTTACTTTATTAACAATGGATGAATCTATTGACTTATATATTTTATCTCTAGTAATCTCATCAAAATGAATACTAGAACTGCCCGGTATCATTCTGGTTCCTTCTGCAATATATCTTCGAAGAGTATCTTTATTTCTTCTTCTATCACCAGAAAGTGCAATAGGGATCAAATAATTGTTTGTATAATTTCCGATAAAATCCAGTATTACAACATATTCCTTTCCGTCAAATTTACGAAGGCCTCGCCCAAGCTGCTGTATAAATACAATGGAGGATTCCGTTGGTCTAAGCATAACAACCTGATTAACTTCCGGAATATCAATGCCTTCGTTAAATATATTTACTGTAAAAATATAATCTAATTTATTATCTGCATCTTTTGTAGTCAACTTCTGGATAGCTTCATCTCTCAAATCAGGTTTATCATCACCTGATAATGCACATGTTTTATAACCTCGTTCATTGAATTTTTCTGATAGTAATCTGCCTTCCTCTATGGAACTGCAAAATATTAACCCTTTAACCCTATCTCCTGAATAACCAAAATACTCTATTTTCTCTATAATATAATCTACTCTTTTGTCCGAAGCAAGTAAACTGAACTGTTTTAATTTACTTGTATCGTCATTAGCGGTTTTTCCGTCTATTTCCAAATCCGTTATACCAAAATAGTGAAAGGAACATAATAAATTAAATTCTAATGCCTGTTGCAGGCGTATCTCATAAGCGATATTATTATCAAATAACTTGTATATATCATAACCATCCGGTCGATCCGGGCTTGCTGTCATACCTAACCAGAACTTCGGTGTAAAAAATTCCATGATTTTTTGATAACTATCTGATGCCGCGCGATGAACTTCATCTATGATAATGATTTCAAATTCATCCCGCAAAAATCTATTCCTTACATCATCTTTTGCCATCATTGTCATCATGGCAAAGACAAAATCTGCCTGTGTAATCTGCTCATAATCCTTTTCATTACCTGTTAAGATTTCCATCTTCTTCATGTTACCAAATACTCTCTGATAGCTTTTCATTGCTTGTTTTAATATTTGTTCTCTATGTACTAAAAATAAGATTCTTTTTGGATTACGATCACTAACTGCAAATGCAGAAGCATATGTTTTACCAGTACCTGTAGAGGATATCAAAAGTGCTTTATTCTTTCCTTCCTCTTGTATCTTCCTTACGCTTGATACAAATGCTACCTGCATTTCATTTGGCTGTAATTTATATTGATCTATAGAAGAAACTTCCGCCTTCTTCGCAAGCTCTTTCTGCTTTTTTATTAAATCATAACTTACTGAATATTGCTCAATAAAGTCATTATAATCCTTTGAAAATCGTGAATTCCATAATTCATTAAATTCACGAACAATCTCATTGGCATATTCACCCTGCTCTGTTGATATAATTCTTGTATTCCATTCCTTATTTTTTGTTAATGCTCCTAGGGTAATATTAGAACTACCAACAATAATCCGATATATCTCATCCTGTTTAAAAATATAACCTTTAGTATGAAAGCCTTCACCTGCCTCTTTTGTACAGTACATCTTAAGTTTAATATTTTTAAGTTCCGCTAATTTGCGTATTGCTTTCGGTTCACTAAAGCTCAAATAATCTGTTGTAAGAATCTGGCCGGAGATGCCTTTTATTTCAAGGTCTTTGAGAGTTTGAAGTAAAGGTGTTAAACCACTCATTGTAATAAAAGCAACGCAAATAAAAAAGTTATCACAATTGCGGAGTTCATCTTCTATTGAAGATAATACTTTTCTACGTTCATCATAATTATTCGAAACAAACTGAGGTTTATATGCCAAATTTGATATTTTATTTTGATTAATAAAAGCAGTTTCGAAGCCTTGTTTCATTTTGTCTATTTTCTTTTGCATCGTATTCACCTTAAAGCTTTTTTCTGAAATTTCCATGTTATCATCGGTTTATAACCTATCTTTTCATAAAATGGGTTTCAACCACCTGTCATATGTGTAGCTCCAAGCAGTTGCATACTCTGATTCAGTTATAATTCCATTATAAACCATATAAAGATAATTTTCAAAAGAAAAACACCATTTATTACAAATGTAAAATTACAATAATTTCTGTTAAAAGCATCAATTCCTTAAGTTTTTCCATGCAGTATATTAATCCTATATCCTTCAAAGGCGCCGCCATATATTTCATTAGCAGCGCCGCCTTCCTGTTTTTCAAACTTATTCAAATGGGAATTTATATTGTACCAGTCCGAGTTCATCACGTACCTTAATTATTTCCTGCTGCACCGCTTCATTAACCGGAACACCACTGTCCTTACGTTCCTGCCATACAAGATACTCTTTTTCGCCTGCCGTAAAAATATGTTCACACCCTGGTGCTTTGGCGGAACTTCGGAGTTCACGCAGGATATCCCCGCATGTCTTTTTAAATGCTTCCAATCCTAAGAACGCCTCCGTATCAATTGCAACAAAGAAATGTCCCAGATGATAAGGTCCTTTTTTGCCATTTTCATCGATACCTGTTAACCTTTGAAGAAAGTTGCCCTGCTGTAAAGCTGCGGAAAGAATCTCCACCACCGTTGCATACCCATAGCCTTTATAACCTGCAAGTTCCTCTCCTATTCCTCCCAGCGGTGCAAGTGCCGCATGTCCGGTATTTAAATCAGATAATATCTGGTCGGAATCGGTCTTGGTTTCACCATCCCGCCCAATTACCATACCGGCAGGCGTCGGTTTACCAACACGTGAATAATATTCAATACGCCCCCGCTGTGTTATTGAAGTTGCACAATCAAGCACAAAGGGAAAATCTTCATCTGTGGGCATGCCAAAAGTAAGAGGGTTGGTGCCAAGCTTATTCTCCACCCCAAAGGTGGGGGCAATAGAAGGTCTCGCATTTGTCCCGGTAATCCCAATGCATCCGGCTTTGGTTGCCATGATTGCATAATAGCCTGCAATGCCATAATGAGTCGAATTACGAGCGACAACCATGCCCATTCCGTATTTTTTAGCTTTTTCAATTGCCATATTCATAGATTTTACACCAATGACCTGCCCCATACCATCGTGTCCATCTACAACCGCTGTTGTCGGAGTTTCCTTTAAGATCTCAAAATTTGTAACCGGATTTTGAATACCTGCTTTGATGCGGTCCAGATAGATTGGTTTAAAACGGTTAACTCCATGGGATTCTATTCCCCGTTTATCCGATTCCAGCAGCACATCCGCGCAGACCTTTGCGTCCTCTTCCGGGATACCATACCCTATGAATGCATCTGTTACAAAGCTTGTGATTGTTTTCCAGTCAACTACATTCGATTTCATTGACATAATTACTCCTCCTTCTTTTATAAGCTACTTTCATGGATATTCTTAACTCTTAAAACACTTGCTGCAACCTATTGTTATGTAATACTCCCATAAGGAAACTTAATAACAAATATTTTAGTCTCTCAATCCACTTTTCATTATGTTTAATCTCAATTATAATTCTATATGGAATAATTATACCATTAAATGTATTTTGCTGAAAGTAAAAATAACTTTCTTTGAACAAATAATATGTAAATTTTAAAGAAACTTCGCTGAAATTTATATAAAGGGATATATGAACTTACTCAAGGGATATAAAAAGCACCTCCGAATAGTCTTAGTGCTGCTAATGCTTTAATCATCATAGACGAAATAAGGAGCCGATCATAGTCGACTCCTTATTTCTTTTAATGCTCTGTACCGCCCTTTGTATGGTAATCATGAATACTAACAATATCTCCGTAGTACTATTAATCTAATTCAATCCACTTTCCTTTTATTTCATCATCTATTTTAATATAGACTGCTTTATAGATATTTGCATCAAGATTAGTAACAGAAAATTCTATTGTATACTTACTGCGAACGAAAGCCCCATAAGTATTCTGAGCGTCAAAATAGCCTTGGACTCCCACAATCTTACCCTTTCTTTGCATCCCAACACCAGTAGAATCTAATCCAGGATATTTAACAGTGCTTGGTGTCTTAATATTATCCTCAATAATATCCTCGGCATACATATAATACTTTACCCTGTCCACTAATACCCTATCAAGTACACCTTTCTTATCAATCTTAATTTCTTTACCATCATACAAAATATAGAATTGCCACTTTATAGAAGATATACTATCATTCTTAAATGCTACCTTTAAACTATAATCGTCCGCACTAAAGTCGAAAGTTGATTTTCCGGTATCACTTTTCTGGATAATATCTACCTTCTTAAATCCCATCTTTTTATAGAATAAATCATATAAATTACCAGCCGTTTTTTTACTTACTCCTGCTTTAGCCGTTACCTTTTTAATGAATTTTTCCTTCTTCGACAATGGTTTCTTAGTCGGAGTTGGTGAAGGTGTTGACGTTGAAGTTGGGGCGGAGGTAGCGGTAGGGGTGGAAACAGGGGTTGTAGCAGGATTATTGGTTGCTGCCACTTCAACTGTATTATCATTACCTAATGCAGTGGTATCCGTTGTTTTATACGAATTACTTGATTTAGCCATACTATATATTGCAAAAGCGTAAAATAAAGTTATTATTGTCCTGGTTAAGAATTTGAATACTTTGTTTTTCCACATTAAAACTAATCCCGCAGGAAAGAAAATGATAAGCAGGAAAATAATAAACCATCTTCTCTCAGTCACTCTTTTTTTATACTTAGGTGCAGGAGTATTATAAGAAGCAGCCGAATAATTATCAGAGGTGTAATTATTCGTGGTATAGATATTAGTTGTGTAGTTATTAGTTGTTTGACTTTCACTATTATTGCTGCCAGAGGTATCCCTATCTGTTGCTTCGTTATTCGCAGTGGATGTAATCGGATGTGAAGCACCGCAATGAGGGCATTCCTTACCTTCATATTCCAATCCACAATATTCGCATATGTATGTCATTTGTCTCTCCTATTTATGTATTAATAACTATAAGTATAGGAAGCCTGGTCAATTTTGTCAATCATAATGCTTGTAATAAAAATAGGTATAGCATATGCCATACCTATTTTAGGGATTATTGACTATACAATTCTAATAATTTTTAATTAATAGGTTCTAAAACCCATTGTGCACTTAACCAGCCGGACAGTATTGACCCGCTTTGTACATAACCAGTCTTATTCTCTGTGTGCATGTATTCAGAATGTTCAGGCCAGCGGCTCTTTATTCTGGTTTTGCCTTCTCCGATATCCTCAAGAATCCACATCATACTCCACCAGTTAGTATTCAGCTTAGCATATTGAACATATCCTGTTACGTTTTCAATGGTAAGATAGTCGCCTGTCCATACATTTTTTATTCTCTTTGTTCCGGAACCGTCACCTACATCCTCAACAATCCACTTCATGCTTTCCCAGCCGGTATTTAAATCTCCATACTGTACCGTGCCGTTTTTATTTTCAAGATGCATGTAGCTGCCTGTCCATACATTTTTAATCCTGTATTGCAATTGCGCAGGCGGCGGATTTTGAGTTCCGCCCATATCTTTTCCATACTGCGGGTTGCTGCCATAAGTAACCGTTACTGAAGTGGTTGCTGCCGGAATTGTAACTGTTCCTTCTTCATTGTCTATTGTTCCTGCCGTAGTAGCTATAATATTGTTTATAAATGCCGGTATTCTTACTACTACGTTGTTGCGTGCCTGTGTTCCGCTTAAAATTACCCTTACCTGATTATTGGCAAGTCCTTCAATCTTAACACCCATTCTTCCGTTGTCCTTAATAGGATAATTCGAAAGTTCTGTTACCTTACCGCTTATCAGCCATTCATTAGGTATTCCGTTACCTACTAAAACAGTACCATCGGACTTTTCAGCTATCAGTGAATCAATGAGTACCTTTGTAGCTGTTGCCTGACCCCACATATGAGGGCATGAACCGCCGCCGTCTCCCGGATGAGTACCCTGCCAAGGTACTGTAGTGTCGGGATACCATATTCCTTCCCACCATCCGTAGGGTGATGTCATTGCATCGTTTATCATAAATTTGTATGCATATATACCTTCTGTACGGTATGCATTACCCCTCAAGCCTCCGCTTCCGTATCCTGCATTGTATGCAGAGCTGTAGAAGCCGTGGGGATATCCTCCGAAATCATGTGCCGGTAAATTTCCGATCAATCTACCGAACCCATAGTCATAAGTAGCATCAACCGCATCAAGAAGTGTGCCGCTCTGATCTGCACCGAATAAATATCCATCCCAGTTCCAACGTCCGAACAGCATTTGCGATGCCCAGTTTGCATCCCTCGGTTCAGAACATCTGTTAGCTGTATTTGGCTGTACAATGGAAGCCGGTATGTAGTTCAGGCCATAGGCTGACCTGGTCTGGTCAAGCTTGTTGTTTACGCTTGTGAGCAAGCTGTCGTAAAGATTGGAAGCCCAGGCTGATTCTGAGGTTTTGCCTAATCTGTCACAGATATATTTGTATGTGCTTAATCCAAACAGCGCTGAACAGTTATCCATTGTCCAATATCCGTCAGAATCCAAATCGTTCGTCATTTTCATTATTCCGTCAGGACCTGTACGTTCTGATTCAATCGTATGTGTATTTGACTTGATTACATCAAAATTTTCATTGACATATGCCGTATCTCCGGATTTCAACAAATACAATGCATATGGCCAGCTGAATTTCCATTTTGCATCGCTGTACTGAAGTGCAGACTGTATCCTGTCTATGAAATTCTTTGCGTCTCCCAGGTCCCCCAGGTTGATGAGATTGGTTATAATACCTATGGAATCATGGTCAAAAACTATATCATATCCATTTTCCCCAACATGTATATCATATCCGTCGTTGATGATACGCGTATAGCAGTATCCTGCTTTATAGGCATT
Organism: Anaerocolumna jejuensis DSM 15929; assembly: GCF_900142215.1. Lineage (GTDB taxonomy): Bacteria > Bacillota > Clostridia > Lachnospirales > Lachnospiraceae > Anaerocolumna > Anaerocolumna jejuensis. The sequence continues at coordinate 5,357 of NZ_FRAC01000043.1, read as the reverse complement.
TATGAGGCTTGTATCCGGAAGCTGCGTGATATTCACGATATTCCCCAGCTTGCCGTTCCAAAAATTCTTCATGTTTGTGTAGTGTGTATCCCAGCTGCCTGCGGCAGCAATACTGGAGCTTGAAGGCCATGCATAGGTGCCTCCGAATCTGTCGGCCGCTATTGCAAAGTCATGGTTCACAGTCTGCCCTGGCTGTACAGTGGTGCTGTTGTTGGTAAGGGCAGTGTAGTTGCTGTTTTGGCCGGGAGCCAGTGTTACAGCAGAAGTACCGTGATTATAGACCGAAACCCTGGAATAAGCTATTACGAAGTTATTCCCGCCTAAAGTAACCTTGTCTCCAAAGTGCTTTATTTTCACAGTACAGTTGTCGCGTTCAAACTCGGTTACCAAACATGGCAGGTATCCTTCTTCATTGTACCATTTCTGTGTTGTCGGATTATTGTATATGGAGAACCACAGGTCAAGGTTTCTCCCGTCACGAATGTACATACTCCCGTTCATACGTGGTATCGGGGAATCCTTATCACCATCCCATCCAATAACTCCCTCCATCTTGCTTATCGTGTAAGCAGATGCATCCTCCGGAAAATAAATTGCCGCCACTGCTGTCAACAGCAGTGCGATCATCAGTACCATACCAAAAAAACGACTTGCTTTCCTCATACCTATTACCCCCTAAAATTAATTTATATTTTTTTGTTTCTAATAACTTACAACATCAGACTTATCCTTGCCGGAAAGGAAGGTTTTGCTATAATCTGTATATTCATATGTGTAAATTCTTATCTTTTCCCTCACATCATTTAAATTCATTTGCAGCCGCATCGGTTATTTTGCTAAGTATGTTTCATCGCTGGCACCCCCTTCCTCTGCTTTTTTCTCTGCCTTTTTTACTCCGGTTATTCACATATCCCAAGAATATCTGAAAATTTGGATAAGTTATAATCTGCCATATTACAATTCACTGCGTCACCTATAGCGGCACAATCCATCCCTCCTTTACGGGCTGCTTCAATACCTGCTTTTGCATCTTCAACGACTAAACACATTTCGGCAGCTTTATTGACAAACTTGGCAGCCATTAGAAAGACCTCCGGATCTGGCTTTGACTTTGTAATATTATTTCCATCAGAAATTGCATCAAAATAATTTTCCAACCCTATCTGTTTTAATATAAATCCGGCATTTTTACTTGATGAGCCTATTGCTAATAAATAGCCTCTCCGGCGCAGCTGGTCCAGTGTCTGCTTTACCTCTATGCTCAAATCACTGCTATCCATATTTTTCAATAAGTCACAATAGATTTCATTTTTTTGATTTGAATATTGCAGCTTCTGCTGTTCTGTCAATTTTCCAGAAAAATTCTCCAGAACAATTTCCAGGCTTTCCATTCTGCTCACGCCACGGAGTCTGTTGTTAATCTGCTCGTCAAAATAAACACCTAACTTATCCGCCAGACACTTCCAGGCAGCAAAATGATACTTATCAGTATGGCAAATAACTCCGTCCAGATCAAAAATTACTGCTTCATACTTTTTCATTTACCTCTCCTTTCCCTCAATTATATATTTAGTTACAATTCCTGATCAAAAATTAATAAAACGTTTTGGGTATTGCTTAAACTATAGCTTCATTTTCAATTCAGTATCAATACTGTATGCTTTATTGTTTACATATACCTCAACCTTTTTTGTTGCGGTACAATTTTTAATCAGCAGCTTCCGTTTATCAACGAATACCTGTAAGCTCTGGCCTTTCCATTTGATTGAAAATTGCAGGGAATTCCAGCTTTCAGGCAGTTTTGGTTCTATCCGCAGCTGCCCGTTCATCATACGTACCCCTCCGAAGCCATAAACAACAGATTGCCATATGCCTCCCATGGAAGCCGAGTGAATGCCCTCATTGGAGCTTTTCATATTGGGCCCCAGGTCAATAGAACAGGCTCTTTTAAACAGCTCATAGGCTAATTCATAATCACACATATCATTTGCTAAAACACAATGGGTCGACAGGGATAAAGAGGAATCATGCAGGGTTCTTGGTTCATAATAATTCCAGTTGGCTTTTTTAACATCATGAGAAAATAAATCTTCCATAAGAAAAAACAAAATCATAACATCTGCCTGCTTTGATACCTGGATATTATTTACCTGTTCCAAATTATAATCATTGAATATGGTACCAACCTGCTTTTGCCTCTTATACTTCGTCAAATCAATATCCTTTAAGGTTAAATAGCTCTTATCCTGTGCTATGATGAAATCCTGTTTTCCAGGGGTGGGAAGATAGACTTTATCTATCCTGTCAATCCATTCCGTATATGTATTGTTTAAGTCTAATCTAGTAAATAAGTCTTTAAATCGCGTTCTTTCTTCCTGGAGCTGCCCGTAATATTCAATCGCCTTTTTTATATTCCAATACGCCAGATAGTTCGTAAAAGCATTGTCGTCCACATGCTCCTTATATTCATCCGGTCCGACCACATCATTGATATGGTAAAGCTTATCCTCCTGACTATATTCTAATCTGGAAGACCAGAATTTCGCGGTATCAAAAATCAATTCATAGCCATAACAGTCCATAAACTCCTGATCGTCCGTTATCATATAATACTGCCATACGGCGTAAGCAATATCAGCTGTAACATGCTGTTCAATAAAGCCTGACCATATTTTCGTTGGAAGACCTGTTACGATATCAACGGGTCCCCAGACCGGTGTTACTTCCCCGTCATCCAGCCATGCGGACTCCCAGGGAAACTGGGCTCCCTTATAATTATTTGAGTTCGCTTTTTTATGTGCGCCCTCCAATGTGAGATATCGGTATATCAGAAGATTTTTTGCAATTTCAGGCTCTGTAAATATAAAGTATGGAAGAATAAATATTTCAGTATCCCAAAAGGTATGTCCTTTATACCCTTCACCGCTTAGACCTTTTGCACCTATTCCCATCCTCTTATCGTGAATTGGAGTCATGACTGTCAAATGATATTGTGCAAATCGAACTGCCAATTGCTCATACTCATCTTCCGAATCTATTATAATTGGATTTGTATCCCAAACTTTATCTTCCCATTCCTTTGCAGATACTGAGGCAATCTGGTCATAGCCTGCCATAGCACTTGCTTTTAAAGCCTCTAACGACCTTTCCTGGATAGTTTTAAGAGGAACTCCTTGATTCTGTATATCCCGTGAAGTATATACATTCGATATTTTTTCAATTGTTAATGAATTATTCTTTGGAAGCACTGCATCATATGCACAGAAAATCCTTCTTCTGTCAATAGCAATATTCGAATTAAGCTCCGTTTTTTTCTGATTCAGCTTAAAGGACAATGTTGTATTATGTATGATATCAATTCCGGATTCTGAGGTCGCTTGTACTAATTGCATGTACTTCCTATCATAAAAGCGCTTTTCACCATCCGTCATATGCTGGGACCCGCTGTTTGTCATACGTCCATTAATTCCGGAGGTTATTTTAATCTTTGCATCGCAATTAACCGGTACTATCACAAGCTTTTGGGCTACCAGATGCATATCCTTTAAAGAAACCGTACGATAAAAATCCAGTAAAAATAGTTCTCCCTGCATGGATTCCCATAATACATGCCGATGTAATTCACCGGTCTTTAGATTCAGACTTTTTGAATATTCTTTAATCTTGCCCTTTTCCAGCGAAAAGGAATTCTCGTTTAATTCCAGCTCTATATTAATGATATCAGCTATATTCGGCAGTTCAGAAACCTCATATTGATCAAGCTTATTAAAAGTACCAGCTATATAATAGCCTCTTGTTTCCCCTGTATACGATTCTTCAGCCGAAGACCGAATTCCTAAATAACCGTTTCCAAGGCACATGATGGCTTCACATTTTCCTAAATTAGAATGATCGAACTCATTCTCTTCTATAATCCAGTCTTTTGCTTTATTGTAATTCAAAGTAGATTCCATCTTTTCCTCCAGTTTTCCCCACCAAAACGTTTTGTATCACTGTTAAAATAATATGCTTCCCTACTCTCACAGTAAGGCAGCAATTATTTTAAAATTATACTATCAAGTATAACAATCATTGATGAAGCATACTCAATATTAAAGCTTATCCATCTTTGATACAGTATTTCGGATTACAAATTCATAGGGAGCTATAATTTTTGATGAAGATTTTTTATCAGACATCATATTATACACAGCCTCACAGGCCATGAATCCCATATCGTAGGGATGCTGTCTGATGGTTGTAATACCTCCGTGATAATATTCAGCTATGGGTATATCATCAAAACCAATAACTGAAATATCTTCCGGAACTCTAAGACCCAGATCTATTGCCCCTCGTATCGCTCCTACCGCCACCAGGTCACTAGCACAGAAAATTGCAGTAATACCTTTATACTGTGACAATAATTTCTTCGTTTCTTCATAAGCTATTTTTTCATCAAAATCGCAATATCTTAAATACTCTAAATTAAGAACAATTCCTGCCTTCAACAAGGCCATCGCATAACCGGAAAATCTTTCTCTTGAAACGCTGGCCACATTCCTTCCATTCAGCATGGCAATATTGGTATGCCCTTGTTCGATCAGATAGGTTACCGCTTGCTGGGAAGCTGCAACATTATCAACTGATAAAGAACAGACCATTTCACTTTCCTCTTCAACGTTAATATCTATCACTGCACATGGTATTTCGCTTTTCAGTACTTCATGGTAATAGCGGTCATCTGTTTTAAGTCCCAATACAACGACTCCATCTACATTTTTCTTTCTGCAGAATTGCAGATAGCTAATCTCTTCCTGTCTCATTGTATTTGTTACCAAGATTACGAATTCACATCCATTGTTCATACAAGCGTTATAAATTCCACTTATAATTCCAAATGCAAAGCCGCTCATGTCATTTGCTTCCATACTTGACATCAAAAGACCTATTGTTATGTCAGACATGCCGCCTAATGATCTGGCATTTACATCAGGTGCATAATTTAATTCTTCCGCTACTTTTATGATTCTATCTCTTGTTTTTTTATTCACATCAGAGTATCCGTTCAGCGCTCTTGAAACAGTTGTTATTGATACCCCCGCCGCCTTAGCAACGTCTTTGATATTCGTCCTCTTCATACAATCACCTGATATTCCTATTTTTTATAATATTATCATTATTATAATTCAAGTTCAAGAGGTTTCTAAACCGTTTTGGAAGGGCCCGGGGCCGAGGATTTCGCAGGTACGATCTTGTGTGAATTATGTTTTTCAATAATTTACATTATCCGCCATGCCTTCCCAACGCGCCGCAAGATTGCGCCGAGGATTTCGCAGGCACAATCTTGTGTGAATTATGCTTTTCAATAATTCACA
>NZ_FRAC01000028.1 GCF_900142215.1 Anaerocolumna jejuensis DSM 15929 | reverse complement strand
CTTCCGATTTGTTAGCCAGCTTTGGTCGGCAACTAACAAGGGAAGATATATCCTACACACAGAAACGCACATCATTAAGCATTTTCCGATAGGAACAGTATACCAAAGGAAGTGATATCTGAAAAGAGTAAATTTCAAAAAAATAATTCACAGAAAGAATGGAAGTAGAATTCTTTTGGCCAAGGGTTGTGGATAAAACTTCTGAAAAAGCAGAAACAATTCCAATAATCCCCTTATTTATCCACAATAGGAATTATTGCAGAAATTAATGAAGTTTACCTTTCAGAGCTGACTTCTATTGCGATTCCTTGCACTCTTCCCTGTTTTATAATATAATGAGCAGATAACAACCTGACAGAAAGTAGAGAATATACCATGGATCATGATAATAAAATGCCCTGCAGGCATAGCTATGCTGTTGGGTATTCCTTTCGTATGCCCCACGCATTTTTTACCAGCCTGCCCTGTGACAAATGCGGCTGCATTATAAGGCTTAGTATGCCCTGGCGCATCCTTTTTCTATTTACAGAGCTGGCAGGCTTTCTGCTTGCCTATATCATAGCCGAAGCTGTTCCCTTCAAAATCTTCAGAACTACCTTCCCTGCTTCCCTGGCGGTCTTCATTTTGCTTATCGCAATTGTCCAGGTAATAGGACGGCTCATCCTAAGGTCTGCCAAATGGGTGGAGGCTGATAAAAAATAAATGGCTGCTTAAGCCCCGGTGGCACCCACAATCAAACTCTTTCTGCCGGACCGCAGACTTCATTCGGGAAGCAGTATATAATTTACAGGGGGAATTATCTTGGAACCAAAAACGAAGAAATATACCATTAACAGAAGCATTAAACCGGAAGCCTCAGAGGGCTCTGCCGTTATACTGGAGGACCAGAAGCCCCTGTCCCAATCCATGGTATGGAGATTGCAGGCAGACTTCTATGCAAATCAAGGGCCCGAAGCATGGATTAAAGGAATCGTTCCTCAATATATAACAACAAATCCCTATATTGCAACCCTTTATGCCAGGACTGTATTTGGCTACTGCAGAGACATAGCCGCCAGCGAAGCTTTCGATAAAAATACTACCATTTATATTATGGAGCTGGCCGCCGGAGTCGGGAGATTTACCTATACTTTTCTTAAAAGGTTTTTGCATATGGTTGAAAATTCTTCCCTGAAGGGACTTAAATTTCAATACATTATAACGGACCTGGCTGAGAGAAATGCTGCCTACTGGCAGAATCACAGCTATTTAAAGCCCTTTTTTGAAAGCGGGATACTTGACTGTGCCGTTTTTGACATGGCAAAGGAGGAGGAACTCCGGTTAAGAAACAGCGGCAGAGTTATCAGGAAAGGCTGCCTTAAAAGCCCCCTTATTCTGTTCGCCAACTATACCTTTGACAGTATTCCTCAGGATACTTTCTATGTAAACAAAGGAAAGCTCCATGAGGGGCTGATTACTGTTACTTCCAATAACGGACAGGATGAGCTTAAGGATAAGTCCATACTGGCAGGTAAGGATTATTTCTATACGGATAAGCAGATTCCGGGCAGCGGTTATTACGAGGATGTCCATTTTAATGATATTCTCCTGTATTATAAAGCCTGCCTGGAGGATACTGCCTTTTCCCTTCCCATCACTGCTTTACGGTGCCTCCGGAGATTAAAGGAGCTGTTTGATGATGACTTAGTCTTGATTTCCGCCGATAAAGGCTACCGCAGCACTGCTTCTATGGATAAAAATTATCACCCCTATTTATCAAAGCATGGCTCCATATCCCTGACTGTTAACTTCCATGCCCTGGAGCTTTATTTTAAGAGCCTTGGCGGAAGTGCCATACACAGTATCTATGAGCACGAAAATATAACCATGTCTTTATTTTTACTAAGTAACCGCTCCCATGATTTTTTAGAAACCAAAATGGCCTATCAGGAGATTATTGAAGGCATCGGACCGGATGATTTTTATATTCTGAAAAAGGCTGTAGTCCCCTTTAACAAATCTCTGACAACGAAAGAACTGCTGACCTTTATCAGGTATACCGTTTGGGACGCAAGGACATTTCTTGAATTCTATAATACGCTTTTGGAACGGATTGCAAAGGAAGAGGATTTTCCAAAGGATGAACTGATATCCGTAATCTATAAGCTTTGGGAATATTATTTTCCTATTGGGGAAGAAGGAAATTTGTTTTATTGTCTGGCAACATTATTAGGATACTTTGGCTATGATACGGATGCCATCAGACTTTTTGAATCCTCCCTGGAATTTTACGGCGAAGATGCCGGGATATATTATGAAATTGCTCTATGCTATTATAACTTGCAGGAATTTGAAAAGGCCATGGAATTTATTGAGAAATCCCTTCTGTTAAATCCTGAATTTGCAGAGAGTATTAATCTGAAAGACTTAATTGGAGAGGTTACCGATTAACATTGCATTATCCTTTGTATTAAACGGAAGCCTGTATTTATGCGGCTTCCGCCATTTATTGAATTTTAATTTTTCTCCTGCCGATTATTCTTATCCGATTCTCAGATTACTACATACGCAGATAAGCCTATTTCTTATAATTATTATTTAAAACTCTCTTTCTTTTCAGCTCCTTATCATTATCCTCTGTGCCCCGGTACACGCTTTTATATCTCCTTCCGTCTGCTGATACAATCGTACCATCCAGGCCGGACAGGTTATCACTAATTCCGGCAGTTCTTCCTTCATGGATACATGCCTTTCCGCCTTATCCTTTCTTACCCCGCCGATTACGGCCATAAGATGCTGCCCGAACTCCAGCATATTCTGGTCTTCTTCTTTGGTCTCCCACTGGGTCAGGTGGATGGATCTCTCCCTTTCATACCTGCTAAAAAACTGCTGATAGATATATTCCGTAATATGGGGAGTATAGATGGCATAGAGCTGTAATATTCCATAAAGGCTGTGATAGAGGGCATACTGCCCGGAGCGCCTTTCTTCCTCTCCGTGTTTCTCCGGCTGGTATAAGCGTTCCTTCACAATTTCTATATAGTAGTCACAGAAATCCCTCCAGAACAGCTCGTCAATTACATGCCTTGCCTGACCCGTTTCATACTGTTCCAACAGCCTTTTCGCATTTACGGTGGCTTCGTTTACTCTTGCAAGTATCCACCTGTCCGCCGGCAGCAGCTTCGGTGCTTCAGAGGCTTTATAATCAGCCAGATGAAGGATAGCAAAATTAGACGCATTGTAAAGCTTTGTTATAAAACGCTTTGACACCTTTAATTCCTCTTCCTCAAAAAAGGTATCGGTACCAAGCTTGGCATTTGCTGCCCAGTAGCGGATAGCATCCGCAGAATGGTTTTCTATCAGGCGGCTTGGTGAGGCGGAGGCATTGTTTTTGGACTTGCTGATTTTCTCTCCGGGCTTTGCAAGTACAAAGCCGCTTATCATAATATCCTTCCAGGGAATCTGTCCGGTGTGGTAAATGCTTTTTACAATGGTGTAAAATGCCCAGGTCCTTATGATTTCATGAGCCTGGCTCCTCATGCCCATGGGCAGTATTTCTTTTTCTTTGCTCCCTGCCTCCCAATATCCGGCATTAATTAAGGGCGTAACGGATGAGGTCGCCCAGGTATCAAATACGGCTGCCTCCGGAACTGCCTCCCGGCAGCCGCAGCTGCAGGGGTGGGGCGGCTTATCCTCCAGAGGATTGACCGGAAGCTCCTCCTCCCTTGCATAAATAGGCTTTCCGCATTCCTTACAGTACCACAGGGGAAAGGGAACACCGAAATACCTCTGCCTGGATATGCACCAGTCCCATTTCAGATTTTCCACCCATAGCTGATAGCGTTTTTTCATATATTCCGGGTACCAGTTTATTTCATCTGCCGCCTGTAAGAAGCGTTCCTTCTGCGACATAATGTCAATATACCATTGGAGGGAGGGAAGGATTTCGATTTCCGTACCGCATCTTTCATGGATTGCCACCGTATGGGTAATTGCTTCACTTTTTAGGATCAATCCCTCTTCTGTCAGCCTTCTAACAATTTCACTTCTGGCCTGCTTTACTTTCAATCCTCCAAGAAAGGGAACCTCCTTATGGATTCTGCCTTCCTCCGTAATGACCTTCTTATAGAGCAGCTTATGCTTGTGAAACCATTCCACATCGGCAGTATCCCCAAAGGTGGCACACATAACCGCTCCCGTGCCCTTATCCATGACAACTCCCTCATCCTCCAGAACAGGTATTTCAAAGCCATACAGCGGTACCTTGGCAGTCAGCCCGACAAAATCCCTGTACCGGTTATCCTTTGGATTTACAAAGATACAAACACAGCCATATAGCAGCTCCGGTCTGGTGGTGGCAATCATCAGCGGCTCCTTCTCCGTCTGAAAGGGCAGATAATAAAAAACCGAGTCCGTGTCCTTTGTATCAAGCTCTGCCTGGGCAACGGAGGTCCTGCACTCCGTACACCAGAATACCGGAGATTCCTTCATATAGGCTTTATTTTCCTTTGCAAGCTTTAAAAAGGAACGCTGCGAAATCCTTTGTGCCTTCTTTGATATGGTCTGGTATTCCAAAGACCAGTCAACGCTGAACCCTAAGCTCTTCCATAGTGCCTTGAATTCCTCCTCATAGCCTTTTACCGTATCCATGCACCCTTGGGCAAAGCTGCTTCTTGGCAATTCGCCGGCCCGGATACCCTGTACCCTTTCTACCAGACGCTCCGTGGGCAGGCCGTTGTCATCAAAGCCAAAGGGATAGAATACATCAAAGCCCTGCATCCGCTTGAACCTCGCAATCATTTCCGCCTGGGTATAGGAAAATACATGACCGATATGAAGGCTTCCGCTGACCGTTGGCGGCGGGGTGTCTATGGAGAATACCTTTCTTTCCCTTCCGTTCTGATAGGCATATACTTCTTCCCTCTCCCAAAACTGCTGCATTTCCTTTTCTGCCGTTCGAAAATCATACTTCTTATCCATTCTGGATACCTCCTGAAATTTACATACAAAACAGACAAAAAACGCCCTAAGCCAGGTAATTAAATACTTGGCTTAGGGCGAAACGTGTCCGTGGTACCACCTAATTTCAGAATAGACTTCTGCACTCATACAATACGGGAACAACTATGCTCCGATACCGCTTTCCCTGATAACGGTGGAAATCTCCGTTGGAGTCTACTAAGAATCTATCCGTTCAATCCAAAGCTCAAAGGCTACTTCCATGTTCCCATCACGAAGATTTTCACCAGCCATCTTCTCTCTGTTCATCCGGAATAACATGTACTCCTCCTCGTCAACGCTTTTGTCTGTGTTTGTTAGATTTATTTTATCATCTTTCTATTTTCTGTCAAGGACTTATTTCTATCTTTTTTTAACAAATTAACAAATCTTATTCCTATTTTATTTTTATAGGTCTTATTCGTATCTTATATAACAGGACTTATTCTTGTCCTATTTCACAAAAGCCCTCTCTGCTAATCTGCCAGAAGGTAGCCAAAGGCAGTTCCTATCTGTCCGCCTTCCCTGAAATATTTTTTGATATTTCTTTGCAGGGAAGTATTTTCCGGTAATTCCTCCAGGGTCAGTTTGGGATTTTTAAAGACCCATTCAAGGCAGGAAGGGTCCTCCTTATCCCAGGAATCAATGGTAAAGCCCTCCTGGAATTGAAGAATTTTTGATTCCGGTGCCAATACTGCCTTTAGTCCCGGGGAAAGCAGCCAGGAATCACAAATATAGTATTTATAGGAAAACTCTTTAAAATACGCTGCAAAGAATTCTCCTGCCTACTTATAGGATGCCTGGCAGTTTTCCTTTGTGAGCTTGGCATCGGAGGGGATATGTACACTGATTACATTTTCGCCCTTCCATTTCTCCAGCTCAAATTCCAGCTCACCCAGACGGAATTCTTCCATGGAAAGCTGCCTCGGTGTCCACCAACACCTGTCAAAGCCATAGGAGCCATAGCTTGCCAGGTGCTCCTTTACGAACCTGGAAAAACAGCCGAAGGTATCATAGAAAATCTTATCCTGAATGCCTTTTTCCTTATATATTTTATAGGTATCAAGAGCGGCTGTAAGCATACAGGTAAGGATTTTATAGCCTTTCGGATCTTCTCCCAATTCTGTTTTAAGCTCCTCCAGTCCCTCCTGCCATACTTTACGCTCATAAAGCTTGCTGACCATTGGTTTCAGTTTCTCATAATCTATTTCCTTTTCCAGCTGTATTATCTTTTCTGCCGCTTCTTCGGGCATATGGATGCCTTCCAGTAAACCTTTAAGTAAGCTCATATACTGTCTCCTGTTTCCCAATTTGATACCTTCAGTATAGCATGTACAGGGAGGTGCTGCAATACTTCCCCACCCTTTTTCCATGGCAGCCACAGGGAGGAAATTCTTACTTTTCACAGCGCAGCCTTTGCAGCCTGAAGGCAATAAGAACAGCCATAAATGCAAAAATTCCGCTCATTGCCAAAAGTGCCGTGGATACTCCCTCTCCCGTGGTCATCATACGAAATCCCCAGGTAGCCGGAAATGCCTTTCCCGCCTGGGCAAGTGCCTTAGGCAGCAGCTCTGTCGGAAACATGATGCCGGACAGCATAAGTGACGGCAAAAAGACCAGCTGTGACAGCATTGTAAGCCTGGAGGAGCCTCTGAAATATAATCCTAGGGCTGTACCGACGCTTAAGCATACGGCAATCAGCAAGGCAAGGGAGGCAAAATAGGCTCCTGTATCTTTTGGCACTGCCGCCTGAAAAGCAAGGGGCGCGGCAAGGTATATTACCAGGCTCATAAGAAGCAGATGTAAAAAGGCTGACAGGAAGTTATTTGCCGCACTGACCCATACCGGTATTCCGCCGACTTTATACGCCTTTTTGATTTCACTGCCATAAAGCTCCGAAAGGGGTACCGGGGCGCCAAGAATTGCACCCATTGAAACACCGAATATCGTCATTGACTGAATTAAAGTAGCCTTTGCCTCCTGGTTGATGGATGTAAAGATACCGCCCATAAAGGCAAAGAACAATAAAGGAACCACATAATAAGTAAGCAGCACACCTTTGTTACGCAGGTCCAGCTTCCACTGAAGCACTGCACCATATAAAAATCCATTCATATTAATTGCCATGTCCTTTCCGGTACCTGCAAGCTTTGAGCCGCAGGTATAAAGTTGTGTGTGAAATGCTATTCATTTCTAACCAGCTCCCACGCATATCCCAAGCCTTTAAATCAATCCCCTCTGGCTATATCAATAAACCGTTCTTCCAGGCTTGCCCGCTCAACCTTAATATCCTCTACTGTAATTTGCCTTTTCTTATAACTGTGTAGCACTTCAAGCAAAGTATCTACCATATTATCCGTCGTAAGCCTTTCTTCGCCGCTGCTGGTCTTAATCTGAATAACGGAGCTTGCTCCGGCTTTGTCAGTGAGCTCCCAGGCTGTTCCCATAAACCCGATTTTCCCGTCTTTTAAAATGGCAATGCGGTCACAGAGATTTTCAACCTCCGACATATCGTGGCTGGCCATAATGATGGTTTTACCGCTCTCCTTTAACCGTCTGATCTGCTCGTGGAGCCTGGCCCGGCCTTCTACGTCAAGCCCTGCCGTAGGCTCATCAAGAAAGATAATGTCCGGGTTTCCAATCAGGGCAATTGCCAGGTGAAGGCGGCGCTTCTGACCCGTTGACATATCCCTGTATTGTTTGTTCTTGATTTCATCAATGCCCAATGCCTTCATGACAGAATCCTCCAAAGGAGCCCGGTTCCATTTTGCAAACAGCCTCATGGCTTCATGGGCTTTTATATTGGCAGGAAGTGATGACGATTGCAGCTGGACACCAATTTTTCCGGTGCGGCTTATACTGCCGCCATCATAACTCTTTAGCCCTTCGATACATTCCAAAGTGGTGGTCTTACCTGCCCCATTGGTACCAAGAAGTGCGAAAATCTCTCCCTGCCTGACGTCAAAGGAGATACCCTTTATTACCTTGTTATCCCCATAGCTTTTATATAAATCGCAAATTTCAAGTGCATTGCTCATAAATTTACCCCCTCCATAGGATTATAGCCAAGAGTTTTGAAATATACCTCCAGCGCTTTTCCGATAAATCCATCGGCAAGAGCCTGCTTCTGGCGCCATTCCTCACTCCAGCTCTCCTTGCTTTCATTAAATTTCATAATTTGAGGCAAAAGGCTCATATCTCCACCGGTAAACTCCGTTACCATATCCCACCACTTTTTGGCCACAGCCTGACTCTGTTCGCTTTCCGGTTCTATACCCTTTTGAACCAATAGGGCTGTCTCCTCGCACAGCAGCTTCCAGGTATTGATTAATGCGGTTCCGCTTTGCTCATCAAAGCGGTTTCTGATATGCTCCATCAATTTTTCATCAAAGTGCTTGACTACCCAATAGCATTCATTCTTGAATTGCAGAAGCCTTATAATATCAGCGTATTTCTCAAAATCCACAGTCTGAATCTGTACAATTTCATTTTTTAATGCTTCAATTGCAGAAAGTGCCTCGGATAAAGCATTTATTTTTTCTTTTACCAGCTCTGCCTGTTCTGTCAGGACATAGGCTACCTCGTCAGGTGTTTCCAGCGAAATCAGGCGGTTCTTGATGTCATCAAGGGAAAAGCCAAGATACTTCATTGACAGTATCTGATGCAGCCGCACCATGTCTTTGTGATTATAAAGCCTCCTGCCTCCCTCACTTTCTGCGGAGGGTGTAAGGAGCCCTTCCTTATCGTAATACTGCAAGGTCCGTACAGTCGTATTCATCTTCTTTGCAAGTTCTCCCACTGTCATATAACCATTGGGAATAGTTTTATTATTTTCCATCTGTCTACCTCCTGTTTTTATTATAATTCATGACGCTGCGTCACAAGCAAGAAGAATTTTTAAAATTTATTATATTTTTTAACTGCCAGCAGACTGCTGCATTTTTGTGCAGCATAATCGGAGTAACCGTACATAATTTTTCCTTCTGAACTGTTTTTTTCTATGTACTGCTTTTCCTTTGTACTGCTCTTCCTATGTACTGCATTTCCTATGTACTGCTCTTCCTATGTACTGCTCTTTCCAGCATTTCCTATGTGCTGTGCTGCTTTTACCAGAATAAATTGCAAACAAAACCATTCTTTACTATAATAGAAACAAGTTCTACGTTTCAGAATGTTCTCCTCCAAATAAAAGTACTGAAATAATATGAAGAAAAGGCAGAGAAAAATACTTATGAAAAAAAGCGGACTATTAAGAAAAGGGATTATTGCAGCAGTATCAATCATACTGGCAGGAAGTGAATTAGCAAACCCCATTCCAATCCATTACACGAATGTGGTGCAGGCAGAGACAGCAGATTCTATAACACCGGCAGCCGGTATTAACGTAGCCCGGCATACAAAAGAAGAGATACTGGCGTTTCTGAACAGCAGCGGAGCAACGGCAGAGAATCCGGTTGTTTATAATGAAAAACCAAGTAACGTATCACCCTACAATACGGGCAGCCTGTCAGATGAAACCCTGAATTCAGCTGTAAAAATGCTCAATCAGATACGCTATATAGCAGGCATATCCTATAATGTCACTTTAAATGAGGACTACAATGCAAAAACCCAGGCAGCGAGCCTGGTAAATAGCGTGAATGGTGCATTGACCCATACTCCGTCAAAACCTTCCGGTATGGATGATTCCCTGTACCAGCTGGGAGCAAAAGGCGCCGGCAGCAGCAATATTGCCCTTGGGTATGATACGATCAATGGAAGCCTCGTTTATGGCTACATGGAAGATGGGGACAGCTCTAACATTGACAGGGTAGGACACCGCAGGTGGATTCTCAACCCTCCGATGTCAGCTACGGGATTCGGTTACTGTAATGGATACAGCGCTATGTACGCTTTCGATAAAAAGAATACATCGGCTGCTGAATATGGTGTGGCATGGCCTGCCCAGACAATGCCCGCTGATTATTTCAGTACGGCTTATCCCTGGAGCATATCCATGGGATATGAAGTTAATAAAGAAAATGTACAGGTAACCCTGGTTCGGCTTCGGGATAATAAGACCTGGAACTTTAGCAGTGCTTTAGCGGACGGATACTTCAATGTAAATAATAGCGGCTACGGTCAGACCGGCTGCATTATATTCCGCCCGGATGGTGTTGATGCCTATGGGGACGGAGACCAATTCCAGGTTACCATTGCAGGGTTAAAAACACCGGTATCCTATCAGGTATCCTTCTTTGACCTGGTACCCTCCACAGCTGTCAAGATAAAGAAAAACAATACAAAGCTGAACATAGGCTCCTCCATTTATCTGGATGCTGAAATTTCACCATCTAATGCAAGCAATAAAATGATAAAATGGACTTCCTCCGATGAATCGGTCGCAGTGGTTTCAGATTATGGTGAGGTTGAAGGCAAAGGCTACGGCAATGCAGCCATAACCGCCACCTGCCTTAGCAGCGGCCTGTCCGCAGATTATACGGTAACCGTAGTTCCCAACCCTATCGGTATTGACAGTGTCACCTCCCAAAAGAAGCAGCAGATAACGGTATCTTATACAGCTGATAAATCTGTCAGCGGGTATGAGGTCACCTATGCCGCCAACGAGAAATTTACCAAAAGTAAAACAACGACAGTTAAAAAGCCGTCCTCATCCAGGTTAACCATTACCGGCTTAAAAAGCGGAAAAATTTATTATGTCAGGATACGTGCTTACTATATTAAAAGCGGTAAGAAAATATACGGAGATTATGGTTATACTGATAATGTATGGGTTAAGTAATTTAACCCGGCCAAACAAGAGATAAATGGGGAAGTACAGCAGAAAGCATTGGAATACCCGCTACTGGGGCATGAGCAAAGATTATGAGGAAGAATTTTGTTCAAACTGTCATCAGACTTTATCTCCAATCCTGGGGTGCATTGATTACTTACAATACATCCCAGGATTGGCAGTTCTCAACACGTCCCTATCCCTTCAAAAAATTTCGAATACTCAACGTCATAAATCTTCTTTAATGCCACCAAGTCCGTAACTTTTATATTCCTATTCCCTTGCTCTATCTTAGCATAGGTAGAACGTGACATTGTACTTCCAAGCAACTGCATTTGTGCCACCAATTCATATTGTGATAAACTGCTAGATTTTCGTAATTTCTTCAAGTTAATATATAAATCTGCATTTTGTAAAATCATTGTCATAATCATCCTCCCTCTGTTCCTAATTAGGTACATTTCTTCCATTTTATCCGATAGCAACTAACTATACGGTTCACAATTAGGAACAAAAGATATTCACAGGACAAACTATTTTATGCATTTATTATTCTTCTACTTCTACCCCCTCAAAAAATTCAGCATAATCCACTTTATATATTTTTTGCAATATAACTAGATCCGTTATCTTTATATTTCTGTCTCCCGCTTCGATTTTTGCATAAGTAGATCTAGACATATTACTCCCCAACAACTGCATTTTTGCTACTAATTTGTATTGGGATAGACCACTTATTTTTCTTAATCTTAATAAATTGTCTCCAAATCTGGAATCTTGAATAATCACTCTCATCCTCATCTCACTTTTTTGTTCCTAAAAAGGAACATTATTATTGATTATATCTAACTATTTGTGTTATAATGGTTCACAAATAGGAACCAGTCAAAATTCAATTAACTAATAAATTTGACTAAGGAGGATAAATAAATATGCACTACAATCGGATTTCAGCCATATACTATTCCTTTTTGCAAAGCCATGAGTATGATGAAAATTTCAAAAATATAGAATTTGATATTTCTTGGTTGGAACAGAAATTAGAAATTTCAGACATTTTGAAGTTAGAAGAATTAATTATGTCATATAACCTTCAAACCTATCAAACAACCTTTGAATGTGGATTCACATATGCATGGGAATTATTTTATGAATGTCAAGAAAGGAAGATTCAAAATGAACAATAATCAATTATAAATAAAAAAAGTACTTTTCAAGATATCTGTAGGTTAGTACATTTACTTATACCATTGACACCTTTTATTATAAATCCATATTAAAATATTAAAGGTACTCATTACGGCACATGCCGCCATGGCATCCTGTATAAAACTTGCTCTTTTTGATGCATCATGATATGATAACTAGAATATTAATTTAATTATACTTACAGAGCCTGCCTGGCTGTTGGCTCTCCAACCATTCCAACTTTTAATGAAAGGGTTCAGGTAATATGAACATAGAGAAAGAGCATAAATACATCCCGTCCTATTCCCGGCCGGATACCTTTACCGATCAGGCATGGATTATTGCACTGGCGGAGAATAAGGTGCTGATGAAAAGAACTGAAACGGGGTATTCCATTCCTGCTTATCAGGATTTTAAGGGAGTTTTACAAGACAGCGGAGACCTTGAATTTATCGGAACTTATGACGGACATGACTGTTATTGCAAAAGGATTCCTGAAGCAACAGTGCTTCCGGAGCATTTTGAATTTGTTGAAAGAAGAGAGATTACCGCTCTTACAAAAGAGCCAGACCTGTTTCTTTTGGCCGGCAATGCCAATCATATCCTGCATTGGTACAGTATGAACCAGTTTTGCGGCCGCTGCGGACATAAAACATACAGCAAAGAGGATGAACGGGCAAAGGTCTGCCCGGCCTGCGGCAATATCATCTATCCAAGAATCTCACCGGCAACCATAACCGCCATATTTAAGGATGAGCAGATATTACTGGCACATAACCGGAAGTTTAAGGAAGGCCTTTACAGTCTGGTCGCCGGTTTTGTAGAAGCAGGTGAAACACTGGAAGAATGTGTGGAACGCGAAATAATGGAAGAGATAGGCATAAAAGTTAAGAACGTAAGATATTTCACCAGCCAGCCCTGGGCCTTCCCGGATTCCTTGATGTTTGCCTTTACAGCCGAATACGAAAGCGGCGAGATTACTGTCGACGGCGATGAAATTACGGACGCCGGCTGGTACACGGCAGACTGTTTGCCGGATATACCCACAAGGGACAGTGTAGCCGGTAAGCTTATCCGTTGGTACCGGGATAAACAATAAAAACAGCAAAAACAAAGGACTGCCTGTAAAATTACAGGCAGTCCTCATTGTAGGAAATACATTGTATATGAATTTGCACCAAATCATAATAGATACAAATTGCTACATAATTTACAGAACAAATACTTACCAAGCGGAAGCTTCCGTTCTCAATTCTTTCTCACCTGTTATGAGCATCTGTTCGAATCTGAAATAGCTTAGCGTTTAGCTGTGGGATTCTTTATCTTTCAAAAATTCTATTTTTCAATCTGCGTTAGCACCAACAGTTTCTAATTCTAAAAAGTTATTTATACCTGCCTTTTACTTTTAATTCCAAAAATTAAGTCACACACTTTTAATAAAGCATAAAATAGTATCAACTTTATTGAGGGGTAATATAGTTTCAACCGTCTTATGCTTTATTAAAAATGTATGGCTTAAGAATTCCAACTTCCCATTTTTTTATATGCCAGAAAGAACTGCACATAATAAAGGTAAGCGCCATCTTTTCTACTACATTTTTAATTATACATTCCATCCTTCATTTAGCAATATATAATGCAGAATTCGACTAATTAAAGCAGAAAGTGTATCTATAACAGGTCTTACAGCTATTTTAAATAGAATAGATGTTTTATTTTGGAATAATTATAGAAAAATAAAACTCGTCCCCACTATTTTGTATTATATAGGAGCCGCCATATTTTTCTATTGTTTCAACAATGTTTCTTACCCCGATACCATGCTCCTCCTCTTCTGGCTTTGTTGTCTGAAAGCCTCCGTTTACCTGATTCGGTGGTTTAATAAATGTATTTTTTACAGAAATAATAATATCATCCTCTTCCATAACGAATTTCAGTTTTATAACTTTTTTATCACTGCACTGTTCACAGGCTTCAATTGCGTTATTTAAAAGGTTTGACAGTATTACTACAATGTCCGTATCACTTAATTTCAAATTTGAAAGGTCATTGACTTTAAATGCAAATACAATATTCTTATCCCTTGCTTCCTGATACTTTGTATTCAGTATGGCATCTACAATAACATTATTGGTATTTATGGCATCAAGGTCCTTTTTTAAATTACCACTGATGTCTCTTACATACTCTTCCGCTTCGTTATATTTGTTATTTCCCAGCAGGTATTCAATACAGGTTATTTGATTTTTAAATTCGTGGGATTTCTTCCTCTGCTTTTCAAAATTTTCTGATATGGAATGATACATTGCTGTCTGGCTTTTTACCTTCATTTCAAATATCTTATTTTCACGTATTGTAATTTCTCTTTTTAAGATATCATGAATTAAATAAAAGGATACAATATTCATTCCTGCCAATCCGATTGCCATTGATACCAATAAATTGGACTGTTTCTCATTTTCAACATAACCGAAATTCGCCAAAAGTGCGGCTATCACTGCAATTGTCACTACTGGAAAAAATAAGAATTTAATCCATTCCGTGTCGGACACCATTTCATACGGCTGATGTCCGAAATATTTTTTCAGTACCAGTACACAGGCAAACAATAGCATTCTGCCAAGAATCACTACCATAATATTTACATTCTGATTTACTTGCAATAATAAAACAGCATTAGGAAAAAATGTCCCCATCAAGGCAATATCTAAATTATCTACCACTAACAATAGTCCCTGATATAAAAATACAAGAACCACTGTATTTTGAATATTTACTTGATAATACAGATGCATCACGATTACCGTAATCAATATAACAAGTATTTGTTTTATCATAAATTGACCGGACAGCAATAAAGCAATTCCATAATCAAATACTGTTAATACTGTAATTAATAAATACCCGAACCATATATGTTGATTTTTTCGCTTACCCGCAAATACTTCAAAAAACATTTTGCAGCAGAATATTTCCAATATTATAATAAAGAAACTCTGTATGTACGTGACCATTTACACTTCTCCTTTATATGCGATAAATGCATTTTTAACAGATTTATAACGGGACTTGGGTATGGGAAGTTCTATGCCATTGTTCAATACCGCCCGGTAACCGGAAACTTTATAAAGATACTTCAGATTCACAAGATAGCTCTGATGGATTCGAACGAACCCATATTCCCCCAGTATCTTCTCCTGTTTATTTAGCGTATCATACAAAGAATATGTTTTTGTTTTTTCCCCGACAACATAAAATTCCAGTTTATGAAGCCTGCTTTCAATATACAGTATTCGTTCCAGTAGCAGGTCCTTTTCGCCTTCAACAAAGGAAAAGTGTTTTTTTATAATTTTATAATTCATTTTTTCAATAATGGCATCAAGGCACTCATGCATCGTATTCTCAAAATTTGTATTATCCTTTAATAAGTACCTGACTGCGTCCACTCTGTATCCCTCTAACGCATAATTGAAATATGCCGTTACAAATACCAAATATATCTCACTGCTGATTTCTCTGATTTTTTGGGCTGCTTCTATTCCATTTAATCCCTCCATGCTGATATCCAAAAACACGACCTGAAAACGAACTATCTTAAATCCCATGCCAATCAATTCTTTACCGGAATGAAACAGCTCTACCTCACATTCCAGATTTAATTTGCCCATGTATTTTAGTATAAGCTCCTTAATAAGTTCCCGAAAGTGCCTCTCATCATCACAAACCGCTATTCTATACATTTATCCTCTAAAACCCCTCCATCTCTGAATTGTTTTGATAAGTAACATACCTCTTTTTCTATTTCGTCATAGTAATTGGAAAACAATAGTATAAACTTACATTTACTGATGCAATTCTGCTGCATCACCCAAAAATATACCTATGAACATAAAAAACCTATGTAAAAGGAGTTCATTCCACTTTTACACAGGTTTCTAATTGTTTTAATTTTATTTGTATGCGTTTAGCGGCTGCCTTTTTCATTGGTTCCACGTCGATACAAATTGCTTTTACACCTTGTTAAATAAAAACATAACTATATTAATTTACAGAATCCATCCTTTATACTCCATATATCAAAGTGAATTAAACTACAGCTCCGTTCCCTGCCCATCATCAGTCATGAGAATTTCTGCTGCGGAATATTCCAGCCGTTCTTTGGCAGCCTGAATCCTGTCCGCTTCTTCCTTTGTGATTGTCCCAAGCTTGGTCTTGCTTACTGTTTTTCTTAATTCAGCCAAAGCTTCCTTAATTTCCTTCTTCTTTGCCTTATCCAGCTCTTTCTTCCTGGAGGCAAGGGCAGCATCTGTCCTTAAAATAAGATTCTCCGCTTCATTCCTGGTATCCACTGCCTGCTTCCTTACCTCGTCTCCCGCTTCGTACTGGGCGGCTTCCCTTATGGCATTTTCAATTTCCCCTTCGGAAAGGTTGGAGCTTGCAGTTATCACAATATGCTGTTCTTTTCCGGTTCCCAGATCTCTTGCCGAAACCTTCAGGATACCGTTGGCGTCTATATCAAAGGTGACTTCAATCTGAGGCACCCCTCTCATAGCACGCTTAATTCCGTTCAGCTTGAAATTTCCGATAAGCTTATTATCCTTGGCAAACTGCCTTTCTCCCTGCAGTACCTTAATGTCAACGGAGGTCTGGAAATTTCCTGCCGTGGTAAATATCTGGCTGTATTTTGTCGGTATGGTTGAATTTCTCTCAATCAGCCTTGTGGCAACACCGCCGATGGTTTCAATAGAAAGGGAAAGAGGCGTTACATCCAGGAGAAGAATCTCCGATAACCCGGCCTCTCCGGCTAATTTACCGCCCTGAATGGAGGCTCCCAGGGCAACACATTCGTCAGGATTCAGATTTTTACTGGATTCCATTCCGGTCAGCTGCCTGACCTTATTCTGCACTGCGGGTATTCTGGTAGAGCCGCCCACTAACAGCACCTTGCTTAAATCGGAAGGCTTGAGGCCTGCATCCTTTAAAGCGTTCTGAACCGGCAGCGCTGTTCTTTCCACCAGGTCATTGGTCAGCTCGTCAAATTTAGCGCGGGTCAGGGTAATATCCATATGCCTGGGACCAGACTTGTCCGTGGTGATAAAGGGCAGATTGATGTTGGTACTGGTAGCAGCCGAAAGCTCTTTCTTAGCCTTTTCCGCCGCCTCCCTGATGCGCCCCAGGGCAACCTTATCCTTGGAAAGGTCAAGCCTTTCCGCCTTTTTGAATTCCTGCACCAGATAAGTTGTAACCCTCTCGTCAAAGTCATCACCGCCCAGCCGGTTATCTCCGGAGGTGGCAAGTACCTCGATTACACCGCCGCCGATTTCAATCACCGATACATCAAAGGTACCGCCGCCCAAGTCATATACCATGATTTTCTGGGCACCCTCATTATCAAGTCCATACGCCAGGGCAGCGGCCGTAGGTTCATTAATAATACGCAGTACATTTAACCCGGCGATTCTGCCGGCATCCTTGGTTGCCTGCCTTTGGGCATCATTAAAGTAGGCTGGTACGGTAATTACAGCTTCCGTTACAGCTTCTCCCAGATAGCTTTCCGCATCCTTCTTCAGCTTGCCAAGAATCATAGCAGAGATTTCCTGAGGGGTATATTTCTTTCCGTCAATATTGACCCTGTAATCCGTTCCCATCTCACGTTTAATGGATGCTATTGTCCTTTCTCCGTTGGTCACAGCCTGACGCTTGGCGGTGTCTCCCACAAGCCTCTCTCCGGCCTTTGAAAAAGCCACGACGGAAGGAGTCGTTCTCTGTCCCTCTCCGTTGTTTATGACTACCGGTTTGCCTCCTTCTATTACCGCTACACAGCTGTTGGTCGTACCCAAATCAATTCCTATAATTTTACCCATTCTGTCCTCCGTTCATTTAAATACCCCTTGCACTTCGCAAGTTTACGTGCGAAACTTTCCAATTAGAAAGTGAAAATTGCTTTTTAATTTTCACAATATCATTAAAGTCCGCAAACCTTTGTCAGCAAATTTTAAGCGGGCTATATGTCTGTCATATTACCCTTTTAACAGCTTTACTGTCAATTATGGGAATCTAAATAAATTATTAAATATTTAGTTTAGGCACCGGTATTTGAAGGATTATCAACGGTATCCACTATAGGAATATTATTGGACAAGAAGGAGCGGCTATCATCGACTATCATACGGGAACTAACAGCTGCCATCAGCAGCTGATTATTAAATCCTGATTACCATTTCATCCATTAGAAATCTGGAATTTACAAATTCCTTTGTGTCGGCTTCATTAAAGTTTATACTTAGCAGTCTTGAAATTTCTGGCTTAAGATATTCTCTCATGGTCTCCAGCTCTTTGACCTTCCTGACCACAATAGCTTTTTCCCTTTCTGGTGTTCCGTCGTACAATTTGTACATTTCCCTGTAGGTCGCCATGCTTTTTTGCCTGTAGATGGAAAGCAGGGAAGTGAATTTGTACACCTCTGCAATATACTTGTTTCTTTTGCAGTTCTCTGTAAGGAAGGAGGTTTTTTCATATATTTCCTCGCTTTCATTTCCAAAGCAATTTTCTACGCCCTCCACCCCAAAGAAATTCTCCAGAAACCTCTTCTCAAACTCCTGACTGTCGGACGCCGTATTCCAATATTTATCTGCCGAATAAAGCAACGGATACCAAATAGTATCAAAAAATGGATGGGGGGGAGCTATTGTACCGGTGTAATTTGACCAGACAGTCGTTAGTACTCCCATCAAATCAAATTTTGCTGATAATTCGCTCCAGTCATTTATGTTTATCAAACGGTCTTTTATGTTGGGCATATCAAGGTAATCAGAGCTCATCCCTTCGCAGCACTTCGCCGAGGAGGCCCCTATCACACGAAAGCCGGATTCCCTGTATTTTGTGAGCAGTGATATTCCTCTATCCAAATCGCCATTATAATAAAGCCAGCACATTATTACGATGTTCTTATCCAGCAGCTCAAATTCTTCTTCTGAAAAGCCTCTCAACATGTCATCCCAGATAACAGGTGTTTTATCTAAAGATGTAATAACCCTGGCCACACGGTTTGTGTGTTCCAGAAAAACCTTATGGAAGCCCTGTTCTCCGTACCTTGCTTTGCACAATTCACAATTGATCAAATTCCAAGCCTCGTCACAGCCGATATGGATATACTTGCTTGAGGGGTATTTTTCTGCCATCTCCCTGCACATTTTTTCTATCAGCTCATAGGCTTCTTCATTGGATGGGCAAAACTCGTCTATCTCATTAAAGGAAAGGCTGCCAATGGGATTGAAGGAAAAAGGCAGTTCACTATTAACCGCGTCGCTTCTCACTTCCCTCATAGGATAATAGTCATCCTTTTTCAGTATGTATTCCACATGTCCCAGAGTCTGCTGCAGGGGTATTATTTCAATGTATCGGTCATTTGCATACCTGATTATTTCCTTTAATTGCTCCTTGTTCAGGGCATTTGGCGAGGTTATTCCCTTGACCTCTTCATAGGGGAATTTGTCTTCCAATTCCATCAAAATGGTGTTGAATTTATATTTGCACAGCTCCTCTATTATTTCTATTATTCTTTCAAATTTGGGAATGCCAAATCTTGATTCAAAATGGTACCCTCTGATATCATTATCCGGCCAGTCGATTATTTCAAGTCCCCTTTCCCAGCCCTGCTCTTTTAGCTGTAAGAAGGTCTGTATTCCATAAAATAAACCTTTGCTGCTCCTGGCTGCAATAACAATTCCCTTCGCATCAGCCTTTAATAGATATCCTTCCTCTTTATCCTGTAAGATTTCAGGCAAATGCTCCATTTCCAGGCTAAATCCATCGGAAATCTGTAAAAAAAAGAAGGGAGCTTCCTCCTCCTGTAAAACATCCCGGCTGAATAGACCTGTTACATATTCCAGCATAAATCCGTCTGCATTGGTATATATCTTCTTTTCCGAAGGCTTACCCTTCTGTAATGTTTGGCCCTCCGTTATATTTTTGGGCCTTGGTATTATGTTCATGAATCCACCCCTTATATTTAATATTTTCGCTAAAACACGGTGTTGTTAATTTACTCAACTTTGTAAATTATTTCTTTCTTTTTATAAACCGTTTTTCCTTTATTCAACTTTGCAGCTTATTTTCTTTATTTCTTTTTACAACGTTTTTCCCTTTATCCAACTTTGCAGCTTATTTCATTTATTTCTTTTTACAACGTTTTTCCCTTTATCCACCTTTGCAGCTTATTTCCTTTATTTCTTTTTATAAACTGTTTTTCCCTTTATGATCGTTGTCTTTATGTCTATATCCGAATCAAATATCACGATATCTGCATCCTTCCCCGGTACCAGACTTCCCTTTCTATCATCGATTCCTATAACCTTGGCCGGTGTGATGGAAATCATTCTTATGGCATCAATCAGCGGCACTCCTGCCGACTTTACCATTGTCCTGACAAGCCTGTCTGCTGTGGCAACACTGCCTGCAAAAGCTTTTCGATCGGGCAGCTTGGCAACTCCATCCTCTACAAATACTTCCATGCCATCTTCCAGGCTCCCCAATATGCTCGGACCCTCACCCATACCTGCCCCACGCATGGAATCCGTAATAAGTACAGTCCGGGAGGGGCCTTTTATTTTATAGACCAGATGAAGCAGGTCAGCTGGAATATGTATTCCGTCCGCAATGATCTCAACCGTCATTTCATCTGTCAGAAAAGCACTTTCGATTACTCCTGAAACCCGTAAAGCATTTATTCTTTTTACACCAGACATAGCGGAATACAAATGTGTTATATGTGAAAAGCCATTTTCAAAAGCCTCTGCCACCTTTTCCCCTGTGGCATCGGAATGTCCTATGGACATTAAAACACCCTTTTTCCGGGCATATCTGCCAAACTCCAGTACTCCTTCAATTTCGGGAGCTGCACTCCACCTTATAATATCGTCGCTCCATTCGAAAATTTTTTCATATTCTTCTCTTATTGGTACCCTGATATATCTGGGATCCTGCGCGCCCTTTTGTTCCATTGAAAAATACGGTCCTTCCAGATGTATTCCAATCAGTTCTGCCCCCTGTTTATTTAGGGCCTTTGATTTTCTGAAAGCTTCAAAGGATTGCCTTAGACCTTCATTTGTACTGGTCAGTGTAGTCGGTACAATAGAAGTCGTTCCATACCTGGCATGAGTTTCTGCGGCTCCCAGGTATGCTTCTACCGTAGCATCCATAAAATCAAAGCCGCCGCCTCCATGTGTATGAATATCAATAAACCCGGGAGCTACATAATGCCCCTTTGCATCTATTATAACCGCCTCCTGTACAGGCACCTCTTCCCTTGTGACGCATGAAATAACGCCGTCTTCAATAATGATTGTTCCTCTCTCAAGCAGCCTGTACGGGGTTATGATATTACCATTGATAATTTTTATTCTATGCATAATCCTCCCTCCTATATTTGCATCTTCTTGCTGCTGATCCGCTATACTATCCCTGAAGCCCTATACTATCCCAGCAGCCCTATACTATCCCAGCAGCCCTATACTATCCTTGTAGCGCTGTCTGCATCCAGAAATAGTTCCGCAGCTTCATGTAATCTGAGTATGGAGGCAGGGCAGGCCTCGGAAATTTCACCCTTCAGAGCCTTCTCTACAGCCACTGCTTTGGACTTTCCAGGTACCATACAGTAAATATATTCCGCCGACATAATGGCAGGAATAGTAAGAGTAAGAGCACGGACAGGCACCATAGCAAGGGCCTCAAAGCATCCGTCATTTACCTGCTGCTTCCTGCAGACCTCATCCAATTCAACCACCTTGACCAGGGATTTATCATGAAAATCCGCTACCGGCGGATCATTAAAAGCAAGATGCCCATTCTCCCCAATACCGATACACGCTATATCCAGAGGAAATTGCCCCAAAAGCTTAGAATACCTGTCACACTCCATGAGCTCCCCGCCATTGCTTCCATTTAAATAATTAACAGACTTAAAACCCACCTTGTCAAACAGCTTCCTTCTCAAAAAATTCCCAAAGCCTTGCGGTGCCTCACTGCTCAACCCGATATATTCATCCAAATGAAAGGCATTAATCCTTTCCCACTGTATTTCCTTATTTCTTACTAACGTATCAAGAAATTCATTCTGAGATGGAGCCGCCGCAAACACCATATTAATTTCACTCTTAACCGCCAAAAGACCAATAATTCTTTCAGCAACTGCTCCCGCTGCAGCTTTCCCCATTTCTGATCTATCTCTGTAAACTTCTAACTTTAATTTATCCTTTGACATCTTAATTTACTACCTCCATTTTCTATCTATCATGATTAACCCACAAATGCCTTATTTCAATATACACGGCAATTTGCACAAAATCTTCAGAGAATTAGGACTTCTTATACATTGTAATCGAAGCATAAATCATCCTATTTTGTGCAAATTGCCGCCCCATTGTGAAAAACTGCCCTTTAACCAACCTAATCATATCATCCCAGTATATCGTTTCCTCCTGAACTCCCCAGGATTAACCCCCGTCACCTTCTTAAACACTTTTGTAAAATAAGCTTTATTCACATGCCCAACCATCGCTGAAATCTCTTCAATCGATAAATTCGTCTCCGCTAAGAGTTCTTTTGCCTTTTCAATTCTCATACTGGTCAGAAAGTCAATAAAATTGCCCCCGGTCTTACTCTTAAAATATCTGCTGAAATAGCTGCTGTTCATATTTACAAAGGCAGCTATGGTGTCAAGGCTGATTTCCTCCTGTAAATTTTCCGTGATATAATTTAAAATCTTTTTCATCTCAGGCGTACAGGTAAATGCAGCATTCTTATTTAAGACCTCCACAGCATTTTTCAAAAAGCTGTGAAAGGTTTCATTTAATTCATAAACACTATCAATGATACTAAGCTGTTTCAAGTAAGAGTCCAGAATGACAGGCTGGTACATAAGAACGTTCTTTTCGATATACTTATTCAAACTATTCACTATTCTTTCAATAACCATCTTTACATCTGCAGCAAATATAGTTTCCTTCTTCACTTTTTCAAAAAATATATATTCCAAATGTGTGAGCAGTTCGATATTCCGATTTTCCAAATGACGGTCAAACTCTTTCATTAAGTCATTTACATACTGAAAATCAATACTTGTAAACCTGGATTCTCTTTTTGAGTAAGACAAAAGGAAGCCATCCTGCATATAAAATCTATTATTTTTTAATATTAAAATCTCTTCATAGGCATGCTTGATTTCATACAGGGAGCCAACCTGAGCTCCGATATATATTGTACAGGTTGTTTTTATGACCTCTTTGATACAGCTCTGGATTTCTTTTGAAACAGCGGCTATTTTCTCATCTATGCTATATTTGAGGTTCGGGGTGTAATTAAAAATGATTACATAATTATTTTCACTTTTTGGAAATACTTCTCCGATATCATTTTTTTTCAGAATCTCCTCCACAACATTTAAAACTGCAAATTGTATTAATTCTGCATCCCTGTTAAACATATTGCTATTTAGTAAATTAATATACCGGTCTATGGTAAGTAAGGATAAAATATACTTTTGCTTCGATAAATTATAATTGTAAATACTTAAACGTCTTTCAAAGCTATTAATGTCCACTAATTCCTTTTTGAGTAATTCATTAATGAGTTTTTCACTAAGCTGGCAGCGATTGCGGTTCAGTTCTATTAAAAGCTCCTTCGTCTTTTTCTTTTTCAGCCATCTTTCCTCAATGCCGGCTTTGACTTTAGCTAAGGCCAGATAGATTTCCTCTCTTGTCATGGTATCTTTTATAAGATATTCATCAATATTTAAATTGACGGCTTTCCTCGCAAAATTAAAATCCTGATGACATGTCAGAAATATGATACTTAGTTCCGGCTGCTTTTCCCTGATTTTTTCGGCCATCTCAAACCCATCCATTTTATGCATGGTAATATCCGTAATTACCAGGTCAGGTTTATACTCGATAGCCTTTCGGTATCCCTCTTCCCCGCTATTTGCCGTACAAACAACCCCAAATCCATGTTTTTCCCACTCTACGGAAACCTTCAAACCCTCTATCACATTAATTTCGTCATCTACCAGCATTACTGTCAGCAATATGTTCTCCCCCTTTCTGGAATGGCATATATAAGGTTACTTTTGTTCCGTTTTTTTCTCCGTCACAAATATCTATTCCGTAGTTCTGTCCATAAATAAGCTTAAGCCTGTCATGTATGTTTTTTAACCCAACACTTTTGTAATACTTTTTATCATCCAGCGCCTGAGACTCTCTATTTAAAATACTGTCCAGAGTATCACCTTGCAAGCCCTTACCATTATCAGTCAGCTCTATCTTCAGCAAATCCTCTGCTGCTATTGCAGTTATTCTGATAACACCCTGCTCATTCCGATCCTCAAACCCATGCAGGATTGAATTTTCCACAATTGGCTGCAACAGAAGGTGAGGTATCCTGTATTTCATAATACTTTCATCAATATTACATTCAAAAATAATGGTGGTGCCCTGTTTCATCTGGATCAAATCAAGATAATTTTTCAGGATATTGATCTCACTTTCAAGAGAGACCATTTCCTGTCCGTTTGTAATACTGGCTCTGAGTAATATTGATAAAGCATGGACCATATCTTCAACCTTTTTATCTCCATAAGCTGCCGCCGCCCATCTTATAGAGCTTAAGGTATTAAATAGAAAATGCGGATTGATTTGGGCTTGCAGTGCTTCAAATTCAGCATCTCTTTTTAATCTTTCCTGCTCTTTTGTAAGTACCAGAAGTTCACTGACCCTATCCAGCATATTATTGAAGTTCTGGCTCAGCTTTCCAATCTCATCTTCACTTTGAACCTCTACCTTTCCATTAAAATCGCCGCTTTCTACTTTCAGCATACTCATTCGTAATTTGATGATAGGCTTACTTATGATATTTGAAATAAATAACGCTACAATTAAAAAGGAAACCATAAAAATCAAATTGATTAATAAAAGAATATTTTTAATACTGGTCAAAGGCGCTACCAGCTCCTCGTAGGATACCAGTGATATCAGTATCCAGTCGCCCTTATCAATCGATACGCTGTTAATGACTATTTTTTTTCCGTTTTTATCTACATCAATATAGGATTTCCCCAGGTTCTCGTTTATTTTTGTAACATTAAGCCTGTTATTTATGTTTTTAGAGATTTCGTCTTTGTTTTTACAGGAAAGGATTTCACCATTATGCTGTAAAAGATAAATTTCATTTGTTTCGTTATTTGAGCTTAGCGCCTTGTAAATATCCTTCTCATTAATGCGTATATGTACCACACCTACTCTGGTCAAGCTGCTGTTGCTTATCTTTATAGGCATGGCTGCTTCAAAAAAATAATTATCCTTATTTTCAACACCGGGCATAACTCCTATCCAGCGTATCCTCATATCCTTAGATTTGATTATTTCCTTATACCAGGCATTTTGCTTCATTTCTTTTGTATATCTTGAATACTCCTCCCAGTTCCCATAATCAAAATGCTTTTCTCCTAATATGGTGATGCTTGTGTTATAGGTCATTAATGAAATGGGAATGTTATCAAATATATCATCAAATTTTTTTTGCTTTACATATCTTTGGATTTTACTGAACTGAATTTTATAATTTACATTGTCGTCTTGAAGTAATTCTCTCACACGGCTGTTATTGGATATGTTTAATAATGTATAGGCCATATCATCAAGTGTTCTGTTTAATACCTTGGAAGAATCATTTATTGAAGTTTCGTTTAAACTGGCTATTTCGTCCAGCATAAAATTTGTTACGATATTATTGGACAGTAATAAAGAAGTTATTAATGGAAATACCACAATAACAGAGAAGGATATTATTAACTTTCTTTTTATGCTTAAATTTCGGAATTTACCGACAAAATTTCTCATAAAATCACCTGCTCACATTATAACATTCCACATTTCAAATATCCATATCTCCCTATTTCCATATTTACGAATAAGTGGTTTTACATGCCTTCCCAACGCGCCGCAAGACTGGGTAAATGAGAGAAACACTCTTCATTTACCCAATCTCATCTGCTAAAGCCTGAACTCTTTCTATTTCTCCGCTTTTTCGACTATCGCATTTGCCTTATCAATTGTATTTTTCATAGTGGCATCCAAAGACTGACCGCCTACAAAGTATTTTTCAGCCTCCGATGTAAACGCATCAATGATTTCACTTTCTCCGGGGCCAGATCTTGTTACAACGTTATCGACCCTCTGGGGATCATATATAACACTCTTAAGAGCCTCTAAATCATATAAACTCTCATCAGGACCAATAATACCTTTTATCACTTCGTCAGAATTAGCCTTTTTCCAGGGAGTCCACTTTTTATGTCCTATTTCCAGGCCTTCCGAGGTTAATGCTGTTAAGAATTTGTAGGCGGCTTCCTTATTTTTTGACTTCGCATTAATTGACCAGCCGAATCCGGCTCCATCAAGCTGAGATGTATTGGGTTTACTGTCCTTGCTCCATCTTGGGTATGTGGCAAATGTTGTTTTAAAGGTATGGGGATATTTATCAAGGAGCTGAATATCGGATACCATCCAGGAGCCCATACACACCATAGCTACTTTTCCGCTGAAGAATTGATTTCTGTATAAAAGTTTCTGTGATGACATATCTACATAGGGAACCTGACTCTTATCTACATTTTCCAGATCATATCGGTACTGTAAGCCGTCTCGGAATACGGGATTTTCAAAATTTAATTTATTATCCTCCGTAAAAAAAGGATCATCCATTATTTCGCTCTGAGTACCAACAGAGAAGAAATTTGACCAATCATTCATAAAGGAGCCATATATCTTATTGGCGCCTTCCCCTTTCGTAAGCTTTTTGGCATATTCCCTGTAATCATCCCATGTCCAGTCTCTTGAAGGCATAGGAAGCCCTGCCGCATCAAGCATATCCTTATTTATAAATACCAGCCATTGTGTGATTTCCTCAGGGATTGCATAAATTTTGCCTTTGTAAGGTGTAACACCTTTATATTCATCTGACAGGTTAACACCGGCATTCTTGGCATAGTCATCAAGAGGTTCGATTACGCCGTTATCAATCCACTCTGTTAATTCATATAAAGCAGAAGATTTCACCAAATCAATCTGTTCACCTGCTGCAATCATAAGGTCTACTTTTTTCTTATACTCATCATTATTTACATTTGCAACCAAAGGAGCCATTTCAACCTTAATGCCGGGATTCTTCTTTTCAAACTCATCAATAAATTCAGGCCATTTCAGCTGCTTGTTTGTAACCTCATCCGTAGAAGTATAGAACTTAAGAGTAACCGTTTTAGTATCCTTTCCAGTAGATGACGTTGCCGTCTTATCATCATTTTTAGGACTGCAGCCGGAAAGTACTGCAGACATTAAAAGTATTGCAGTTAAAGCTGTTGATAAAAGTCTTGCAAATCTTTTCATAAAATCTCTCCTTTTTTTATTTATAATAACGGCGTTCCTTATATTACGCCAAATATCCCAAACAAAGACTTTCAGCCTTTCACACTTCCGGCAGTCAGACCCTCAATTATGTATTTTTGTCCAAGTGCAAATACGATAAACAGCGGAATAATTGCCGATACCGAGGCAGCCATGATCAGCGAATAAAATGATCCGTATCTGTCAGTAAACATCCGTACTCCGATTTGAATCGTAAACAGCTTTGCATTAGTTATAAAAACCAGAACGTTCTGATAATCATTCCATGACCAAATAAATTTAACAATAGCCATTGTTGCTATAGCCGGTTTAGACAAAGGTAACATGATATTCCAGAAGGTCCTTAACGTTCCGGCTCCGTCGACTTTAGCCGAATCACTAAGCTCTGAGGGCAATGACTTCATAAACTGCGTAATAAAAAATATACTTGACTGGCTGAACAGCATACTGATTATCAGACAGAGATGCGTATCAAACAGATGAAGCCATTTGAAGTATAAAAACCTTGGAATAAGTGTAACCTGATCAGGAATTATCATTGTTGCTATTATTAAAACAAAGATTTTATCTCTGCCCGGAAATTTAAGCTTTGCAAAAGCAAAGGCTGCCATACTTGAAATCAATAAAGAAAAGAAGGTTGTTAATACTGTAACTTTAATAGAATTAAAATAATATAGAGCAAAGGGAGCATCTCCGAACCAGACTTCTTTATAATTTTCAATAATTCTGAACTTCCTGGGAATCCATTGAATCGGAAAAGTAAAAACATCAACTTCATATTTCATAGAGGTAGATATCATCCAGATAAATGGAAGTACCATTAATAGGCCAAATGTAAATAACCCGATTGTAACCACTATCTTCCCAACATTAATTTTCTTGTTTAAACGCAAGCCCTTAACACTATTATTCACTGCCATATCATTCATAAGAATCCCCTTTTCTATTCATGTACCCATTTTTTTCTGCCTAACCACTGAATCAGAGTAATGATAAAAACTATAATAAAAAGTACAACCGTAATCGCTGCTCCATAGTTTATATGGCTATTTCTGAATGCTTGTTTATATAGATAGAAAACGAGAACCTGTGTTGCATCACCGGGGCCGCCATCCGTTAAAACACTGATTTGGTCAAATATCCTGAAGGTTTCCATCGTCTCATAGATTATAAGAAAAAATATCGTAGGCGTTATCATAGGAAGCGTAATTTTTGTGATCTTTACGAACCAATTGGCCCCATCCATATCAGCGGACTCATACAATTCAACCGGGACCGTCTGCAGTGCTGCCAAAATAATGATAATATCATATCCAAGATTCTGCCATACGACCATTCCTGATAAGCTTGGAAGGGCCCAATGCATGTCAGAAAGCCATTTCGGTGTATTTTCAATTCCTATGGCTTTCAACATTTCTGTAACCGGGCCATAGGAAGGCTGCAAAACGACCATCCATATAGTTGCAACCGCTACTGTACTTGAAATATAGGGTAAGAAATAAACAGACTTAAAAAAGTTTTTAAAATAGCAATACTTGTTTATCATTACGGCTAATATAAAACTTAATAGTAACTGGATCGGTATTGTATAAAAAAGCAGCAATATATTATTTTTTAAAGCTGTATAAAAAGTAGCATCCTTGAATAAATCCTTATAATTTTCTAATCCGACAAATGATATCTTCGAAAATTCGGTAGCAACCGAGCCCCAATTGGTAAGGCTGATAAAAGCAGTTAAGAAAACTGGTAAAATCGCCATAAACAGCAGAAAAAACAAGCATGGTAAAATAAACATATACCCGGCAAAAGCTTCATTTCTACGCAGAGATTTTGTCTTTCTAGTATTTAAATCCATAATTATCGACTCCTTAATTATTTGTTTATCTATGCTGATTCAAATCCTTTAAACTAATTATATACTCAGGGTTACACTGCCTCAATCTTCTATTTTTACATATAATATTTATATTTTTACCTTTTGGCATTGCAGGGATGGTTTTTATAAATGCCTTGCCATAGCATTGATCTATACATAAAAGGGAAAAGGCTGCTGATAGTGCATCAGCAGCCTTTAAAGTGCAGACAAAGTCGATTATCTTGAATTTATAAAACAAGAACCCGATGCATAAGCTGGCATCGCCTTGCATGTGCATTGGGTTCATTAATTATGATGATGGAAGCCTCTATACGATAAATGGTGTTACATCCGGTTTCTTATTTAATAAATTCTTTAGTATGGTCAATCCCTTAATAAGTTCGTCTTGATTTTTGACAGACACCGTAGCAATTCGAACAGCGGCAGGTACTAAATTGCTGCCAACCGCAAATCGTTCGGCACAATAAATTTGCACACCTGATGCCTTCGCACAATATTCAAATTCCTTCCCAGTCCATCCATCCGGTAATATAAGCCATCTGAAATAATCACGTTTGTTCCCTTGAGTAATGAAGCCATTTAGGATTTCATCCGTGAGTTTATTTCTCTCTTCTGCTTCCAGTCTTTTCGCTTCGAGAATTTGATCAGCCAAACCGTTCTCTATAAGATTGGCTACAATCTCTACATTAAAATGGGATGTATTCAGATTTATGTTGTAAATACCACGACTAATTTGATCATGGAATTTAGGGGCAACAGCCATGAATGCAACCCTCAAGCCTGCGCTTAAAGATTTAGAAGTGCAATTTATATATATACTTTGCTCCGGAATTAATTCCGACACAGGAGGTAAATCTGAATTCTTTAAAAAAGAATAGGTATCATCTTCTATCAAAATCAAGTTATTTGCCTTAATAATTTCAGCTATCGCCTGCCGGCGGTGAATTGGCATTGTACATGTTGTAGGATTCTGACATTCCGGTATTAAATACAGCCCTTTTAAACATTCGTTTTTGCACGTTTTGCTAAGCATTGCAGGATTCATGCCATCTTCGTCCATTTCAACAGGAACCAGGCGAACGCCAAATGTACTTGCAAGATTTTTATAGCCTGTGTAAGTAAGAGAATCCGTGCCAATTTTATCTCCAGGCTGAAACAATGAGATCATTGTAACCGCCAAGGCATTTTGAGTACCTGAAGCAATGGCAATATTCTCAGGTTTAACATTTATATGAAATCGTTTAAGCCACTCACTTCCTATCTCACGATGGGATATCTTCATCTTAGGTTCATCATATTCCAAATACTTTCCGATTGTTATATTTTGAACCGTTTGCCTGATGGATTCAACCACCAGCTTATTTTGACTATATAATGGACGAATTGTTCCCATTTCAATTAATCCATTATCTATTTCGTCATCCTGTGAAACTGCTGAAATATTTGCATCAGAAGAAATGAAGGTTCCTTTGCCGACAGTTGCATAGATCAATCCTTTTTGTTCGCAAAGCTTAAACGCTTTCGTCACAGTTGTGAGATTAATGTGAAGAAAATCAGCCAGTTCTCTTTGTGGAGGCAGCTTATCACCCGGCTTTAAAGCTCCATTTTTAATATCGGAGTTCAACGTTTCCATAATGGCTAAATACATTGGCTTATCCGTTTTATCGATTTTAGGCATCCATGTTAAGTCGTTATAAAATGATTGCTGCATAAGAAGCCCTCCTTTTTGTATGTCATACAATCATATCATTGACATCATACAATGTCAACATTATAATTTATTGTATTATAATTATTATAAACAAGGAGAGGAAACAATGGATACTGAAAGGCATGTACTCAATCGAAATCTTGCACAAATGCTAAAAGGCGGCGTAATTATGGACGTCACCAATGCTAAGGAAGCCGCCATCGCCCAAGAAGCAGGGGCCGTTGCTGTCATGGCTCTGGAAAGAGTCCCTGCCGATATTAGGAAAGACGGTGGCGTTGCCCGTATGAGTGACCCCAAAATGATAAAAGAAATTCAAAAAGCCGTATCTATTCCCGTTATGGCTAAAGTACGTATCGGTCACATGGCAGAAGCACAAATCCTGGAGGCTCTCGGCATTGATTTTATTGACGAGAGTGAAGTTCTGACCCCAGCAGACGAACTATACTATGTTGATAAACTGGCATTTAAAGTTCCGTTTGTCTGCGGTGCTCGTAATCTGGGCGAAGCTCTTAGAAGAATAGGTGAAGGTGCTTCCATGATCCGTACAAAAGGAGAAGCAGGTACAGGAGATGTCGTTGAAGCTGTACGCCATATGAGGATTATTATGTCGGGTATCAGAGAGCTTTCCAATAAGCGAAAAGAGGAGCTTATGACATATGCGAAAGAAAATGGTGCCCCTCATGATTTGGTTGTATCGGTTGCGGAAAATAAGAAGCTGCCCGTTGTTAATTTTGCTGCGGGAGGGATTGCGACTCCCGCTGATGCGGCATTAATGATGCAGCTGGGTAGTGAAGGAATTTTTGTTGGATCCGGCATATTTAAATCCGATAATCCACTCGCGAGAGCGAAAGCAATTGTAAAAGCAGCTGCGTATTATGACAAACCGGAAATTCTTGCTG
Organism: Anaerocolumna jejuensis DSM 15929; assembly: GCF_900142215.1. GTDB lineage: Bacteria > Bacillota > Clostridia > Lachnospirales > Lachnospiraceae > Anaerocolumna > Anaerocolumna jejuensis. The sequence goes on along the minus strand of NZ_FRAC01000028.1, from coordinate 59,517 downwards.
AGGTAAGCGAAGGGCTTGGAGAAACTATGAAAGGGATATGCATTAACTCAATATCTCCCGAGAACCAGTTTGCTAAAAGGGGCTGGTGAAATGGCAAAAAACTTGCAGATCGGTGTTTTATCATTACAAGGTTCCGTCCGAGAACATATAAGCATGTTAAGTAACATCAAAAATGTTAAACCCCTTGAAGTGAAATCCTTACCTTCATTGGAATCTGTCGATGGCATAATTTTACCTGGAGGTGAAAGTACAACCATATCAAAATTACTTATTGATTTTGGCCTTTTTGAACCGCTGAAGCAAAAGATAAAGCAAGGGCTTCCCGTTTGGGGAACTTGTGCAGGTATGATCCTGCTTGCTAAAGATGTAATTGACGAGAATCCGCATTTGGATCTGATGAATATAACAGTCCGGCGAAATGCCTATGGACGGCAAATCAACAGTTTTACAGTGGTAGAAGATATCCCAGCCATATCAGAGCAGCGGATTCCCCTTATTTTTATCCGTGCACCATGGATTGAAAACGCCGGTAAGGATGTTGAGGTGCTTTGTTACCTGGATAAACATATTGTAGCTGCGAAAGAAAAGAATATGCTTGTGACCTCCTTTCATCCCGAATTGACAAACTGCCTTGCTGTGCATCAGTACTTTATTGAGAAAATGATACGAGTTGGAGAAAATAAAAAATGAATAGTACATGTGATGCAAAGGCTTCTGGAAAACTAGTTTTGATATTGGGTCTTGCAGGATTTGTCTCAGCTGCAGACAATTGGTTTGTATCACCATCGCTTTCAGCTATTGCGGCCAGTTTCGGCATATCGGCTGCCATGACAGGCAGTATCTTGACTGCTTATATGATACCCTATGGTTTTATGCAGCCAGTATATGGCTTTTTCGGCGATCAGCATGACAAAATCAAACTACTGCGCTTAATTATAATTGGGCTGGCAATCGGGACGGGCGGCAGTGCGCTTTCAAACTCACTGCCCATATTGTGTGCCCTACGTGTGATTACCGGCTTTTTTGCTGCCGGGATTATCGCTTTGTCGCTTTCGGTAATTGGTGACACGGTTCCGCCGGGAAAACAACAGATATATGTTGGAAGGTTCATGGGTATTGTTTTTACAGGGCAAGGATTAAGTTCCGGCCTTGGAGGCATATTGACCCACTATGTCAGTTGGCGCGGTGCGTTTTTCTTCTTTACTGCATTTGCAATTGCAGCAGCAAGCCTTCTTTGGGCACTGCCGTTGTGTCCAGTGAAATCAAATGGACAGAACCGCAATTTCTTTTATCAATGCAAGCTTGCAGTTCTTTCACCAAAAGGAAAGCTGATTTTTCCGCTGGCTTTTGTAGCAGGGCTTTTGCTTCTGGGTATTTATGGATACCTTGGTTCATTTTTAAATGAACATATTCATCTTAATTACATACAATCTGGGATCGTCGTAATGTTCTATGGATTTGCATGCCTGATCGGAGGTTCAAAAATAGGAAAGCTGGCAAGCAGGTTCGGTAAAAAGCAGGTGATTATAGCTGGAGAATGCTGGGCTATTATTTCAACTATTCTTTTAAGTTGTAGTTTTCAAATAAAGAGTTGGCCGTTAGCGTTAGCTGCAACGGTATGTTTAGGTTTTGGCTACATCTCCATTCAATCCACATTGGCCACTATGGCTCTCAACGTCACAGAAGAATGCAGAGGGCTTCCTTCCGGTCTTATCGGATTCGGGCTTTTTTGCGGCGGAGGCATCGGCAGTATGATTGGAAGCTGGCTGCTTTTAGCTGGAACATACCAGACAATCTGGACGACATTTGGAATTGCCTTGTTACTCTTGATTATTATAACAGCAAAAATGCCGCTCAAATAAGCAAATTCAGCATATGATAAATGAAACGTTTTGAACGTTTGAAAACAACTTGTTTTAATTATCGAGATGATGGTATGTATACTTTGATACTTCTTTAACCGTAATACTTCGTAATGTTATTTCAAAGTGACCAGAATATAATTACATAAAAGACAGACAACCATCTGTCAATAATAAAAATGGACGCCTGTATTTTGATATGTCAAGAATATAAGTATAATCTTCTCTCAACAACTTTCCAATTTAACAGTATATGATTTACTATAGATTGTAAGTCCCATTCTTTAGTTTGTATAAATATATGTCTTTCACTATACCCAGGCAGTTTGCACCAAATAGAAAGATTCATGCGCCTATGGAGATGTATTAGAAGTCCTTTCCGCTGAAGATTTTGTGCTATATCATCAAACAGATTGTTTGAGCCTAGCGAGTTATCTGTTTGATGATATGTCCAGCACAAAATCTTCAGAGGATTAGGACTTCTTATACATTGGAATTGAAGCATGAATCTTTCTATTTGGTGCAAACTGCCGTCCCCTTGTGAAAACCTGCCTTTCAGCCAAATTAATACAGCTAACTAATTAACCACTAAAGCAGGCTTATTAGACGCATTCTCCCTACTGTTAAAACTTAAAGTCGCCCCATTATTGTTCTCAACCTGCATCTTAAAAGTCACCTTCTTATCCCCGCTCATCTGACTGTTCACATAGCTTGTAACATCTATAGCATACCACCCGGCAGCTGTAACATTCAGAGTTCCTATTGTTACCGCATTTGTACTGCTGGGCTGATTATTCCAGGTAATACTTCCGCTCCCCGATTCAATCCAGGTATCAGTCCCGGAAAACCCGTATATCACTAACGGTGTTGCTGCAGAAGCCCCATTGCAGTACACCTTCAAAGTTGCCGAAGCTACGGAGGTTCCCGTCCGGCCCGTAAGGTCAAACTTCAAAAAGCTCTTCCGGTTTTAGCCGGCATCCGGGTCTCCCTTAACATCAATCGTTGCAGCTGTGCCGTAATTCGTTGTGGCATAGGTTCCGTCCCTTACATAGGCATCGGCATTGGCCGGATAATCAACAGCGGAGGCAGACGTCACTGCACTTACGGCTGTACTCCATGCGCTTGTTCCGGCGCTGTTCTTGGCTCTTACCCTATAGCTGTGGGTCTGGCCCGGCGCCAAGCCTGTATGCACATAAGGAGAGACTGCATTGCTGATTATTGTTCCATCCGCTTCAAGGTCATAACCGGCTGCCCCTGCTGCCGCACTCCAGGTCACATTTATTTGAGAGGACCCTGCCGCAGCAGCCAATCCGGTCGGTACGGTTGGTACGCTCAGCGTATAACTGACTCCCATAAAAGCTGCCATTGCCATACCTGCCACATTTCCGGAAATCGTCACCTCATTTGTTGCATAATCTCTTCTGTTGTCGTGCCAGACCATACGGCTGTCATTGAATTGCACTATATTCGGATTTTCTTGTCCCGAAAGCAATGGGTCCGATTGATCTACGGCATACTGGGCGCTTGTCTCAAAGCCCTCGCTCCAGGCTCCAAGGAGCTGGTATCCGGGATTGCTTACCCGATTCAGTGTTGTCACACGATGACGGGGATTCTGAAACCAGGTGGTACCCGCACCATTTAACATACTGACACCCCACGGATTTTTGCCTAACATAAAGTCAAGCTGCTGCTGTGCCAGATTGAAATAAGTGGAATTGCCCGATAATTCCTGATACATCATGGCTTCAACAGCATTGTTGCTCATAGCTTCATAAGTGCCCCATTTGGGCTGGCTGCTGTTATTCCAGAATTGTGCATCTGCATAGGTTTTCATTACATTGAGATGATTATTCATACGGCTTATAACTGTACTTTTATATGCCGGATCAAGTGATGCGACCTCATAGTTTGCCCAGGCATAAGCCCTTGACCAGTTGAGACTGGTATCAGATTTGTTATACCATTCTCCTGCGCTGTCACAATAAGACTTTGCATCTGCCAGATAAGAAGCTGTTCCCGTAGCACGGTAGAGTTCAGCTGCTGCCCAGGCCATATCATCTTTATAATCGGTATCCACATAGAACTCATCGGCATCTCCTGCAATACCTGTTCTGGTCTTGCCCCAGGTATATATCTGCTGTGCTGCCGTAAGGTAATTGCTGGCTAATGCGGCATTGTAGCTGGGACCGCTTGGGTCTCCCCAGATTTTAGCTCCAAGTGCCAGGGCTGCCGCAGCTTTACCTGCCAGATTTGCACCTTTTCCAGCCGGGCATGGATGGACAGGCCGGGATGCACCATATATGGTGTTGTCATTTTCCGGCCAGCATTTACTGCGGGAATCAAGATCATCATTTTCAACATCATGGTCAAGACCATCTGCAACTTCCATATACAATATCTGGTTCGTGTTATCCCACATCTTTCGTATAAAATCCAGCCCGACCTTTGCTTCGGTCAATACACCGCCGGTACTTTCGGGTGAAGGGAAAACTTCCGGATGATGAATATAGGTTGTAAGCATTACATCTGCGACATGTCCGATGGTACTCATGAATTTGATGTAATCCGAGGCATCATGCCAGCCGCCTGTTACATCAATTGTACCGGATGCTCCATCCGGTTTACCGTCCACCGATGAACTTGTTCCTGTTATATGGCAGACTCCATGGTCCTTTGGATTTGTATTTCCGCAGCGCTGTACCTTGAAGAACTGCATTGATAAATCAGCTAAGCTGCTGTAAACGGAATCACTGACAGGAAACACCGGTGAAGTGTAGTTGTTGATTTTTATATAATATCCGCTGCCTATCGTACTTAAAGCGCTGAAATCAAGCGCATAGGTGTAGGCACAATTTGCACCGCCGGCATCGCCCCAGCTTCCTTTATTGGCTGATGAAACCGTTCCATTCAGAACTGAGGTATTGCTGGAATTAAAAACATCATATCTTACTCCGTTTAAATTGGTACTGGATAGAACCATAGCCACTTTACTTGCCGATGGTTTGTATCCCACCTGGTTTACTCTGATAAAAACCCCGCTTGCATTTGCCTGGACCACTGCCGCCGGCATAATGAATGCTGCAATCATGATAACCGCAGCCAGAAATGAAATAATTCTGCTTTGTCTTTTCATAATTTACACTCTCCCCAACTTTAATATATTCGATTATGACTATCCAAATCCTTCTGTCAATTCTCAAATGTGTTTAGTTCGTATATATATTTTAATTCTGGCAGCACCTCCTTATTAACCAGCAATTCTCATTATTTTCATAAGTTTTTGAGTTCAGAAGTTATTATAATATGATAGTTCTATTGTTCAAAGGCTTTTAGGACCTTTTCCCTGTCATGCTTTTTACATCCATTTTGCTCCAGTGCCCATAAAATAGCCCCTGCTACAGGCGGTGAATTTAAAACCTTAAAAGAAATTTCCCTGTCTTCATTTTTCAAAGAGACCTCCTGCCTGATTTTATCGATTGCCCTTGAATTTTCACCTTTGACAAAAATGGAACCGGCCATTACAACCTCCACAGGCTCCTGCCTGTAAAAATCCAGATTGGCTATGACCGCATTGATGCACCTTGCATATTCTCTGCCCATATTGTCCAGCAAACCCTTTGCCACCTCATCATTTTTATTGGCTGCTTCGAATACCAATCTATTAAAATAGTCATATTTATAGGTGCCGTCATCAATCCTGCCTTTTAGTGCTTCCACAAAATCAAATTTTGATTTTATATCTAACATGTTAAAAAACAGTTCCGTTATTAAAGTTTCCGGGTCTCCTTTAAAGATAGAGTTATAGGCTGCTGCTATAGCCTTACCTGCCAGATATTCTCCGCCTCCGAAATCTCCGCCGCTGATTTCCCCCAATCCGCCAATCTGCAGCATATTGCCCCTGGAATCAATCCCTCCTATGGAAAAGGCTGTCCCATTTATGGCACAGATTCCAAAGCCCTTCTCACAACCTGCCTTTATTCCCAGGTAAGAATCATTGCAAAGAGTAAAGTCTCTGATCCCCAAGTCTCTGATCATATTAGAAATAAATTCCTGCTGCCTTTTCGTATCCACTCCGGCCAATCCAAATACACATTTCCCCAAGTCCTCTGTGCCTATGCCGTTTTTAGCAAGAATATAGGTAAAAAGCTTGCCTAGCTCAATCTTAAGCTCATCATAGCTGCCGTTTAAGCACTCATGGTTTGTTGTTCCCCAGCTAATCAAGTCAACCATATTTCCATCCAGGTCAAAAATTGAACAATGGGTCTTTGTTCCGCCGCCGTCCATTCCAAGTACATATTTTTTCATATAGTTTATTTCCCTCCGAAAAACTGCGGTAAAAATTCTTTATTGGCTTCCAGCATCTCATCGAGTACACTTTTTGCCTTATAGTAATCTCCAATCAGAGGATGTGTCAGTAAAGCTCCCAATGCTGCATTATAATCTCCCTCAATTCCCGCTTTCACCGTTAATTTTTCAAATGCTTTGACAGCCTGCATTAAACCGATAATATGCTCATTGTTAAAATCATTCAGCTTCAGAGGGGTTGCACCGTCTTTGTTTATGATACATTTGGCCTCAATTACATCATCCTTATCCATAAAACTCAATGCCCCGTTGTTTTTTACATCAACCACATGGACCTCATTTCTGTCGTTTTCTATGGCATCCACAACTGAAACCGCAGCCTCCGAGTAAAGAGCTCCTCCTCTTTTATCCAATACTGCGGGTTTCTCCTTCAAGTTGGTATCCTTGTACAATTCCAGGAGTTCAGCTTCTATCAGCTTACATTCCTCTCCTCTGGTCATTTCGGCTTCCTTGCACTTTTTCACCATTTTATCTCTGAAGTAATAGTAATTAAGATAGGATACCGGAAGGCCTTTTATTGCTTTCAGTAATTCTTCCTCGTAAACAACTTCGGGTATATTCTTTAAACTGTTATTCTTATAGCCTCCCAAAAATAAGTTCTGCAGAATTTCCTTATCATCAGCATATAATGCCGTCAGCCAGAACAGGTGGTTTAAGCCTACAAAATCGTAATCAAATTTCTTTGTGTTTTCAGGAAGCATTTCCTTGGCACGCCGGAGCATATTGATAGGAGCATTACAAAGGCCCAGCATTTTTACATCTGAATTATTCAGCAGGACCTCCGCTATAATACCGGAAGGATTTGAAAAGTTTATGAACCACGCATTCGGCGAAAGCCTTTCTATTGTCTTTGCAATGTCCATCATAACAGGTATTGTCCGCAGAGCTTTCATAAATCCGCCTGCACCGGTCGTTTCCTGACCAAGGAGGTCATATTTCAAAGGAATCTTTTCATCCCTTATTCTGGCATCCAGCTTACCAACCCTGATTTGTCCCAGAACGTAATCAGCACCTTCCACTGCCTCTTCGACCTTGTCGGTAATGATGACCCTTGAATTCATTCCATTGGCCTCAAGCATTCTTTTACCAAGCCCTGTTACAATCTCCGTTTTCTCTTTATCAATATCCATCATATAAAAACTGTCGACCTTTAAGTGCTTATTCCTTGTTATAAACCCATTCATAAGCTCCGGTGTATAGGTACTGCCGGCTCCAATAACTGCAATTTTCAGATTTTTCATAACCATGCTTCTCCTGTATTTTCATGTCACCATTAATAAGTTATTTTCTAATATAATCCTTGACTTTCATTATATCCCTGCTCCATAGCAGCCTCAATGTCATATTTTTACTGATATTTCTTCTTTTTTTACATCCTACAATCTGAAATTTAAGGAATTTTCTTATTTCGATGAGTGTACTTCTTTCTTCACTCTTTCTCACATATAATGAACAAATAGCTTTAAGGATTGTGCTGTCATGTCGGACCAGGAATTTTACACCTTTCGGGAATACTTAAGAAGCGAGCACGAAGACTTATCCCCATCCGCTGAGGATTATCTGGAAATGATATACCGTCTGGCCAGGGACAGCGGATATACCAGAGCAGGAGATTTGGCACAGGCTTTGAATGTACAGCCTCCCTCTGTAACAAGTATGGTAAAGAAGCTGGCAGAATTGAGTCTTATCAAATACGAAAAATACGGCGTCATTACCCTGGAACCAAGAGGAGTTATAAAAGGAAAAGCCCTTTTGACAAGGCACAATCTGGTGGAAAATTTTCTGAAATTCCTGGATATTAAGAATGGCCTGTTAGAAGAAACCGAGAAAATAGAGCATACCATGAATGAGGAAATACTGTGCGGAATCCAGGATCTGCTGGATTTCTTTGAGAATAATACGGAAATGAATGATAAATTCAGGCAATACCGTAATCGGCAGCGCTAGGAGCATTTACCATAGCCTTTATATGGAATAATCATTTTCCGGCAGTATTCTCCTTAAGAACTGCCTGGTACGCTCTTCTTTGGGATTCGTGAAGATTTCCTGGGGCCTCCCCTCCTCAACGACCATGCCGCCATCCATGAATACTACTTTGTTGGCAACATCGGAAGCAAAGGCTATTTCATGGGTAACGACTATCATGGTAATTCCCTCAGCAGCTATTTTTCGAATAAGTTTCAGGGTTTCTCCTACTAATTCCGGGTCCAGTGCAGAGGTGGGCTCGTCAAATAATATGACCTCCGGGTTGAGAACAATAGCTCTGGCAATTCCTACCCTCTGCTGCTGTCCCCCGGAGAGCTGCTGGGGATAGTAGGCTTCCCTGTCTGTCAGCCCCACCTTTTTCAATGCCTCTCTGGCCCTCTCTTCAGCTTCTTTCTTCGGGATTTTTCTTGCTATGATCAGACCTTCCGTTACGTTTTCCAGTGCTGTTTTGTTCTGGAACAGATTGTAATTCTGAAAAACAAAGGCCGTCTGCTTTCTGATATCCAGTATCTGCTTCCTGGAGGCTGTCTTAAAATTAATCTCCTGATTATTTATGCGGAGAAACCCTTCTTCTGCCTTTTCCAGAAAATTTATGCAGCGCAGCAGCGTAGTCTTCCCCGAACCGCTGGGACCAAGGACCACTACCACATCCCCGTGCTCCACACGAAAGTTCACTCCACGTAATACCTGGTTCCTGCCAAAGGTTTTTTGAATATTCCTTAATTCAATCATTTCTGCTTATCCTCCCTATTTATAAATACACCCTAATCTGTTTGCTTCCAGTAACCGACCTGCTTACTAAATCCTTCTTGCAATATTATTATCCTTGTAATCTATCCTGTTTGTATGCTATTCAATCTGCAAAACTATTCAGCTTGTTACGGCAATATCATAAACCAGTTCCTTAATTACCTCTACTCTACAAAGTCGCCCCCCTTTTATATTTCCCAAAATACACCTCCAGCCCCTTCCCAATAAGCTCAATGCCCGCACACAATATCCAGTAAATTATAGCCGCCGCAATATAGGATTCCAGGAAAGCATAGGTAGCATTTGCCGGCTTTAGTGCGCTGTTCAGAATATCCGTGACCCCAATCATATACACCAGGGACGAGCCTTTCAGCAAGCCTATGGTATTGTTGGTCAGGGAAGGGAGTATTACGAAAAAGGCCTGGGGAAGTATGACTCGAAAGAAGGTCTGAACCTTGGTCATCCCCACAGAATATCCGGCCTCATACTGGCCCCTGGGCACCGACAGCAGCGCTCCCCGAAAGGACTCCGACAGGGAAGGGATGCTGGTAACTGTAAGCACGAAGATGGCAAGATACACCGCATCCACATCCCTGGCACGGATGCCAAGGTGCAGCAGCTTCGCCAGGTTATCAAACCTGGTGGCAAATAAAAGGCTTGTTGCCACCAGAAACAATACGGCCGGTATCCCCTTTAGAATGCTTATCAGAAAATCCAATATAGATGAAAGCACCGGAATGCGGTATACCCGAAGCACGGCTATGATTCCTCCCACTACAATACACAAGAGCAAAGGAACTAAGGTTATGTACAAAGTTACAGGAATAAACCTGGCGGCATAAAGAAAGCTTTTATAGATTTCCCCGGGATGAATATTCATAATGCTCCCTCCTTATTTTCCCCCGCCATAAGCAAGCTTTTGATTGACCCGATACAGAACCTTCTCCAGTATCACGCTTATAGTCACAAAGATAATTCCCGCGCACACATAGCCCTCTATATAATGCTGGGTTCTTGCTCCAATGGCATTTACCTGCCCCATGATATCAAAAATACCGATTAAATAAGCAAGAGAGGTCCCCTGAAACAGGTAAATAAAGCTGGTGCCTAGACCGGGCAGTGCTATCCGTGCTGCCTGAGGCATTACAATTCGAAAAAAGGTCTGCCTCCCGTTTAGTCCAACGGAATATCCGGCTTCCGTCTGACCTCTGGGAACTGCCTGAATGGCTGCCCTGATAGATTCGGAGAAAAATGCCGCTTCATTCAGACAGTAGGTCACCAATACAAAAAACATTTTATCCCATCTGCTAATATTGATCCCCGTTGTTTTTACTACCAGAAGAGGAAGCCCATACAGGACAATAAACAGCTGCACCAGTTGGGGCGTACCTCTTACAAAGGAAATATAAAGCAATACTGCCTGATTAAAAACAGGGATTTTGTATATCCGGATAAAAGCTAATACAGTCCCTAAAATCAGCCCCGCCAACGTTGCCGTAAGGACAATCCTGACCGTTACCGGAAATCCCCTCAAAACAATGGGGAAATATTCAAATACTCTGGAGAAAAAAGGCCCCATAAAGATACTTCCTTTCTCTTATTCATCCTTGGGCGTGTAGTCTTTGCCAATATATTTGATGGACAGCTCAGCCAGGGTGCCGTCCTTCTTTAATTTTCTTAAAGCCCCGTCCACTGCCTTCTGTAATTCTGCTGCTCCTTTTGGATACAGATAGTATGTATTGGAATTGGTAAAAGGTTTCCCGACAATCTTTAACCTTTTACCGTACTGCTCGTTATATCTTTCCACATTCCTGTCCAACAGGACAGTCCCGTCATAGGTCCCATTCTCCAGGTTGCTGATCAGCTGCTCTGTTGTTTCAGAGGAATAGATAATATCAAGGGGTGCATCCGGATGCTTTTCATTGTATTTCTCCAGATTGTAGGCTACGTTATTGCCCCCTGTAGAGGCCTTGACCTTCTTTCCGGCCAGGTCATCGATTCCGTTAATATCATTTCTGTCAATGGCTACTGTTACATAGTTATCATAGGTGGTATAGGCTTCTTCTGAAAAGAGATATTTCTCCTTTCTTTCATCATTTTCCTCAAACTGATGGGCTCCAAGGTCTATCTGTCCCGCATCAATCCCCACGGCAATGTTCTTGAATTCAAATATCTGAATATCAAACTTGTATTGGGGCAGTAATTCGTCCACTGCATTTAACACCGCTATTTCATATCCGGTAAGCTTCCCATTCTCGTCCAGATAGCAGTAGGGCTCATAGGAAGAGCCTGTTCCTACCACAATGGTCTTCGCATCCGGATTGTTGCCCGAAGATGTCTCCTCGGCCTGTTCCTTTTTTCCACAGGCTACTGTTAACATAATGGTTAACAGCAAACCTGTTGTAATTAAGAGTTTCTTTCCTTCTTTCATATTTACCCCCTTGCCTATCACAGGCTTTACCGGCAGGCCCTCTGGGATACTGCCATAAATTGAACGGTGTGAAAGAATCCTTATTCGGCATCCGTTTCTCCTTAAACTTCCTTAAACACCCGGTCAGGCCGCCTTCCTGATTGCCTTAAGAAGTCTGTTCAGCGCTTCCTCCAGGGTACTCTTCTGACAGGCCAGATTTATTCTGGCATACCCCTCGCCTTCTTTTCCGAAAATATATCCCTGATTCAGCCAAAGCCTTGCGTCTTTTATTAAAAATTCCTCCAGCTCTTCCTTGTTGTAATTCAAATTCCGGAAATCCACCCATAAAAAGTAAGTTCCCTCCGGCAGGATTACCTTTATTTCCGGCAGATAGGTCTTAAAATATGTAACAGCAAAATTCCTGTTCTCTTCCAGATACCCCAGCAGCTCTTCCAGCCAGGCTTCTCCGTAACGGTAAGCAGTCTCCGCTGCAAGGGCACCGAAAATATTGTAGGATTTAAGCCCTCTGGCTTCACAATAGCTGTCATAGCGGCTCTTTAATGCTTTATTAGGTATGATGATATTGGAGGTGGAAAGACCCGCCAGGTTAAAGGTCTTACTTGGTGCCGTACAAATAATGCTGTTTTGCTCCAGTTCCTCTGAAACAGAAGCAAAAGGTACAAAGGTATGACCCCCGTAGATAAAATCCGAATGGATTTCATCGGATATGACTGTTACTCCATAATGGATACAAAGCTTCCCTAAAAGTGCCAGCTCCTCCGCCGTAAAAACTCTGCCTACCGGATTGTGGGGACTGCATAGGATAAGAAGCCTGGCACCTCCTGCCTTTAAGATCTTTTCCAGCCCCTCATAATCCATCCCATATCTTCCGCCTTTTAAAACAAGAGGATTGAGCAGCAGCTTTCTCCTTGTCAGCGTTACCGCTCTGGCAAAAGGATGATAAACGGGAGGCTGTATAATAACGCCATCTTCTTCATCACTGAGAGCATAAATGCTGTTATAAATGGCATTTACCACTCCGCTGCTGTGGGTAATCCATTCCTGTTTTACCTGAAAGCCCTGCCGTCTTTCCAGCCAATTGATTAATTCCCGGTAATAGCTGTCCGTTCTGGCGGTGTATCCATAGATTCCGTGCTCTGCCCGCCGGGAAAGTTCCTCCTTAATCTCCGGAACCGTTTCAAAATCCATATCCGCAACCCAAAGGGGAAGGGCATCCTTTACCCCGGTATATTCTCCGATGAAGCTCCATTTAACGGAATTGGTATCTTTTCTGTCCAGCTTTTTCTCAAAATCGTATAATCCCATCCTTCTTCCGCCTTTCTGCCTGTTAAAAATTTTCCTGAAAATAAAAAGCAGAGGTTGTGATCAGCTAATGCCAATCTCCTTAACCTCTGCTTTTTACAGTCAGTACTGTGTTTTATATAATATTATATTCATATATGTTTAATATGGATTTTATTATACACAATAATTTCCAAATGTCAACTGTAATTTTTCAATAATAGACTTATCTATTTCTTTCTCACTGCGCAAAAGAAAAGCGCCTTCCAAAAAACAGAAGGTGCTTAACCTGAGAATTATTTTCAACCAAAAATCAGGAAATGCATCCTGAAATCAGAACAGCATCCCGGCAATGCGGTATATACCCGTTGTGATAAGGCATACGAGAATTGCAATTGCCGTGGGCAGCAGAGCCGAAACAACGGTCCATTTCACACTGCCGGTCTCCTTCTTTATCGTTAACAGTGTTGTGGCACAGGGCCAGTGAAGCAGACTAAAGAGCATGGTATTAAGAGCGGTAAGGTAGGTCCAATTGTGGTTTACCAGGATGGTGCGAAGGGATTCCAGACTGTCATACTCCGCCATGGAGCCCGTTGCCATATAGGCCATTAACAGAATGGGAAGAACAATTTCATTGGCCGGCAGCCCAAGAATAAAGGCCATTAAAATATATCCGTCAAGGCCGATGAGCCTGCCAAAGGGATCGAAGAAGTCCACCATATGCCCCAGTATGCTTGCATTGCCTATATGAATATTTGCCAGGACCCAGATAAGGGCTCCCGCAGGAGCGGCTACCGTTACAGCCCGCTTTAATACAAACACCGACCTGTCAATCATGGAGGTATAAAGGACCCTGCCTATCTTGGGCACCCTGTAGGGCGGAAGCTCAAGGGTGAAGGTTGACGGGATTCCTTTTAAAACGGTTTTGGATAGCAGGAAGGAAACCAGAAGAGTTACTCCAATTCCAATCACTATCATAGCAGTTACCGCCAGGGCAGGCAATATTCCCAGCCGGTTTCCTCCAAAGGAAATCAGGAAAACGCTTGAAATAGCTATCAAGGTTGGAAATCTGCCGTTACAGGGAACAAAATTATTGGTAAGTATGGCTATCATTCTTTCTCTGGGGGACTCGATTATACGGCAGGAAATAATACCCGCGGCATTACAGCCAAAGCCCATAATCATTGTCAGGCATTGTTTTCCGTGGGCGCAGGCCTTCTTAAAGAGATGATCCATATTAAAGGCGACCCGGGGAAGAAAGCCCAGATCCTCCAGCAGGGTAAAGAGGGGGAAGAAGATGGCCATAGGGGGAAGCATTACGGATACCACCCAGGCCAGGGTCCGGTAAAGCCCCAGGATCAGTACTCCGTGAAGCCATACCGGTGCATGGAAATATTGAAAAAGGGCTGTGAGCCTATCCTCTATGGCAAATAAAAAGTCTGCCAGTAAAGAAGAGGGTATGTTGGCACCTGTAATCGTAATCCAGAATACCACCGCCAAAGTCAGCAGCATAATAGGTATTCCAAACCGCCTGGAGGTAATAATATTATCGATTTTCTTATCCCTTTCATTCACCTGCCCTTCTTCCCGGATGTATTTTTTCTTGATCTCTTCTATTCTGCCGTAGATAGTCTCAGATATTTGGTCTCTTAAAGCCCTTTTATCCGGCAGCCCTTCCCCCATATCTGTATAGCTTATATCCTCTGGGAGAAGTCCGCCCATATGGGAGGACATGGCACTCAGAAGCTTATCATCCCCATCCAGCAGCCGAAGTGCCAGCCATCTTTTGGGAACCGCACTTTCCCCCTCTTTCATGGCAGGCAGCAGCCGGTCAATAACCTCCTCAACGGCTTCCTCATACTTCACGTGCTTCGGCGCAGGTATTATTTCACCGGCAGCAACCTTAACGGCAGTCTCCTTTAATTTATCAATTCCGATACCGCTTCTGGCAGCACAGAGAACCACCGGCACTCCAAGCTCCTTCTCAATGCCCTCGGCGTCGATTTGTATTTTTTTCTTTCTGGCCTCGTCAATGAGGTTAATGCAAAGTACCATCTTATCGGTCAGCTCCATTACCTGAAAGGCAAGGTTTAAATTGCGTTCCAGGCAGGTGGCATCTGTTACCACAATAACGGCATCGGCATTTCCGAAACAAATGAAGTCCCTGGCTACCTCTTCTTCCACGGAGGAAGCAAAGAGGGAATAGGTCCCCGGTAAATCTACCAGAATATTTTCTTTTCCATCCTGTGTAAATTCCCCTCTGGCATTCACCACTGTCTTTCCGGGCCAGTTACCGGTATGCTGGTGAAGGCCTGTAAGTGCATTAAAAACGGTACTTTTTCCTGTATTCGGATTTCCGGCCAATGCAATGACATGCTGTCCTTCCTCCCGTTCAATACGGTAAAGGTCTGTCATTGCATTATTTTGTGTGGATTGATAAGTCAACCCCATTGATGTCCTCCTTATTATTTTAATTTAATTCCACAAATCAGGGTGTGAAATGTCTTTCATTTCACCTTTACAGTAATCAATCAGCTACCGTTATCAGTGCGGCCTCTTCTTTTCTTAATGCAATCATTGCTCCTCTGATACCGTATACAGTCGGGTCTCCCGCAGGCCCCTTGCGGATTACCTCAACCTTGGCTCCTTTCGTAAGGCCCAGAGCAAGCATTCTTTCTCTTAACAGGTCAGAAGCTTTTAATTCCCATACGGTGGTATACGTTCCAACAGTAATGTCTGTCAGTTTTCTCATTTAAATCAACCTCACTTTTTTAGAATGTTTTAACTTTCTTAAATGAAACTAATTTTATTGTATGAATACCGTTATAAAATGTTCCAGTAAATTTTGAATTATAGTGTCCTTTTATAAATTCATTTTGAGCTGAGTTAGTTCAAAAACGCAAAAGAATCACCTCAGCCGGAGGTCTAATACACAGGAACATACGTTCTTTTTTCACTTGCATCTCATCACAGGATGTGATACGATAAAGCCAATGATAACAATTTACCTGCCAGAGCCGGACCTAAGCTATGGAAAATAAATTTTATGGATACGAACCGGCTGCTATTTTCTGGTTAATGGATTGGAAGGTGTGAATATATGTGCGGAAGATACTATGTAGATGACGAAACAGCCAGAGAGATTGAAAAGCTGGTAAATGAAATTAGCAGTACGCTCCATCAGAAAGGTTCCAAAAGGGACATTCATCCTTCCGAGCCCTCTACAGTCCTTACTGCATTTAAGGGTTCCCTTCATATGGAGGAAAAGCTGTGGGGATTTCCGGGCTATCATGGAAAAGAATTGATTATAAATGCCAGAAGTGAAACTGCTCTGACGAAAAGCACTTTCCGGGACAGTGTACTGAACAGACGCTGTGTCATTCCTGTTGCCGGATTTTATGAATGGAATTCTTCCAAAGAAAAGGCGGCCTTTTACCGGGAAGATTCCTCCCTGCTGTTTCTTGCAGGGTTTTACAAGCAGTTTCCGGATTCGGACCATTTCGTAATCTTGACCTCACCGGCCAATGAATCCATGATTGAGGTCCATGACAGAATGCCGCTGATCCTGGAACGGGAAGAAGTCTTTCCCTGGATTACGGACTCTCGGAAAACGGAGGAACTGCTGCTTAAAAAGCCCTGCAGTCTGAAAAAAGACATGGCTTATGAACAGTTGTGCCTGCATGACTTTACAGGTGACCTTACATAACTTTGGACTTTACAAGGGATCTTCATTTATTACCCTTCATAACATTTTACAAGCATTTCTTATAACGTTTTTTCATAATGTTATTCCTTTACTATTACAATTTACTACTACATTCGTCAGATGAAAAGGCGAATACTAATCAAGAATTTACTATTACTTTTTTCCAAAATCATTTTATAATTTTTATAATTATTTTTTATTTATTTTTCATAAAAAGCTTGACTTATACTAAACTCTATGGGGTATAACAAAGATATACAGAAGTGTTTTACCAATGCACAAATAACATAAATCCGGTTTATAGGTTCCCAGAGAAAACCTAAATATCCAATAAAAGGAGCATATATTATGAATTTTAACTACCACATTCCAACAAAACTATTATTTGGTAAGGGGCAGCTTAACACTCTTCACTTAGAAAAGCTTCCCGGCAAAAAAGCTCTCATTGTGATTTCTTCCGGTAAATCCATCCGTGCAAACGGATATTTGGATCGGTTGGAGAAAGAGCTTAGCCTGGCTGGCATTTCCTATACCGTATTCGATAAGATTCTTCCCAATCCAATTAAGTCCCATGTTATGGAAGGAGCAGCCATTGCAAAAGAAAGCGGCTGTGATTTTGTTATAGGCCTGGGCGGCGGCAGCAGTATAGATTCTGCCAAATCCATCGCTGTCATGGCGGCCAATGAAGGAGATTACTGGGATTATATCTTTGGCGGCAGCGGAAAGGGGCTTCCCGTTCCCAATTCTCCCCTCCCCATCGTTGCAATCACCACCACAGCGGGAACAGGAACGGAAGTGGACCCCTGGACGGTTATTACCAAGGAGGATACGGAAGAAAAGATAGGCTTTGGCTATGAAAAGACCTTTCCTGTATTGTCCGTAGTCGACCCTGAGCTGATGCTTACGGTTCCGCCTCATTTAACGGCTTATCAGGGCTTTGACGCTTTATTTCACAGTACCGAGGGCTATATTAACAAAACAGCCTATGTCATGAGTGATCTGTATGCCCTAAAGGCAATCGAGCTAATCGGCAGAAGTCTTCCCACAGCCGTCAATCACGGCAGGGATGAAACCGCAAGGGAAGAGGTTGCCCTTGCCAATACCCTGTCCGGTATGGTAGAATCCACCTCCGGCTGTACCTCAGAACACTCTCTGGAGCATGCTTTAAGTGCCTATCATCCTTCCCTTCCCCATGGTGCGGGATTGATTATGATAAGCAGGGCCTATTATACACACTTTGCCAAAGCCGGCTGCTGCGACAGCCGATTAATAGATATGGCAAGGGCATTGGGAGTAAAGGATGCCAGGGAACCCATGGATTTTGTAAACGCCCTTGTTCAGCTGCAAAAAGACTGCGGTGTGGATGAGCTTAAAATGTCCGATTACAGTATTGAGAAAGAGGAGCTCACAAAATATGTAGATAAAGCCTATGAAACCATGGGAGGCCTGTTCGAGGTAGACCCCGCACCTCTTAGCCGGGAAGATTGCCTCCTTATACTAAAGGATTCCTACCGTTAAAGAGATTTCCTATAGTTAAAAAGAGTCCGGGTACCCGCTTTTGCATTAACACTAACCGTTAGTATAAATTACCGTAACGAAACAGACACAGGTAACGCCTCTGTATTTTACTTTTACCTGTGTCTGTTTTACTCATACCGCCGATTATTTTAAACATTTCGAGGAATGAATTGCTGAAAACCATAATAAGTAGCGTTTCCGGCTATTTGCGAGAGCTGATCTTCTGAAACCGCAACTTCCTTTCGCAGCCACTTTAAATACACTGCCATTGTCCCGGCAGAATAAAATTCTGCGTACAAATCAAATACCTGGGGAGAGATATTCACTCTGGCCCTCAGGTTCTCCCAGAAGCTTGTCTTAATAACCTTCTTTATTTCCTCACTTAGAAAGTTATACAAAGAGGAATTAGCTATGTGGCGGTACAGGTTAATATTCTTCTCCATTAAAATATTTAACGCCTGAAACAGAATCGATACATCAAAGATATTGTTGAAAAAGTCCTTAAGCTCAAGCATATCGATTAACTCATCTACCTGGTTTTTGATAAATTCGTGTATTACCGCATCCGTTGTATCATAATGCAGATAAAATGTCTTCCGGTCAATATTGGCACGTCTTGCTATTTCGCTTACCGTAATTTTAGGTATATCTTTCTCCAAGATAAGTGAAATAAAAGCTTCCAATATGGCACTCTTTGTTTTTTGGATTCGTCTGTCTTCCATTTTCTCACCTTTATTCTGCCAAGAGAATAACCTTTGGCAGTGCCATGATATGCATCCTTTCTCCTCTTGATAATTAGTCCGTCTTACAGGCCTATGCCTGTATACGCCATCCCAGAGGCAAGAGACACTCCTCTCCATTGGCAGCTCTATTATTCCACACTTTTCTAAAATTTGTAGATAAATCCATAAATCAGGGAAAAGTGGCCATTGAAAGTACCTCATAGGTTTATTATAATACTCATATGTAGAAAATTCAACAGCTGTATCTATCATTTATTCAGTTGTGAAAGGCGGTATACGAATGAACTTAAATGAGAAGATGAAAAAATACGGATTTAATCATGCCATCCGCTATCTGGAGAAAAATCCGGAAGAGAACCTTCCCAAATTAATGAATTTTGCTGACCGGGTAATGCCTAAGGACGAATTTCCGAGCCAGAGAGTTGCATTTCGGGAAGTAATCGAGAAAAAGAATAATTGGTATGAACTGATTATGCGTATGTACGAGTTGGATGCACAAACACGAATTACGTTCTTTCAAAATTTTATATTGAATGAAAATGTCTTTGGATGGCCGGAGCAGGAAAAGAACCGGGAAAAATACGGCTGCAACATTCCCTGGACTATTTTACTGGATCCCACCTCCGCATGTAACTTACATTGTACCGGCTGCTGGGCGGCAGATTACGGCCATCAGCTAAGCCTCTCTTTTGAGGATATTGATTCTATTATAGAGCAGGGTAAAGCACTGGGAGTATATATGTACATATATACCGGCGGGGAGCCCCTGGTACGTAAAAAGGATCTGATACGCCTTTGTGAAAAGCACCCCGACTGCATCTTCCTGACCTTTACCAATGCAACCTTAATCGACGAAGAATTCTGCCTGGAAATGCTTCGGGTAAAGAATTTTATTCCTGCCATCAGCCTGGAGGGTTTTGAAGAAGCCAACGACAGCAGACGGGGAGAAGGAATCTATTCAAAAGTAATGTATGCTATGGATCTTCTAAAGATGCATAAGCTTCCCTTTGGTATCTCTGTCTGCTATACCAGCCGGAACTGCGAGGATATCAGCAGTGAAGCCTTTTACGATAAGATTATAGAAAAGGGAGCTCTTTTTGTTTGGTTCTTTCATTATATGCCGGTTGGCAAGGATGCCGCAAAGGACTTATTAGTCAGTCCCCAGCAGCGTAAGGCTGTATATGAGAATATCTGCGCTTTCCGAAAGACCAAACCCATATTTTCAATGGATTTTCAAAATGACGCTGAATTCGTGGGAGGATGCATAGCGGGAGGACGCCGCTATCTTCATATCAATGCCAGCGGAGATGCAGACCCATGTGTCTTCATCCATTACTCCAATACCAATATCCATGAGAGCACACTTATGGAGGTCTTGCAATCCCCGCTATTTATGGCATACCATGACGGGCAGCCCTTTAATGATAATATGTTTAAGCCCTGTCCAATGCTTGAGAATCCATCCATCTTGCCGGAAATCGTGAAAAAGACCGGAGCTCATTCCACCGACCCCCAGACACCGGAAAGCGCGGAGGAATTGTGCGAAAAAACCATATCCTATGCCGAAGATTGGGATAACGTTGCAGAGGAACTCTGGAACAGCAGGAATGCAGTCCGGAATAGTAAATAAGCTCATTAATTTTTCATGAAAAAGGATAGAGAAATAATACAGTTTTCTGTATATTTCTCTATCCTGAAAATGTAATACCATTCACCTTTTAATTATTTATTCCTTTTTAGCTCTGCTTTAAATATCTTTTTCATTTCTGACATTGCTTCATCACTTTTAATATCTTGTGTCCTTATTTCACCTAAACACATTTTCTCCATCAGTCTGATATAGGCTTCACCTAAAGCGGTTGTAATAACTGCTGCCGTACCGCCTGATATGGCACCTCCCACAAGAGTACCGACTCCCGGGAGCAGCTTAAATAAACCGGAGGCAATGGTCCTTCCTGCAATAGTAGCTCCGGCCGTTCCTAAAATAGAAGATATAAAGGATGTGATGATTCCCTTGTCAACCTTCAGGCCAAAAGCCACTGTGATAGAAGCAATCATTGCCACCTGTGTGGGCACCAAAAGGGCTGCATCAGCAAAGGGGACAGGTGCAAAGCCTTCCGCAAAGCTGGCTGTCACTGTTGTGGCAACTACCCCTCTGGCATACTTCACTTTCTGTTTGATGGCCGCCTTTTGAACATTCTGCAGGGTGGGGATCAATTCATCCCCTAACAACTCCCCCATTATTTCAATCAGCTCCTCGCCGCCATAGGGCTTGATCACATAATCATCATCAATTTTATACTCCAATGCCAGCACCGGAACTATGGCACATACATTCAGGTTTAAACTGTCGATATAATCCTTGAATTCCCTGGCTTTACTCCTGGAAAAGGATTTTGTCAGTACAAGGATAATCGGTACCTGGGTTTCTCTGTTTTCTTCCGAGAGTTCTCTAATCCACTCAATCTCATCCTCTTCGATTCTATCAGAAGCCGTATTAACACAATACCAGATACAGTGAATGCACTTATTTTCATCCTTCGTATAAAGGCATTCCTTTATTTTATCCATGATTTCAGACTTGATTTCTTTCTGTGTATCCCGTCCCAGCTCCAGGCCCTTTGTATCATAAATGGTTAAAGGCACATCCTTTTTTGTTATCATCTGGATATGCTGGGTCACCGGTTTACCGATGCCGGTCTCTGCAAGCTGCTCTCTGAAGATATAATTGATCAAGGTACTCTTGCCTACTCCTGTTTTCCCCGCTACTATAATGTTCAGATTTTTCAGGTTCTTTATCTTTTTATTTATTTCATTTATACATTGACTGGCTATATCTGAAATATTAAGTTCCATCTATACTTCTTCCTCCATCGTATCGGCATGCCTGCACTTTAGCTGCTTTTTATAAAGCTTAACGGCTCCTTTCCTGATTAACTTTGGCATAACCACAGCCGTTAAAATACTACAGCCAATGCCTAAAAGTACATAGAAAACGGACGTTACCCTTATCAGCCCTTTATGCTTTTTTGCCTCTAATTCCTGGTTGACTATGCTTCTTATTTCCTCTATTTGCTTATTAGAAAAACCTCTTCCCATATATACCTCCAGTATGCATAGATATAGCTTATCTTAACATTTGTTTGAAGCTCTGTCCATTCCTTTATCAAACCGGTATTTTGAACATAGCAAACCGGTATTTTGTACGTTAGCAAGCCGGTACCTTGAACATTACCAAACCGGTATTTTGAACATCCTTTCCGAATGTATCCCCTTTTGCACTCAAAACGTATAAGGGTGCCCCAAAAGGCTTTAGGCTGAAAGACTTTTGAGACACCCTCACTATTAAACAGAGATATATTATATTTCATTATTTACAGACGGATATTCTATCAACGCTTTTTCACAGGATAACGCAGTACCGTCCTCATATTTGAAACGTCACTTTTGCGGAAATCGGATAGATATATCTCATGATGCCGCCTTTCCTCCGATAAATCAAAAAGTAAGCTATTTTCTTCTGCATAATCTTTTATCTTTTGCAGCGTTGCCGGCTCATCATCATAGCTGCCAAGATGCATGCACTGAACACATAACCCCTCTGTAAAGCTTACAAGCCTTGCTTTTTCCAGAGCCAGCTGGGGCTTTTTCCTTCTTGTCAGCTCCATTGCTATTTTGAATACTGCTTCATCCACAAAATCAGGCTGGCGAATCATGGATGTCCAGTAAAGCTTCGACTTATTGCTGCTGTCAAACTCCTCATTGTCCTCTACCTGCCACAATCCCTCTAAGGGAAGTACTACATAATCATGATAACCTATAGCTGTCTGCTGTTTCTTAAAGGACATTTTAATTGTGTAGGACAGTGCATAAAGGATTTCTACTGCTTTCTGATATTCACCTTCCGGTTCATTGGGGTCGCCATGGCCGTCGACCTGGATAAATTTCATAGGAGGAACATCAATCATTTTCGGAACTGCCTCCGGCTGGTATAACTCCTTAAACATTTTTTTATAGTCTATCTTTTCCATATATCCGCTCCTTTTTATATACTGATTCCTATTGCATGCCGTATCTGCCTGCAGGTGCGGCACTGTCATCAATCAGGATGTGAAATGTCTCTTATTTCACTCTAACTGCCATGCCTTCCCTGCACGCCGCAAGATTGATCTGAGGATTTCGCAGGCACAATCTTGTGTGTGAATTATGCATTTCAATAATTCACACTAGCTCACATGCATATCACAAACCCATGCATTTTGCAAGCCTGCTTGCGATACTGCATAAATAAGGGGGTGAATTATGATTCTTAATAATCCACTCTATTATCCAAACTATATCACTCTAAACAAGACAACTGCATGTCATATTGTTAATTTCCATTTAAAAATTTTCATGCTCGTTAATCGGCGGATATACAGTAAAATTATGATTTTGGGTCTGATTATAGCCATCCTTCTATTTGTAGTACTCTTAAAAGTTTTTCATGTTATTTTCATCCATAAATTCCGCAAGGGCATGATGCTTAATATTGATAAGAAAAACACCTCCCCACTCATCATTTTCCCACTTCAAAGCTTCTTTTGAGTGGATTAATAATGCGGAAAAATATTGCATACCATTTCCATTGCCTGTTAATTTACCACATTCACTATCAACTGCTGCTACTTTATAATCTGCATTCAGTTTAAATTTTTTTAACTCATTTGTATGTTTATGCAGGATGATATTGTTTCCGATTGGAACAAAAGCCACTGCAGCTGGTATGATGAGCATCAATACAATAATTCCTGTGTATTTTAAAATCTTTTTCATTCTATTCTTCCCTTAAATCAAAGTAAACTTTGCTATATATACTCCCCGTTTCTGCATATTCCATAGAATTCTAAACGGATTAGAAATAATAAAACACTGCGAATCAATCCATTCCCTATAAAAGGAATCCTGAGCCAATCTGGCTGTGAAATCATTCCTCTTTTAATATAATTTCCACAACAGAATCCTTCTCATCCGGTAATGGATAGTTATCAAATGCATGACAGTCAAAGAAGAAATATGCATTTTCCGAATATTCTTTTAAGTTCCAGAAGAAGGTTTCCTTTACTTCTGAGCCATCCTTTATTAATCGCATAGACTTCACCTTGCCGGCCATTTTAGGCAGACAGATCGCACCCACTTGTTCTTCCATCACATGTGCATAGAGCTTATTTCCATTTTGGGTAAATCTCCCCCATTCAGGTTTCACATAATCAGAAAAGGTACATCCGTAAATACTCTTTCCATTTTCCTTCATCCATTTACCAACCTCTTTTAAAATGGTAACGGCTTCTTCCGGAAATTCCCCTTTTATAGTTGGTCCGACATTAACAATTAAATTGCCGCCTTTACTTGCACATTCTACCAATGTTCTAACAATTAATTTTGAAGATTTATAATGTTTATCATGAGCACTATAACCCCAGTTATTATTCAGGGTAATACAAGCTTCCCAGGGAATTGGATTGCCAGCTTCATCACAGATACAAGCTGGTGGTATCATCTGTTCCGGTGATGCAAAATCACCGGAATATGGTGTCGGATTCAAGGTTCTGATGGAACCTGCATCCTCTGCGCTTCCTTCTAACCGATTATCAATGATGATATGCGGCTGAATTTCGCGCACCATCTGAATTAATTCTGATGCTTTCCATTTATCACATTTCATATCGTCATAAGAGAAATCGAACCACATCAAGTCCAGCTTTCCATAATTAGTAATCAGCTCACGAACTTGTCCATGCATGAAATCCAGATAACGATCAAAATTACGATGGTCACTTTTATATTCTTCACAATCACGCATTGGGTGCTGACGGTCACCATAGTGAGGAAAATCTTCATGGCACCAGTCAATGATTGAAAAATACAAGCCTACCTTAATTCCTTCTGCACGGAAAGCCTCTACGTATTCTCTTACCAGATCCCTTTTACAGGGTGCGTTAGTTGACTTAAATTCTGTATACCTGGTATCAAACAGGCAAAACCCATCATGATGTTTGGCAGTTAAAACGGCATATTTCATGCCTGCATCTTTTGCAATTCTTGCCCACTCTTTTGGATTATAGTTTTCTGCATCAAATTCATTCATATATTTTTCGTATTCTTCTTTTGGCATTCTTTCTACGCTTCGAACCCACTCACCACGAGCTGGAATTGCATACAAACCCCAGTGTATAAACATTCCAAATCGCGCCTCACAATACCATTTTGTTCTCTCTGTTCTAGTTTTTACTACTGCGTTGGACATTTTTAACACCCATACCTTTCATTTATAATTTATTTAAAAATAGAATAAGCCCAGACCTGTATTTGTTGTAATCCTTTTTCTTTCTGAGACTCCTAGTCCGCATTTAAGATACGCATAAGCATATCTGCTGTTCCAACATTATATCCACTTGTTGCATATGTTCCCAGAAAGCCTTCTTTTATAACTATAATTAATGGCAGCTTATCTGGATCTACATACATCCTTCTTGCCAGAATCTGTGCGTTTGTTTTTGATGAATTAAAAACAATCTCAACGTTTTCCAATACTTTTATCGTTCTGTTAAAAGTCACATCCTGCAAATCTTCTTCCTTTTTTAATACAAAATAAATTTTTGTTCCTAATTTATTAATTTGGTCTGATATCTCATATAGCTCATTTAAGATATGTTCCGTTGGCTCTCGATTCACCTCTAACCAAAGAAACAGCATTTTAGGTGAGCCTGCCAGTTCCCTTGCTGATACCTCCTGCTGCTCCCATTGTAATTCAAAATCGGGAAGTTCAATTTCCTCCAGCATTTGTGAAAGTTCGGCCTGCTTCATGGATAATTCAATCCTTGTATCTTGCCCGCCATTTACTTCAAAGCAATTTTCTTTTGCAAAAATATTCCCGTTTGGCAGTCTATTGGATGTAATTACACGATAAATTCCGTCTTCCAAATCCAATGCGCCTAATTTATCAGTGGTAATATCCCCATATAATTGCAGCGTTTGAAAGCCATTTTCGCTCCATTTTCCGAGGCTCCAATTTTGTGAATATTTCCACTTAGTATTGCTATCACCTTCAAACATAACACAAGACTTAGCCAGTAATTTTTTATTTTCGACCGGAACAAATTCACCATTTGAATAATATTCCATCGTTCCATCGATTGGATTCATCCGAGCCGGTATCCCAGAATATCGAAGAATTCGAATGCTTAATATCTCTTTTGATAACCTGCTTCCAACCCCTGACTTGAAACAACCGGTTATAGAAGTAATGAGCTGTCCGTATTCCTTTTCAGGTATGGAGACAATCTGTTTATCAATATAGTTCCATATATCTTTGGGATCCATCTGCAATATTTCTTTCTTATCCTGCAGATAATGCTTCAGAAATCCCACATCATCTGTTAAACGTTCAAATTGTACACGGGGGCAAAGGATATAAGAAGTAAAAATATCTTCCGGATAGGAATCTTTATATCTGGCGATTGCTTTTAAGTGATTTAGGAGCATATCCGCCTTTACATCCAGATAATCCTTGTCACTTAAAGTCAATAAAAGCTGAATACCCATAGCTACATCGAGTTTCTGTTCTTTTATTCTATGGAGGTAATCTTTGATCTCCGAAAAATTACCAGATGCTTTTTTTAATATTAACAGGACTTCTTCTTTATAGCCACTAAAATCAGCAGCCACTTCCTTGGCTTCTTCTGTTTTATAGAACTGTGTAATTTTATTCCGTCGCTTTTGTGCAGCTTCATTCAGTCTTTGCTCATTTCGGCGTTTTTCTTCTTTTGTCAAAACTACCGGAGAAGGAACACAGTCAATCGGTGCTATTAACTCCCGCTCTTTCCAGGTATCCAGCTTTGTCTTTATGGACTCCAATATTAATATGCATTGCTCCTCCTTCTGCGTGTTCATCAGGTAATCTGCATACAGCTCCCCAACATGAGCAGAAATATGGATACTTCCCAGCCCAGTCATAATACTTGTCTGTCCCATCTGATCCGTTGTTGTAGCCGCAACATTCCCAAATTCCGAATAATTCAGAACCTCATAACAAACCGTAACACCTGCACAAGGCTGCTTCTTCTCATCTTGAACTTTTATTGTTATTTCTTTAACCTGCGCATACCATTGTAAATGATTTATAATCGTCGCAATTCCTTTTTTACCTACAATTGCATCCTGCGGCTGGGTTAGTCCAAACCATCTGGAATGAATCATCATAGCTCTGGATGCAGCATTGGTAAACCAGCCTTTATCCAGAATCTCCTCTGGTTCACAAGCCCCCAGATAATGCCATCCTCCATCGCACCAGACCTCGACCCAGGCATGATTATCATCACAATGTGACCATAAAGGTACATATACCTGTCTTGCCGGAATTCCCAACCCACGGAAAACCGAAACCGCAAAGGTTGACTCTTCACCACATCTGCCAAATCCGCTGCGATATGCAGTAATTGCAGATATGGTGCGCTCGTCACTTGCCCGATATGTTACTTCTTGTGCACACCAGTAATTTATTCTCTTAGCAGCTTCTGTCATATCACAATTTTCAATCTCTTTATGAAGCAATTCATAGAAATATTTTCGGCATGATACTATGTCTTCATTGTTTACACGGTGAAGCAAAACATAATTCAAAAATATTTCTAAGGGAATTTTATTTGCAAATGGTCCATGGTGATACAAAAACACTCCATGTTCTGCATATTCCAATATAAGATAAAATGGATAATCTACTGCATCACTAACAGGCATTGCAGCATAAAGCCACTTAATTGCATCTGCAATATCTCTATCACATTTCTGCAAATATGTAAAAACTTCTCCGGACAGCTCTTCAAGATGATGCATTTGCTGCAGAAATGGTTCTTCTATTTTCATTCTGATTTTTTCCGAAAACATAGCCAATCCTCTTTTCAGTAATTTATTTTAAGCTATCCAATACCTGTCTTGCTGCACAGATTTTGCCTTCATCTGTTTGATATATTTCATATTCACTCAAGAATGGAAGACCCATATTCACCTTTGGATTACGATATTGCATTTTACTTTGTAATACGCATTTCCCTGACATATGATAGCTGGTACATCCAGTAATAGAATATAGTTTTTTAATCACTTCCGCATCCACACCACCGCCAGCTAAAATATCAATTCTTCCGTCTGCCTGCTGTACTAACTTCTGTAACATGGGGGCACCCTTCATACAGTTATTTTCATGACCTGAAGTAAGTATGGTATTAATTTTTAATGCTATTGCAGCTTCTAGTGTATCAAGCGGCTCTTTACACATATCAAATGCTCTGTGTAACGTCACAGACATTCCTGCAGCTTCTTCTATAAACATTCTCATGGCAGGCAGATTAAGAGTTCCATCAGGATTCAATGCTCCAATTACGACGCCATCAGCCCCCAGCTCTGAGAAAATGCAGATATCTCTGCGTATCATCTCGATTTCATAATCAGAGTAGCAAAAGTCACCATACCTTGGCCTGATTAATACATGAATTTTAATATCGGCATGCTTTTTTACTTCTTCAAATAGGGATTGCGACGGAGTAGTACCACCAATTATAAGGTTTTGGCATAGTTCAAGTCTATCTGCCCGCCCACTTTGAGCATTAAGTGCTGATTCAAGTGAATCAACACAACATTCCAAAATTTGATTTTTCATACTTAGCCACCATACCTTCCCAACGCACCGCAAGATTGGGCCGAGGATTTCGCAGGCACAATCTTGTGTTTGAAAATTGTTTTGTAATTTTCAAACTTAGCCTTTCACGGCTCCTATCATTACACCTTTTACAAAATGCTTCTGTACAAATGGATATATAAGAAGAACGGGTACAGATGCCACGACTATGGTCGAATATTTAAGTAATTGTGTCAGACCTTGCATCTCTGATGCCGTCTTTACATCACTGATCATTGTATAATCTATCTTATTCTGTATCAATATTTCACGCATAATAATTGTTAAAGGTTGTAAAGAATCCTTCTTTATATACAGCATTGCATCAAAGTAATTGTTCCATTTTGCAACTCCATAATACAGAACCAATACTGCTATAATTGGTTTGCAAAGTGGTATTACTATCCTCTTTAAATATTTCCAGGGTGTACAACCATCTATCTGACCTGCTTCATACAATTCATCCGGAATAGAGTTTTGCATATATGTGCGGCAGATAATCATATTATACGTGGACATTGCACTTGGAATAATCATTGCAAGTGGTGTGTTAATCAGTCCTAATTTGTTTACCAAAATATAAGAAGGTACTAACCCGCCACTAAAATACATGGTAAATACAAAGATTGCTGCCAGTTTATTTCTCGCAGTAAACTCTTTTCTGGATAGTGGATATGCACATAATATCGTCATAACAATATTCACAAGCGTACCAATAACCATGTATGAAATGGAATTTATAAATCCTGTAACAATTTTATGATTTTTAAACACTGCCGCATACCCTCTAAGTGTCGGTGATACCGGGAGAAGTACAACTTTTCCACTAATAACAGCTTGTGGGTCCGAGAAAGAAGCACTGACTATATAGATTAGAGGATAAGCAACAATGACAAATAACATTACTAAAAGTGCATATATAATCACAATAAAGATCTTATCTTTATTGTTTTGATTTTTGAATTTATTGTTCATTATTCTCCTCCTTTACCACAAGCTTGTTTCAGTTACTATTTTGCTAAGCTTATTCACTGCAATTAGCAGGGTAAAACTTACTATAGATTGAAACAGACCCGATGCGGTTGAAAATCCAAAATCTGCATTTACAACCCCCACTTTATAGACAAAGGTAGATATTACCTCTGATACATCTGCATTTAGACTGTTTTGCATCAGATAAACCTTATCTAATCCGATATTTACAATATTACCACAGCTGAAAATCAACATTATAACAATAGTAGGTAAGATACCTGGTAAGTCTACATGCCAGATTTTCTGCATACGGCTTGCACCATCCATCATTGCAGCCTCCTTTAGTTCTGTGCTTACACCGGAAAGTGCTGCTATATAGATTATGGAAGAATAACCTATGGTTTGCCACAAGCCGCTCCATACATATAGATGTCTAAATAATGACACATCACCGAAAAAGTTAATTGGCTTAAAACCAAATTTTTGTAAAAAAATATTGAAGATGCCCGTACGGAGGTCCATCATCTGCATCATCATACCTACCATAACAACCGTAGAAATAAAATATGGTGCGTAAGTAACCATCTGAACGGTTTTCTTAAACCTCACACATTTGATTTCATTTAACATTATTGCCAAAATAATTGGAAATGGAAAATTAACAACAAGAGTATACACACCCAGTATCAGCGTATTCATAATAACCTTAATACTGGAAGTAGATGATAAAAATTGTATGAAATATTTTAATCCGACCCAGTCGCTCCCCAAAATTCCTTTTCTAATACTATAATCTTTAAACGCCATTAAAATTCCGCCCATTGGAATATAAGCAAAAACAATTGCGTATAACAGAGGAATACTAATAATGAGCCAAAATTGCCAATTGGATTTTCCTAATTTGCTCTTATGTTTCAAGGCTATTCTCCTTTCGGATAAGCTGCTGCAGTTGACAGCAGCTTATCTCTTCTTATTCCCCCTATTTCTTCATCATTCTGTCATAAGCAGCCTGATAGGTATCTAATAATGTTTTTAGTCCCGATTTATCCAAAGAATTTTTATAGCTGTCCCACTCCGTATTGATATCTTTTGCTCCTGTAATGAATCCTACTGATGACTCCGTAATGATTTTTTCAACCTCTACTGCAATAGTAGATACATTCGTAGATTCTTCATCTGTTATTTTTAATTCCGGTATCATATCCAGATCAGAATTCGACTCATTTTGTGTATATGGCTCATAGTCTTTTTTAGATGAATCATATAAAAGTTTCTCAAGTCCTTCCGGCGCATAAGGATCAATATTCGGATCAACGGCCTGGCCTAATCTGTAAGCAGCAGGAGCAACGCGGATACCAATGTCCTGCCAGTCATGATTCTGTGTTTCAGCAGAATAAGGATTTAATACTTCGTATAATGCTGGTTCTCCATTTAATCCAACTTTACCTTCCGGATTTAATTTCCAGTCGACACCCTCATCCGCACCATACTGTGAACAAAGGTCGCCTGTTTTTGAGTAGAAAAAGTCAACCCAGCGTAATGCTGCTTCAGGATTCTTGCACTTATCTGTTATACAGAAATTACCACTTGAAATTGCTGAATATTTAAAATAAGAAGTAAGCCTTGTACCATCAGGTCCTTCCAGTGGTGATAAAGTAGCATACTGTTTGTAAAGGTCCGGATTCGCTGCAGAATCGATATAATCGGAAATCGTTCCTTCCGGGAAGCATAATACAGGAGCATCCTCCTGATTAACAATTGTCTTTAACTGCTCCTGTGTCTGTGTAAAATCACCATCATAGATAGCGCCAAGCTTATATAAAGAATTACAATACTCAAGATACTTTTTATATCTGTCATCTGTAGCTGCAGTTACAATTTTTCCTTCTTTGTTTACTGCTGTCATATCATTAACATTTAAGGTATAAGATTTGCTTGGGCTAAGTAAAAAAGAACCCATTAACCATTCCTGGAAGGTCGAATACCAGCCTGCACCAGGAGCAGTACCACCAATTGCAATTCCATTTGGTTTATATTCAAGGAATTTCTTACATACGTCATAGAATTCCTGCGTTGTCTGCGGGATTTCACATCCCATATCAGCTAAGTACTTTGTATTAATCCACATTTTTCTACCATACGAGCAATGATAGCAATCATTGGTAGATAATAAAGAATAGATACTTCCATCGGATTCACGGCTTAAATCCAAATTATCTTTAAACATACTGTAATAGTTGGGTGTATTTTTCTCGTTAATATAGTTATCCAATTTAATAAAGATTCCTTCTTTAACGCCGTACTTTGCAATATTTGGACTTACACCCATAATAATATCCGGGTAATCACCTGATTGTAAGGACATATTTAATTTATCTTCCCAGTCATCTCTTGTTCCTGTTTCAAATTCAATATGGATACCAGTCTTTTCTTCTAAGAATTTTGTGAAATCATTGGTCTGAAGGTCCTCAACATTAGGCATGGTCATTGTAAAGCATGTTAATGTTATATTTTTTCCGTCTGCGACAATTGGATATGTACCTGAATCTGTTAATGTTATCTCCTGGCTTACTGTCGATGAACTCTTTTCCTTACATGCTGTCATTCCTAATACCATAACAATACTTAGTGTTACTGCAGTAAATTTCTTTAATAAACTTTTCATAAACTTTCTCCTTTTTAATAATTTTCATTTAACAATAGGCGATGATTCTTTTTCAGAACAGGTTCCTGCAGTAACCCATCCTTACTTCGTTATTTTCTATAACAATTACACTTTTTTTATACCATTTTTATACACATTAAACAACAAACACTTTTTAATAAGCCATACATTTTTTGATTTTATGCACTTTTAATTGCTGAAAACAAGCAAAATAGCATGATAATAAAAAAATAAGGCCAGTAAACATACCAGCCTCTATTTATAGAATACCCTTTTATTATATATATTTTTCTTTATTTTATCTTGAGATAAGTACTTGGAATCGTACCTGTAATTCGCTTAAATGCTCGTCTAAATGAATAGTCACTTCCATATCCCACTTGAACAGCAACTTCTTTTACTGCTATTCCTTCCATTAACAACTGACTCGCTTTTTGTATTCGTAAATTTTCCAGGTAATCACTAAATGTAACATCAAAGTATAATTTGAACTCTTTATAAAGCCGTTGTTCAGGTATATTCATACTTTCAGCAACCATTAATAGATTAAAGTTCATATTTGGATAATTCTTTTGTATTATCCTTTCTAGTTCCTGTTTTATTTCTTCCCGTTTTTTATCCTTTTTTTCTTCTGCAATCTTCATCTGGTACCGTTTAGCAATACGCAGAAGTGCAAATATTTCATCCGGCCATTCTGTCTTCTGTGCCTTTGTTATAAGTTGATTGCTAAAATCATCTCTTTCTTTTTTCAAGCAACGAACCAGGATGCACTGAAGCATATTAATCATATGGGTTACCCAATAAAGATGCTGCACTTGCTCTGAATTTAATTCCCTAATCTGAAGTAAAATAGCCTCCAGATCATTCTCCGAGCCATACAGGAGGGTTTGTTCTAATTGGAACTCATCCTCCAATGACATCCCTGCTCCCCGTATTTCTTCTTCTGCCTCTTCTCGAATTAATGGTACATGAATTTGGAAAAAGCTTGCGCTCTTACAGACTTGCACTGCTTCCTCATATGCCGCTGACAACTTTAGTATATTGTCAGCTCGCTGGCTGATACCCATGAAACTTCCACTAATCCCCTGGTTGTACAAATTTAGTTTGCCCAGCTCTTCCTTTATACCAAATATATTCCTGTTATCATTATCAGCCAATATGATAGCATAGGAATAATGTTCAATCGGATAAATCCAATGCTGTATTTTCAACTCTGATGCAAAATAGCTCTGCACTTTTTCCTCAAATTTTAGGTCCGAAATAAGGAAATCACCGGATAGCTGAGACTCGACTCTTACAACCACAACATAATATGCCGGATATTGCAAAAAGCTTTCCACCCCGTCTCCTACTTCTTCTTTAAATTCTTGAATATTTTCATATTTACCAAATAATAATTTTCGAATGCATTCCTTATGTACAATTTCCTGCTGTTTGTCCAATGTACCTTGAAGATCTTCTACCTGATCTAAAAATGTTTCCAGACTCCTCCAGAAGCTCCGATTCTCATTTTGTGCTTTTTCTGTACTGGATATATTAATCTTAACTGCTAAATTCTCTGAGCAGCGGTAATATTGATTTACCGTTTTTTTATTGTGATACCAATAATAGATACAAATAAATACACCCGCCAAAATAGATATAAGGTATAAAAAAACCATAAAATACTTAGCAGTTCCGATTTTTTTCGTTAATTCTGATTTCGGAGTTATGACAGCAAAAGACCAGGAATAGAATTTGGACTCTACTTGATATGTAACTACATTTTTCTGTTTCTGGCTTACTTTGGCATAATCCATCCCGATTACCGCTTTGTTATCCAACTCATATTCATTGTTTAGAAAGCTCTGAATAATCTTACCCTCTTCATCAATTAAAAAAACACTGCTATTATTATCATTTCTAATTTTTTTTAGAAAACTATTAACTACTTTATTATTTAATGAAATTATGATTGCTCCATTGTATACTCCATTATTAATATAGGGGAGAGATTGAATAATTCTATAATGCAAATAATCTTTGTTATCATCTTTTACTTTGACATGCTCCATTTGAATATAGTGATATTTTCCACAAAAATTATTTTCTAATTCTTCACAGCTCTCTCCTTGGAAAGAGGATAAGGTTGATATCCCTCGTTCCGTTTTTGGAATAACCTTTGGAATGCTAATGATATAATCCTTATTTGCAAACCATATACAAATATCTTCAACCATTGAGTTAGTTAAGGTATAAATAGAAAATTTATCTACATTTCTATACATGTCATAATAAATACTCTGTTTTTGATCTTCATTCTTTAACAGCTCAATTATTTTAGCGTCTTCGCTTAAATAAGTCGCAATATTTCGTATACCTTCGATTTCTCTGTCAAAATCACTTACCATATCTGTCAGAATTCTATATGACTTTTCTTTTTGGACATCTATCAATGCTTCTCTTGCTGTAAAATAGATAATTGTAATAGAAATCGTTGGAACCAAAAGAATCACCAAATAATACCACAGGAGTTTGAACGCCATTTTGTCAGCATCTGATTTATTTTGCTTTTTTAATTTATTCATATATAGTCGTATGATGTTTATAAATGCTAAACATCATGGCTTCCTTTCTTTAGATTTGTGAGCTGTATTTGAAGGGCATTGAAAAATTACAAATCTTATAGTATTATATGAATATATTTTAATAAAAAATAAGAAATTAGGAGTAAAATATGTTTTTTAATCATAAATCTCATAAATCGCCCCTACAACCTAGTATCCAACTTTTTTATAATAGCACATGCATTTACCAAGGTTTTCTGAAAGATATCCCCTTGAAGGACTCCGTTATTAAAGATGAGAGTAACCGTTTTTTTAATGACCCAGAACCTTGTGACATTCACCGAACAGCAGTAAGACTACGTATCACGGAAGAATTATTAATTAAATTAATAGAAGCTGAACAAAGTGAAGGTTGTCAGCTCCTTATGGATTTATGTACTTTTGAAAAGATAGACCGGATTATATTAAACTAAACACCATATAAATAAAAAATAATAAAAATAAAATTCCATTAAATAACTTTATTAAACCCATACGATGCAGCATGAACTCTGAAACCACATTCGTTGTCTTTGTTTTATAAACTACCATAAGTACAGCTATTGTTGGAATTGACATAGCTCCTACATATACCAGGAACATACTTATTATCTGTAAAATACTCTCGGAATGTGTTCGAAACATATATAATATGGATGCCATATAAATCTGACCGGTGCAAAAAAATTCACCGAAGGATATTACAATTCCCAGAGCAAATGCCAATAAGGGTATGAATTTTTCTGATACATTCCCCATTTTTTTAATCATATGATGATTAAAAGTCCGTAAATTAACAGGAAGCTGCATATGGATTTTGCCAAACTGCTCTCGTTTTACATTTATAAAATCCACAAAATTCATAACCGCAAGCATCAAAATTATCCCTGATACTACTATTGTAAAAATTCTGCTGATACTTTTTAATTGATCCGAAAAAACAGCAGCTACGGCAAAATATGATCCTATTCCAATACTAAAATAAGTGATAATCTTGGCAAGGATATATAGCATACCATTTCTCAACACTCCCGATTGAGCAGTTAATAAGATAGATAACAGCATCAGCAGCATTGAAATACCACAAGGATTAAACCCTGCAAGCAGGCCGGATCCAAACAAGGCTAAATAGCTCGTCTTACTAATGGTTTCGGTTCCCATATTTTTTTTAATTGCTTCAATCATTGTCCCATAAGTTGCATTCGTAAATGTGTCTTCTCGACTTAAGGCTGTAATGATTTCTTCTTGCCCAGTAAAAACCTGATTTCCCATAAAAATGGTTGGTACATGTTGTCTACTATCCGCTACATGATAATAGGCATACAAGGTTTGCAGTATCTCAACTGCATTTTCTGCACCAATGTTATACTCTTCTATGATAACAGAAGAATCAATTTCTTTTAGAAATTCCTTAACCTTCTCACATTCTTCACAAGAATAGGTTGTAAACAACAGCAAATATTTATCATCATTCTTGATATTTTTTTCTCTGGAATTTCGAGTTAATTGGTCCACAATTGAAGTGCCTGTATCACCCTCAACCTTATTTTTCTGCTCAGAATTAGATTTATCCTTTTGTTTTTGTCCATTATCTTGTTTAATCCTTAAGTCTTCTTTTTCTATTATGAAATCATTCTTCAAATACCGTTCAATCTCGTCATAGCCCGTAATCCACTGCCCATTAATTACCAGCATTGGGAACTCGTCCGCCGAATTATCAATCTGGTAGTCCTTGCAATATTTTTTATAAACCTCCTTTCCAGATTGTTGAAACACATTATAAACAAAGATTTCATAATCCATCTGTGCCTTTTCTTCAGAAGAAAAGCATCGGTTAAAGAGTTGGTAAATATCTTCATCTTCTTTACAGGATGCACAGGAGTTATTATAAAAAAAAGCAAATGAAAAAGTTGCAGCAGAAATTGTTTTGGAATTTCTGCCCAATAAAATTGCTATCAGAAAACATACTATTAGTAATATTGCTCTTTTTTTCCTCATATTTAAAATATATCACAGATTATCTTCTGCGTAAAGTCGAGATTCTATAATCCCCGTGTCCGCATATTCCCTATTAACTTAAACGTATTATAAATACATCTATATGTACTACAAATATAAAACTCTGAATTTTCTCAGATTAAGTATTTAAAGTTTTTATCCGGCATTATAATACGGCTATCTTACGGTACCGAACAGTCCGCTGTCTCGTATCAAATCTAATCCCCTTATTAATACCCCTTCCTCCTGCACCAGTGCCATTCTCACATGTCCTTCTCCGGAAGGTCCAAAAGCGCTTCCGGGAGTTACTAATACCCCTGCCTTTTCCACCAAGTCCAGGGCAAATGTTTCTGAACTGCTGTACCAGGCAGGTATGGCAGCCCAGACAAACATGGTAGCTTCCGGTTTTTCCACCTTCCATCCCAGGGCAGTCAATCCCTCACACAAAATATCCCTGCGCCTTTCATAGGTCCTTCTGGTAACCTCCACACAGCTTTGTTCCCCCGTAACGGCAGCAATAGCTGCTTTTTGCAAGGGCAGGAACATACCATAGTCCATATTGGATTTCAGGGTCTTAAGGCGGGAAATGACCCCGGCATTCCCTAAGCAAAAACCAATTCTGGCACCTGCCAGACCATAGGTCTTGGATAAAGAGTTAAATTCCACTCCCACATCTTTCCCGCCGGGAAAAGCGAGGAAGCTTCCCCCTTTTCTATCTCCAAAGACCAACTCACTGTAGGCATTATCATGAAGCACAATAATATCATATTTCTTTGCAAAATCTATCAATTCCCTATAAAAGGAATCCGGCGCCAATCTGGTTGTGGGATTATTCGGATAAG
Source organism: Anaerocolumna jejuensis DSM 15929 (assembly GCF_900142215.1). Taxonomy (GTDB): domain Bacteria; phylum Bacillota; class Clostridia; order Lachnospirales; family Lachnospiraceae; genus Anaerocolumna; species Anaerocolumna jejuensis. Next base: position 22,095 of record NZ_FRAC01000028.1, on the reverse strand, counting down.
AAACAATCATAAATTTTGCTTCCCTGGCTATTGCTTCCGGAATATCCTGCAATTGGATGATGTATCCATTCTCTTTTTTCTGAGGCATGTAATAGAGTCTGGCCCCTGCCAGCCTGGGCCCATCTGCAAAAATAGGATAACAGGGGTCCGGTACCAAGGCTAAGTCCCCTGCATCCAGGATGGATAGGGAAATATGTGCAAGCCCTTCCTGTGAGCCTAACAAAGAACAGATTTCTGTTTCAGGCTTCAGATTAACGCCGTATCTGTTTTTATACCAGACACTGACAGCCTCCAGTAAATCCTCCTGATCATTTAATGCATAAATATAATTCTTCTTATCAGAGGCAGCATCTACAATGGCATCTATTATATGCTGTGCAGGAGGAATGTTCGGTGTCCCCACACTTAAGTCAATAACTTCCTCGCCTTCAGCCATTTTTCTTCTTTTTATTTCAGACAGTCTGGTAAATATTCCATCTCCAAACTGCTCCATTCTTTTGGCAAACTGCATGGTAATACTCCTTTAAGTACGTATTTTCCTATGGTATATAGAATAACTGTGTAATAATTCTTTGTTGGCATATTATAATTATACACTTTCATTGCATATTATCAAGATTAAATTTATTTTACGGTATTTATAGGAACCTTGAATTTCCGTTACCTGAAAATACCTGCCATTCTGCTTTGCAATTTATAAAGTATGATTTATTATAAGAATATACGGAGAATGTACCAAGGAAATAGCATAAGGCAGCTAGAAATTGTTATTGTTATATAGAAATGGATTTGATTATTCTGGTGAATTCGGGATGCCTTGTATTGCGAATACCGCTTTCATTAATTGTAGTTATTACTCAAAATCATGATATTCTATGTATCACGTTTCACTTACGGCACATTGGAATTGCTAAAAAAGAGACTATGTTATTTCATAAAAAACATAATCTCTTAACTTTAACCATATGATAGCTTTATTTGTTTTAAATTAATCTCTCTGTTTACCACTTAATACCCAAAACAACAGGGCATCAAACCTGGAACTATCAACCCTTACTCCGCATTTTAATCTCAAGCTATGCTTCCTCTGTAAACATGGGGATTGTAGTTATTCGGGCTTTTTATCGTCCAGACAAGTGCTTTGATTTGTGCATGAGATAATTTTAAAGGATTTACACCATAATAATGTTTTGCTGCTTCCTTTAATCCATAACAGCCTTCCCCGTAATAAGCAATATTGCAATAGAGTTCCAATATCTCATCTTTGGTAAGTTCTTTTTCAAGATGGTAAGCAACAAAAAGCTCTGCTACCTTTCTTTCATATTTCTTTTCAAAAGAAAAGTACATATTTTTTGCAAGCTGCTGGGTAATGGTGCTGCCCCCTTGTGAATAGCTTCCTGCAATTATGTTATTTGCCATAGCCCTTGCAGTAGAAATCGGGTCAAAGCCAAAATGATAATAAAAACGTCTGTCCTCCGACTTTAACACTTGTTTTATATATTCTTCCGGTATCTTATCAAATGTAATATAATCTTTTTTTTGCTTGATCTCCTCTATTTTGTCCTGTATACTCATTGTTTCCGTTGCATTTTTATACATTTCATATCCTGTAAATACGACAGGAGATATTTTTACAATACCGGCAATTAAGCCGATTATTACAAGTACCAATATATTGATTCTAATTATTTTATTTTTCATTAAAACCACTCCCTTCATACTTTGTATTTTCAGTATAGCAGTAAAAGGAGTGCAAAACCATCGTTTTTCCTTACAATAAACTAACAAACTTGTAAGATTAGTACGAGTGGTCTTATAAGCCTTACGCAATAAACCAGTATAACCAGGATTGCAAAGCATCTAAGAAAAAGAATGGTCTTTTGTTACCGGAAAGGAGGTTAAAAGAAAAGGTGTAAGTGGAGTGCATCAATGACTTGCGGAATGGAGATGAGGTCACCGCGTTTTTTTAGCTACCGCAAGGCAATTGCCGTGGCTACATAGGGTGAAATGGTATCCAAATGTCCGCACGTGCACCGGCTTCCTCCTGATTACTTAGCTCTATTTTTCCTCTATCACCATACAAAATTTTAATTCTTTGTTCCAAATTAACCAAACCAATATGATTATCTGAACCCCGTGTATTATTTATCTCAGCTTTCAAGTATTCAGCGGGATATCCCGGCCCTGAATCATAATATGTCACATGCAGCTGACTTTCTTCCTGCTCCGTCTTTAAATAAATTAAGACCTTATCCCCAAATCCAACTGCATATTTTATTGTATTTTCTATTAGAATCTGTATTCCCATAGGCAAGAACTCAACTTCCTGCTCTTTCAATGTATTCTGCAATTTATAGCAAAAAATATCTCCATACCATAATTCATATATATGCAGATAATTTTCAACATTCTTTAATTCCTCGCTGAGTTTCACCAGACGAATACCATCTTTAAACTTGTATCTCAGGTAATCTGACACGTAAACTGTCATTTGCTTTATCCTATCATAATGCTCGGACTCCACCATATAATAAATGGTGTTTAAGCAGTTAATAAAGAAATGAGGCTTAATCTGCAGCTGCAAGAATTCCAGGGAAGCCTTTTGCTTTTCTAGTTTTTCTTCATATAAATCTATTTTAATACTTTCTAACTGCTGGTTTAAACGATTATAGATTTCGGCAGCATTGCTTAACTCATGGAAAGAATTGTCCGCCATCTTACGGGCAGGCTCTCCTATCCCTTCAAGTTCCCTGGAAAAATTATATACAGGTATCAATACCCTTTGTACAATATACATCAGAATACCTACACTAATGAGGATGAAGCCTGCGGATATTCCTAAAAATAACACCTGAATATTGGTAATCTCGCCTAATACACCATAGGCATATGCGACTACACGAATACTGACTTCACTGTTATTTATAGGCATATCTGCTGTGATGTATCTGCTGTAAAGCCCCAAAAAACTGTTATGCTCTATGTTCTTCTTAACATACTTATTAACCGCTGTCAATGGTTCCCCATGCTCAACCAATAGTACAAAATCTTTTTTTGTCAAAGAAGCAACTTGATTGATACTTAAAAAATGATTAACAGGAACATAGACACCTATGATTCTATCCATGTACCGGTAACAAAGAATCATATACTGCTTATTATTAATTGTAATTTCGGTCCATTTTCTTGGTGCTTTCTCATACAGTTCTCCGGATTCTCCCAATTCCTTAATGGTCCGCCTCATTCCAAAAATCTGTTCTTTTGATAAATTTACCGGCATTCCCAATTCCACCATTTCCTTATTTTTTTGAAAATAAAGAAAAAAGTTAAAGTTTTGCAGACCATTTTCCCGCATTGTGCTATATTCCGACCCTAAATCATAGTAATAGTTGTATGTTTCAAGCTCATCCTTCGCCAAACGGATATAATCCATTTTAGTACTCATTAACGTCTTCAGCATTTGATTCTGAATCTGTTCCAGGCGGTTATTCTGCTCATTTCCATAGCCTTCTGCCAGATGGGTAATATATTCCTGGCACCATTTGTGTACTTTACTCGTACCATATAATGCTACGCCAAATACAATTACCAAAATTAATCCGCTTACTGCCAACAGTTTATTCACTTCTCTTAGTGTGTACTTTTTTTTCATATTCTTTATCTTCCTTTACCCATAGGAATATGTTGGTATCTTCTCCCTGAACCGGTTTTTTAGAATATTGTAAGACAGTTATTTATTCACGTCAATATACCAATAATGCTTTACAGCTCTCTTATATTATGCCTGTAATAAAGCTAACTAACAAGGGGGATGCTGCACTTGTTTTGCGCCGCATCCCCTTTTTCATATTACTACAATTATTATCAATAAAAATATATCTTTACGTTACTTCCAGCCTATCCTTTAACTGCTCCTACGGTCATGCCCTTTTGGAAATATTTCTGCAGAAAGGGAAAGATTATCAATATCGGAATCATGGCAATAAATGCAATGGCCATTCTTACTGTAGTAGCGGGTATTTCTGCTATAAGTGCACTTCCTACACTGTTGGAGGACAAAAACTGCACATCCGTAATCATCATATTAATTAAGTTCTGAATACCATACAGACCCTTCTCATTTACATAATATAATCCATTCGTCCAATCATTCCAGTAATTTAAACCGGCAAATACACCCATGGACACCAGAATAGGCTTACCCAAAGGCAGTACCACTGTTAAAAACACTTTAAACTCACTGGCGCCGTCAATTCTTGCTGCTTCATACAAAGCGGAAGGGATATTGGCTTTAAAAAAACTTCGGATAATAATAACGTTCATTGCGCTTAACATAAATCTCGGCAGAATATAGGCAAAGATAGTATTCTTTATATGAAATATTCCCGTCCACATGAGATATTGAGGCACCAGACCCCCGCTGAATAACATGGTAAACACAATATAAAAGGTAAAAAATTTCTTTCCCGGCAAATTGTCCAAGGACAGCGGATATGCCAATAAAGAAGCCAATGTCAGGTGTAAAAAGGTACCAGTAAAGGTTACCAGTATTGTGATCCCATAAGCCCTAAAAATCTCGGCCTTCGAACCCCAAATATACCTATAGGCATTCAAACTGATGTCCTTCGGAAAGAAACTATAGCCATTTGCAATCAGACTGCTTTCATCTGTAATAGAAGACATAAACAATAAAAGAAATGGAATTACTGCTATTATCAATATGGCGACCAGAACACTATGGCAAAATATCTGGGTCTTGGTGGATTCTTTTGATTTCATATGCAACCTCCTTAGAACAATGCGCTGTCTTTATCAATTTTACGAACGATCAGATTAGCTGTAACAACAAAAATAAACCCTAATATGGATTGATAAAAACCTGCGGCTGCAGACATTCCAATATTACCAATCTGCAATAAAGAACGGTATACATATGTATCAATCGTATCAGTTACGCTATATAATGTACCTGAGTTTTGTGGCACCTGATAAAATAAGCCAAAATCACTATAAAAAATCTTGCCTACTGAAAGCAGCACCATGGTAATCATAGTTCCCTTTAACAGGGGGATTATTAATAGACGAATCTGTTGCAGCTTGGTAGCCCCATCGATTTTAGCAGCCTCGAACATAGCCTCATCCATACCAAGGATAGAGGCTATATAAATCATGCAACCATAGCCTACGCCAATCCAGCAATGAACAAAGGTCAGAATAAATGGCCAATACTTCGGTTCACTATACCAGGTAACAGGCTGGAGCTTTAAGCCTTCTAAAACAGTATTGTTAATAAAACCATAATCTGAGTTAAAAAAACCATATACCATATAAGCTACAATAACAATTGACATAACATACGGAAGCAGTATCGCACTTTGATATACTTTCCGGGCTTTTTTGTTCCTGATTTCACAAATACAGATTGCAAAGAATACGCCTAAGAGCAAATCCAATAAGATAAAGCTGATATTGTAACACATCGTGTTTTTGGTTATTTTCCATAAATCATCTGACTTAAATAGAAACCCAAAATTTCTCAGCCCTATAAAGTCACTGCCGAATAGCCCCTTTTTCACATTATAATTTCGGAAGGCGATTGTAATACCGGCCATTGGAATATAATTATTAATAAAAAAATACAACAAACCAGGAAACATCATAAGATATAGCGGAATATACCGTTTCATTTTTCTTAAAATATGCCCTGTTTCTGTTTTCGTTCTTGCCATGTCAAGTCTCCTTTTTATAAATGCGGATTTGTGCTGTGCCAATCAAATCCGCATTTATAATAATTGCCTATTTATTGCTTATAAAAGCATCCAACTGTTTTTGCTTTTCTTGGATAACAGTATCTATCCCTGCCTTTTTCAAATCCTGATTCATTTTTTTAATGGTAGCCTCCGGTTCCGCACTGCCTGCGGTCAGGGCATTTACATATTGTCCCAGTACGTTGGAGATAGCTGCCATCTCATTCGTAACGGGGGTAGAATCAAAAACAAAACCAAAGGCTTCTGATTTGAAAGATTGTTCGTTAAAGCTCTTGAAATTTACCCATGTGTCAGGATCACTGCCACTCCATAAATAGGTTAAAAATTCATTGGGAATTTCCCAGCCAAGGTTTAAATGATATCCACTGGTTTTGCTGTCCACACCTTCCGGATAATTAATGATTCCCTTGTCCTTATCTTCAAATACATAGTCTTTCCCTTCTTCACCCCAGTTAAGCAAATTATTGAATTCGGGACTGGTATAAGCAAAGTTCAAAAATTCCATAGCTTTTTCGGGATTCTCACAGGAGCTGGAGATTCCCCAGGAGAAAGTCGAGATCTGAGAAGTGAGCGCCATTGGCTCTTCCAAAGGAACAACTGTTAAATCATACCCTGCGCTTTGCTCCAATTCAACTTCTGCGGTAGGTGTATAGGAATAAGGAAAGGAGAAGCAGGTTCCTGACTTCATCATGCTTTGCTTTGACTCCGTATTAGTAGCACCGTCCTTTAACATATATCCCTTCTGATTCCACGCATACATTAATTTACTATAATCCATGTATTCATCCGACTCAAATAAATTGGTCACTTTGGTACTATTCTTAGGGTCCATAAGTACACCACAATAATTATCAAGCTGGTCATACCACACATACTGGTTCGGATACCCATTAGAGGAGGACTGTGTTATAAACATTGTCATATCCGGCTCCTTAGCCTTTACGGTTTCAAAAACCGGAGTCATATCATCTAAGGATTTGATTTTGCTGGTATCTATGCCATATTTTTTTATAAGGTCCGTACGCATTACAATTGAAAATTGCTGCACATAATCACGATTCATTGGGATACCGAACATCTTGCCATTCATTTGAATTGCCTTTGCCGTATCAGGCATGGCTGCAATAATATCCTTCCCATACTTGTCAATTAAATCCGATAATTCATATATATAGCCTGCATTTAAGTAATTTGCTGCCAATGAGCCCATTATCATAACTACATCATAATCATCTCCCCCGGATAATGCCAACTGACATTGTTGTTTGTAATTACCGAAATTAACCATAGAAATTTCGATTGTCATATTAAGCTTTTCCTGCAATAATTTGTTCATTGCATCTACCACTCTCTGTTGGTCTGGCTGTTCGGTGCCTGCCATTAAGATCTTAATATGCTCCGTTTTTTCATTTTTAGCCTGCTTGCCTGCATCCGGGGTGCTCTGGGCGTTTTCTGCGGAATTGGCATTGTTATTCTTCTTTTCCTGTGAGCCGCATCCGGCTAATGCCCAAACTCCAACCACAACAACCATTATAAGTGCCATAAGTCTGCGTTTCATAAATAATACCTCCTTTTTTATAGTTAAATAATATCAGAATTATCTCAGACAGACTGCAATAATTCTGTCTATTTCATGCAACAATTCATACCCATATGGGAGCTGCCTGTCTTACTATCCACGTACAATTACACCATAATTACAGGGCAACCTTAACAGCAGATAATACAAATGCTCTTCTGCTTTAATAACCTCTGCCCTCTGAACAGTTCCGGTAAAGGTATCCCATACTTCCGGCTGTTTATCCGCTTCGACCGCCACCTGCACCGTGACCTCTTTATTACCATAATTCATAAATAGCGTATTTCTCTGTCCGTTTTTTATGTATCTGGTAAACATCACACCTGTTATATTTTCTCCGGTATGCAGATAGGGGTCAATTAAGTAGGACGGATAGCAAAGGTGGTTATTCTCCGTCCCCTTACTTCCCTGTACAATTTTAACTGGATGGGGAATTTTCCTGATAACTTCACTGCAGACAGCCTCTTTATCTTCTATCGGTAATAACGTAATTTTTCCCTGCGCTTTCATATTCCGGAATGCTTGAATCACTTCACTATCCGCACTTTGCGGCATAGCCATGGCAGGCAGCTCATCCAACGCAAGAATATGTCCTCCCTCTTCTGCAAATTGCTTCAGTAAGCTTACAGCCTCCACTGGCAATACCCGGCACATCGGCAGGATTATTAACGAAAAACGCTGGTCTGTTTTCGTATTTACCATTATTGCGTTTTCTGTTTTAAAATTTTCCAGTGCATCCTTGTGTAACAGTTCAAAATCTATATTGGCAGATAAAAGTGCATTCAAAAGCAGCTGCAGTTCTCTATCCATTCTCGCAGCCTGCTCATTTTCCAGAAAAGCTCCTTCTGCAAAGCCATGAGTATACAGCAGATTGGGCTCGTATTGCAGCCAAAAGCTTTCCATGGGATGGTATACCAGCACCTCCATTTCACTGCAGCCACCGGTCAGGGCATAATGCAAGCGCCTGATCATGGCATTCCCTTCCTTCATACGGCTCCACCCCTGCCACTGAAAAAATTGTGACGGCGGCCAGTCATTTTTCCTGGCACCTCTGTCCGAATAAAAGAAACCATGATTGATGATAGTTTTCATCCCCATCTGGTACATCCAAGTCACCATGCGGATATATTCTTCAAAGGTAATATCCCAGCCACAGCCTGCAAAGACCTCCACTGCTGTCATATCCTTCCCATAGGAATGGGCACCGGATGCAGTATATTTAATATTAAGACTGCCAATGCCCTTACCAAGATGGTCCGCCCCAGGTATATCCAGATACTTGTTCTGTCTAAGATAATCACCGCTGTATCTGGCATGCCCATATATCGTTTCCTCTCCCAAAAGATGCGCAAACAGCTTCAGATTATTTGCTTTACACCATTTATGAATCTCACCGAAATATCGTGTCTGATAAAGATAAGCAACAACATCAAAGTAATCACACCTGGTTCTCCCTGGTGTTTCTCCCGGTATAATCAAATCAGCAAGACGGGGAAGTATGCTGTAGCCTTTCCTATCCTGAAAAACCCCGGGAAATTCTTCGCACCATGGCAACGGGTTGCACATCCTGGTTTCATCATTGAATACCCCTGTAATAGTAGTCCCAAATTCCGTCTGGTAATACTCCCGGTATTTCTCGTAGGTGGATTGTAAAAATGCCCTTGTGGCTTCACCGTTTATATAACTAACCTGCCCTTTTCCGCCGTACTCATAAGCGTCCACCTGTACCTTGGCTACATAAGCCACCGCATCCCTGTCTGCCTGGAATTCTAATTCCGGTCCAAAAATCAGGTACTTAAAATATTCTCTGATATCATAGGCTTGCATGGTTACTTTATCAAAAATAAAAATATTATAATCAAATTCACCCTTTTCAACCGTCTCCGGGTTTCCTGTGATACGCTTTCCCGTTACACTCTTTAACTGCGCCCGAAAAGGCTTTCCGGCAGGAATTTCAAATTTTTGAAAGGTCAGGTATTGCTCTCTGTATTTTTCCTCAAGCGTAATGGTCTTATTACAGGTACCGGCGGGCCAATCTATCTCATCGTACAGCCATAATGGCTCCTGATGCTTTTTCTTATATTGCATTACCGTATCTATTTTATCAAACCAGTCTTCATCCAAATAGCCGCCTATATATCCCTCTCCTCCATTGGTTCTTGCATGAGGAATGGTACAGGTTACTCCAATCTCCGTTTTCATTTTCAGCTGGCGCAGCAATTCCCTTTTCTCCAATTTATCATTCCAGAACCATAGAGGTATTTCTGCCTCCTCCAGTTCTTTTGCTGCCTGTGGATTTTTCCAAACCTCTCTGTCCATAAGATTTCTCCCTGTTTTCCTAGTCTGCCCTTTCTTTCTTCTCTTCTATCTCAAATTTAAGAATGGCACCCAGTAGATTCGAATCATTTCGGTATTTGCATGGGATAATTCTGGTATGCAAGAAATCAATTCCCTGAAATATGTCCATGCATAGAGCATGATATTTTTTACTTAATGCTTTTAAAAACCACTCTTCCTCGGAGATACCCCCACCGATACATATCACTTCCGGATTGAGGCTTACCGTAACAGACATCAAATGAACAGCTATTTTAAATAACCATTCGTCTACAATCTTTCCAGCAGACTCATCCCCCGACAGATATAATGCCGTTACCTCATGACCATACTTTACCTGCTGTTGTTCCATTACCCTGCTATTGTAATTATTTACAAGCCCCTGCACAGAAGAAACCCTGCCTCTCTTCCAGGCCTGCTGTTTCTTTTCATCGGTTATATACGGTATAAAATGAAATTCTCCGGCAAATCCATCTACTCCATATACCACATCCTCACTATTGCAGATACATCCGCCGATACCTGTTCCTATAATGAAAAAAGCTGAGCTTTGTGTTCCTTTGGCGTTCCCAAGCTTTAATTCACAAAGTCCTGCTGCCTTAGCGTCATTAATAACCGTTACTCTATTCCCCGTTCTGGATGCTATTTCCTTAGCAATATTGCTTCCTCTGATAGGGTCCAGTTTCGGAACGATAAATGTCTGAATCACATAATCACTGTCAATCAATCCAGGTGAACATACCCCGATACCATTTACCTCTTTGCAGTCTTCCATATTAGCACAGATATAATCAAAAAATTCATCCTTGTGGGTGATTTCAAGGGTAGGAATCTTCCAACGCTTTTCTATTTGATAGTTTTCATTCACAATACCGTATTTAATGAAGGTACCCCCAATATCAATACCTAACCATTTTTTCATAGATCCTCTCCATTACTATCTATGCATTTTTTATACCAGGAGAAGCTGTCCTTCTTATAACGCTTTTTACTGCCATGGCCGGTTTCATCCTGGTCTACATAAATTACTCCATAGCGTTTGCTCATTTCAATAGTACCGCAGGAGATAATATCAACAATTCCCCAGGCAGTATAGCCAAGCAGATCTACTCCATCGCTGACAGCTTCTTTCATTTGTTTTACATGCTCTCTCATATAAGCAATACGGTAATCATCATGAATACTGCCATCCTCTTCCAGCACATCACGGGCTCCGATTCCATTTTCGGCAATGAATAACGGCAATTGATACCGGTCATACATTTGATTCAAGGATATTCTCAGACCAATGGGGTCAATCTGCCATCCCCATTCACTGGCCTCCAAATATGGGTTCTTGTTGCCGGATACTAAATTTCCGCTGGCCTTTTCCTGCTGAACGTCTGTTGTAGTAGTCATGGACATATAATAGGAAAATGCCAGAAAATCCACGGTATTTGCTTTTAACAGCTCATCATCTCCCTCCACCTTTTGAATCGCCACCTTTAAGGAATCGAACATTCTATCCGTATAAGACGGATATTTTCCACGTGCCATAATATCCGTATAAAAGTAATTTTTGTAATTTTCTTCGAGAATGGTCTCCATTACATCCTCTGGCTTGCAGGTAAGCGGATAGGTCGTAAATCTGGCAATCATACCACCAACCTTAGAACCCGGTAAAAGCTCATGTATTTTTCTTATGGCAAGTGCATTTGCTACAAACTGATGATGTGCGCATTGAAAAATTGTACTTATATAATCTTTTTCCTGGTCTTTAATTATACAGCACCCATTGTAGGGATTAAAACGGGAACAGTTAATTTCATTAAATGGCAGCCAATAATCCACTAAATTGCCAAAACCCTTTGCTATAGTTTCAACATAATTTACATAAAATTCTATCGTCTTGCGGTTTTTCCACCCACCATATTCATTGACCAGATGCACCGGAATATTATAATGAAGAATCGTAGCAAATACCTTCATTCCTCTGTTATGGCATTCCATAAACAAATCTTTATAAAACCTTAACCCCTCTTCATTGGGCTCCGCATCATCTCCATTGGGGAATATTCTCGCCCAGTTGATGGATGTCCTGAAGATTTTCATATTCATTTCTTCCATCAAGGCCAAATCCTCTTTGTATGTATGATAAAAATCTATACCAAAACGGAAGGGATAATGCTCGTCTTCCTTTTCTGCCAAGGCTTTTGTAAAAATTTCAGAGGTCATATTAATATTGCGGTTCTCCGTCCTCCTGGTTTTATCCCATTTTGTATCAAAATACCTTAAATCCTGGGTATCGACTCCTTTTCCTCCTTCCTGCCATGCTCCATCTGCCTGGGAGGCTGCAATAGCCCCTCCCCATAAAAATGATTCCGGAAATTTTTTCATTGTCAAAGTCCTCCTTCTATTTTAAATCCTGCATGCCGCATCTGCTTACAGATTCAATTCATTCTCTATCAATTTGAGGTTTTGCATCCTCTGGCATCAGGGATACATATTTTTGTTTGCTGGATTTCAGCTCCAGCTCCGTTTTTGCACTACTGATAAGCTCCGGATGCAAAAACATATCAGCCGCTGTACATGCCAATATTTTTGATGCGTACAGAATCCCTTTATGCATCAGGGAGGATTTACCCTGGGCAACTGCCTGCCAGGTATGCATCTGCGTGCCCGCTGCCCAAGTCGCAGTGTGAATCTGTGAGGTAGGACAGATACGGCTTACATCACCTACATCCGTAGAGCCGAACAGTAAGCAGTCTTTGGCAGGCCTGGGCTTTACAAACGCGTAGATGTCATCCTCTTTATGCTTTAAAATCTCATTTACATCCACAGCTCCACTCATTAATTCCTCCAAGGTTTGCTGTTGATCCTCAATGGTGCTTTTGAATCTGGCGGCATACCCGTATTCTTCTTCCGAGTATCCGGTTAAGGGAAGTGCCTGTAAATTCTCAAATAAAGCGCTGTCCAGAACGGAATTGGGCAACAGGCTGGATACTCCCTTATGATAATCCACTTCCACCTGGGTTTCCGTCATTAAGGCTGCTCCCTCTGCGATTTTGCACACTCTGTTATAAATATCCAATAAGCTATCCGGTTCCGGTGAACGTAAATAATAAAATACACTAGCATCCGCCTGTACTACGTTAGGAGATTTCCCGCCTGCATTGGTAATGGAATAGTGCATTCTGGTCTCCTGGGGAACATGCTCTCGTAAAAAATTAACTGCTACATTCATAAGTTCTACCGCATCCAGGGCACTTCTCCCAATATGCGGCATCCCTGCGGCATGTGCACTTTTACCTTTAAAGCGGTAGGTCACCCCAATTACCGCCAGTGTTCTTCCAGAAAACAGGCCTGTAGTATCACATGGATGCCATGATAATGCCGCATCCACCCCTGCAAAGACTCCTGCTCTTGCCATAAAGCATTTCCCGGAGCCTCCTTCTTCGGCAGGGCAGCCAAAATAAATCACAGTCCCTTCCAGGTGCCTTTCCTGCAAAAACTTTTTAATTCCTATTACAGCTCCCAGACTTCCCGTTCCCAGCGCATGATGTCCGCATCCATGCCCATACTGCTTCGTACTATCTATTTGCTTTTCCAGGGCATCCTGTACCTGGCTCATACCATCCAGGGCATCATATTCCCCTAATATTCCTATTACCGGTTTTCCCTGTCCGAAAGCAGCTTTAAAGGCAGTATCCATTCCTGCAATGCCCTTTTCTATCTCAAAACCTTCCTGTTCTAATATCCCGCACAGCTTTTCTGCTGCCTTAACCTCATGAAAAGCAATTTCAGGATTATCCCAAATATAATTACTGACTTCTTCTAATAAAGCCTTTCTTTTGTCCAGCTCTGCTATAATTTCTTCATAAATCATACGAAACCTCATTTCTGTGCTATCCCGGCACAAAGTCCATTATTCTCTGTCTATAAAATAATTATAATATTTTTGATTTTTCTCAGCTAACACACATAAGACCCTTTTATAATACAAATCTGTTCATTCGAAATAATTAAAAAAAATAGCTGCAAGGTTATAGTGCCTTGCAGCTGCTTTCTGTTCCTTTCATATTTCATTCCTTTTACGATAAATTGCGGGTGTTACACCGGTAATTCTTTTAAATATTTTTGAAAAATAAGAGAAGTTTACGAAACCTACCCGAACCGCAATATCACTAATTGACAACTCCGTACTGGTTAGCATCATCTGCGCCTTCTCAATTTTCCGCTTCTGAATATATTCGCCCAATGATATTCCCTTCTTTTTGCGAAACAGCCTGGATATATAATCGGAAGATAAAAAGAACTGGCTGGATAGCTCCTCTCTGGTAATGGTTTGATCAATATTCTTATCTATATATTCCAATAGCTTATCCATAAGCGTTCTGGATTGCTCTACCAAGCCCATCTGCCGGCAGGACTCATCAATCAGGAAAAATAGATACTTTTGCATATCTTCCACTGAATCAGATGCTTTATTGAACAATAGCTGGTTTTCATTATTCACCAGAAACATATTAACAGCTATGTTTTTTTCTTTTAATATTGCATATGCCATCTGTTGGATATCCATTCGCAGGCATATAAGAAAATTATAATTTATCTCCTTGTGCAGCATCGCATTCTGAAGAAAAAAACGAATACTTTCCTTCAGCTTTTCACGGCTGCGTTCCCTAAGCATTATCTCCCAGTCCTGAATCTGCTTCAACTGATATTCCACTTTTTTAACATAGATATCTTCTTTGCGCAATACCACATTGTATTTCCCCACATAGTCCTGATTCATAATTTCCAGCTCTTTTACCTTATCCGGTACCTGATATAAGCGGCAGGAGCTTCCAATATAGATAACATTATCGTATTTCAGAAAATCTCGGATAAATTGCATACATTCCATGCACTTCTGATAGATAAATTCTAATGAAGCCTCTTTTTTATCATGAGTGCGAATAATTACAAGCCACATTTTTTTATCGTTTTTTATAATCGTTTCTATGCTTGCGCACTCGCCTCCCAGACATTCTTCCATAATGTTGCGGATTACAAAGGAATAATTAAACTTATCAGCAGTATTATATTCCTCCGCATCCACTTTAATCAAAATGGGTAAAAAAACTGTATCCTCACCGCAATCCACGCCGAAACCAGCCGCCTCTTTCAAAAGGACTACCTCCTGTGCCGGTAATACCTCTTCAATTAACTCCCTCCAAAAGTATTCCTTTAGAGATTGTATCTTTTTTTCATAAGTAAGCCGTTTTTCCCGTAGCTTCTGCTGGCTTTCTTCATATTCACACAGCTTAATTGCCTGGATTACTGCTTTCTTCAAGGTGTGTGCTTCTACTGGCTTTAGCAGGTAATCTATGCTTCCTAAACGTATTGCTTCCTGTGCATAACTAAATTCCGCATAGCTGGTAAGGAATATCACCTGTCCTCTCCAGGCCTTCTCTCTCGCTTCCTTTACCAGCTCCAGACCACTGCCCCCAGGCATCTCAATATCACAGAGAAGAATTGTTACCTCTTCTTTCTCTAATATTTCCAGGGCCTGACTTCTGCTATAGGCTGTATAAACATCCTTTATTCCAATTTCCTTCCATATTGAAGAATGTGCTAATCCTCTTACAATATATCGATTATCATCAACAACCAGAACTTTCATTTTATTACCTCAGCCAATGTACTTTTGATTATTATAATGTGCATATTTATGAGATGTAAGTGTCTTTATTGTAACCGTTCCTTCTTCTTTTGGCAATCAATAAACCTCCTTGCAATACGATGCTGCTAAAAGTGTCGCCTCTTTTTTGACCAGAATTTAAATAATTCAGAAATCAGAAAATGCCTTTCTCTTTTCTAAAATGTCCAATTATAAAGCAAAGTATGGCACCTCCCAGATATGATAAAGAATCAATCCATTCCAGACCGGTTTGATAAATTTCATTCACAGAAACCTGGTTTGAAATAGCATTTGTAAGGGCAGAACCAAATATAGCAAAAAGCAACAGTATACCAAGGGTACGCCACATATTTAATTTTATAATCTTATTAATTAATATTACAATCCATATTATCGCCAGCCAAATCAGTGTTATCGGTAAGGCATATACTGTAAACCAATGAATTGGTCTAACCAGATAATTTTCATTAACAACATACTCTATCATGTATAGCAACGGCAGCACTAAAATGCTTGAAACGAATGTCGATGCAATTATTTTATTCCTTTTACTGAATATGGCAGCCAATACAGTGATATAAAGGAAAACTATGCCGCCATCAACAATTAAGGACCAGGTCAATTTACGATTAACTGCTATATCTACGATAAAAGAAACCAAAATACCGATAATTCCAATGGACCAGGCGACCCCTTTTAGTAAATATATTTTTTTTGTTTTATTTAAAAAATTTTCTAAATTTAATTTCTTGGGAGCCTTCTCCATATTCAAGCTTCCCATCATTTCATCACGCTCTCTTGCACAGTCGGCGCAATTAGAAAAATGATTCTCCAGAATTTGGTTTGTTTCCGCACTGGTAAGCTTATCAATATAATTTGGAAGTAAATCCTTCACAACTGCACAATCTATTTCTTTATTCATTTTAGGTCCTTCCTTTCATAATTTTTTGTTTTCCGCGATAAAAAGTTACTCTTGCCCAATTTTCATTTTTCTCTAATATTTCACCTATTTCAGAAAAACTGAGTTCACCGGTAAGCCGAAGATACATTACTTCCCTTGTCTTATCATCCAGCTGATGTAATCTTTTAAATAATTCGACCTTATCAATATTTTGAATATATTGCGCTTCAAAATTCTGATTAGACTCCATTTCCTCAATAGCATCAATTGGTACAATCTGATGTTTTCTTTTTTGAAGCTCCCTATACCATAATCGTTTTCCTATCTGGCATAGCCATACAGATATTTTACATTCACCCCGAAATTTATGTATCCCTTTCGTTGCCTGATAGAAAGTTTCCTGCGTAAGCTCTTCCGTTAGGTTTGCATCATGGGTTAAGCAGAATAAATATTTATAAACAACAGCTGCATTTTCCTTATATACTTGTTCCAGATCCTGCTTATCCATTTTTTCACCTCCTCAAAAGATAAGTGCAGTAAAAGTCTATTTCGTTACAACAAATTGAAATATTCCTAATCATTTTAGATATTTATAAATCCAAATCAAGTTCATTATAGCACATATGCCTTAAATTATCCTGCATTATGCAGAAGCTCTGAATCTACTATTTTAGCACAAACACAGAAAAGGTATAATCTATGCTTTTCAAATTGGTCTGTCATATCTGCCTTGGAATATGGCAAAGAAAGCGGCAAATAAAAAAATCCCTAAACCTTACTAATTTCAAAGTTTAGAGACTTCTTTAAGAGAGTGATAACAGCCAGATTTGTGTGGCCATATACTGGTTATTTCCTGCCTGTCCCAACCAATTCTATCGGAACAAAGATTTCAAGCTGCCTGTACCCCAATCTTTTATTTGTATCTTTGGGACCGACCACATGCCACAAATGGCGATGCCCCGGCCGTTCGTCAAGTTCAAAGGATTCATGCTCCGAAACCCATGCCTTTATGCCCTCATAGACCCTCATGCCATCGCTGTAGTCGTCTTGCCTGCATATCCCCGCAGCATAGAATCCCCCTTCAAATTCAAAAATTTCAAAACCTTTGGTATCTTCTTCCGTCACCCAATCTTCAATAGCATACCACCATATGGATACGTTGCGCTCTTCGTCCCACCACATAAAATCACGAGGGAAGAAGTGGTCCTTCCGTTTCATGTCAAGCCTGGACCACAGAATATCGAACCGTCTCAGCGTCTCTTTATCGCCTTCCCCCGACGTGATCATCCTGCATTTCGGCAATTCAATAATTCTGACGTCCGGCTTCTTTTCAAGTTTTTCAGTAACGTCTAAAAGACGTTTTACCGTGGATGGATTTCCGCCGTAATCCACATTCACAAGTTGCCGCTCAACTTCCCTGGCTTTTTC
Organism: Anaerocolumna jejuensis DSM 15929; assembly: GCF_900142215.1. Taxonomy (GTDB): domain Bacteria; phylum Bacillota; class Clostridia; order Lachnospirales; family Lachnospiraceae; genus Anaerocolumna; species Anaerocolumna jejuensis. The sequence continues at coordinate 4,420 of NZ_FRAC01000028.1, read as the reverse complement.
ATAAAGCAATTTGACATCGCTTCCGTTGTAAAAATCAAATTGCTCAATCTGCCTTATAAAGTCAATGACAATTTCCTTTAACTCATGCAGCAGCGCTGCTTCATCATCAATATCAGTTACCTTTTGACCGAGGATTTCAAGTACGACTTCTGAGCCCTCGGAATGGAAAATCCTTTGGATATCCTTTATTTTGATGTTCAGTTTACGCAGAATCAGGATTTGCTCCAACCGCTTAATTGCATTTTCATCATAGAGCCTGTAAGCGTAATCGTCGCTTTTTGTGCTTTGAATCAGGCCCATGTCTTCATAATACTTTAAAGCCCTTGTGGTAATGTCATACTGTAACGATACCTCGCGGATTTTTATAAGTTTGCCCATGTTTACTCTCCTATCACGGCTTAGTAATTCCATGATACAGTACGACGCAACGGCGTAGTCAAGTAGCTTTGTATAAAAATAGGAAACGGGATTCGAACTATAGACCCATCTTATAAATACTGAAAAGAAAGAGGTTCCATCTTATCCGATTTATGTACACATAATAGTTTACATATTATATAAGGAATATTGAGTCATAGACTTGCTTAATTATCAGCCGGCATGTTCCGAACAGACCCGAAGCAAGCCGCAGCGAAATGCATCGCTGGGCAGGAAATCCATAAATTGGCATCTACCGTTCCATTAAAAAGCGAAACACTTTAACATTTCCATCCATCTCGGTTCCATCTATTTTAAATCCACACTTCTTAGTGTAAAAAGCAATATTCTCCTCTTTGTCTGCAGGTGTTACTAATGTTACTTTATTCCAGTCAGAGTATAAATCCAACATATATTTAAAGGCTCGTGTACCAATTCCTTTCCCTTGAAATTCAGGAATTATACAAAGGCAGCCGAGATAATATTCACCATTTCCTTTATTTGCAACTGAAATAGCTCCTATGGGAAAATTATCATAGCAGATAATCAGTTTAGGGAATTTCTCTATGGATTCTTCCATACTCCCTCGGGTCCTGCCATAAGCAGGACATTCACCATATTTAATATAATCATTATAGAATGACGCATTATAGATGTTTATTAACAGGTCTGCATCTTCTTTTTTTGCGTTAATATATTTTAAATCCATAATACTTCTCCTATTCTATCTATTTACATATTCGTTATTTCAAACACTATTATAACATATTAAAAATGTAAGTAAACTAAATTTACCAGAGGTATGTGTATACCGATTATCCATATGAACTATTTGTTCTAACAAATGGCAATCTTCTAAGCTGATTCATTAGAACGTCAAATAATGAAGTATCTCCATCTTCCTTAAAAAATCTCCAAACTCTTTTTTTCTGGGTTTGGAGACCATGATCAGAGGGGCGGCAGCCAAATTTGAACTATTTGAACATTACCAGAACCCGCATAGAAAGGAGTGTCTTCAATCTCTGATACTGGCTGCACTTGTTTTGCACCTGATATTCATATAAAAGGATGCGATAAAAATACATTTCATATAGTTGCTGGACTTAATGGGAACCAATATATTGTTTGATCAGTAAGAGCTGGTCTCTAGCTTAAAATAGTGACCAGCTTTTCCTTGTATATCATCACTTACTTATGTCACTTGTCATCCATTAGCACTTTTCACATCGACTTTCATGTTATCAATAACTCTTCGCTTCTGTTTCACCCACTCATTCAAAATCTCTAAAGAAAAATCTTCCTTCCCAAATATAGATGTATCTGGTTTCAAAATTATCTCCGTACCCGAAGGACCTTCTAACTTATTAGTATAAAGTTCATGCTGGGCAATGCCGCGAATAAAGTCTTGACGAAAAATCTTCCCATCCCTTTTTACAATGATTTGCAAGGCTTCACATAATGAATTAACGGTCTGCAAGCCCGCTTGTATAAGGTCGCCCATTTGACTATATTCTGCATTAGTTAACGGGCCTCCAGCTAATATTTTATCCAATACAGCTTTACTTGCATGAAAATCTTCTGACAAGGGTAAGCCTCTTCCATTATCACTAATTTTTATTCTGCACTCTGACAAAAGCGTAATTTCTATGCTAGTACAAAATCCAGCCTTAGCTTCTTCAATTGATTGTTCAAGAAATTCAAAAGCAAGCTTGTGCATATTGTGCTGTAACGAGCTTATTGCTTCCATATTTGTCCTCCCGTTAATAGTATCTGGTACAACATACTTAGGAACCGCATACGAAGTGAGATGCTTCCTAACAGTAGTTGGCGTTGAACCAAAGAGTTGTGTAAAGGCGCGTGTAAACCCTTCGTGAGAGTCAAATGCATATAATATTGCAACATCGAGAACCTTACGCCCTTCCAGCAATGAAACAATCGCATATTGTAATTTGCGAATGCGAATATAGCCAGTAACTGGCATTCCCATTGCGTCAGAAAATAGTTTGCTGAAATAGAACGGACTATAACCTGCTAACTCAGCTAAAACACATAAATTTATTTTTTCATAAATGTGTTCATCTATATAGGCTAATACTTTTTCCAATATGTCGCTATTCATATACATTCACCTCCCAGTAGTATCAAGTTGCTGCCGGCAACATAACTATTATATCAATTATTTCAGCGGTGTTCTTGACTTCATATATTATAAATTTGTAATAGTTTATAGATATAATTAAGGTAAACATTTTTTTATATATTCTTATCTGTCTATTTTTCAAATTCTAGCACCATAATACCACCGAATAAAATTATAAACTGATATTCCCATGTGTACTACTATCTCATAGCTTATTATCTGCACATTGTTAAAAAGACTTTATCTCTAACAACCAAAGGGTCTCTAAACCTATGCATTTTCAAGGTTTAGAGACCTTTTTTTGAGAGGCGGCAGCCAGTTTTAACTATTCTTCGTCTATTTTTACTCTTAATAATTTATTTTTTACTTTCGATGCATATTTTAACTCATAGGCAGGAATTCCCTTTTTAATATCTTCCGCAATAGCATCCATTTCTTTTTTAATTTTTCTTCGTCCGCATACCATCCAAGTACTATTGACTTTTCTCCCCAAAATGCACCGTTGTTAACACCAATTAACCAGTATTGGGGTTCATCCGACCTTGCTTTAAACATTACCTGTGAAGCAAAAACTTTATAGCAATTAACAATTGATTTCCCGTCAAATGATTTTATTGTAATCTTTCCGGTAGGTGCAATTATATTTTGAGAGAATGGTTTTTCACTTATTGCATTTCCTGTTTCACCCAACATTAAATAGTCTAACGAAACGTTCAGTTCATGGGATAAGATAAGTAATTTCTCTGTTTCCGGATAACCGCTCCCCTGTTCCCATTTAGATATCGCTTGACGACTTACTCCAATTTTTTCAGCTAACTCCTCCTGAGAAAGTTGTTTCTCTTTTCTTATTGATTGCAGATTATCTGCAAAGCTCATATTTTCTACCTCTTTTCTTTATGATTTTATGTTAAGTATAGTGTATTTTTAAATAGTTTCAACCAATTTGAGATTGCATTTCCGCAACCTAAATTTGCGAATAATAAAATTATACTTTTTAAGGCTAAAATTGAAGAAACTGGTAACTCACCCTGGTGAACTGAAATTCCTCAAGTGGTCGGATATCATTCCTCAACCCAACGCTCAGAAACTTGCCAGAAAGCGAACCGGATTTCAGACAGCGTTTACTCTCCAAAATGTTTGCATCTATTTTCGGACATACAAAGAAATCTCCAAATCCTTAACTTTAAAGATTCAGAGACTATTTATGAGAGGCGACAACCAGATTTGAACTGGTGATCAGGGTGTTGCAGACCCATGCCTTACCACTTGGCTATGTCGCCATATACTATTTTGTTTTTAAATATATATAATTCTTTACCTAGAAAAACTCCCCGAGTAGGGCTCGAACCTACAACCCCACGGTTAACAGCCGTGTGCTCTACCATTGAGCTATCGAGGAATACGGGACTTATTGTAATACTTTTTAATTAAAAAGTCAATACCCATTTGCTGTACTTTTATTCTACACATTGAACCATCCAAATTAAAACCATTTTTAGGTCAAGCCCTCGACCTATTAGTATTAGTCAGCTGCATGCATTACTGCACTTCCACCTCTAACCTATCCACCTGATCGTCTTTCAGGGGTCTTACTAGCTTATGCTATGGGATATCTCATCTTGAGGGGGGCTTCACGCTTAGATGCCTTCAGCGTTTATCCCTTCCCGACTTGGCTACCCGGCCATGCACTTGGCAGTGCAACCGGTACACCAGAGGTCAGTCCAACCCGGTCCTCTCGTACTAAGGTCAGCTCCTCTCAAATATCCTACGCCCGCGCCGGATAGGGACCGAACTGTCTCACGACGTTCTGAACCCAGCTCGCGTACCGCTTTAATGGGCGAACAGCCCAACCCTTGGGACCTA
>NZ_FRAC01000041.1 GCF_900142215.1 Anaerocolumna jejuensis DSM 15929 | reverse complement strand
TGATGATATAGCACAAAAGCTTCAGAGAAAAGGACTTCTAATACATTTCCATAGGCGCAGGAAGCTTTCTATTTTGTGCAATTGCCTTTAGCTATATAGAAACAGGGCATTTGATGAGCTAATCATAATATACTTTGAGCTTTGATTTAAAATTAATAAAAGAGTTAATGAAGTTATGAAGTATAACTTGAAGGATTGATATAAAAATAGCTTAAAGATAAACAGTATAATATCTATATCGTATTGAGCTAAGTAAAAAGAGCAGCTAAGTAAAAAGTACAGTAAAGATAAAATAATTACAAAAAAAGATTACAGCAAATATAGATTACAGCAAGGAAAAAATAGCAGTAAAAAGAAATTGCAGTTAAAAATAAAACTAAGAATTCAAGGGAAGAACGAAGCGGAGGATAAGATTATGCTGACCACTATTAATAATTTTCAGGATTTCAAAGAAAATCTATATAAGGCCGGAATGAGCATGGGAGGTGCAAATAACGAGGGAGTATTCTCTCTCTGTGATTATTACGGAGATACCATACAATGGCATACGGAGGACGGCGAGACAGACCCGTGGGAATGGAGGATGAGAGTACTGAATGAAGAAACCGATATTGCCTATGGCAAGTTCTTCTTTAAGAAAAGCGGATATATTACCCGAGAGTGGTATCCTTACTTTTATGCAGTCAGAAGAGGGGACAGGGAGCTGGAAGAAGAATATGGGAACGGAAATATCAGTCTCTATGCAAAAAAGATATATCAGCTGCTTACGGAATACAAGGAGCTGCCCCTCCATCTGATTAAGCAATACGGAGGTTTTGGAGGTGAGGATAAGGCAAAATTTGATGCAGCCATGACAGAGCTTCAGATGAAGTTCTATATTACCATGTGCGGAAGAAGCAGAAAAGTATCAAAGGCAGGGGAGGAGTATGGCTGGTCCTCTACCGTTTTCTGTCTGACAGAAGATTTTTTTGAGGGAGAGATCATAAAGAGGGCATTGGAGATAAATCCTGCAGAAGCCTACGATAAATTATACCAGTGGATTATCGGACTGAATAAAGAAGCGAATCCCAAAAAGACCGCAAAATTTATAAAAGGATAAAGAGTATCTGATATAGTGGGGAATGGGGATATGAAAATAGTTAAGAAGTTAGTCACACCTGTCTTATTGCTGCTATTGATAGTCCTGTCTTTGCAATACTCAGAGGTGAAATTTAAAAATGAAACCTTGCAGAAAAATGCAGACAATATCTTTTATAAAGCAATCAGTGATACGATGGACGGATTAGGTATAGATTACAGCAAATCGGATGAAGAACAGAAAATGCAAGCCTATTATCAGATAATGTCAAACCTCCATGATGCTATGGAGGTGTTTTACATAACCTCTTATAATGACAATAAAGATTTATATAACGTATTGAACAGCTTATATAGTTATCTTCTGGAACGCTATGGGACGACGGATACATTAACGAAGGAACCGGAGGATGAAACCAGGTATGAAATAGAAGATGGGTTAACTATTTATGAATACCTTGGGAAGATAATGGTATATCCTATAGATAAGCAGAAAATATCTGATTTTAATCGATTTCTGGATGAAAAGGAATCTGCTCTTACAGGGTAACTTCGCAATATTTATCAATTGCAGGAATTAGACATGCATTATAATTGGGATAATACATTGTATTTATTATTTTCTGTATCACAAGCAAGCTTGCAGTCTGTATTGGTTAGAAGAGGGGGGATATTTTGAATTATCAGGAACATATTCAAAGGTCGATAGATTATATGGAGGAGAATCTGATATTTGATATAGACCTGTCAGCCTGTGCAAAAACTTCCGGTTATTCGGAATATCATTTCCTGCGGATATTCAAAGAAGCAGTAGGGCTTACACCAGGGGAATATATACGAAAAAGAAGGCTCACGGAGTGCGCGAAAAAGATTCTTACCGAGAATAGTTATATGTCCGACATTGGCTACCGCTATGGATTTAACTCCAAGGAGAATTTTATACGTGCATTTAAGGCAGAACATGGAGTTGCACCGGGAGAATATAAGGCGGCGAAGAACAGTCTGAAACTGTATGAGAGATTTGATTTTCATCTGGCGGACTTTTTACTCAAGCCGGAAATAAAGGAACAGCCTGAGACGACCCTTATTGTATATGAGGGGTGTAATACATATCCTCCAAAGTTCTGGAATCAGTACAATTGCAGAAAATTATCGAAGAAGCTCTCCGGAGGTAAAGTATGCCTGGATTACGGTGTCAGTATTATGAAAGAAAAACTGTATTATTCTATTGGTATCGAAAAAAGTCTGGCACAGGGAGATCTCTCGGAGACAGCTGAATTGGTGCTAAAGAGCGGCCTGTATGCAATCTTTACAACACCTGAGACAAGCCAGAATAACTTTGTAAATACCATCCACACCACTTGGGATTTTATTAATCGAAAATGGCTGCCTTCCGGTAAATATGAACGCCTGGCCTGTCCGGAGTATGAAACCTATATGGAAGAGAGCAGAAGCTTTTCTGAAAAAATCTATATCCCAATCAAAGAAAGGAACGTAAGCAAATGAACAGTGTGCTTAATAAGAATCTTGACGTAAGTTTTGAAGGTATCCATGACCATACGGGATATCTCTTCTCCTTTGCCAAATCTCTGGCAGCGGCAGTAAATAGCAGCCCTTATAAAGAATTGACAGAAGACATTGTTGCAACCAGTGGATTTGCTTTCCGGATGTGGGTTGCAGCGGACCTGTGCCCCAGTGCCACCAGCATCTGGAGCTTTGACCACCAGAAACCCTGGGTCGAGAACGGAGGGCTTCTCTGCGGCTATGTGGGGCGTTACTGGGGGCAGGATGAGATAGAAGAGGAGAAACAGCAGGAGGCAATTAATCTTATAAAGGACTCTATAGACAGGGGGATACCAGCTGTTTGCTGGGATATCGGTATGCCGGAATGGGGACTGATAAACGGGTATAACGAGGAAGAGCAGATATTTTATACCTTGACAACAACCTGTAAAAAGGAAACAATGCCATATAACCTTCTGGGTAAAAGAGAAATTCCGATTCTATCCGTGCTTACGATAACAGGTAAGACAGAAAAAGAACAGGAAAAAACGGCAATGGATACCATAAAGCTTGCCTTATCCCATCTTGAGGGAGAGGAATGGTGTGAGAATGTGAAGGGCATTGAAGCGTATCCGGAATTAATTGCTCATTTCAATGAGAAATTTAATGCAGAGGCAAGCTGGAATCTGGAATACTATTTAGGAAACTATGGCGGATTAAAATATTATGCCTGGAGATATTTCGAAAAGCACGGTTTTCCGGAGCTGGCGGAGTGCTACAAAGCAGTCTATAAGGCTTGGGAAGAAGCCTATCGTCTAAAGGCAAGTGAGGACATTACCAAACCGGAAGTTCGGGAAGGAATAAACAAAGAACTTCTTACTGCATACAAGGCGGAACAGCAAGGGATGGATCTTATGAAAAGCTATATAAAAGTTAACGCCTAAGAATTCCAAGCTCAGTATTAAAAAAAGTTGCAGAAGCTTAAGCTCCTCAGTTTAATAATGGCACATTGTGCATTAACGGATGAAGTTTAAAATAGAAGAAATTTGGAAAATTAATAGTGATTATCTATAGAAAAGTTCCCCGATGTGGTAATATCATTGAGGGACTTTTCTATGCAATGAAAGGATGTTTTTATGATTACAATTTTTGGGCAGAATTTTTTATCTTATGAGGAAAGATGAAAAAGTTGATTTTTGAATAAAATATCTAAAATCTTTGTAACGAATCAGAACGAAGCAAGTCTAATCTATGTAACAGGATGAAATGAGGTGATAAAAAGTGGAACATATGGATTTTGACCGAATATATGAGGATTATTTTAAAACCGTGTATGCCTATATTCTTGGAATGTGCGGCAGCCAGTCTATTGCGGAGGAAATAACCCAGGAGACCTTTTACAAGGCATTAAAAAATATAGACCGTTTTCGGGGAGAATCCAGAATCAGTACCTGGTTGTGCCAGATTGCAAAGAACAGTTATTTTACCTACTGCAAAAAGCAAAAGGCGGAACCCCTTGATGAATGGGAACAGGTACCGGATAGCAAGGATTTCATTATACGGCTGGAAGACAAGGAAATGGTGTTTACGCTGCATAAGCATCTGCACAATCTGGAAGAGCCTTATAAGGAAGTCTTTACTCTGAGAGTTTTCGGAGAATTGTCATTTTTACAGATAGCAAAATTATTCAACAAGACCGAAAGCTGGGCAAGAGTCACTTTTTATCGCGGTAAGAAAAGGATGATAGCATTGATGGAGGAATCGGCTGATGGAAAAAAACTGTGACATTATAAAAGACCTGCTGCCTCTCTATATAGACGGTGTATGCAGCGAGGATAGTAAAAAAGCGGTGGAAGAACATATAAAGACCTGTGAAAGCTGCAGAAAAGAGCTGGAGGACTTTAAAAGTGCGGTATCGGCGGTGGATTCAGGTGAGGAAGAGATAATCAGGAAAATCTCCTACCGCTGGAAAAAAACCAGAGCAAAGGCATTGCTTACAGGAATATTGGCAATGCTGCTTCTTGCTTTAGCCGGACTGGTGTTTTATCTTTATTCCTCCGGGGACAGGGCAGTGAAATACGGGGAAGTGACGGTGGAAGACTTAAGTCTCTTGCCCAATTCCAATGTCTATTTCTCCTTAAAAACGGCGGATGATATTACTGCCAGGGATGCAGACTGGTTTACACAGGACGGGAATGTTTATGTTACCTTGCAGACAAACAGAATCCAGCTTCATAAAAGGAAATTGGCGGAAAGCGACTTTGCGGAAAACACGGACAATTACAGCCACTGGGTATTCGATACCAGGCTGGGAGGGATTAAAAATATATACCTTTTCGAAGGGTTAAACGGCTATGATGATGGAAAAACGGAGAAAACCCTGATCTGGAGCAGTAATAACAGGTTGGAGGGTGCTGATACAAGGGCCAAAGCCTGGGCAAGGACTTATCATTCCTGGGGAAATATAGAACCCGGATTGCTGGCAAACACCCTTTACCAGCACAAGAATCCCTATGTCGGGAATATGTCTGCCAACAGTAAAATACTGACTGACTTAAAGATTGGAAGGGTGTTGGGCAATTTTACCAATGAACTGCAGACGAAGAAGGAGCCCTATGGTTATACCCTGCTCTTTGAGAAAAACCTTAAGGCAGAGGAACAAAAAGATTTTGATGCCACCATGAAAAAATATGCTCTTTGTATGCTGGCACTGATAGAAAACTTAAGTGAAGTAAGCTGGAAGTATACGGTATTGGAAAAAGGAAAGGAAAATCCGGTAATCCAGACCATAACAAAAGAAGAAGCAGCAAAGCTTTTGGGAGGGGATATCAAAGGCTTCGGAGCTTCTGCCGCAGATATACAAAATCTCTTATACACCATAGGAATAGAACAATAAAAGAAGCTGGTGCCACAGGTAAGATTACCATAATGGCACCAGCTATTCTATATTATGTGTTAAGTAAGGCCAGCATATTTCTCGAACATAACGACAGGCAGCGGAGGGGAATAAAAATGACCCTGTGCGATTTCACAGCCAGACCTGTATAGAAATTCTGCCTGATTGAAATTCTCAACACCTTCTGCTACAACTTCAATGCCCAGGCTTTTGGCTAAGGCAATGGTATATTCGAGTACAGTTTCTTCCTTGCGGTTCTCCCCAGTCCCAGCAAGGAAGGCCCTGTCCATCTTTAGAATATCCAAGGGGATATCCTTTAGACAATTTAGAGTAGAATACCCGGTACCGAAATCATCCAGGGAAAGCTTGAAACCCTTATCCTTTAAGGTGTACAGCTTAATCTGTAAATCCTCCTTATAATCAAAGAAGGCAGACTCCGTAATTTCAAGTTCTATGTACGTAGGAGGCACATGGTACCTTTCCGATAGTTGAATCAGTTTTTCTACAAAATCAGAATTACCGAAATGTATACGTGATACATTGACTGATATTGGTATGACCGGGTAGTTTTCCTTTATCCAACCAGCTATTGTAAGAAATGCTCTCTCCCAGATATAATAATCCAGCTTCACGATAAATCCGTTTTTTTCAAACAGATTAATAAAACGTTCAGGTGAAATTATACCTTTTTCGGGATGATTCCAGCGGACTAATGCCTCTGCGCCAACGACCTCTGTAGTAGGAATCGACATCTTTGGCTGTAAATACATTTCAAACTGGTGATTTGTTAAAGCAGACGTCATTTCATTTTCAATATCGCTGTCTTCCAGGGTACGTCTTCTCAAAGAATCCTCGTAAAAAGCAAGAGTTTTCATAGCATCATGCTTTATGGATTTCTTTGTCAGGTTGGCACGTTCACATAAGGCAGACATGGAAATGTCCGCATTATCCACACGGCAGACCCCAATAGAAAAGCTGATTTCCATTTTCAGCGGATATTTTTTCATGCGTTGCTTTAAGACGGAAGCAAAATCATAGAGCTCGGAGTCATTCCTGTATTCTGTAAAAACAGCAAAATTATCGGCATAAAATCTGCAATATGCATAACAGCTGGATTTATTGGAAGACAAGATACTTCCGATATATTTTAATACTCCATCCCCCTCTTTATTACCATATAGATCATTGATAACGCTAAAGCGCTTGATATCAAGCACGATAACCGCAAATTTCTTATCAGGGAAATTTGCACGAATGCGGTTTGTTCTGGTTTCGAACCTGTTGAAGGAAGGCAATACTATTCCTCTGTAAAATTCAATTCCTTTCAACGTGTTTGCAACCATTTCCTTAGAAACATCTTGAGCAGTTCCAAGAACCCTTGTCAGCCTGCCTTCCGCATCAAAATAACATTTTTTCTTACAGCGAATCCAGGCGAATTCGCCCTTTTCATTCTTTCTGCGGAAAGTTATGGATGCCGAAGCCTGTTTAGGATTATAAGCTCTTACAAAATCTTTGAAGTGGGAAATATCATTTGGGTGTATGTATTTTATTTCGAGTAATGTCTTTAATATGTTTTTCTTATTGCATACGGATATCCCGGTAAGCTCCATGAAGTTATCAGATACATAGAGCTTATCATCTTCAAAGTTCATGTCAAAAATAATTAAGTTTGTCTGTTCGGCAATAACATTATACCGTTCACACATATCGTCAAAGATGGTACTCTCAGATATCATATGGATACTTTTGATACTGCTGCCTCTTTTGCTCATTAAAATCCCTCACTTTTTCAAATCACAGTAGATCAGCCGCTTATATTATTTTTGACTATATTTCGCAGGAAATAATTGCAACTGGCTGCCATACCTGTAAGGCTTAGGCCCTATAGCTTTGCGTCACTGCCTTTGGGCAGTTATGCTCATCTTATTCGGGTATTAAGTTAGGTAAATACTTTTAAGATATTTCAAGACCAAAGTACCGCACTCTGCCGAAATACATAAAAGTTAAGTTATCAAATTATATGTGTCTCGGCAGAGCCAAAAAATTTGTAACTTTTGTTAAATTATGCTATAATACATCATGGATAGTTATCTTGTTTCGAGGAACCAGTTAAATCCAGGTTCTGACATGAGTGTAACGGTTCCGTTGCTTCTGGTCGGAGTGGCTACACTTGAAACGGTAGCAAGGACCAATAACAAAGCAACAAAATAACGTAACTTTGTGAATTTTTTCATTTACTTACCCTCCTTTCAGGTTGGAATTTCTTTATGATTAGATTATAACATTGGATTTTTTATGTATAAATGGACACTTATGTCCATCGGAAGAGAAGGCGGATATTACATATGAGTTATGAGCATTTTGGCGTATTCCTGCGGGAGCTCAGAGAATCCAGAAACTTAACAAGAGAGCAATTGGCTAAGGATATCTGTACGCCCAAACAGATTTACCGAATTGAAAAAGGGGATTTTGAGCCTTCCCTGTATTTACTGAACCAGTTATCGATTAAATTTAATATGGATTTAAATGAATATTTCAAAATGTATTTTTCAGTTAACACGGTTATCGGATTTGAAGGTATCCAGGCATTGAATGATGCAATTGCAAAGAAGGATACGGCTCTGATTAAAAGCTTGGTTGAGAAATATGAAAAGCATAAGGATTTCAGCAAGGGTGAGAACCTGCAGCATATTTGTTATGCGAAAGCTATCTGCGCTGCTTATGAAAATAATTTCACCACATCCTTGAATTACTGCCTGAAGGGTATTATGATTGAGAATCCTTCTTTTTCATTGGATACGATAATCAAGAGTACATATTCTAATGTTGGTTTATCCATTATAAGCTGTATGGGGTTGGATTACATTTCACTTAACAGAGCGGACATCGGAGTTAAGGTATTGTTTGATTTATTGTATGTATTGGAGAATTATGTACTATCATCTCCGTACCCGATGTATCAGGCATCTCAGTTTTCAAAAAAGGTTTATCAGAACACGCTTAATAATTTGAGTTATCAGCTTCTTAATGAAGAAAGATATGAGAAAGCAGAACAGCTTATTGAAAAAGGTATTGATTTTTCCATTCAGGAAAATAGCCTGCGTTTCCTGCCCGGTCTATTTTTCATGAAATTTAAATTGCTTTACAAACAGGGGAACTATGATAAGGCAAAAGAGATTTATGAACAGATGCGCTGCCTCTATACAATAACAAAGCAGACAAAGGTATTAGAGGAGATGGATAAATCTGTTGATGAAGATTATCCCAGAATTTTTCAAACTATCGGCACCAATATCAGTAGCACAGATGTATCAGAGGGATTGGAATTGGATTTAAAAGAACAGCCATTAAAAGATTCTAATAAAGAACAAAAGGAAGAGCTGAGAAGAGATTTAATAGAAGAGTCGAGAGAAGAGCCGAAAAAAGAATTAAAATAAGACGGAATACCAGTATTGTATTGTTCATCAAGTAAAAAATACTCTAAAATATGTTACTTTATCTGGCAACTTTTGAAGCTACAAAAAAGTGTACTATGCCGATTTGTAACTGGGGGAAGGTTTATGGAGAATTGTCAATTATGTTTCAAGGTCGATTTAATAGTTAACAAAATAGGAGTCAGGAGTTCCTATAAATTAGAACTTCTAACTCCGTATTTCTGCTAAAATAATTCTAGCAGCTCGCTAAAAAATCCTTACAAATCTTATTACAGTAATTCCATACTTCATCTATCTCGCTCTGAATTCTAAATTTACTTTTTATATTCTTCTCTTTTAAATTACCATAAAACCTGCCAGAGACACCTTCCAAATTATCAGACACTGCCATATAGATACTTGTTGCCGCAGCCCTGTCCATTGACCACATCATTGGTTTCCACAAATAATATACCAGATTTGCTAATTTCCCATTCCTTGAAACCCTTCCTAAATCGCTATCTGCTGATCCTGGTTCCACTGTATTAAATGTCACACCGTCTATACCTGACTGAGCGAACTTTTGCATGATCCAATATACATATCTCTTTGATAATCCATAAGAACGTGTTAGTGAATACCCATCATTTAATTCGATATCTTTGGCATCAAATTTTCCAACGCTATATGATGCAGATGATACAGTTACAACTCTTGCACTTTTACTCTTTTGCAGCATAGGTAATAAAAGTTTTGTCAATAAGAATGGTGCTAACACATTGATTGCCATGGTTTTTTCATGCCCCTCGCTTGTAACCTCCCTGGTATTTCCATACTGGCCACCGGCATTATTGATCAGAACATCCAGAGAATTATATCTTGACTCTAATTCAGCCACAATTTTAGGTATGTTGCTCATAATAGACAGATCTGCGCAGACCATGTCAATATTTTGATTATGCGATACATTTTTGATCTCCTCACATACCTTTTTTGTTTTTTCAATATTTCTTCCGTGAATGATTACTGTGTGACCTTCTTTTGCCAATGTCATGGCTGTCTCTTTTCCAATACCTGAATTTGCTCCTGTTATTAAAATAATTTTTTTATTCATGTTTTTATCCTTTCTAGATCTGACAATTAGAATCAATAATTTCTTTTATAGAAACTTCCGGATTCAGCCACCGCTCGTTACTTTTTTCATTTTTCAGATGTATAGCATTCTTTGGGCAGGAATGAATGCAAGCATAGCATCCTTCACATTTCATACTAAACATCACCTTTTCTTTAACTGAAATATTTCCTGCCGGACAGACTTTACTGCAAATACCGCACTGAATACAGCTATTATTTACAATGAATTTATCTGATGTTTTTCCACTTACAATTCCTCTATATAATGGTTCACACATTTTAGTCACCGCATTGGAAATAATTCCTGCACGCATTTCGTCTTTCTTATGAGCTGAAATATCTCTTTTAAGGATATTAAGGTTTTTCTGTATATTTTTCTTTTCAATTTTTGCCACTTCTTTTTTCACATCAAAATTATCCAGGAAATTGTCAACCATTAGTAATGTCCTGGTATAATCAAATTTGTATCCATGTTTTTCTGTGATTCTTTGTACATACTTAAATGGATTTCCGGACATCATTCCATAAGTAGCTATTGCAAAACAGAACTCAGCTTTCAGATTGACTTTTTCTAAAAAGTCTTGGACCATCTTTGGAGGTTCATTGGCATAGACCGGAAATACAATCCCTATGACATTATCTTGATACTCCGTCTTCTTTTCTCTCATAATCTGAGGAATTGATATTAATTCCCCTCCGAGCTGCTTCGCAACTGCCAGACTGTTTCCAGTTGCGGTAAAATAAAATATCTTCATATTCTGAATCCTCTCTAAAATTTTCTATTGCAATTTCTTAATTTATCATGTATTATTTTGGTGTTACATTTGTAGCGTCGAAATAATTGTATCAATAGAATTTATAAGCGTCAAGAGTTTAAGCCTCGGATGCTACAAATACGGAGGATTTGTTGCATGGATAATAATACAGAATTACAAAAGAGAAATATTTTAAGACAAAACAACGCAGAAGCCAATGCTATTACAAAAGAATGCATTGAGTCTGCACTGATATTACTGATGAAAGAAAAAAACTTTCAGGATATTTCGATTACAGATATAACGAAAAAAGCCGGTGTATCAAGAACTGCTTATTATCGGAATTACAATTCCAAAGAAGACATTCTTTCAAACTTTCTGCAAAATATCATACAGGATACATCAAGTACATTAAAAAAATATAATCCCCTCACTGACACTCTTGAAGCATGGACTGCCTTGCTTGAGAGCACAAAAAAGCATGCTCCCCAATATAAACTTCTCCTACAGGCTGGATATGGTAATACCATACTGAATGAATATAAGAGCAATATAAATAAAAATGTTTCCAAAAATCAGACTGAATTATATTATTCTAACTGCTATTGGGCTGGTGCGCTTTATACCGTCTTAACCGAATGGATTCAAGACGATATGAAAGCACCTGTCTCTGAAATTGCAAAGATAGGAAGCAATCTAATGATAAACGGTATTAAAACTCTGAAAACTTATGGAAATAATTGTGAATAGATTTCGTTATTATTCTATCGTAAATTTTCTATTGTTTATATCTAAATTCTAAAAGTATCGTCCATCTTTCTTGAACATTCCTCAATAAGAACAAGTACAGTATAAATAAAGAAGATAAACACAAGATAATTAAACTTGGACTAATACTCTTTAAAAACAGAGCGGTAAAATTTAAATTAAACACTTAAACACTTCAGATAGATACCTGAATATCATTTGGGATTACCGTTCTGGAGGTTTTTTCAATTTAAAAACAATAAAAGTAAATATAAAAAAATGAGCCGGAAACAGACTTTGTTAATATTTTATTTTATATTTTTTGTATTACGATACAGTCTGTCATTAATTGCGGAAGTATTGCGAATAATAGGTATATAATTACAATATTAACCCAAGGGTATTCAGAAAATGTCTACACAATAAGCAAAGTGAAATTGTTAAAATTTAAACAATTAGTCCAAAAATTTTAATTAAAATCAGAAAATTTTATGCAAAAAGTAAATAATAGCTTTGCATTGTAAACTATTTGGGTGTATAATTAGACATAATCACGTAAAAAGTGATTGATAAGGTTGGTTGTATGGAAGGCAGTCTCATGGGACTGCATTTATTATGGCAAGCCTTAAATTAAATGACGACAAGGTGACTAATATGAACTTAATAACCACACTCATTTTATTTCCATTGGCAATAGCTGCTTTAACCTTTCTTATCCGAAACGATAAAGTAAGAGGCGCTGTTGTTACTGTTGGGGCAGTTGGCGTTGCCCTCTTGGCCGTGCTGGTGACAGTGAATTATTTTCAGGACGGCATTACCTTCTCTTATCAGGGAGAGGAAGCAATCTCATACCTCATAATGGTCTTAGAAGTCCTTATTGCAGGCTACATTATTACCATCGGTATAAGGGACAAAAAGTACATTGTAGCTATATTTTCAATTATCCAGACTCCTCTTATACTATGGTTTGAATTAGCCAAAGGACATGGGATAGAGGTTGCAAAAGATATGGTATATGATAAGCTCACCGGAATAATGGTCCTTATTGTAGGTATTATCGGAAGCCTTATCTGCATTTATGCAGTGGGTTATATGAGAGATTACCACCACCATCATACAGAATTTGCCGAAAGAAAATCTTTTTTCCTATCTGTATTATTCTTGTTTTTATCAGCCATGTTCGGACTGGTATTAAGCAACAACATGACCTGGCTGTATTTTTGCTGGGAGATTACCTCTTTATGCTCCTTCCTGCTTATCGGATATACGAAAACAGAAGAAGCGAAGAGAAACTCTTACCGTGCCCTGATAATTAACTTAGGCGGCGGAGTTGCTTTTGCTATTGCGATTGTATTTGTGGGTATCTATTACCAGACAACAGAATTATCTGTGCTTACTGCCATGCAGCCGGAAGCAGCAGTTATGATACCGGTATTTTTACTTTCCCTGGCAGCCCTTACAAAGTCTGCCCAGTTCCCCTTCTCCTCCTGGCTACTTGGAGCTATGGTGGCGCCAACTCCATCCTCTGCCCTGCTCCACTCGGCAACCATGGTTAAGGCAGGGGTTTATCTGATTATCAGACTGGCACCTCTGCTTGGAGATTCACCGGTCGGAATCGCAGTTACGGGAATCGGATGTGTAACCTTCCTGTTAAGCTCTCTGGCAGCAGTTACCCAGAGTGACGGAAAGAAGATACTGGCTTATTCAACGGTGGCGAACTTGGGGCTTATCGTAATTTGTGCCAGCATTGGCAGCCAGGAAGCTTTATGGGCAGCCATCCTTCTGATCATATTCCATGCCTCCTCAAAGTCCTTAATGTTCCTTTGTGTTGGATCCATTGAGCACCAGCTGGGAAGCCGTAACGTGGAAGACATGGGTGTTCTGGCAGAAGTATCCAGAAAGCTGAATCTGTTTATGTTTATTGGCATTGCCGGTATGTTCCTTGCTCCCTTTGGTATGCTGATTTCCAAGTGGGTGGCAATGAAAGCATTTATTGATTCCAGGCATATATTATCTGTTGTAGTAATTGCTTACGGAAGTGCCGTTACCCTGTTCTATTGGACAAAGTGGATGGGCAAGCTAGTTTCCGGTTCCAATAAAAAACAGAAGAATGACCATAAGCTGTCAAGGCATGAGGAGGTACCTATTACAATTCATGCACTGCTTGTTATAATATCCTGTTTTGCATTTCCCTTAATATCAGATTATGCACTGGTACCTTACCTTACGGAGCTTTTTGGAAAAGAAGCGGTCATACCCATCGGCACCAGTGATGTAAATTTGATGATTATGATGTTAGCAATGCTAATCATTATACCGATAAGCTTTATTCCTCTTTACAAGAGTGATAAGAGGCGAATCGTGCCGATTTATATGGCAGGTGAAAATACCGGAGACAACGAGACCTTCTATGGCGGTCTTGGCGAAAAGCGTAAGGTTGAACTGCGCAACTGGTACCTTACTGAGTATTTTGACAGCAAGAAGATGCTTTATTATGGCGATATCCTTGCTGTTCTAATATTAGTACTGGGCGTAATACTTCTAATCGGAGGGTTTGCAAAATAATGTTAATAATTAAAATTATAACCATAATAATACTGACACCTTTATTGGGTGGATTGCTTACCGGTATTGACCGGGTAATAACCGCAAGAATGCAGGGCAGACAAGGCCCGCCCGTACTTCAGCCTTTTTACGATGTATTGAAGCTGTTACAGAAGGAAGCCATAGAGGTTAACCTGATGCACAGGTTTTATGTATATCTGTCACTTATCTTTGTGATACTGACCTCCGTGATTCTGCTTGTAGGCGGAGACATTCTGCTGGCAGTTTTTGCCTTAACTCTTGGCTCCGTGCTTTTTATCCTGGGAGGCTATGCTTCCAACTCACCTTACAGTCTGGTGGGTTCCGAAAGAGAGCTTTTGCAGATGATGGCCTATGAGCCTATGGTGCTTCTTACAGGTATTGGATTTTACCTGGCAGATAAGAGCTTTTTCGTCAGCGATATTGTTATGAATGACATTCCGGCTATTGTATACCTGCCGGGTATGTTTATCGGTTTTGTATTTATACTGACCTTTAAGTTAAGAAAGTCTCCCTTTGACTTCAGCATGTCCCATCACGGGCATCAGGAAATCGTGCAGGGTATTACGACGGAATATTCCGGTAAGGATCTGGCAGTGATTGAGATTACACACTGGTATGAGGAAATCGTGGCACTGACATTTGTATTTCTGTTTTTTGCCACAAAGAATCCGGTAAGTATTGTTGTTGGTATTATTGCCTGTCTTCTGGTATATTTCCTGGAGATTTTGATTGACAATGGATTTGCCAGAATGAAATGGAACTTTGCATTAAAATCAGCCTGGCTTGTTACAGCAGTGTTAGGCACTTTTAATTTAATTATACTTTCCTATTTCAAATAAAATATTAGACAATTAGCAGAATAGATGTTGCTAGAGAGAGGTTCTTATGAATTTTGTTAAGAAATCACCGTGGATATTACATTACGACGGTTCCAGCTGCAACGGCTGTGATATTGAAGTACTGGCCTGTCTTACACCTCTATACGACGTGGAAAGATTCGGAATAATAAATACCGGTAATCCAAAACATGCGGATATACTATTAATTACAGGGAGTGTCAATGAGCAGAATATTCCCATTGTAAAGCAGCTCTATGAGCAGATGCCGGAACCCAAGGTTGTTGTGGCGGTAGGTATCTGTGCGACCTCAGGCGGAATCTTTGCCGAATGCTACAATATTGTCGGCGGTGTGGATAAGGTACTGCCGGTTGATGTATATGTGCCCGGCTGTGCGGCACGTCCCGAATCCATTATTGACGGGGTGGTAAAGGCTCTGGCTATACTGGATGAGAAGCAGAAGGCACTTACTGATAGAAAAGCAGCTGCGAAAGATGCAGGGAGGTAATATGGAACAAAATATAAAAGTGATACAGACCGGAGAGCTTCTCTCCCAGGTCGTTACGTTAAAGCATGATGGGTACCGTCTGGTAGCCATATCCGCTACCGCAAAGGAAGGAATCGAGCTTACCTATTCCTTTGATAAAGAGTATGATTTTATCAATATCAGGCTGGAGATTGACGGAGAAACGGAAATTGACAGCATCAGCTCCCTTTTTTCTTATGCCTTCCTGTATGAAAATGAAATTAAGGAATTATTCGGTGCCAAAATAAAAAATATTTCCATTGATTTTAACAATCAGCTATACAGAATACCGGTACAGACACCGTTTGCAAAGAAGGAGGAGAAAGCATGAGCGACCGTACGATAATCCCCTTTGGACCTCAGCATCCGGTACTGCCGGAACCGATTCACCTGGATTTGGTGCTGGAGGATGAAACCGTCGTGGAAGCAATTCCCCAGATTGGTTACATTCACAGAGGACTTGAGAAGCTGGTGGAAAAGAAAGATTTTCAGCAGTACACCTATGTAGCAGAAAGAATCTGCGGTATCTGCTCCTTTATGCACGGAATGGGCTATTGCATGTCCATAGAAAGCATTATGGATGTCAAGATTCCTGACAGGGCAGAATATTTAAGAACAATCTGGGCGGAGCTTTCCAGAATGCACAGCCACCTCTTGTGGCTTGGACTATTAGCAGATGCTTTTGGCTTTGAAAGTCTTTTCATGCACTCCTGGCGTCTGAGGGAACAGGTGCTTGATGTCTTTGAGGAAACCACCGGCGGCAGGGTCATCTTTTCCGTATGCGATATCGGCGGTGTCAGAAAGGATATCAGCAGTGAGACCTTAAAGAAGATTAACGAAACAATGAATGTAATTGAGAAGGAGCTTACGGAACTTACAGCCGTGTTCTTTAAGGATTCCTCCGTAAAATACCGTACAAAGGGTGTGGGAGTGCTGTCAAAGCAGTTAGCCCATGACCTTGGAGCAGTAGGACCTATGGCAAAAG
Organism: Anaerocolumna jejuensis DSM 15929; assembly: GCF_900142215.1. GTDB lineage: Bacteria > Bacillota > Clostridia > Lachnospirales > Lachnospiraceae > Anaerocolumna > Anaerocolumna jejuensis. The sequence goes on along the minus strand of NZ_FRAC01000041.1, from coordinate 33,889 downwards.
CCAGCGGCATTCCCTTTGATATGAGAACCCAGGGCTATGCGGCTTATAAATATTTGAACTTTGAACCCATCATCGATACGGAGGGAGATTCCTATGCAAGGACCAATGTGCGCATTAAGGAAATATTCCAGTCCATTGACCTGATAAGACAGGCAATCAGCCTGATTCCGGAAGGTGACATAAAGACAAAGGTAGTGGGAAATCCCAACGGTGAATATTTCACCAGAGTAGAACAGCCAAGAGGAGAGGTAATTTATTATGCAAAAGCGAACGGTACAAAATTCCTTGACAGAGTAAGGGTTCGAACACCGACCTTTGCCAATGTACCCGCACTTTTGGAAACCTTAAAGGGCTGCTCGTTAGCAGACGTGCCCATCCTTATCCTTACCATTGATCCCTGCATCAGCTGCACGGAAAGATAGGACAGGAAGGAAACAAACTAGAATGGAGTGAAACTTATGGCCATACTTAATATGTCAAAAACCCTGTTTAAAAGCTTATTTCACGGTCCTTATACGACCCTTTACCCCTTAAAGGAAAAGGAGAAATATGAGCGTACCAGGGGAAAGATAGAGATTGACATGCCCCAGTGTATTTATTGCGGTATGTGTCAAAGACGCTGCCCTACGGGAGCAATCCAGGTTGATAAGGCTTCCGCATCCTGGGGAATTGACAGGTTAAAGTGCATCCAGTGCGGCTATTGCAGCGAGGTATGCCCCAAGAAGTGCCTGTCCATTGACAATCACTATACGGCACCGTCCTACGGTGAGTCAAAGGATAAGTTTACCAATGCATGAGTATCCTATAACCCAGCACATTATTGAAATGGCTGAAAAATATGCGAAAGAGCAGGGGGCAGGCTGTGTCAGGACCATTAATCTGGTAGTAGGAGATTACTCCGGTTATGTGGGAGAGTCCATTAACCTGTACTTTGATATCATTGCAGAAGGTACCCTTTGTGAGAAGGCAAAGCTTAATATTGAGAGAGTAAAGCCGAAATTAAAGTGTACCTCCTGCGGAGAATACTTTGAAAGGCGCCCCTTTTCCTTTGAATGTCCGGATTGCGGAGGAGAGGGAGAGCCTACAGAGATTGGAAAGGAATTTTACTTAAAATCCATTGAAATTTCATAGAGGTGCGGCTGGTTTACTGGTCCCTGGGATTGTACCCGGGCTTGCGGTATTCTGGCAGCACCCATTGTATTTGAATAGAAAATAAAGAAAGGCGGTATTATGATGGAAGAAACGAAAGAAATTGAGATTATGGAAGCCGTTTACGATAAAAATGACGAAGTTGCGGCTCAGACTAAGGATAGCTTTACCCAAAAAGGAATCTTTGCCATAAATGTGATGGGAGCGCCCGGTGTGGGCAAGACCTCCTCTCTGGTAAAGATAATCGGGGGACTTTCCGGCATCACCTCCTATGTAATCGAGGGAGATATTGAAGCAGACTTTGATACCAGGCTTTTGCAGTCCATGGGGGTCGAGGCTATCCAGATTAATACGGGCGGTGCCTGCCATTTGGATTCTCCTCTTATTGAGAAAGCGGCGGGAGAATTAACTCTTAAGCCCGGTGTGCTTTTTATAGAAAATATCGGTAACCTTGTGTGCCCGGCAGAGTTCCAGATTGGGGAGCATGTGAAAATGCTGATTTCAACTGTGACAGAAGGCAGTGATAAGCCCTATAAATATCCCCTGGCCTTTGAAAAGGCAGATATTATTCTGTTGAATAAATGTGACCTGATACCCTATGTGGATTTTGATGAGGAATTTTTCTTAAAAGGTGTCCGTGCTCAGAATAAAACCGCTCCCGTTATCAAGGTATCTGCAAAGAGCGGAGAAGGCTATGAGGAAGTAATAGAGTGGATAAAGGGAAAAATGAAAACATTATAAAAGGTTACCTGATATATGGGCTGGTGCAAGGGGTGGGTTTCCGCCCTTTTGTATATTCTCTGGCAGTTCGTCATAAGGTAGCAGGAAGTGTATGCAACCTGGGCGGAATAGTAGAAATCATAGCCAAGGCTCCGAAAGATGCTCTTCATGCCTTTATGGAGGAGCTTAGGGACGAGGAAGGGAAGGATTATGAAATCCATGCCATAGAAGAGGAAGATATCACGGAGGAGAGATTTATAAGGGAAGGACAGGAAGAAGGCTTTATCATAAGAGCCAGTGAGGAAAGCCTCCATGCCTTTTCTCTGACTCCTGATATCGGACTTTGCGATAAATGCGCAGGGGAAGTACTGGAAGAGGGGAACAGGAGATATCGTCATCCCTTTATCAGCTGTGCGGCCTGCGGTCCCCGCTATACCATATTGGAGCAGATGCCCTATGACAGGCAGACCACGGTCATGAGTGAATTTCACATGTGCGGTGCTTGTGAGGGGGAGTATACTGCTCCCGGGGACAGGCGTTTTCATGCGGAGACCATTTCCTGCAAGGACTGCGGACCTTATCTTTTGTGGGAGGACGGCAAAGGTGGGAACGGCAGCAGAAAGCGGGAAGAAGCCTTTGAAAAGGCGGTGGATGTACTGAAGAAGGGCGGAATTATCGCTGTCAAAGGAATTGGCGGGTATCATTATGTCTGCACGCCCTTTTCCTCTGAAACGGTAAAAAGGCTTAGACTTTTAAAGGGAAGGGAGAAGAAGCCCTTTGCCCTCTGCTTTCCGGATATTCATACGGTAAAGGAATTTGCAGAGGTTTCGCCGGAGGAAGAAAAGCTTCTTGCCAGCAAGGCGAAACCCATCATACTGCTTTATGAAAAGGAACGCAGGATGGCAGAAGAGGTCAGTAAGGAGAGCATGTATCTTGGAACCTTTCTCCCCTATACGTCCATACAATTGCTTTTAACCAAAGAACTCGGACCACTTGTTATGACCAGCGCCAATTTATCGGGCAAGCCAATTATAAGGCGGGATGAGGAGATGCTGTCTGTAGAAAGCGAATATCTGGAGGGAGTTTTGTATCACAGGAGAAAGATTCTCCGCTCAGTAGATGACTCCGTCATGAAAGTGACCCTGGGAGGACCCCAGATGCTTCGAAGAAGCAGGGGATATGTACCCCTGCCGCTTATACTGGAGAAGAAAGGACCCTGCATTTTTTCTGCCGGCGGAGACCTGAAAGCAGCCTTTTGCCTTTATCAAGAGGGCAGGGCAGTAATCTCCCAGTATTTTGGGGATTTGGAGGAATATGATATTCTAAAGGAATACGAGAATTCCTATAAGGACTTAAAGAAGCTTCTGGCAGTGGAACCGGAACTTGCAGTCTGTGACCTGCATCCCGGTTATTTCTCCCGGGGATTTGCCAAAAGCCTGGACCTTCCCCTGCTGCAGGTGCAGCACCACCATGCCCATATTGCTTCTGTTATGGCGGAGCACAACCTGAAGGGAAAAGTCCTTGGGATTGCCTTTGACGGTACAGGCTATGGCACAGACGGGAACGTCTGGGGTGGTGAGTTTTTAATCTGCGAAGGCGGCAGCTTTACAAGGGCAGGCCATTTACGCTATACTTCCCTGATAGGAGGGGACGCTTCCTTAAAGGATGCCAGGAAGCTTGCTCTTTGTTATCTGTTACAGGAAGGACTGGAAAAGGAAATGCAGGATGAGAGGACGCCTCTTATCAAGGCAGCTCTGAAGTCAGGCACCAATACCTATCTTACTTCCAGCATGGGAAGGCTCTTTGACGGAGTATCCGCCCTTCTTGGCATCTGCAGGGAGAGCCGGTATGAAGCTGAAGCGGCTATTTTACTGGAGCAGGAGGCAAGAAAGGCTCTCATAAACGGCATTGAGCCGGCCGGTCTGGAATTTGGAATAAGAATAGAAGAGGGTATGTACCGTTTGGACCCGGCGCCTTTGTTTTTGGGCCTGGTGCGGCTGAAAGAACGAAAGGAGACAGGGGCTCTGGCTCTTGGCTTTCACTATGCTGTTTCGGAGGCCGTTCTTTACCTGTGCAAGGAAATAAAGGAGAAGCAGAATATAAATGACATAGCCCTAAGCGGCGGAGTATTTGCAAATACTCTGCTTTTAGAAAAAGTCACGGAATTATTAACGGAAAATGGTTTCTGTGTTTACCGCAATGAAGCTGTTCCGCCGGGAGACGGCTGTATCAGTCTGGGACAGACCTTCATTGGATTAGAAAGGTGTGAAGAATATGTGCGTAGCAATACCGGGGAAAATAATTGAGATTCATGGTGACACTGCCAAAGCCGACATCATGGGGAATATATTTGAGGCAAATATCAGTCTGGTGGATGCCAAACTGGGCGACTATATTCTTATCCATGCGGGCTTTGCCATAGAAGTGGTACAGACGGATCAGGCACAGGAAATGATTGATATTTTTGCAGAATTGGATGAGGTTATAAGAAATGACACTGGAGCAGGTAAGGTCGAAGCTTAAAAGCTATAAAGGACGAAACATTAAGATTATGGAGGTTTGCGGTACCCATACCGCAAGCATATTTAAAGCAGGAATCCGTTCCATGCTGCCGGCAGAGATAAAGCTGATATCAGGGCCCGGCTGCCCGGTGTGCGTAACCCCTTCGGCCTTTATCGATAAGCTGGTGGAATATTCAATGAAGGAAAATTACCAGGTGCTTACCTTTGGTGATATGATGAAGGTAAGGGGGAATAAGTATTCCCTGACCCAGGCAAAAGCACTTGGAGGGCAGGTAAGATACCTGTATTCTCCCTTGCAGTCCCTTGCCCTTGCCAGGGAAAATCCCCAGATAAACTATATCTTTGCGGCAGTGGGCTTTGAAACCACTACGCCTCTTTATGCCATTCTTTTAGAGGAGATGGAAAAGGCGGGAATAAGGAATTTGAAGCTTCTTACCTCTGTAAAGACTATGATTCCGGCCCTTGACTTTCTCTGCGAGAAGGAAGAGATTGACGGGTTTTTGTGCCCGGGACATGTAAGTGTGATTATCGGCAGTAAGGTATATGAGCCCCTGGCTAAGCGGTATCAGAAGCCCTTTGTGGTAACGGGCTTTGAAGGAGAACATATCCTGGCTTCCATTTATGAGATAGTAACTCAGATAGAGGCTAAGGAATACCGGATGAAGAATCTGTATACCAGTTCGGTAAAGGAAGAAGGCAACCAGAAGGCTTACGGTGCTATCATGAAGTATTTTGAGCCCTGTGATGCTTATTGGAGGGGAATCGGCACCATACCTGGTTCAGGACTCAGGCTGAAGGAAGAGTTCTTAAAATATGATGCCGGCAGTGAAGAGGCTTTTGCAGAAGAAAGCCTTCCGAAAGGCTGCCGTTGCACGGATGTCATACTGGGAAGAATAAATCCCACTGAGTGCCCTGCCTTTGGCAAACGCTGCACTCCGATGGATGCATTGGGGCCTTGCATGGTATCGTCAGAAGGAGCCTGCGGAATCTGGTATAAGAACAGGTAGGGGGTAAACCGTGGTTCATAGCTTGGACATATATGGGAATACTCAGGAAGAAAGTTAATCATAGAAAGCTAGTAATTAGAAGAATACAATATGGCAGATAAGTAATTACAGAATGCTGGTAATTAGAAGGAAAGCAATTAGAACGGATAAGTTTTTGCAAAAATAAAGCAATTATATAGTAAGCTATTTAGATAAACGAACAGGAAAGAAGGTTCAGATATGCATATTGATATGTCCTACGGAAGCGGCGGCAAGCAGACCACAAGCCTGATAAATGAAGTCTTTGTCAAGCATTTCTCCAATCCGGTATTGCAAAAGATGGAGGATAGTGCGGTTCTTACCGTGAAAGAAAGGATTGCCTTTACAACGGATTCTTTTGTGGTAACTCCCATGTTTTTTAAGGGAGGAGATATCGGGAAGGTTGCAGTCTGCGGTACGGTCAACGACCTTCTTATGATGGGAGCCAATCCCAAATACTTAACGGCCGGCTTTATCATTGAGGAAGGAGCAGACCTTAATGAGCTGGAGCGGATAGCCGCCTCTATGGCGGCAGCGGCAAAGGAAGCAGGGGTAGAAATTGTAGCAGGAGATACCAAGGTGATCGAAGGAAAAGGCGGTATCTACATCAATACTGCCGGGATTGGTGAGATTGTAAGAGAGGGAATCAGCATCTCTGCCTGCCGGGAAGGAGATGTCCTTCTCCTGTCCGGTAACCTGGGAGAACACCATTCGGCTATTATGTCACACCGGATGGAAATAGAAAATGATATTAAGAGTGATTGTGCACCTCTGAAGGACATTGTAGGAAATCTGATAGCAGCAGGAATTGATCTTCACTGTATGCGGGATGTGACCAGAGGCGGACTTGCCACGGTTCTGAATGAAGTGTCCGCTTCCTCTTCCTGCAAAGTAGAAATAGAGGAAAAGTCACTTCCCATCAGCACCCAGGTAAGGGGATTCTGCGAGATATTAGGCCTAGACCCTCTTTATATGGCAAACGAAGGAAAGCTCATTGCTGTTGTTGCAGAACAAGATGCCCCAAGAGCCCTCCAGATAATGAAAGAATCCAGATACGGTGAAAATGCTGCAGTAATCGGCAGCATACAGGCAGGTTCAAAGGTTGTGATGACAACGTCTTTTGGAGGGAGCCGTGTTATAGATGTATTATACGGGGAAGGGCTTCCAAGAATCTGCTAATATTGCCTTGCATAAAATTCGCTTAATATCAGGTGCGGAATTAAGTGAAATTTATGCAAGGACTGGTATTTTGACTTTTGCCCTATGTATTCAATCTATTAAAAGGAAATCTCAAACACAGCTCCGCTTTCCTTGTTATAAGCCGCAATTTCTCCATCTAACAGCTCTGCGGCAGATTTGGCAATGGCAAGTCCCAGGCCGAAATTTCCGCCCTTTCCTTTATAAAAGCGGTCAAAGATATAGGGAAGGTCATCGGAGGGTATCCCCTCTCCGTCATCGGATATCCGAAGGAATACCTTATCTTCTGTTTTCTCAAGGGTGACGGTGACTTCCTTTTTGGCATAGCGCAGGCAATTGGAAGCAATATTCATAACTGCCTGGGAAAGAAGGTTGTCATCTGTCTTTACGATTACATCGTATTCAGGAAGGTGAAGTGATAAGCTTCTGCCGGATTTGGAGGCAAAGCCCATAAGACGCTGGGAATAATCCTTTAGCAGGTGGCAGAGATTAATCTCTTCCCACAGGGGCTTGTAGATACCGCTTTCATATCTGGACAGGGTCAGAAGCTCACTTACCAATTCATTCAGGCGGATGCTTTCACGTCTGATAATTTGCGCCGCTTCTTTTGCATCAGGAAAGATTCCGCTTTGGATGCCTTCTGCATATCCCTGGATGGACATAAGAGGTGTTCTTAACTCATGGGAGGCATTTTGCAAAAAAGTCTTCTGGTTTCTGTCATTGGCCTCCAGTTTTCCGGCCATCAGACAGATGCTTTCATAAAGCTGTTTGAATTCCAGGGTGTCCTGAGGTACCGAAAAGCGGCTGACGTCAAAATCCCCCTGTCCTATCTGCAAAGAGAGCCTGCCAAGCCCTGCTACCGGTACCGTGATATGAGCTGCTATCTTTTCGGAAAAATAGATGGCTGTCAGCATACCAAGGAGTATTATAGCAAAGAGGATAAGGTTGACTGCATTAAGATAGTTGTTAATACGGTCTGTGGGAAGAGCAAACACTGCCGTAAGGTTGCTTAAATCATCGTTGTTCATGGAATAGGCGATAGTCAGATATTTTTTCCCTTTCACAGGTATGGAATAGACTGTCCCCTGTTTCATTTGCTGAAATCTGTTGGATATAACATTCAGATAGGCCATCTGAGAAGGGGTAAGTCTTATTTTTGCCGGAAAAACAGGCCTTGCATCCTGATTTAACAAGTAAAATTCCATTCCCGGGGAGAAATGGGAGGATTTAAGTGCCATTAAAATATTCCGGGCCATGCTTAAGGCCTTTTTTTCTGAGGGTTTCCCGCCGTCTGTTTCCAATTCGCTCTTTATTGCCTTTTCCACTGCATTAATTGTCGCTTTTAATTCACTTCTGGCAGCCGCATTGACGTAGATCCGAAGGGAGAGATTAAACAAAAGCAGCGTGATCAGGGGAATAAGTATCAGCAGAAGGAGAAAAGGCCTTCTAATCTTACTTTTTATACTCTTCATTAATATCTCCCAGTTCCAGACGGAAGCCAAAGCCCCAGACGGATTGAATTTTGACATTGGCCTTTGCCATTGTTAATTTCTTGCGAAGTCTCTTTATAACATCATCAGTAGCTCTGGTATCTGCATCAAAATCAAATTTCCATACATGTTTTAATAGCTCTTCTCTTGAAACAGCCTTTTCCTTCCTTTCCAGGAGATAGACCATAAGGGCGAATTCCGTAGGTGTAGCCTCGAGAGGCTTTCCATCAATGGAAGTTTCCCGCTTATTGACATCAATTTTAAGATTTCCCAAGGTGCAGATTTCTCCGTTATAGTTCCCCTTGTCAAGGTCCATTCTTCGAAAAAGAGCTTTTACCCTGGTCACCAGCTCCATGGGTGAGAAGGGCTTTGTCAGGTAATCATCGGAGCCAAGAGTTATTCCTGCTATACGGTCGGTTTCACTGTCTCTGGCGGATACAATAATAATCAGTGTATTACTTCTTTTTCTGATTTCACTGCATAGCACCAGGCCGTCTGTTCCGGGCATCATAATGTCCAGGATGACCATATCCGCAGGGCTTTTGTCGAAGGCAGCCAGCAGCTTATCCCCATCTGGAAAAGTCAGCACATCAAACCCTTCCGCAGCCAGAAAAAGCTGTATTAAATCTCTTATGGACTGTTCGTCATCTGCCAGGTAAATCCGTTTCTTTTCCATCTATAAATCATCCTTTCGGCTGTTTTGTATATTCTATCATGTCCTGTTTGCAAAAGAAATAGCTGCCACAGATTTGCCGCAGTTTGACCTTTGAAACGCGTAAAGGAAAGGGAGTATACTCTGAAGCAGAGAAGGAAACCAGGTACCGGATAGCAGGCCTGAGTCCTCTCAATAAAAGAATTTCGATCATAGAAGGGAGAAATTATTATGAAGAAATCATTCAAGCTTTTCACATCAGTATGTGTAGTTGCCATGCTCTTAACAGGGATTATAGCCGTTCCCACACAGGCTGCCCAGACTGCAGCAAATAACACTAAGAAGGTAGTAAGCACCCAGACGAACACAGTAAAGACAGATAAGGCAAACACTGGTAAAGTAGTGAAAGCTGCTACAGAAAAAGCAGGCAAAATCAGTACTGTAAAAACTGACAAGACAGCTACAGGCAAAACTACTGTAAAAACCGGTAAGACCACTACTTCAAATACTGGAAAAACTACTGTGAAAACAGGTAAGACTACCCCTGCAAAAACAGGCAAGACAACAACTAATACCGGTAAAATTGGTACTGTAAAGACCGGTAATTCACACAAAGGAAATAAATAAGCTTGAAAGCAGTCTGGCTTTCACAGACGGAATAAGATGCGAAAAAGAACCATATAGCTTTTCTTCCGACCCGCTGCCTGAAAGACATGTTTTCAGTTTTGTATGCATTAAAAAAGGAAATTAAAATTTATTGCATATGAAACTGGTAATGTGTCACAGGTATGGTTATAAAGGAAAACTGTATAGTTCTTTTTTTGTTATGCTTTTGGTAATCTTTAATTAAGCGCCCTTGTACTTGAACGGATTTTTAAGGTGGGGGTAAGGACTATCTTTGCGGTAGGCTCATCATTGCCGTTAATGCGCTCTATGATCCGGTCTGCCACCAAAGTCCCTATCTTGTCATAAGGATGGCTTACAGTGGTAAGCTTGATGAAGCTGGTGCCGGATAAAGGGATGTCGTCAAAACCTACGATGCTGATATCTTCCGGTATCCGTATTCCATTCCGTATCAATTCATCCATTACGCCATAGGTCATCAAATCACCTCCGATAAAAGCGGCGGTAGGTGCATCAGGGCCCATGAGTACCTTACGGGCAAAATGCTGGCCGGATTCCATATTCAGGGTTCCGCAGCGGACATAGGAGGGATTAGGCTCAATATGATATTCCTTAAGAGCATGCAGATATCCTTCATACCGTTTCTGACTGGTAGTGGAGATTTCCGGTCCCCGAAGCATTGCTATTTTCCGGTGTCCCAGTGACAGCAGATGAGTGGCAGCGAGGTAGCCGCCCATTTTATTGTCTATGGAGATGCTGTCATACCCTGCCATAAAATCAATTTCTCGGTTAACAAGGACAATGGGGCAGGAAGCACCCTTTAAGATTTCACCAAAGGATTTTTCATTACGGGCATCTGCTATAATAATACCGGAAAAACCGTAATCTAATAGTTTCTGCAGATGCTGGTCGTTTTCGCCGGCTATCTGGGAACTGTTATATAAGGTCATAAGGTAGCCCTTTTCACGAAGGCTGTTATTGATGACCCAGATAAGCTCCGCATAAAATGGATTCCGGATATCACTTACGATGAGGGCAACCATATTGAGCCTGCCGGTAGCCAGTCCCCTGGCTACAATGCTGGGATGGTAATTAGCCTTTTCCATTACCTCTAATATCCTGGTTCTTGTTTCTTCCTTCACATTCGTGCTATTCATAAGTACTCTGGAGACAGTGGAGCGGGAAACACCTGACTCCTTAGCAATATATTCAATGTCTATTTTCTTGGACAAACTTACCCCTCTTTTCCGAAGAATTTAAAAGCGAATAAAGCAGCAATTTCAATTTATCACCATTATAGCACATAGAAATATAGATGAAAAGTTAAAATAAGTGGGAGCGGTATCATAAAATATTACTTATTTGATTCAAATTAAAAAAAATCCCTTCAAGTGCCAGGTAATGGTTAATTACTTTGAAATTCAGAAAAAATATGCACAAAGTTTAAAGTAAAAAATAGTGATTCTACATAATTGACAAGAGCATAGTTCCAGTATTATGATAAGTTCATGAATTATTTATGGGAGCGTTCTCATAAATATCAATACCTAATGGGAGCATTATTCAAAATAGCGGAAGGATTTATGCTGTTGGGTGCTGTCAGGTACAATTAACAGTAACATGGAAAAGAGGAAGGGTATGATAAAAGGAAGCATGCTGTGGGATGACTCCATTACCCAGAATATGGAGAATACAGTATTTAATGGGATACCTGTCCTATCTTATACCGATATGCCGGATAGTCTGTATCATGCATTGAAGCTGTCAGCGGAGCGGTATCCGGATAAGATATTATTTTGCGATAATTGGGAGCGCTCCTATACATACCGGGAATTCCTTACTATGACGGACAGGATGGCATGGTGGCTGAAAAATGAGCTGCAGGTGACCAAAGGAAAGCACCTGGGGCTTCTGCTGCATAACAGTATTGAGTTTGCCACGGCATTTTTCGCGGCTGTGAAATTAGGCGCTGTTACCGTTCCTTTTCCCACGAAATACAAGGAGACAGAAGTAGCGCCCCTTATTTTAAAAGCGGACCTGGAGGTTCTGATATACAGTGAAACTTTTGAAGACTGGATGAAGCCCTATGAGGAGGCCGGTATCAGGCTGTTGAAGACAGAAAACGAAGAAACGGGATTTGGTTTCCGGCATCTTCTGCAAAGGGACTTTTGTGAAGAAGAAGGTGTTGGAGAGGGGAACCTGCCGGATGAAGTAATTATCATGTTCACCTCTGGTACCACCTCTCAAAGCAAGGGTGTAAAACTCAGGAATTACAATGTCATGAATGCGGTGACTATTTACCATAAGATACTTGGGGTCACTCCCCAGGATAAGACCATCATACCGGTGCCTGTTTACCATATTACCGGAATGGTTGCACTTCTGGGCCTGTTCGTATACACCGGCGGAACGGTTTACCTGTACAAGCGGTATGACGCCGTCAGGATATTAGACTGCATCCGGCAGAACGGCATTACCTTTATGCATGGAGCGCCTACCGTATACAGCCTGATGTTAGAGCATAAGAGGGATTATCCCGAGCTTACGAGCCTTAGAATTCTCGCCTGCGGCGGCAGTTACATGCCTACGGAAAAGCTGAGAGAGCTTCATAAATGGCTGCCCCAGGCAAAAATCCAGGTGGTGTACGGCATGACGGAAACCTCATCACCTGGGATTATATTTCCGGGGGATGCCCCCACCAGTATTTTCGCAGGGGCAGCCGGAAAGCCTGTTCCCGGTCTGGAGCTTAAGATATTGGATGAGACGGGAAAGGAACAGGAATATCTTAAGACCGGTGAAGTGTGGATAAGGGGAAATGTTGTTACCGGAGGTTATTACAAGCTGGATACAAAGCTCATAGATTCGGAGCACTGGCTGAATACCGGTGATATGGGATATCTGAACGAGGAAGGCTATGTATACATCGTCGACCGGAAGAAGGATATGATTAACCGTGGCGGCGAAAAGATATGGTGTACCGATGTGGAAGAGGAATTGATGAAGCTGCCCTTTATCAGGGATGCGGCAGTAGTGGGAATAAGGGATACCCTTTATGGGGAAGCAGCCGCAGCCGCTGTTGTAATTTCCGGAGGGCAAAAGGTCAGGGAAGAGGACATAAAAAAAGCCCTGGAGCCCAAAATGGCAAGGTTCAAGATACCGGTCAAATACCTCTTTCTGGAGGGGATACCAAAGACACCCGGGATGAAGACAGACAAAAAAATCCTCCGGAAAATGTTAGAGGAAAATGATGAAAGAGAGGATATCCTATGATAAAAGCAAATTTTGTGACAGCAAAGGAAGCCGCAGCCATGATTCAGGATGGGGATACCCTCTGTCCCGTGGCAATGACCCTGGTCAGCGCCAGTGAGTCCATCTTAAAGGAAATTGAGAAAAGCTTTGATGAGACAGGGCATCCGGGGAACCTGACCCTGCTCCATTCCTGCGGACAGAGTGACAGAAAAGACGGAATCCAGCATTTAGCCCATGAGGGGCTGGTGAAAAGGATTATCGGCTCCCATTGGGGGCTCCAGCCGAGATGGATGGAGATGATAGCCGAAAGCAAGGTGGAAGCATACTGTCTGCCCCAGGGGCAGATAGCCCAGTTGTACCGTAGCATGGCCTGCGGACTTCCGGGCAAGATGTCAAAGGTAGGGCTTGGAACTTTTATTGACCCCCGCATTGAGGGCGGCAAGATGAATGAAAGGACCAAGGCACTTGAAGATATAACGGAAATCCTGACCTACCATGGGAAAGAATACATGTTTTACCGGGAGATTCCTATTGATGTCTGCCTTATCCGGGGGACTGTCTGCGATGAAATGGGAAATCTGACGACTACGGAGGAAGCAATGAAGCTGGAGGTGCTCCCGGCGGTTCTGGCAGCAAAACGCTATGGCGGCAAGGTAATCGCCCAGGTTAAGAGGGTGGCGGCCTTTGGAACCCTGAATCCCAAGGAAGTGACCGTTCCAGGGGTATTTATAGATGCCATTGTGGTTTGTGAGAATCCTTTGACGGACCACAGGCAGACGTCCTCCTGGTACTTTGACCCCTCTTACTCCGGACAGCTCAGGGTACCTCGGAGTAATATTGAGCCGGCACCCTTCAATGAAAGAAAGTTCATAGCCAGAAGGGGAACCCTGGAATTGTATCCCGGTGCGGTGGTGAATTTGGGTACGGGTATTCCCAACGATATGGTAGGTAAGATATGCAGTGAGGAAGGCATTTCCGAGGATATCATGATAACGGTGGAATCCGGAATTTACGGAGGAGTACAGGCGGGTGGCATTGATTTTGGCATCGGGCAGAATCTGTGTGCTATGATCGGCCACCATGAGCAGATGGATTATTATAACGGTGCCGGAGTGGACTTGACCTTTATGGGCCTGGGAGAGCTGGATGGCTCCGGCAATGTCAATTCCACCAGGATGGGAACCCGGTGTACCGGGGCCGGAGGGTTTATAGATATCACCCAGAATGCCAAGAAGGTGGTGTTTCTTGGGACATTTACGGCTGGAGGAGCGGAATATGGATTCGAAGACGGGAAGCTGGTTATCAAAAAAGAAGGCAAGATTAAGAAAATGGTGAACCAGGTAGCGCAGATATCCTTTAACGGCCCCCTTGCCAGAAGGAAAAAACAGGCGGTTGTAATTGTTACGGAACGGGCGGTCTTTGAGCTGGCAGAAGAGGGAGTGGTCCTTACGGAAATTGCTCCGGGCCTGGAGCTGAAAAAGGATATTCTGGACCGGATGGATTTTAAGCCAATCATAAGTCCTGTGCTGAAGGAAATGGATAAGGCACTCTTTATTCAGGAGGGAACTTTTGGTTTGAAAGATAAAATATCAGATTAAAGAATGGATGAAGGGTTGGAGGAAAATTAAAAGCAGAAAGGATGCCACGTTGTATTCCTTCAACCTGGTTTTAATTGTGGCAGTATTGCAGGCTTGCCTTCCGGCAGGCTTGGGGTATTAAAGGTATAAATTATGTTAAAGGCAGCAGTTATCGGAGCCGGATTAATGGGAGGCGGAATCGCACAGACCTGTGCCCAGGCAGGCTTTGAAGTGGTGAATGTGGATACCTACGAACCGGCACTTTCAAAAGCAAGGGCAAATATCGAGAACCTTTTCAATAAAAAAGTTGCAAAAGGTACTATGACAGAAGGACAAAAGCAGGAAATACTGGAACGAATCCGTTACAGTACGGAGATGAAGGATTTAAGGGAGGCGGATATCATTATCGAAGCAGTTCCGGAAAGGATGGAAATCAAGAAAGAGATTTTCCGTGCAGCCGATGAGGCAGCAAAGGAAGGTGCTGTTATCGTATCCAATACGTCAGGCCTCAGTATTTCAGAAATGGCTGCCGCTACCAAAAGGCCGGACAAGGTTATGGGAATACACTTTTTCTATCCTGCCCCAGTCATGAAACTGGCAGAACTAATCCGCGGAATTGCAACATCCGAGGAAACCTATCAGACGGTCAGAGAATTTGCCGTCGCTATAGGGAAAGAGGTTGTGGATTGTCCTGAGCTGCCGGGCTTTATTGTAAATAGAATATTGGTGCCCATGATGAATGAAGCTGCTTTTTTGGTGATGGAAGGGTGCAGGCCGGAAGATGTGGATACGGCTATGAAGCTTGGAGCGAACCACCCTATGGGTCCCCTGGAGCTTTGTGATTTTGTAGGAATCGATGTGATGCTTGCAACCATGACAGGACTTTATAACGGTTTCAGGGACAGTAAATACAGACCTTGCCCCATTCTGGAGAATATGGTGAAAGCCGGGCACCTTGGCAGAAAATCAGGGCAGGGATTTTATTCTTATAATAAGTAAGCAGCGGGAATGAAAATGCAGCCCATGGAAGTGTAACCTTGGTTGGTACAGCATTGGCAAAAGCAGCCAAGGGAAGCGAAGCTCGGTGGAATATGCCTAAAACATAGCACAGGAAAGCTCAATACAGGAAAGCACAATACAGGAAAGCAAAGTATAGGAAAGTACAGAGCAAAAATAAACAGATGGAAAGTAAGAGGAGAATTACGATGGCAGATTTAAAAGAAGTTGTAATTGTAAGCGGAACCAGAACTCCCATAGGTAACTTTGGGGGCAGCTTAAAAGATATATCAGCTATTGATATGGGAGCAATGGTAGTGAAGGAAGCGGTAAAAAGGGCAGGCCTTGCCCCGGAGGATATCGATGAGGTAATCGTAGGACAGGTAGGACAGATTGCCGAATGCGGCTTTGTTGCAAGGGCAGTCAGCTTAACGGCAGGACTTCCCGATACTACCACAGCTTATTCTGTCAACAGGCAGTGCGGCTCAGGGCTGCAGGCCATAGCCGATGCCGTAATGGAAATACAGACAGGGCATGCGGATATCGTAGCAGCGGCGGGAACGGAAAACCTATCCCAGCTGCCCTACTATGTCAAGGATGCCAGATGGGGAGCCAGAATGGGGCATAAGTCCTTTGAGGATGGTGTAATCGATATCCTGACCTGGCCTCTGGGACCTTATCATAACGGAGTAACGGCAGAGAATGTTGCCAGGGAATACCAGGTTACAAGGGAGGAGCAGGACAGCTTTGCCTTAGAGAGCCATAGAAGGGCATTGAAGGCGGTGAAGGAGGGCAGATTCCAGGAAGAAATCCTTCCAGTTGATTTAAAGGGCAAAAAGGGTGACGTTACCGTTTTTGATACGGACGAAGGGCCAAGGGAAGGTCTTACGATAGAAAAGCTCCAGAAATTAAAGCCCTGCTTTATAAAAGACGGTACGGTTACCCCCGGAAATGCCTCCAGCTTAAATGACGGAGCCGCTGCGGTAATTCTTATGTCGGCAGAAAAAGCAAAGGAACTTGGTATTAAACCCATACTTACCATCAAGGGTTTTGCGGTAGCCGGAAATGACGGAGCGCTGATGGGCTATGCACCCAAGCTTTCCAGTGAGAAGCTTGCCGGTAAGCTTTCCTTGAAGCTAAAGGATATCGATATGTTTGAAATCAATGAAGCCTTTGCAAGCCAGGCTTACGCAGTGCGCAGGGATTTGGGATTGGATGCGGAAAAGGTCAATATATACGGCGGAGGCATTTCCATCGGGCATCCAATTGGGGCAACGGGTGTCGTTCTGGCCGTAAAGGTTCTGTATGAGCTTCAGAGAACAGAGAAGAAGGATGCTATGATAAGCATGTGTATTGGCGGAGGACAGGGAATCTCCATGTACTTTACCAAGGCAGAATAAACGGAAAGCTTGTCTTTTACGGAATCGAACTTTGGGGTATAATAAGAGAGAGTGGGGAGATCTATAGGTAATTGCGTCAGTAAAAAGTAATGAGGTGAAGCAATGCTATTGACCCGGGAGAAGAAATTATTAGAACTGCTGTATACGAAGAACAGGGATTTCACTGTGGCTGAACTTGCGGGTGTCATGCATATCAGTCCCCGCACCGTAAAGACGGATATTAAGCGCATTTCCGGAGAATTAACGGAAGAAAGAAGCGGATGTGTGCTTCATACCAAAACCGGGAAAGGGATATGGCTGACATATGATTCCCACGGAAAGGATTATCTGGATGAGCTTCTTCGAAACGGAGAAGAAGCCTCTTATCTGATACCGGAAAACAGAAAATATTTTGTGGCGTTAAAGCTATTGGATGCAGAGGGATATATTTCCATGGAGTCCATAGCCAATTCCATGTTCGTCAGCAAGGGAACGATTGTTAACTGTATGATTGAATTGGAGCCTTTATTTAAAAAGCAGGGGATCATAGTGGAAAAAAAGGTCAAGTACGGTATGCGCCTTATCGGAGAGGAAGGACAGCTGCGTATTGCAAAGGCCTCTATCATAAGGAAGAACATATCCGTACAGGGAAATCAGATAGCAGACCGGCTGCAGCCTTTTTTTGAAGGCATCCCCCTGGCAGCTATTAATACGATTATTCAGGATGCGGAAAACAAATTTGAATTTTTGCTGGCTGATACCGCCTATTCGGAGCTGGTAATACAGCTTGCCATTATGGCAAAGCGCATACAAAAGGGCAGAAGCTGTACCATTGGAGAAGCGGAACTGAGAGCGTACCAAAATAAAAAGGAATGGAACATTGTCCGGTACCTGTCCGAAAGGCTGGAAGCAGAGTATTCCATTACGTTATCTCCGGGGGATATGGCCTATCTGATGATGAATCTGGAAGGAATGAACACCCGGTCAAGCTCCCCGGCTGCGGAAGAGAATATACCGGAGGCGGATATAGGGGAAGCTTGGGATTTACAGAGCTGGGAGGAAATATTAATGGAAGCAGGCATTGTCTTTCATGAAAACCTGCCCAGGGATGAGATGTTAAAATGTGCCCTTTATATGCATCTAAAAGCGATGTTCAACCGTCTGAGGCACCGGATACATCTGTCCAATCCTATGAAACATATGGTAAAGGAAGAACTGGTATATGAAGTAGAGGTCGCTTCCTTTATCGCAAGGCGCATCAAAGAAAAGTTCGGTATGGAACTGGGAGAGGATGAAATCTGCGATATTGCCATCTATCTTGGCGCCAGCCTGGAAAGAGAGAAAGCCCAAAAGTCAAGGAATAATCCCAATATTGTGGTGGTATGCGGCAGCGGGCTTGGCACCTCCCAGTTTATTGAGGCAAAGCTAAAGCGGATATTTCCTCATATTAATATCACCAAGGTACTTTCCGTAAAGGATGCGGAGAATGAAGTCCGTCCGGGATATCAGGACCTTGTGATTTCAACGGTGCCCCTTTCGCTGGAAGGGATAGAGGTCCTCTTTGTATCCCCCATTCTGGCAGAAAGCGATATTACTGCCATTGAAAAGAAACTGTACGGGAATATTATGGCCGCCCAGGCAGCGGATAAAGTAAAATATGAAAGCTTATTTTCTCTGATGGATGATAGAATATCCATTTTTAAATGTGACTTAAAGACCAGGGAAGAAGTGATAAGGCTCCTGGGAAGCCGCCTGCTCCATGAGAAATATGTGGAAGAAGGCTTTGTGGAGTCAGCCTTTAAAAGGGAAGAACTTTCGGCTACTTCCATCGGTGATTCCATTGCTGTTCCCCATGCCTTTGAAGGGCATGTAAGGAAAATAGGAATAGGGCTTCTTACATTGAAGAAGCCCATTCAATGGGGAAATGAAAAGGTTCAGATCATTCTTATGCTGGCACTGGATGCAAGAGCCCAGGAGCAGTTTAAAAGAGTTTTTACAGACCTTGCCGAGCTTACCAAGGATACGTCCTACCTGGCAAAAATCCTGAATGCTGAAAAGTTAAGTGATATGATAGTAAAATAAGGTGCCCTTGGGCACCTTATTTTGACATATTGAATATCCGGATAACATCCTCTTTGGAAAGAGGTTTAAAAAAGCCCACCTGTCCGCCTCCGGCTGCAACGCATTTTTCTGCCATTTCTTCGATTTGTGCATCGGTTGGATGGATTCCGAGAGCTGCCATACTCGTTGGCATGCCAATCTTATTGCACCAGTTCTCCCAGCCTTCGATTCCTCTTAAGGCTGTTTCCTCCAGATTAAAAAGATTCAGGGGCGCATCGAACACCTTAATGGCGAACCTGGCAAATCGAGATATGTTTGTCTTATATACATAGCGTGCCCAGCTTCCCCAGACAGCACAAAGTCCCGCACCGTGGGCAACATCGAACATACCGCCCAGCTCGTGTTCAATTTTGTGGGAAGCAAAGTCAGATACTCTTCCCGTACCGGTCAGTCCATTGTGGGATAAGCTGCCGGCCCACATAAGGTCTGCCCTGGCATTGTAGTCACAGGGGTCCTTTAAGGCCTTGATGGCCGCTTCCCGGACAGTTACAAGGAGTCCCTCCGCCATGCTGTCAATCAGCTCGGTGTGCTCCGTGTTGGTAAAATAGCGTTCCATGGTATGCATCATAATATCGGCGGCACCGCTGGCTGTCTGATAAGCCGGAAGGGTATAGGTAAGTTCAGGGTTCATAATGGCAAAGAGGGGGCGGGAGCAGTCGTGGTTATAAGAGCGCTTTAACATTCCCTCTTCAATGGTTATAACAGAAGAATTGCTGGTTTCAGAACCGGTAGCTGCGATGGTGGAAATGCAGCCTAAGGGAGCGATTTTATTGGTAGTGACCTTTCCCATGTACAAGTCTGTCAGGTCAAAATCATTTACAAGGCCGTAAGCAATGGCTTTTGCTGAGTCAATGGGGCTTCCGCCGCCGATGGGCAGCAGGAAATCCACGCCCTCTTCCTTGCAGAGCTTTACCCCTTCCTTGACCAGAGACATGTGGGGATTGGGAACGACGCCTCCAAGGTCCGTATAGGATATGCCGTTTTCTTCAAGGCTTTTGTGCACTCTGTCAAGTACCCCGTTCTCATAGAGGTAGGTTCCGCCAAAGTGAATCAATACCTTCTTATAGCCTCTTGACGCTATTTCCTTTCCGACCAGGGTCTCCGTGTTCTTGCCGAAGATGACCTTGGTGGGTGTGTGGAATTCAAAATTAATCATAATATGTTGCCTCCTTTCAAATAAACCTTATGAACATTTCTATGGCAGTTTCATTATAGCGCTGACGATAGGGAAAAGAATAGTTATACAGTTACCCTAATATGATGCAAAAAAGTTAACGAATCTCCATTTATCAGAGTGTGGCTGTGCTAAATTACCAGGAAAACAAGAAGAAAGGGGCAGGGGTCATTGGGTTATTGTGCTATTTGCATAATGAATGGGGAAAATGAAGGATAAAAAACTAAAAATGCACCAATATAGTGCAAGTAATTGATTTGTGGAGAGGAGAAACTGTTGATATACTAAGTGCAAGAACAGGAGGTACGGTAATGGAACTGAATTTTGGTGCATTGATTGATGAAAAGGTTATCCGGTTTGAATTTCCCGGAAAGGATAAGAATGAAATCATAAAGGATATTGCGGCATTAATGTATGAAGCGGGAAAGGTTACGGACAAGGATAAATATGCGGAAGGTGTATTTGAAAGAGAAAAAGAATGCACCACAGGAATAGGAAAGGGTATTGCAATTCCCCATTGCAAAAGTGAAGCGGTCAAGGAAGCCTCCTTTGCACTGATCAAACTCAAGGACAGTGTTGAATGGAATTCACTGGACGGGAAGCCTGTTAATTATGTAATCATGCTTGCGGCTCCCGATAACGGAGAGGATGAACATTTAAGAATGCTGTCACAGCTAGCCAGGAATTTAATGGATGACGACTTTGTAGATATTCTGACACATGCCGGCACCGTTGAAGAAATAAAAAATTTATTTATGGGAGGAAGGTAGACTATGTTTATTGTATGTGTGACAAGCTGTCCGGTCGGGATTGCCCATACCTATATGGCAGCGGCGAATCTGGAGAAGGCAGCCAAAGCCAAAGGTCTGGAGGTTAAGGTTGAAACACAGGGAGCACAGGGGGTTGAAAATGAAATTACCAAAGAAGATATCGCAAGAGCAGCAGGCTGTATTATAGCCAGCGATGTCAGGATTAAGAACGGAAGCCGTTTTGATCCCATTCCCACCCTGAATGCCAGCGTAAGCGAGGCAGTAAAGGATGCAAAGGGTATTGTAGAAGAATTGTTGGAGGCGATTGAATAATGGCAGAGATTATAAGGAAATCAAAAAGCAAAAAAAGTCAGTTTATATTCCTGAAAGATTCCATCATGACCGGTATTTCCTATATGATACCGATAATCGTAGGAGGCGGTGTACTCCAGGCAATTGCTAAAATGCTCGGAGGCTATGATATTGCAACAAGAATGACAGAAATAGATTCCCTGGCAAAGGTAATCATGCTGATCGGCCAGTCACTTATGGGCTTTACAGTTCCTGCTATCGCAGCATTTATTGCCTACGCCATGGCGGATAAGCCGGGTATAGCACCAGGTCTTGCCATGGGAGCTATTGCAAATACGCTGAATACCGGATTTGTAGGTGGTCTTGTAGGCGGTATTCTGGTAGGCTATCTGGTTATTGCGGCTAAGAAAATCAAGGTGCCAAAAGCGCTGTCCGGTATTATGCCCATTCTGGTCATACCTACCCTGGTAACCTTGGCAGCGGGACTTATCATGTATTACATCCTGGGTATTCCTATTTCTGCCTTTATGAAATTACTTACAGACTTCCTGACCTCCTTAAACGGCGGTTCCAAATTCCTGTTTGGAGCGGTAATCGGAGCAATGATATGTGCCGACCACGGCGGTCCGATTAATAAGACAGCAGCCCTTTTTGTCAATGGCTTAAATGCGGACGGATTCTTTATCCCCACTTCCGCTAAGATGTGTGCCGGTATGACAGCACCTATGGGAATTGCCCTTGCTACCTTCTTAGGCGGCAAAAAGAAATTCAGCGACGGGGAAAGAGAACAGGCCAAATCCCTGGTAGTGCTTTCTGCCTGCTATGTACAGGAAGGTGTTATACCGTTCTTATTAAAAGACCCTGTCAGGGTATGCGCATCCTGTATGACAGGAGGTGCCATCACCGGCGGTCTATGTATGATGGTGGGATTGGAATCCCCGGCTGTGCACGGCGGAGCATTTGTAATCGCCATGACCTCAAATCCCTTGTTATTCATTGGTTTCTGGGCTCTTGGCGCATGTATAACGGGTGTCCTTTACGCTATTTTAAGAAGACCCCTTCCGGAAGGCTACGTAGATGAGGATATTTCTTCACCGCTAATCTAGGCAGAGGCGGAAATTGGAAGCCTTTCAAACATAAGCAGTAAAGTAACAGGAGGAATTAAAAATGTACGTATCCATGAAAGAGATGCTGCTTCATGCACATGAAAATAATTACGCAGTTATGGCTATTAACTGTGTTAACATGGAACAGGCCAAAGCTATTATATCGTCTGCTTCCGAAGAACATTCAGCAGTAATCATCAATATCTCCCCCAGGCAGATGAAGGCTCACGGACATCCGGAAATTTTGGCGCCTATGATACGGGATATGGCAGAAAGAGCTGCTGTTCCCATTGCCTTTAATCTGGACCACGGAAGCAATTATGAGGACATAGCTTATGCCATTCAATGTGGTTTTTCCAGTGTAATGATTGATGCCTCAGGCTTTGAATTCGAAGAAAACATAAAAAGAACGGCCCTGATAGCATCTCTGGCCCATGGAAAAGGCTTATCCTGCGAAGCAGAGTTAGGTCACGTGGGAATGGCAAACCAGCAGGACAATATCAAAACAGATCTGTATACCAACCCCTTGCAGGCAAAGGAATTTGTGGAAAAGACCAAATGTGACTGCCTGGCGGTTGCCATTGGAACGGCTCATGGAAGCTATCCCAAGGGCTTTGTTCCCGAACTGGACTTCGGCAGGTTAATGCTGCTAAAGGAAACTTTAAAAATGCCCCTTGTACTCCACGGCGGCTCCGGCGCAGGGGACGAGAACATAAAAAAAGTGGTTGAAAACGGAATTAATAAGATAAATGTGTGCACGGACCTTTTCAAACACGGCAGGCAGGCAATGGCGGAGGCTATTGCAAAAAATCCCGACATAGACTATATGGATGTCAATATGGCAGCGGAAGAAGCAATGAAGCAGTTTATAAAACGGTATATGAGGCTAATCGGCTCCAGCGGAAGATATACCTTTGAGCGTTATAAGGGTGCGGAGCTGGATTAAGAAAGAAGGGAAGGGCTGCTGTGGCTTTTGGTGATGCAGCAGCCCTGTACTTTAAGTCTATAGGCAAATAGGAAAGGGGAAGGCTGTTATGGATGAAATAATACTTGGTCTGGCAATAAGTGCCCTGCTGGTGTATTTATTAAGGCTGGTATCCGGCTACAGTATGTATAAGAGGAGTATCCACCAGATGATATATTCCGGGTATCTGGAGTACCTGATGAAAAGAAAGCGGATTAGAAAGCTTTCTGTAAGCAGTTATTTTGAGGAGCTCTTTGGAAAAAACAGAATATTGTACCAATTTTATAAAGGAGCAAATCAAAAACAACCCCTTCCATATGTTATATTAGTATTGCCCAGCGGAATATATTGTCTTAAAATATGTAGTGATAAAGGAAATGTGACAGGCAGCACAAGCAAAAAGCTTGTACAGGAAATGAATGATTTTGTAATAAAGCTGCAGAATAAAATAACCAAGATAAAGCCGGAAATCTACCGGATAGCGGTATTTCCCGACCAATGCAGCTTAAATACAGGGGATAATAAAGTAGGTATGGCTGTCATAAAACGTTCCCAGTTAAGACAGGTACTGATTGATATACACAAGTCCAGTGATAAGGGGCTTGAGCCATGGGAAATTGATGCAGTCTGGGATATGCTGGCGAAGGATTCCCTTATGCTGGAGGAAAGAAAAAGTAATTGGAATGTAAAAGCGGAGACCTGACAAAGCTTTGATAACATAAGGGGAAGTAAACTTGCGAAATGCATGGAGGAAATTATGGTAAAGGAAAAAATCACAGTTGTAAATAAATCCGGAATTCACATGAGACCTGCAACAGAGCTCTCCAAGCTTGCAGCAGGCCTCAGTTCCGATATTAAAATTCTATCCGGCGGCAATGAAATCAATCCGAAAAGCATCCTGATTCTAATGAGTGCGGGAATTACCAAAGGAACTGAAATTGAGGTGATCTGTGAAGGAGAGACAGAAGAGCAGGACTTAAAAGTACTACTGGAGGCTATTGCCGGCGGACTGGGTGAAGCATAGAAGGAGGGATATCATGAAGGTATGGAAGGTGAAGAAAACCTATTCAAGAGGCTATGCCCTTGGCCCGGTGTGCATTATTGAAAAAAAGGAAATCAGAACCGTATATGATAATATTGTCCCGGACAGGATTGCCGACGAAATCAAGCGGTTTGATGAGGCGGTGGAAGAAGGGTGCAGGGAGCTTTCTAAGCTGTCCGCGGAATCTGAAATATTTGCCTCCCATGCTGCTATTGCTTCGGATATCGCCCTGCGCGGGGGAGTGGAAGCGAAGATAAAGGAAAAGCTGATGTGCGCCGAGGCTGCACTCCTTGAAACTACGGGAGAATTTATCGCCATCTTCGAGAGCATGGATGATGAATATATGAGGGAGAGGGCAGCTGACATGAAGGATGTCCGGGAGAGGCTTCTTACTATTTTATCGGGAGAAAGGGAAAATCCCTTTGAGGGCATGGAGGAAAAATCCATTATACTGGCCAGGGAGCTGACTCCCTCCGATACGGCAAAAATGAATCTTAAGCTGGCAGCAGGCTTTATAATGGAACTTGGAGGAGCTACCAGCCATGTCTCAATAATGGCAAAAAATCTTGGAATCCCCTGTCTTACGGGAGCGGAAGGTATCCTGAGTGAGGTTGGGAACAAAGACTTTCTCATAATGGATGCCGGAGCCGGAGATATCTATGCAGACCCCCCGGAGGCTTTCATCAAAGAATATGAATTAAAGGAAAGAAAATGGCTGGAAGAAGAAAAAAGGCTGAAAGAGTCCGCAGGACTGCCTTCTCTAACAAAGGACGGCGTGGGCTTTGAGCTGTGTGCCAATGCAGGAAATCTGGAGGAAGTCCGGAGTGCGGCGGAATATGAAATAGATGGGATCGGATTGTTTCGGTCGGAGTTTTTGTATATGGGCTCGGATCATTTTCCTACGGAGGAGGAACAGTTTCTGGCCTATAAAGAAGCAGCCTGCCTGTTAAAGGGGAAGGAGCTTACCATCAGGACCCTGGACATAGGCGGTGACAAGGAGCTTAGCTACTGGCAGCTTCCAAGGGAAGAAAATCCTTTCTTAGGCTGCCGTGCAATCAGAATCTGCTTAAAGGAGCCGGATATTTTTAAGCCCCAGCTAAGAGCCATTTTAAGAGCGGGAGCTTACGGGAATGTCCGCATTATGTATCCTATGATAACTTCTGTGGAAGAGATAAGAGAAGCCAATAAAATCCTTGAAGAGTGTAAAATGGAACTGGAAGGGGAAGGGCTTCCCTATAAAAAGGATATACAGGCAGGAATTATGATTGAAACGCCGGCAGCCGTTATGATAGCAGAGGAACTGGCGGGGGAAGCAGATTTTTTCAGTATTGGTACCAATGACCTGACTCAGTATTTTCTTGCGGCGGACAGAGGGAATGAAAAGGTAGCAGAAGTTTATAATTCTTACCATCCCTCCGTATTGAGGGCCATTGCCCTAACGATACAGGCAGCCCATAAGCAGGGGATTAAGGCAGGTATGTGCGGAGAGTTTGCAAGTGATGAAAAGGCATCGGTGTTATTGCTTGGAATGGGCCTGGATGAATTCAGTATGTCCGCAGGTGAAATATCCCGTATCAAGAGCCGCTTACGGGAGACAGATTGCAAAGCTGCAAGGAAAGCTGCGGATAATATTCTTTCCCAGAGCTCTGTGAAAGGGGTTATCAACTGCCTGATATAGGGCAGAAATAATAGGAGATGGGTATATGAAGATAGTAGTGGCAATGGATTCTTTTAAGGGAAGCTTAACTTCCATGGAAGCGGGTAATGCCGTAAAGGAAGGAATACAAAGGGTAAGTAAAAATCCCAGGATTATCGTAAAGCCTCTGGGAGACGGTGGAGAAGGTACGGTAGAAGCCCTGCTGAGCGGAATGGGAGGCAGAAGGATTTATAAAAAGGTCAGCGGGCCATCGGGGGAACCGGTGGAAGCTATGTACGGAATTCTGGCGGATAATAAGACGGCCGTCATGGAGATGGCCCAGGCTGCGGGCATTACCCTCTGTAGAAATAAGAATCCCATGACAGCCACTACTTTTGGCGTAGGAGAAATGATCCTGGATGCCATGGACAAAGGCTGTGTGGAGTTTCTTATAGGTATCGGAGGCAGTGCCACCAATGACGGCGGTATGGGACTTCTTACTGCTCTGGGATACGAATTCCTGAAAGAGGACGAAGGAATAGCAGGACAAGGAGGAGGAAGCCTGAAGGATATTGTGAAAATATCTGCCAAAAAGGTACCGGCCAGGCTTGCAGAATGCCGTTTTAAGATTGCCTGCGATGTGAATAATCCTTTATGCGGACCCCTTGGAGCCACTTATGTCTACGGACCTCAGAAGGGAGCAGCAGAAGCTGCACTGAAAGAACTGGAGGCCGGAATGAGAAATTATGCGGCCCTTACAAAAGCATTTACAGGCACGGATTATTCGGAACATCCGGGTGCAGGAGCTGCAGGAGGACTTGGCTTCTGCTTTTTGTCGTATTTAAAGGGGCAGATGATACCGGGGATAGAGATGGTCATGAAAGCAGTTAAGCTGGAAGAGGATATAAAAGATGCGGACTATGTTATAACTGGAGAAGGGCGCCTTGACGGACAGTCCGGTATGGGAAAAGCTCCGGTCGGGGTTGCCGGGCTGGCAAAGAAATACAATAAAAAGGTCATAGCCTTTGCCGGAAGTGTTACCAAAGAAGCCGCAGAGTGCAACAGGAGAAGGATTGATGCATTCTTTCCTATTGTAAGAGGAATTACCACTCTGGAGGAAGCAATGAACCCCTTAAATGCCAAAGAAAACTTAAGAGAGACAGCGGAGCAGGTATTCAGGCTGCTGTTGTAAGGGAGCTCAGCACTCTCTATCACAGTGTTTATGTTACTATCAGACTAAGGGTATGGAATAATACATAAAAGTAATCTTCAAGAAGATTCATTAAAAAGGGGCTGTAGTAATAAGAACAACTACTGCCGGATACAGTACACATAAACTAATTTATGCAAGGTATCTGGTAGAAATGTTCTATTTGCAACAGCCCCTTTATAATGAGGGAGCCCTTGTTCGTTTCTTATTTTATTGAGAGAATTTCATCAAAGAGGTCTTTATTTTCCAGCAATTTCTGTTTACTTCCGACAGTGGAATAGGAACCGTTCTTAATAAAGCTTTGGAACATTGCAAAGGTGTCCTTTACATCCTGTACGGTTGTTGATTTAATTTCATGAAGGATTTTTAATTTATCTTCCGCTTTTTTACCGGACAAGTAATTTAGCAAAGCACTTTCCGCGCCGGCAAGTTCTCCCCTGGGAGCAGAGTAATCACTAAAGGCATTTAAAATAAACCGGTCCAGGGTTTCCTGGGTCAAATCCATATTTTTAATATACGCCGGTAATCCCTTATATACTTCAAAGGTTTCCCTGATGTTCGGATCACGGTATGAGGCTGTCAGAAGTCCGTTTGAATTAAAACTTACGATGCTTACATATGCACCATACCCAAATCTTAATTTAGGCGTAATATAATTCTGATCGATTAAAGTCTGTATCGGTAATAGTTTTCCGGTAAAGGCAAACCCCATTTTTTTATAGCTGGCGGATATGGCATTATATTGAACCGTTGAATCCACTGCAATTCCCTCCCTGAGTGCGGGCTTTGGCAGCTTTCCGTAATCCTGGCTGGTAATTTTTTTCTTAGGTAAAGCATCTGTTATTATTTTTATGGAATCTTCATAATTTTTTATGGCATTCTTATTTCCTACATAAGTGGTTACCAGGTTGGTCTTGTTAAGAATCAATGCGTTTATATTTTTTAATTCCGCAGCTGCCGCCTTTGGATTAGAAACCAGGTCCTTTTCAAGTTTTAGCAGGAAGTTGTAATAATCAAGGCCGCTGATATAGTTTTGATAAGTGCTGCTCTCATCAATTTGAGCTAAATTTCTCAGAAGCAGGATAGACAAGGGGTCATTGGTATATTGTGATTTTAAATTGGATACCTGAGCTCTTACCAGGTTTAATAGAGCTTTACTATTATCAAAGTTTGTATTCAGTAAAATTTCCTTAACTAACGAAAGCTGTTTATCATACTCGCTGGCGATGCCCATCCATGAGATTGAGAAATAGGGTGTATACTGCCTGGCGTTGTTCTGTGTGACATTGGCTATATGAAATTCAGCATTGTTTAAATATCTAAGCTTTTGTGTATTCAATTGTTTTTGTGTGTAGTTTTTTGTACTGAGTTTGCCGAACAGGTCTGCATAGAGCTGTAAGTAGTGCAGCTTCTTCATTGGAACGGCAGAGGTATCGAAAAGCAGGGAAGAGGTTTCCGTTTCCCCCACATTTGCTTCTGCTGATAAGAGCCTTACTCCGTCTGAGGTGAAACTGTCATTCGTTTTATAAGTTTTCACTTCTTCCGGTAAGTCAGCGATCTTAACCGCCTGTAAGCTCTCAACGATTTTGGGATCCGGCAGCTGATTGTTCCACTCATTATATGCTTTGGTATCAGCAGTGATCTTGTCCAGCTCCTGTTTATTCATTGCTGCCTTTAAATCTGACAGGTGTTTCTTTTCCGCATTTGCCAGCTTTTCGGCAAGTCCTGCTTCCGGAACAGTGATAGCTAAGGCTGCATGGTTATTGTTTTCAATATACTTTTTCAGTAATTTTTCAAAGTAATTATCCTCTGCCTTATCCTTAATTGTTTTAATATTTTTAATTAAATGATTATAATAATCTAAACTACCATGATTTGCCCACATGGAGGCGATTTTCATAGACAGGTTAACTCCTGTATTTCTGTTTTCCGCTAAATTGGAGTTGGTTAAGAGTGTATTTGATATGACGGCATCTACTGCTGTTTTATCAAAGCCGGTTGATATGATATTACTCATGGAATTATCAATCAGCATTTTGAACTCGGCTTTTTTACTTTCATCAGCGTTAGCTGCAGAAAAGGTCAATATTGGCTGAGTGAAGGCTGCATCAAAGCTGACGGAATAGCTGCCTCCTATATCTGATTTTTTTAATGCCTCCATTACCGGAGAGGTTTCCTGATTTAAAATGTCAGCAAGGATGCCCAGTCCAACGGTGTCCTCCTCTGAAATATCCGTGAATGCAAAAGCATAATCAATTTGGGAAGAATTTTTTGTATTGGAGGAAGCGGCAACGGGAAATTTAACAGTCCTTTCCGCCTTTTCTTTTAAAGGGGTTATTTTACCGGTTTCAACAGCAATCTCTTTTTTATCATATTTTGAAAGAAATTCATCGTTTATATGTTTCAGGAATCTCCGATAATCCACATTACCGTAAAGTACCATAAGTGAATTGGAGGGATGATAGTAGGTATTACGGAAATTCAGGACCTGTTCATAAGTCAGCTCCTTTATATTGTCGGGAACACCTGCCGCAATATTGGATTGTATGCTGCCCGGGAACAAAGCCTGTAAAACATTCTGGCTGGCTGCTGAAGATATATTTCCCAGATCACCCTTCATTTCATTATAAACGGTTCCGGTTAAAGTGAGGGGGGCATTTGCATCCTGCATCTCATATCTCCAGGCTTCTCTTGAAAATAAATTTTTACTGTTACTTACGGAAGGGTGATATACGCTGTCTAAATAGACATCCGTCAGTTTAAGCAGCTGTTCTTCACTCAGTGATGAAACCGGATAGGTTGTAAAATTCTGCCTGGTATATGCATTTGCGTAGGTTGAGTAGGTCTGATTCAATATTGCAAATATGAGATCCTTCAACGGATACTTATTAGAGCATGAAATCGACATATGTTCAAGTACATGAATTGCACCGGCATTATCTAGTGCGGGGGTTTTAAAAGAGATATCAAAGGACCTGTCCATGTCTTTATTCTGTATGTACAAAAGTTTTGCACCTGTTTTTTCATGTTCGAACAAAACAGATTTGGAATTAATCAGCGCCATATCCCCTGCTTCTACCGTTTTAAAACCCGAAATCACTTCTCCTGTTTCGGGCAGGGGTATTAATGCAGTTTGGGAAGCGCTTGCAGCTGTATGGGGCGAAAAACACAAGCTTAGAACGAGAATCAATACTAACGTTAAGGAAAGCTTTTTTTCCATTTTTAAACTCCTTTTTTTCTTTTTTTAGTTATTCAACAGAATCCTAATAATCAGATTGGGTTGGTTAAGCTGGCTTTTTTATCTGGTTACGACCAATACTGATTACTATACAGGTTTATTTTACAATTTTTTTCTGAGGGCAGCCTTAGGATAAGCTTACATTTTGAAGGCGTATCTTACATTTATGTAAGATTAATAAAAAATCCCAAATATTGCATTAAAGGAAACGGCTGCATTATTTTATGCAAGCACTAATGATAAAAAGAAGCACTGTTTACATCTGTTAGAAGGGAACTTTTCTTTAAATAGGATTGTTATGTAAGCAGATTAAATAAGAAAAAATTTAGTTGAACAATATTAAAAGGATGCAGAACGGGTTTAGTTCTGCATCCTTATTATTTTGGGGGATATACAGCAATAGCAGGCCGCAAAATCCGGAGCATAGATGGAAAGGCAACAATTCAATGCTTCCTGTAATTCATCCGGTACTGCTTGGGACTTACTCCCTTCAGCTCCTTAAACTGGCTGATAAAATAGCTGGAGGTAGAAAAGCCGCATTCCTGGGCTATTTCCGTAATATTACTGTCAGCGCTTATCAGCAGCCTTTCCGCTTTTGAAATTCTGATATAGCTTAAATACTCCTTAAAGCTTTTCTTCATAATTCTCTTGAAGCTTCTGGAAAAATAACTGTAGCTCATATTGCAGTACTTTGCCATTTCTCTTGCGGTAATATCCTCCTGATAATTTTCCTCGACATAATCAAAGACCTTCTTGAGCTGCTTTTCCATTTCCTTATTTACCGGAACATCGATATTTAAGTCAATATTTTGCTTGTGCCAGTTCCTTAGAATATATAAAAAAAGTGTCAGGATATTTGTCCGGATAGCAAGCTCAAAGCCATAGCTGGCCTCTTTGTATTCGGTGTAAATATTATGGAGGATGGAGGGAAGAATGGTAGCCCTGATTTCTTCCTCTGTAAATATCTTCTGATGGGTGGATTCCTTTAGGATAAAGGGCATTAAATACTTCATTTCCAGCAGAGACTGGGAGGTGAAGAGTATTTCCGGTTCAAATTTGATACATATATAGCTGTTTAACCCTTCTCCCAGGGAGAAGACATTGTGTATTTCATTGGAATTGATGAGTACCATATCCCCCGCATCAAAGGTATAATCCCTGCTGTTTAGCAGAATGCGGAAATGCCCTGACTGTGCATAAAGGATTTCAATATAATCATGGATATGGGCATGAACCATAACCCCTGCCCCCCTTTTTTCCTGGGGATGTACACTAAACTGCAAGGGCAGTTCCGCATTGGGATTTCGCTTTTCGATATAATATGACTGTTCCAAGTCTATACTCCTCTGAGGACAAATTTTTGATATTTTTTTATGCATTTATTATATCATGGGCAAAGGAATTATGCTATATTTAAGAAAATTCAATAAAATTATTCAAACAAAAAGGAGAAGATATGATGGAGAGAAAAGTAAAAGTCGGAATCATCGGCTGCGGCGGTATTGCAAATGGGAAGCACATGCCTTCCTTGAGTAAATTATCTGATGTAGAATTGGTTGCTTTCTGCGATCTGGTAGAAGAAAAGGCAATCAAGGCAAAGGAACAGTACGGCACTCCTGATGCCAAGGTTTACACCGATTATAAGGAGCTGTTAAAGGATGGGGAGATTGAAGTAGTTCATGTATGCACTCCCAACCGTTCCCATGCCCCTATATCCATTGATTCCCTCTATGCCGGCAAGCATGTAATGTGTGAGAAGCCTATGGCAAAGACAGCAGAGGATGCAAGAAAGATGGTAGCGGCAGCAAAAGAGACCGGCAAGAAATTGACTATCGGATACCAGCACAGGCATAAACCGGAAGCAATCTATCTGAAGAGTGTTATTGAAAGAGGTGACCTGGGTGAGATTTACCTTGCCAAGGCCTATGCCGTAAGAAGAAGAGGAACTCCTAACTGGGGTGTATTCTTAAATGAATATGAGCAGGGCGGCGGTCCCTTAATCGATATCGGCACCCACTCTCTGGATGTTACCTTATACCTTATGAACAACTATGAGCCTAGGATGGTTGTAGGTACAAAATATAAGAAGGTAAGCAATCCGGAATGCGGCAACCCCTGGGGCGGCTGGAAAGAAGGAGAAAATACCATGGAGGACTCTGCCTTCGGCTTTATCGTAATGAAAAACGGAGCAACCATTATCCTGGAATCAAGCTGGGCCTTAAATACCATAGAGCCAATTCAGGAAGGAAGCACGGTTCTTTGCGGAACGGATGCGGGAGCACAGATTAAGGGCGGAGTTACCATCAACAAGGCAGAGTTCAACAGACTGGTTGAGATTAAGCCTGATCTGTCAAGCGGCGGTGTTGCCTTCTATGAGGGAATATCCGATAATCCTGCCGAAGTGGAAGCAAGACGCTGGATTGATGCCGTTAAGAACGATACGGAAGTTGTTGTAAAGCCGGAGCAGGCCTGCGTGGTATCAGAGATACTGGAAGCTATTTATACTTCAGCAAAAACAGGCCAGCCGGTATACTTTGAGTAATTAAAATAAAAATCTCAGGAAAGGCTGCCATATTACGATTCTTTTACAGGTATTCTGTTTATGGTGTAATGGGTATATCAATGAATATAGCGATTATCAGCTACTGGCATGTTCATGCAGAGGGTTATACAAAAGAGATAATAGAAAAGACAGGCAGTAAGGTTGTTGCTGTCTGGGATGAGGAAGAAGAAAGGGGAAGGGGCTATGCAAAGGAGTTTTTAGTCCCCTTTTATAAGGATTATGACGAGTTATTGGCTAACGCAGACATACAGGGAGTGGTAATAACCGCCCCTACCTCCCTTCATAAGGAACTGATCCTGAAAGCTGTTAAAGCAGGTAAGCAGGTATTCAGCGAAAAGGTTCTGGCCCTTACGGTGCCGGACTGCCTGGAGATAAAGGATTCCCTTTTAAAGCAGGGCAGTGACATTACCCTGTCCCTGGTAAAGAAATGTGAAAGCCGCTTTCTCTTTGCAAAGGAGCTCATTGAAAAGGGAAGCCTTGGACATATCACCTATGCCAGAATGAGGAATGTACATGACGGAAGTATCGGCAACTGGCTGCCGGAGCATTTCTATAGCAGGGAGCAGTGCGGCGGAGGAGCCATGATTGACTTAGGAGCCCACCCCATGTATCTGCTTGCATGGCTTCTTGGAACACCTGTAAGCGTTCAGTCCCTGTTTACGGATGTTACAGGTCATGGAGTAGAGGACAATGCTGTCTCTGTGATAGAATTTGGCGAAGGAACCATTGGCGTGGCCGAGACAGGATTTGTATCCCTTTACACACCTCCGATACTGGAGGTAAGCGGAACGGAAGGAACCCTTATGATAGGGGAAAATATCCGCTATGCAACAAAAGGAACTAGTGGAGAATGGATTACGGTAACAGAGCTTCCCAAAGCTCTTCCTTCACCCCTGGTTATGTGGGCAAACAATCAGTTAGAGGATAAGGTGACCTTTGGTATTGAAGATGCCATAACCCTTACTAAGCTAATGGAAGCAGCCTATGAATCCCAGATTACGGGGAAGAAGGCAGCTATCAGATAGTAAATATCATATAAGAAATAAAAAGGATGTCAGGCAGTAGAATAATGCCAGAAATTAAAATGACGTCAGGCAGCAAAATAATATTAAATATTAAAATGGCATCAGGCAGTAAAATAATATTAAATATTAAAATGGCATCAGGCAGTAAAATAATATTAAATATTAAAAT
>NZ_FRAC01000040.1 GCF_900142215.1 Anaerocolumna jejuensis DSM 15929 | reverse complement strand
GGCGCGTTGGGAAGACAAGGCGGTTGGTGTGAATTATTGAGAAGCATAATTCACACACAAGATTGAGCCTGCGAAATCCTCGGCCCAATCTTGGGGCGCGTTGGGAAGGCATGGCAATTAGTGTGAAATAGAAGATTTGATATTAACGAAAGATTACAGGGAGGCAGAATATGAGTATTGGCATTGGCAGTAATTATTCGGTAGATGCGGCTTTAGCTCAGGCAGAATCCTCAAAGAGTACTTCTAAAATTGAAGACACCTTGAATAAAAACCTTAAAAATGCCTCAGACGACGAATTAATGGATGTCTGCAAGAGCTTTGAATCCTATATGGTTGAGCAGATGTTTAAGGAAATGAAAAAATCCGTTGGCTCAGAAGAGGATGAGAGTCCCTATGTTTCTTATTTTGGGGATACGCTTTATCAAAAGTATGCAGAAGATGTAGTTGACACCGGCAGTATGGGCATTGCTCAGATGCTGTATGATTCCATGAAACACAATAGTTAATTAAGTTACATATATTAGTTGAATTCAGTTTTGAAGCTAAGATTCAACTTATACCGAAAATATTCTTGCGCCTAGAAAATTACTATACTGAATTTCTGAAAGGAAATAACAGTATGGTTATTTTCTGGGCGTAATTTATAACTATTGTGTTATAATATCAGATAGTACCGGAATCTGAATAATTCAGGTAAATTTATTGGCTAAGGCAGGTGAGGAATAAGTTGGAAGATGAAATTGAAGGGTATGTGGAACGGATTGTATTCCGCAATGCGGAGAATGGGTACACTGTTTTGACCCTTGTGAAGGAAGAAAAAGAAATTACCTGCGTTGGTACATTTACCTTTATTAATGAAGGTGAATTTATAAAGTGCAGCGGCAAATACACGGCACATCAGCTCTATGGAGAGCAGTTCCTTGTTGAGAGCTATGAATTTAAAGAGCCGGAGGATCTTGATTCCATGGAAAAGTATCTGGGCTCAGGGGCAATTAAAGGAGTGGGAAGTGCCCTGGCTGCCAGGATTGTGAGAAGGTTCAAGGGAGATACCTTTCGTATTGTTGAAGAGGAACCGGAACGTTTGGCAGAAGTAAAAGGCATCAGTGACCATATGGCAAGAGAGATAGCCAAACAATTCAATGAGAAAAGGGACATGCGGGGAGCTATGATTTTTTTACAGCAATACGGTATTACAACAGCCCTCGCTGTTAAAATATACAAGGAATATGGTATGAGGATGTACCAGGTCATAAAGGAAAATCCCTACAGACTGGCAGAGGATATTACCGGGGTAGGATTCAGGCTGGCAGATGAAATAGCTGCCAGGGTGGGGATCGGCACGGAGTCGGATTACCGTATCAAGGCTGCCATTTTATACGTACTGCTTCAAGGCAGCACCAACGGACATGTATACCTGCCGGAGGAATTATTATACCGTAAGGTATGCGAATTATTAGGGATTGCAGCAGCCGGTATTTCGGAGCAGATTAATAACCTTTCCGTGGAAAGAAAGATTATTATTAAGACCGATGTGGAAGAAAGGCATATTTACAGTGCAGGGCTATATTATCTTGAGCTTAATACCGCAAAGATGCTTAGTGATTTGAACATAAAATACGATTTATCCCTTACGGAAATTGAACACCGTTTGAAAGCAGTTGAAAAGCAGTTTCAGATAGAGCTGGATGAGCTGCAAAGGACAGCAGTCATTGAAGCAGCCAAGAATGGTATCTTAGTGGTAACAGGAGGTCCCGGAACCGGTAAGACTACCACCATCAATGCTATTATCCGTTTTTTTGAAGCAGAAGGAATGGATTTGCTTTTGGCAGCACCTACCGGAAGGGCAGCTAAGAGAATGACGGAAACCACAGGCTATGAAGCGAAGACCATTCACAGGCTTTTAGAAATCTCTAAAATGTCAGGGGATATGGAAAATAAGCTGGTATTTGAAAGAAATGAAGGCAATCCCCTGGAAACAGATGTAATCATTATTGATGAGATGTCCATGGTGGACATTACCTTGATGCATGCACTGCTTCGGGCCGTAACGGTAGGTACCAGGCTTATATTGGTAGGAGATGTCAACCAGCTTCCTTCCGTGGGTCCCGGCAATGTATTAAAGGATATTATTAATTCCCATGCTTTTAATGTAGTAAAGCTTACAAAGATTTTCCGCCAGGCAAAGGAAAGTGATATTATTGTAAATGCCCATAAAATAAATGCCGGGGAGCAGATCGAGCTGAACAATAAATCCAGGGACTTTTTCTTGTTAAAGAGGGCTGAGGTCAGGGATGTCATCGGAGTGACAATAGCACTTGTACGGGATAAAATGCCCGGCTATGTAAATGCTTCTCCCTTTGATATACAGGTACTTACGCCTATGAGAAAAGGGGAGCTGGGAGTAGAGAAGCTGAATGGGATACTGCAGCAGTATCTGAATCCGCCTTCCAAGGATAAGCAGGAAAAGGAATACCATAACATTATATTTCGTGAAGGCGATAAAGTCATGCAGGTCAAAAATAATTACCAGCTGGCATGGGAAAGCAAAAGCCGCTATGGTATTACCACCGAGAGCGGTATGGGAGTTTATAATGGAGACACGGGGATTATAAAGGAAATTAACCACTTTGCGGAACAGCTGACGGTAGAATTTGATGAGGGAAGAATGGTTGAGTATCCCTTTAACCTGTTAGAGGAGCTGGAGCTTGCCTATGCCATAACCATTCATAAATCCCAGGGCAGTGAGTATCCGGCAGTTGTTCTTCCTCTTTTAACAGGTCCCAGGATGCTGCTGAACAGAAATATCCTGTATACGGCCGTAACAAGGGCAAAGAGCTGCGTGACTATTGTGGGCAGCACGGAGACCGTTCAGCTGATGATTGACAATGAGAGTGAACAGCGAAGGTATTCGGGCCTTACTGAGAGAATAAAGGAATTATGATTCAATTACGGAGCAAATTCCGTAATTAGAGAAGAATTTAAATAACCTGTTCCATATATGAGTAGGCATGTAATAATCTGTAAATAATACAAAAGAATTAGTGCAAGTTTTCGTACTTTAAGGTATAATATTTAAATAATATTAATTTGGAGGAAATTATGGAAAAAACAACCTTAGTCATTATGGCAGCCGGCCTTGGCAGCAGATATGGTGGAATCAAGCAGCTTGAGCCGGTGGGTGTAAGCGGCGAGATAATTATGGATTATTCCATCTATGATGCAATTAAGGCAGGCTTTAATAAAATCATATTTATTATCAGAAAAGATTTGGAGAAGGATTTCAAGGAAGTAATCGGAGACCGCATATCCAGGATAATTGAAGTGGAGTACGCCTTTCAGGAAATGACAGATCTGCCGGAAGGCTTCACTGTACCGGAAGGAAGGACAAAGCCCTGGGGAACAGGACAAGCTGTCCTTTGCTGCAAGAATATTATAAAGGAGCCCTTTGCTGTTATCAATGCAGATGATTATTATGGAAGCGAAGCATTTGTCAAGGTTCATGACTATCTGACCAAAGCCGATGAGAAAAGCACTGACTACTGCATGGCAGGCTTCGTTCTTGGCAATACCTTAAGTGAAAACGGAACAGTAACAAGAGGAGTATGCCAGGTTGATCAAGAAGGATATCTTGTAGATATCAAAGAAACCAAATCCATCCAGAAGAAGGGTGAGAGCGCAGTATCCGGTGAAAAAGAAGGAGAAGAGACTCTTATTGATTTAAGCAGTCCCGTATCCATGAATATGTGGGGCTTTATGCCCGGACTGCTTCCGAAGCTGGAAACAGGCTTTGTCAGCTTCTTAAAGACGGAGGGAAAAGAATTAAAGACAGAGTACCTTTTACCGGAAGAAGTGGGAAGGCTGATAAAGAAGGGAGAGGCTTCTGTCAAAGTACTCAGCACCAATGATAAATGGTTTGGTGTAACGTATAAGGAAGACAAGCCCGTGGTAATGGATTCCATAAGAGAACTGGTAAAGAAGGGAATATACCCGGAGAAATTATTTTAAGGGGCAGCGCATGTTTGAAGCACTACTTGATATCCTATATCCGAGAAGATGTCCCATATGCTCTGAGATCGTAGACAAAAGAGGCGAACTCTCCTGTACGGAATGCAGAAAAAAGCTCATACCTGTGGAGGAGCCTAAATGCAAGAGGTGCGGTAAGCCTATAGAGCAGGAAACAAGGGAATACTGCTATGACTGCGAAAGGCGGAAGCATTACTTTGAAAGAGGCTTTGCCTTATGGCTTTATAACGAAGATATGAAAAGAACCATGGCAGCCTTTAAAAACAAGGGCAGACAGGAATATGCCGACTTTTTTGTGGAAGAGCTGATAAAGAAGTATCAAAAAGAGATAGAAGATATTTCACCGGACGCATTAGTGCCAGTGCCTATTCATAAGAACAAGAGACTAACAAGAGGTTATAACCAGGCTGAAATTCTGGCCTGCAAGCTGGGAGATAAACTTAATATACCGGTGTTATCAGAACTGCTTGTCAGGGAAAAGGATACCCTTCCCCAAAAGCAGTTAAGCGATAAGGAACGTTTCCGTAATATCTCAGAGGCATTTGCCTTTTCTCATAAAGAGCGGCTTAAATTTAATAAATCACTTCAAAGGGTGCTGTTAGTGGATGATATCTATACCACGGGAAGCACCATAGAAGCATGTGCCAGGACGCTCAAATTAAATGGTATAGAAGAAGTTTATTTTGCCAGTATATGTATAGGCAAAGGTTACTAAAGAGGAGTAGTTTGAAAAATGCTTTATGTTTTTATACCTGTTGTCTATGCAGTATCAACAAGCAAGCTTGTGATATGCGTGGGAGCTGGTGCGAAATAAAAAGATATTTCGCACCCCATATTTAAGCAGTATCACAAGCAAGCTTGTGATATGCATGGGAGCTGGTGTGAAATAAAAAGACATTTCACACCCCATTTAAGCAGTATCACAAGCAAGCTTGTGATGTGCATCGTGCTAGTGTGAAAAAATTTTTTAAACTATTAATTTTCGCAATAATCAGCTTGCAGGCAAGCTGGTTGATGCAGGAAAGAGGTTAACATGGATGTTAGAAACTGTAAGAGCTGCGGTAGATTATTTAATTATATAGGGGGGCCGTCTTTATGCCCTGCCTGCATGAAAGCCCTGGATGATAAATTTGACCAGGTGAAGGAATATATCTATAACCATCCCAAGGCGGGAGTACAAGAGGTTGCAGAGACAAATGATGTTACGACCATGCAGATACATAAATGGATCAGAGAGGAAAGACTTTCCTTTACGGAGGATTCCATGGTTTCACTGGAATGCGAAATGTGCGGAGCAGCTATCAGAACAGGACGTTTTTGCAAGAACTGCAAGGATAAATTGTCCAGCCATTTCGGTAGCTTATATGAACAGATTCCTGAGGAAAAAAAGAGGGAGTTCAAGGAAGAGTCCACCAAGATGCGGTTTTTACAGAACCGTAATACGAATAAGGGAAAAGGAACGCCCTAAAGAAAGATATTATAAAACTGCCATAAATACCGGATTTCTGTGCTTCTAATGATATATCCGTATATTTATGGCAGTACCTTTTTATTGCAACATGCTATTCTGACATCTGAATCAAGGCTCAAATTATTTGATTTCTTCAATTCCTTCAGCTGTAATGCGGATTTTTTCTTCCTTCATAAGTCTTCCGATAGCTCTTTTATAAGCATTTTTACTTAAACTGAATTTCTCGGCAATAAGGGAAGGCTCTGTTTTGTCGTGATAGGGAAGGAAGCCGCCGGCTTCTTCTAACAACCGGAATACCATATCGGCATCCGTATCAATCTGGATTGGAATCTTTTCCTGAAGGCTTAAGTCCAGCTTGCCGTCTTCCTTTACAGAGGTTACTCTGGCTTCGACGCTGTCACCTGCCTTTAAAATCCTTTTTAATTCCTTTTCGGGAATAAGTGCGCTATAGCAATTGTCCACTGCCACGAAGGCTCCAAAGTTTTTGATGACCTCATATACGGTGCCTATAACCTTATCTCCCTTTTTGTAAGGGGAATCCAGCTGCAGATAATCATATATTTTCATAGTAGCGCACAGCCTGGTGCTCTTATCAATGTAGAGGGCAGCAAGGACGTGCTCTCCTGTATGGACACGCTCTGTCTGCTCCTTAAAGGGAAGCAGAAGGTCCTTTGCAAGGCCCCAGTCAAGGAAAGCTCCGATGGTTGTAACCTCTTTGACCTGTAAAAGGGCTACCTTGCCCAAGGAAATCTGGGGAGTCAGGGTAGTGGCAATAGGCCGGTCATCGGAATCCTTATATACAAAGACGGTCAGAGTATCTCCGGGTTTTATATTTTGCGGCACCTGTGCCTTGGGAAGAAGTATACGTTCTTCCGAGGAGGAGGCTGCCTCCTTCAGGTAAATACCGAAATCCGTGCTTTTTACCATTTCAAGTTCCTGTTGTTCACCTAGCTTTATCATAAGACCTCCTATAAGGTGTATTCTATAATGGTATATGGTTTCTGGTCGGTGTCGGAAAGTACGACCATAAAAGTATTTTCATCCTGATGGATACGCGGGATAATTTCATCCCCAAGTAAAGCGGACTTCCGGTATTCTGCCCTCATCTGGGCGGCATTAAAGCCATCGGGCAGGTATTCCTCTGCCATCCGGATGTATTCTCCGTTGTTTACGTGATTATTGGTATCCAGATTCCTGCGTTGAACGGCAAAGGCAGGAGCATCGGAAAACTCCTTTGGAAGAAGAATCTTCCGGGGGGCATATTCCATGGGATAGGCTTCCTCTGTTTTATAGGCCCTTGCCACGCCTTCCTCAATTTTAGCCGGGCAGTTGTTCAGGGTATCCATATACACCCATACGGAGTTAGCCACGGCTAAGACCTGCTTTCCGGCATCTTCGATCATAAAATTCCGGTAGCCGTAAAAGGTTTTAAAATCATAGGCCCAGGTAGAGACGGTGATATCCTCCCCAAAAACAGGGAAGCGGTTTATCTTGATCTGCCAGGCATTCATAAGCCATACACGGTGATGCTCCTCCAGGTAATCAAGGCCGACTCCGATATCCTCCGAATGAAAGATACTGCAATCCTGGAAATAATTTATAATAGAGTAAAAATCCAATTCTTTGTTGGTACAGACCTCACTGTATCGTACTCTGCTGTTAAAACTGTACATAATAACCTCTTTTCAGTTTTCCCATATTAAGTGTAGGATGGTATGTGATGATAAATAGCCGGCTGCCTTGCAGATGAGCCATAAGGTGCCTCAACAATTACATTTACACATATACCTTATTGTACCATATCTTTTTCTATTATGATACAAGTTCTTTCAGGTTTCTATACCATATAAAAATATGGAAAATATGCTATTTTTATAAAAAGTAGTGAAAATACTTTTTATATAGTATATAATGGTTCTTAATAATGAATAAAACGGAGGGTATATCAATGAAGAAAATAATCAGCACATCCAATGCACCAGCAGCAATTGGGCCTTATTCACAGGCAGTTGTCCTAAATGACATGGTCTATACCTCTGGTGTAATTCCCATTGATCCGGTGAATGGTACCGTGGTTAACGGAGATATTAAAGTACAGACGAAGAGAGTGCTGCAAAGTCTGGAAGCTCTTTTAAAGGACAGCGGCTCCGACCTTGGCAAGGTTGTGAAAACCACTGTATTTATCAAGAATATGGAGGACTTCCCGTTAGTTAATGAAGTATATGCTTCTTTCTTCACAGACAATTTCCCGGCCCGTTCCTGTGTGGAGGTCGCCAGGCTTCCAAAGGATGTGCTGATTGAAGTAGAAGCAGTAGCTTATATAT
Organism: Anaerocolumna jejuensis DSM 15929; assembly: GCF_900142215.1. Taxonomy (GTDB): domain Bacteria; phylum Bacillota; class Clostridia; order Lachnospirales; family Lachnospiraceae; genus Anaerocolumna; species Anaerocolumna jejuensis. Next base: position 46,386 of record NZ_FRAC01000040.1, on the reverse strand, counting down.
AAGCACATTGGGGTTATACTGAAAGGATGGATTTTTTGGACTCGATAGATTATTATAATAAGAATGCAAACCTATATTTTGAGAATACTGTTAATAGTAATACGGAAGAAAACAGGGAGAAGTTTTTAGCTGCTCTTACGGAGGGCAGTGCCATATTGGACCTGGGCTGCGGCTCCGGCAGGGACAGCCTTGAGTTTATCCAGCGGGGCTTTGACGTGACTGCTGTTGACGGAGCGGAGGAGCTTTGCGAACTGGCATCTATCCATATAGGACAGGATGTGCTCTGCATGCAGTTTGAAGAGCTGGATTTTGATGAAGTTTTTGACGGCATATGGGCCAATGCATCCCTGCTACATATCCTTCCGGATGAATTTGACGAAATATTTAAAAAGGTCATAAAGTCATTAAAGCCTCAGGGTATTTTGTATATGTCCTTTGGTCATGGGGATTTTACAGGGTACCGCAACGGAAGATATTTTAAGGATTTTAAAACAAAGGCCATGAAGGAGCTTCTGTCCGGATACGAGGAACTTGAGCTTCTTGATATTTGGAAAAGCACGGATGATTTAGGGGAAGCAAGCCTTGATGAATGGCTGCATGTTTTAGTAAAAAAGGGCGAAGAGAAACAGGAGTAGATATATGAATCAGGTAAAATCAGTCAACAGGGTCTTTCTTGCTACCGTATTGGTTACCATTGCAGCGATATTTATAAATCCTCTGGTGTATCATGCAAGCGATAACTATTTATATATCCTTATCATTTCGCAGCTTATACTGATTATCCCTTCGGGTATCTATTTATTCCGGCAGAAAAAGGGACTTGCCGATGCCATCGGCTTTCGGAAAATCAGCTTCGGAAATGTGGTGCTCGTAGTAATCTTTGCGTTTCTAATTATGCCTCTTATGGGATTAATAAACGCTTTTTCCCTGCTCTTTGTAAGAAATGATACCACTCAGGTAATCGGAAGCCTGATTGGAGGCAATGGCCTTATTGTCAGCCTTCTCATGGTAGGACTGGTTCCCTGTATTATGGAAGAAAGTGTTTACCGCGGAGTTTTCTTTCAGAGCTACCGTAAGGCGAATCCCTTAAAAGGAATCTTTTTAAGCGGATTGCTCTTTGGTCTTATTCATCAGAATTTTAACCAGTTCTCGTATGCTTTCGTAATGGGTGTGATCTTTGCATTTATAATAGAAGCAACGGATTCCATACTTTCTACCATGATAATACACTTTGTTATAAACAGCACCTCCGTTTTAAGCCTGACCCTTTCTGGCGGGGCTAACGGTTTAGCGGATGCCAATGCACTTTCAGAATATACACAGCAAATAAGTATGGGATATATCTTTTCTGCCCTTTTACCGGTAGCTGCTATATCCACTATGCTTGCTTATTTCGTATTCCGGGTTCTGGCGGACAATTCCGGCAGGTGGGAGCATGTAAAAGGAATATTTAAGAAGAAGACAAAGACAAATTTTATTACGCCCAGCCTGGTAATAGGTATCATCCTCTGCCTTGTTATTATGGTGGCAAATGAATACCTGGGAAGGATGGACGGAGGAGTACAAAAGGACGAAGGCTTTGTAACAGCCATTTTTGGAGTAATCCAGACCATACGGAATTTCTTTTAGTAAATAAATGCCCAAGGTGCAAATCAAAATGCACTTAGGGCTTTTCTTTTTCATAAAATGTGTTAAAATATAAATACAATTAGATTGTAAACAATTTGTATGACGGAAATGGAATAAATGTCATGCATTGTACAAAGATTATATTGTATTAAAAAAAGAAATGGAGGAATTAATATATGGATAAGATACATGAAGTTATGATAATAGGATCCGGCCCGGCGGGATTAACAGCAGCATTATATGCAGGAAGGGCGGAGCTTGATACCATTGTAATTGAGAAGGCGCCCATTAGCGGCGGACAGATCATAAATACTTATGAGGTAGACAATTATCCCGGAATCCCCGGAATCAGCGGTTTTGAACTTGCCACCAAATTCAGGGAGCACTGTGACAGGATGAATCTGCCCTTTATTACAGGAGATGTAAAAAGCTTTCGGACAGAGGATGGAATAAAGGTCATAACCCTGGAGGACGGAACGGAATACCGTGGAAAGACAGCCATTATTGCAACCGGGGCAAATCCCAGGAAGCTTATGGTGGAAGGGGAAGAAAGGCTGGCTGGTATGGGAGTGTCCTATTGCGCCACCTGTGACGGAGCTTTCTTTAAAAATAAGATTACAGCAGTAGTAGGCGGCGGTGACGTTGCAGTGGAAGATGCCATATTTTTAGCAAGGCTTTGTAAAAAAGTCTACGTTATCCATAGAAGAGATGAATTCAGGGCCGCTAAGACCTATACCACCAAGCTTCTATCCATGGAGAATGTGGAAGTGATTTGGGACAGTGTGGTAGAGGAAATACAGGGCGGTGAAGTTGTTGAAAAGATTAAGGTAAAGAATATTAAGAACAATGAAGGGACGGAGCTGGCTGTTGACGGTATCTTCATAGCAGTCGGATACAACCCCAGTTCAGAGATTTATAAGGAAGCTCTGGAACTGGCCTCCGGTGGATATATTAAGGCGGATGAATCCTGCCAGACCAATATTCCGGGAGTATTTGCAGCAGGAGATATCCGTACAAAGGAATTAAGACAAATTATTACGGCGGCTTCCGACGGCGCAAATGCGATTACCGGAGTAGAAAAGTACCTTAATAGTTTATAATGGTTTCTATTAATAGATAATTTCATATTTTTTATCGGATTTTAAGAGAATGGTTAAATAAACCATATATTTTATTAAATTATGCGTTGACAGCAGTAGTATGCTTTGATATAATAACCTCATGATATTTAATAATTTTGTAACATTTAAAAAAGAATTATACTAATGATTATATACATTTAAACGAATTGTTACATTCGCATAAAACCGTAAGGAGGTTACAAGTCAATGCTAAGAAGTACTGCTGTTAAGGCATCTTTATGTACCGCTGCGCTGTTATTATCCCTTGGTGCGGGAGTCAGGGTTCAAGCGGCGGAGGGTATCTCGGACAATGGATTGGCAGGCATCATGCCCGCTCTTGACAATTACTATGTGGCTACTGCAGAGGTAGATAAGGGAGAAGCGGAAAAGCTGCTTGACTCCTATGCTAAACAAAAGGAAGAGCCGAGCAGCAATGAAGTGAAAAAAGTAAAATCACCCTATGCAAATCTTGGAATCTCCATAGCGGATAATTATGTTAATATTCGAAAATCACCCAATACCGACAGTAAAATAGTAGGTAAGCTCTACAAGGGCTGTGCAACAGATATTCTTGCCAGGAAGGGCGATTGGGTTAAGATTAAATCAGGTAAAGTAAAAGGATACATCAATGCGGACTTCTTAGCAATTGGTTCAAAAGCGGAAAAGCTGGTTGATGAATATGCCGACAAATATGCTACTATAGATACAGAGACCTTATTTGTCAGAGAGAAACCGGGAACGGACAAGACCATAGTGACCATGGTTCCTCAGGGTGAAACCTATTACATATCAAAAGAATTTAATAAATGGGCCAAGATAGTCATTGATGAAGGCGAGAGCGGATTCGTATCCAAGGATTACATAAAAATTGATGTAAAGTTCAAGTATGCCATATCCATCAAGGAAGAAATGGCTAAAATAGCAGCAGAGAAAAAAGCGAAGAAGGCAGAAGCAGAAAGACTGGAAGCCCTTGCAAAAGAACGTGAAGAAGCAAGACAGCAGGCCGCATCCAGAGAGCAATCCCATCAAAGCTCCAGTAGCAGCAGTTCAAGCAGAAGCAATTCCAGCAGCAGTAACTCCAGTAGCAGTAATTCCAGCAGCAACTCCAGCAGCCATAGCTCTTCCGGAAATTCCAGTTCTTCCGGTTCAGGAAGCGGAAGCGGCCAGTCAATTGCAAGCTATGCAATGAATTTTGTTGGTAATCCCTATGTTTGGGGTGGGACAAGCTTAACGAATGGAGCGGATTGTTCCGGTTTTGTATATTCCGTATATTCCCACTTTGGATATAGTATCCCCAGAGATTCCAGATCTCAGGCAGCAGGAGCAGGATATGAAGTCAGCGTTAGTAACGTACAGCCAGGAGATTTGATTTTCTACACCAATTCCGGCGGATCCGTTAATCATGTTGCAATGTACATAGGCAATGGCCAGGTGGTAAATGCCAGCAATGAAAGAGATGGCATTAAAATATCCAGATACAATTACCGTACGCCTTACAAAGCAAGAAGAATAGCAAAATAGTATATTGGTACCGCAGCTAGGTTACACTAACTGCGGTACTTTTTTATAAAAATTAAATTTTCAAAAAAAGACCCTCAAAAAGCTATTTTATTAGAATTTTTTGATAATTAACAAAAATAAGGCCATTTGAAGAAAATCATATTTCGAGGGAAATGGGATTGACAAAAGAAAGATTATACAATATGCACAAAATAATAGATAGCAAAAATATAAAAATATGGAAACTAAGAAGTTGGACAGGTTTATCCAAAAGTTATCCACATTAAAAAAGCCCACTTATAACCACTATTAAAAGTTATACACAGAGTTATCCACTTTATCCACAGGTATAAACCACTGTTGTGGAATGTGGAGGGAACTGTCAAGGTAGAAAATTTGTTTTGTAAGTTATGATAATATGAAAAACATGTAAATTACTTGTAACTTTATGGAAATATTTGTAACTGTCAAATAATTATCAGATATGATGTACAATGATAGGGAAATACCCGGAAATTTAAGATGAAGTTAGAATAAGTACGATAGTTTGAAAAATGCGTTGCATTTTTCAAAGAACAGGCAGACGGCTTTAGGAGGACTCTGAATACCACTAAAAACGCGTGAAACCTAACAATTGAGATAAACAGATGACCAAGGGAGTTGTTTTGGAGTTTTGTCTCAAGAGGTTCCTTATGACACTTAAGCGGCAGGAAACGTGACTAGGTAAAACAGTGCTGCTGTTTGAGCTTGATAACTAACACAGCCAAATTTATTGCAGCGAGTTCAGCGCTGATTTACCTGCCAGTTACGTTTTCTGCCGTTTTAGTGGAATAAGGGTTCTCGCGTAACAAAACTCCAAAACAACTCCCTTGGTCATCGTCCGTTTCCATAAACCCTCTTTCTGCGTTTGCCATACTCAGAATACGGAAATAGCTTGTCACATATCCTGGGGTGTGTTATAATATTGTTAAGCAATAGTAATAAAAAAGTTAAAAGGAGTTGATTCATATGCGTTTTATTATAAGCGGCAAAAACATCGAGGTTACAGAAGGTCTCAAGACAGCTGTATATGAAAAGATTGGAAAACTTGAAAGATATTTCACTCCTGATACTGAAATCCACGTAACAATGAGTGTCGAGAAAGAAAGGCAGAAAATAGAAGTAACAATTCCTATGAAAGGAAGCATGGTAAGAGCAGAACAGACAAGCACCGATATGTATGTGTCTATCGACCTTGTTGAAGAAGTGATAGAACGCCAGTTAAGAAAATATAAGAACAAGCTCATTGAGCAAAAGCAGGCAATCATAAATCTGAATCAGGAATTTATTGATGATTCCTTTGAGGAAGAAGATAATATTAAGATCATACGTACCAAGAAATTTGCAATCAAGCCTATGGACCCGGAGGAAGCTTGTGTTCAGATGGAGCTTTTAGGACATAATTTCTTTGTATACCGCAATGCGGAAACCGATGAGGTAAATGTAGTCTATAAGCGTAAGGGCAATACCTACGGTTTAATCGAACCGGAATTCTAAAAATTGCAATTTGCTTACTGTTTATAAGGTTTATAGATTTATAAGGTTTATAAAGAAATGGGATTAGTCAGGGGGCTGTTGGTACAGCCCCCTTTTTAAAACGGTATTGAAATCGCATTCCTTCATATTTAAGGAATTAAAGTAAAAGACAGGTAAAAAAGGGCTTTTCTTATAAAATGGTTGCTAACTAACTGGGGAAATGATACAATGTATTTTATGAAAAAATTATTTGACCAGAATTTATCTTATATTATAAGTTGAACCTTGGCTTTTTTGCGGAAAAAAGCTAGGAGCAGCTTATATTATACCCATTGAAATAAATACAGGAGTGAATAGTATGAGTCTCGTAACGAAAATTTTTGGTACCCACAGTCAAAGGGAAGTCAAGCTTATTATGCCCATAGTTGACCAAATTGAGGCATTGGAGCCTTCTATCCAGGTGTTGTCCGATGCAGAACTAAAAAATAAAACCGTTGAATTCAAGAACAGGCTGAAAAACGGTGAAACTCTGGATGACATTTTACCGGAAGCTTATGCGGTTGTAAGGGAAGCCAGTGTTAGAACTCTGGGGCTCAGGCATTTCCGTGTACAGCTCTTAGGCGGTATTATTCTCCATCAGGGAAGAATTTCAGAAATGAAAACCGGTGAAGGTAAGACGCTTGTTTCTACACTTCCTGCTTACTTAAATGCCCTTGAGGGGACAGGTGTACACATTGTTACCGTAAATGATTACCTTGCAAAGCGTGACTCCGAATGGATGGGACAGATTCATGAATTCTTAGGTCTTAAGGTTGGCGTAATCTTAAACAGCATGGACAATGACGAGAGAAGAGATGCCTATAACTGTGACATTACCTATGCCACGAACAATGAGCTTGGATTTGATTATTTAAGAGATAACATGGTCATCTATAAAGAACAGCTTGTACAAAGAGGACTGAACTACGCTATAATCGATGAGGTGGATTCCGTATTAATCGATGAAGCAAGAACACCTCTTATTATATCAGGACAAAGCGGCAAGTCCACAAAGCTTTACGAAGCCTGTGATATCCTGGCAAGACAGCTTACAAAAGGTAAAGTAAGCGGCGAGCTTACCAAGATGGCTGCTTTAATGAATGAAGATGTGGAAGAAGAAGGGGACTTCGTAGTAAATGAAAAGGATAAGTTAGTCAACCTTACTGCGGAGGGTGTTGAGAAGGTAGAGAGTTTCTTCCATCTTGAGAACCTTGCAGACCCGGAAAATCTTGAAATACAGCACAATATTATTCTGGCCTTAAGAGCACATAACCTTATGGCAAGGGATAAAGACTATGTGGTAAAAGAGGACGAGGTCCTTATTGTAGATGAATTTACAGGCCGTATCATGCCCGGAAGAAGATATTCGGACGGTCTTCATCAGGCCATTGAAGCAAAGGAAAAGGTTAAGGTTAAGAGGGAAAGCAAGACCCTTGCAACAATTACCTTCCAGAACTTCTTTAATAAATATGGGAAGAAAGCCGGTATGACAGGTACCGCCCTGACAGAAGAAAAGGAATTCCGTAACATCTACGGTATGGATGTTATTGAGGTTCCTACCAATGTACAGGTAGCACGTATTGACAGGCAGGATGCGGTTTATAAGACCAAAAAGGAAAAGCTGGATGCGGTAGTAGAGGAAATTACAGAATCCTATAAAAAAGGCCAGCCGGTACTGGTTGGTACGATTACCATCGAAGCTTCCGAGGAATTAAGTGAGCTTTTAAAGAAAAAGAATGTTCCTCACAAGGTATTGAATGCCAAGTTCCATGAGCTGGAAGCGGAAATCATTGCAGATGCCGGACAGGCAGGAGTTGTAACCATAGCCACCAATATGGCAGGCCGTGGTACCGATATCAAGCTGGGAGCCGGTGTGGTAGATCTTGGCGGACTTAAGATAATCGGTACGGAACGCCATGAATCCAGACGTATTGATAACCAGTTAAGAGGACGTGCAGGACGTCAGGGAGATCCGGGTGAATCCCGTTTCTATATTTCCCTGGAAGACGATTTGATGAGACTCTTTGGTTCTGAGCGTCTGATGACAATGTTCAACTCTCTGGGTCTTCCGGAGGGAGAGCAGATTGAGCATAAGATGTTAAGCAGTGCCATCGAAAAGGCTCAGACGAAGATAGAGAATAACAACTATGGTATTCGTAAGAATCTCCTGGAATATGACCAGGTAAATAATGAGCAGAGGGAAATCATCTATAAGGAAAGAAGAAGGGTACTTGACGGCGAAAGCATGAGAGATACTGTTTTCAAGATGATAACCGATACCATAGAGGATAGTGTAAATACCTGTATCAGTGACGACCAGCTTCCGGAAAACTGGGATTTGGAAGAGCTTAACAACATGCTTCTTCCCAGCATACCCTTCGAGCCCATTGCCTTTGATGCAGAAGAGCTTGACCGCATGAAGAAGGCTTCCTTAATGCAGAAGTTAAAGGAAGATGCCATAAAGCTGTATGAAGAAAAAGAGGCAGAGTTCCCGGAGAAGGAACAGCTTCGTGAAGTAGAGCGTGTAATCTTATTAAGAGTAATTGACCGCAAGTGGATGGACCATATTGATGATATGGACCAGCTGCGCCAGGGTATCGGCCTTCAGGCATATGGCCAGAGAGATCCTTTGGTAGAATTTAAGTTCATGGGCTTTGAAATGTTCGATGAAATGACGAATGCAATCAGAGAGGATACCGTAAAGGCCCTGATGCATGTAAGAATCGAGCAGAATGTGGAAAGAGAACAGGTGGCAAAGGTTACGGGAACCAATAAGGATGAATCCCTTCAGCAGGGACCTGTAAGAAGAACCAGTAAAAAGGTACAGCCCAATGATCCCTGCCCTTGCGGAAGCGGTAAGAAATACAAATTCTGCTGCGGAAAGAATTAGGATAACGGACTTTCAGGAAAGAGGTGATAGAGTGGTTGAGTTAGACCAGATGAAATATACGTTAAATACTTATAAACAGCCATTACTTGAAGTGGGGGATTCACTTTGACCTGGCTAATAAGCTGGAGCGTATAGATATGATTGAGCATATCATGGAGGAGCCTAATTTTTGGGACATGGCGGAAAAATCCTCGGGATATGTGAAGGAACTAAAAAATCTTAAAGATGTTGTAGAGGAATATAACGGCCTGAAAAGAGGATATGAGGACATAGAAACTTTGCTGGAAATGGCTTATGAAGCAGAGGATGCCTCCCTGATACCGGAAATACAGTCGGAGCTGGATAAATTCATGGAAGACCTGGAAGAGATGAGGCTTAGTACCCTACTCTCCGGTGAGTATGATAAGGATAATGCCATAGTAACCCTTCATGCAGGTGCCGGAGGAACAGAAAGCTGTGACTGGGCAAGTATGCTTTTCCGTATGTACCAGAAATGGGCGGATAAAAAAGGCTATGTAACTCAGGTACTTGATTATCTGGATGGTGAAGAAGCGGGTATTAAATCCGTCACCTTTCAGATAAACGGGCTGAATGCCTTTGGGCATCTGAAATCCGAAAGAGGAGTTCACAGACTGGTTCGTATATCCCCCTTTAATGCGGCGGGAAAACGCCAGACCTCCTTTGTATCCTGTGATGTAATGCCAGATATTGAAGAAGATACGGGAATTGAGATAGACGAAGGGGATTTGAGAATTGATACCTTCCGCTCCAGCGGAGCAGGAGGACAGCATGTTAATAAAACCTCCTCGGCCATCCGTATCACTCATATTCCAACAGGAATTGTGGTTCAATGCCAGAATGAACGTTCCCAGTTCCAGAACAAGGATAAGGCAATGCAGATGTTAAAGGCAAAGCTGTATCTGTTAAAGCAGCAGGAGAACCAGGAAAAAGAATCGGGAATCCGTGGTGAAATAAAAGAAATTGGCTGGGGAAGCCAGATCAGGTCCTATGTTATGCAGCCCTACACTATGGTAAAGGATCATCGTACCAATATGGAAATCGGTAATGCAGCCAGTGTTCTGGATGGTAATCTGGATCCTTTCATTAATGCTTATTTAAAGTGGGCCAGCATTGGCCAGACAAAAGAATAACAGACAACATATTTGTATACGAATGAAAAGGGGGTACCTCATATGATTACGAAACAGACTCTACAGACAAAGCAGGTTATATTTACTTTAGACAATGAAGAATTCGGACTGGATATTATGGTTGTAAATGCTATTGAAAAATTTACGGATTTGATTCCCGTTCCTAATGCACCTACCTATATTCATGGCATCATGAATTTAAGAGGTGATGTAATTCCGGTATTTTCGCTGAGACGAAAATTCGGCTTACCGGATAAGCCTGTCACAGAGGATTCCAGGTTGATTATAACAAAATCCAATGGAATACTCATGGCCTTTGAAGTGGATGGTGTAAAAGAAATCATTGAAATCCCCCCTGAGAATATCAGTGAGACTCCCGCTATTGTAAAGGGTATTAACACAACCTATATTCGGAATGTTGCAAATATCAATGGAAGAATGGTGATTCTGCTGGATCATGACGGAATTTTATCTTCCAGGGAGCAGGAGAACATCGAGACCATATTAGCTCAATAGATAAAGAGAGCTGCCGTAGAATGAACTGACCCCCATAAGTTAGAGTTATAACTTATGGGGGTCAGTTCATTCTATGGCAGCTTTTTTTTCGTTTGTGTCCGGCGGGACCGGACTGCATACGCAGGTACAGTGAAACAGGAGTACACATTATACAGTGCATATTGTTTAAAAAAGCGAAGTAAAAATTGAAAAAAATGAATATTATGTCTTAAGATTGATAATTTATTCAAAAACTGTTGCAATTAAGAACAAAATATGCTAATATATCTCTCTGGGAAAGACAGTTGTATCCCATATACATACAAAGCATAGAATAAAGGATATAGGAGGAGCATCCAAATGGATGAAGGAAAATACTTCATTGTCAAGAAAAAAGCAGTACCGGAGGTTCTTCTAAAGGTAGTGGAAGCAAAAAGGCTTCTGGATTCTGAGAAGGTATATACCGTTCAGGAAGCAGCTGATATTGTAGGTATCAGCAGGAGCTCTTTTTATAAATATAAGGATGATATCTTTCCTTTTCATGAGAATACAAGAGGAAAGACGATTACCTTTATGCTGCAGATAGATGATAAACCGGGTATACTATCAAGTGTCTTGAATTGTGTATCCAAAAATGGTGTAAATATATTGACCATACATCAGAGTATTCCTGTCAATGGGATTGCATCCCTGACATTAAGTATAGAAATACCAAGCCAATTTGAGGATACGGCTATTATTTTCGAGGCCATTGAGGCACTGGAAGGAATACATTATACCAAAATCCTGGCAAGAGAGTAGCAGGAAAAATGGAGTAGCATTTTTCCTGCAAGTGCCTGCGAAGTCCTCGGCACAAACTTGAGGTATACGGCGGCAGACATATAAACTACTTGAAAAATGAAAAGCGGGTCTACAGCAGATTGGCAGGACAAAGCATGAAGAAGGAATGACAGAAAGGAGCTTTACATGGTAAATATAGCGGTTTTGGGTTACGGCACAGTAGGATCCGGCGTGATTGAGGTATTACGCCTGAATGGCGAGAGTATCAGTAAACGCTGCGGGCATGATATTAATGTAAAATATATATTGGACTTAAGAGATTTTAAGGGTGAGCCTGTTGAAAATCTGATTGTTCATGATTACAGCGTAATTTTAAATGACCCTGAAGTTAAAATCATCGTAGAGGTAATGGGAGGGGTCGAACCTGCCTATACCTTTGTAAAGGAAGCTATTTTAAAAGGAAAAAGCGTTTGTACCTCCAATAAAGAACTGGTGGCAAAGCATGGAGCAGAATTGCTGGAGCTGTCAAAGGCTCAGAAAGTGAACTTTCTCTTTGAAGCAAGTGTAGGAGGAGGGATACCTATTATCCGTCCGTTGAACCAGTCCTTAACGGCAGATGAAATAGAAGAAATAACAGGGATATTAAACGGCACCACCAATTATATTCTATCGAAGATGAGCTCCGATAACGCGGATTTTGATACTGCCCTGAAGGAAGCTCAGAATATGGGATATGCGGAACGCAATCCCCAGGCCGATGTAGAAGGCTATGATGCCTGCAGGAAAATTGCCATTTTATCCTCTCTGGCCTTTGGCATGCAGGTGGATTTTGAGGATATTTATACAGAGGGTATTACCGGAATAACGGATACGGATGTTTTATATGCCAAGGCTATGGGAGCAAGCATTAAGCTCCTTGCGACCAGCAAAAAGGTAGGAAACCATGTTTATGCCATGGTTGCGCCCATGCTGATTAAGCCCACCCATCCCTTATTCAGTGTAAATGGAGTTTTTAACGGAATATTTGTAAGAGGAAATGTTATCGGAGATGTTATGTTCTACGGAAGCGGTGCAGGAAAGCTTCCGACTGCCAGTGCGGTGGTAGCGGATGTAGTAGACGCAGCCAAGCATATCGGTACGAATATCATGACCTTCTGGAGCAGTAAGAAGCTGGAGCTGAGAGATGTAAAAGCAGTAGAGCACCGTTTCTTTGTAAGAGTAGCCGGCTGTGATGATAAGGCAAGGGCTCTCGTCAATGAGGTCTTTGGTGAAATAGAAGAGGTAAAGGTGGACGGAAGGGAAGAGGAGTATTCTTTTCTTACCGGCTTTCTGAGTGAAGCAGCTTTTGAGGAAAAGGCAGACAGGATAGGAAAGCCCTTAAGCCGTATCAGAGTCATGTTTTAAACCTAAGCAGTTAACGGATAGATAAATTCCGGGAAAGAAGGCTTTATGAAATACGTTATTGTACTTGGAGATGGAATGGCAGATGAGCCCTTGGAAGAACTGGGCGGCAAGACACCTCTTGCCTATGCCCACACTCCCTATATGGATGAGCTTGCAAAAATGTCTGAAATCGGTCTTGCAAAGACTGTGCCGGATGGTATGAAGCCGGGAAGTGATACGGCGAACCTGTCAGTCATTGGCTATGACCCGAAAGAGAACTATACAGGACGTTCACCCTTGGAAGCTTTAAGTATAGGAGTGGATATGAAGCCCACTGACATTGCCCTGCGCTGCAACATTGTCACGTTGTCGGAAGAGGACACCTCCTATGAAAACAGAACGATCATAGACCATAGCTCCAGTGAAATAACCACAGAGGATGCGGCAGTATTGCTGGAGGCTGTTAAGAAGGCATTGGAAACGGATATTTATAAGTATTACCTGGGTACCAGCTACCGCCATTTGACAATCTGGGATAAGGGAGAAGTAGTAGAGCTTACACCGCCCCATGATATTTTGGGCAGGGTAATTAAGGACTATCTTCCGGAGGAAAAAGAGCTGAGAGAGATGATGGAAAAGAGCTTTGAGGTCTTAAACAATCATCCTCTCAATATTGAAAGAGCAAAGAAAGGCTTACATAAGGCAAATTCCATCTGGTTTTGGGGAGCCGGCACCAGACCGAAGCTTGCGGCCTTTGAAGATAAATTCGGTAAGAAAGGCTCCATGATATCAGCCGTGGATTTATTAAAGGGAATTGCCGTGGGAGCAAGGATGAAGGTTGTGGAAGTGGAAGGAGCGGACGGAACCCTTCATACCAATTATGAGGGGAAAGCCATGGCAGCTGTGAAAGAGCTGACAGAAAATAATCAGGATTTTGTATATATTCATATAGAAGCTCCCGATGAGATGGGTCATCAAGGCAGTACTGTGAATAAAATAAAAGCGATAGAGTATATTGATAAAAGGGTAATAGGGGTTGTTAAGGAACAACTTCATAAGCAGGGGGTGGATTACAGAATGTTAATCATGCCTGACCATCCGACACCGATTCACTTACGGACCCATACGGGAAACCCTGTTCCCTTTATGCTCTACGACAGTACCAAAAAGCTTGAGAACTCCTGGGAATACACCGAAGAGGCTGCGCTTAAAAGCGGCAATCTGGTGAAAAACGGGTATGAAATGATTTTGAAATTGTTTGAAAAATAATAATGCTTGAAGAATTTCAGAATTATTCCGAAGCAGACCCGGAATAATCCAGCAGGAGCATTAACAGCCTTTTGTGAGTATAAAGGAGGCATTTATGCTTATTGTTAAAAAGTTCGGAGGGACATCAGTAGCCGACAAGGAGAGGATACTGCATGTAGCCGGAATATGTGCCGAAGAATATAACAAAGGCAATGACGTAGTGATAGTACTTTCCGCAATGGGAAAGCAGACCGACGTCCTTTTAACACAGGCAGAAGAAATAAACCCCGATGCACCAAAAAGAGAAATCGATATGCTGCTCACCACAGGGGAGCAGATATCCGTAGCATTAATGGCCATGGCTCTCGAATCAATGGGAGTTCCGGCCATTTCTTTTCATGCCTTCCAGGCAGGGATTTATACTACCAGAGCCTATGGCAATGCAAGGATTCAAAGAATTGATACGGCTAGAATGGAAGAAGCACTGGTGCAGAGAAAGGTTATAATTGTAGCTGGTTTTCAGGGAATCAATGAAGAGGGAGATTATACTACCCTTGGACGGGGCGGTTCAGATACAACGGCTGTGGCACTGGCGGCAGTTCTGAGAGCAGATATCTGTGAGATATATACCGATGTGGACGGTGTATATACGGCGGACCCAAGATTAGTGCCTTCGGCGGTAAAATTAAAGGAAATTACCTATGACGAGATGCTGGAGCTGGCATCCTTGGGCGCAGGAGTGCTTCATAACCGGTCCGTAGAGATGGCAAAACGCTTTGGGGTGGAATTGGTCGTGAAATCCAGCTTTCAGGATGCGGAAGGCACGAGGGTCTGTGACAGAGCCGTAAAAAAGGAAAACATGTTTACTCTGGAAGACGGTATTCTGCGGGCTGCTCAGAGCCTTGAAGGTACGGCCATGGAAGAGATGCTGGTAAGCGGAGTCACTGCGGATAAAAACACGGCCCGTATTCAGTTAAAGGGTATCAAGGAGACTACCAGGGAAATCTACAGGATCTTCAAAAAGCTGTCGGAGCAGCATATTAGTGCAGACTCCGTACTCATGTCCCCAAACAGTGACAGTACTACGGACATCAGTTTTACCGTCCCAAGAGACCAGCTGAAGGAAACAGCTGAGGTGCTGACAAGGTACGGTGAGGATAGTTCTTCTTACCTTGAAATTAAAATAGAAGACAATATAGCAAAGGTGTCTGCCGTAGGTGCCGGGATGATGTCAAATCCGGCAATAGCGGTAAGTATGTTTGAAGCCCTCTATGAGGAAGGCATTTCCATTGAGATGATTTATGCATCTGAGCTTCGCATCACAGTGCTGGTAAGTGAAAAAGATACCCTTAAGGCGGTAAGAGCGATACATGGGCGTCTGATCGAGAGGCAGTTACAATAAGCACTTAAAATAATCCCCATACAGAAAATAAGAGGTGCAGAAGGCTCCCAGGAGTTTTCTGCACTTTATTAAGAAATATTTATTAATAACAGGGTTCCATCTTCTTAGGAAGATATGATATAATGCTACTGTTCTTTGCCCGAAAGCTTAGGGGAAGGATTAACTACCAGGTTATGCCAAACCGGATAACCGTCAAAGCATATCCGGATAATACAACAGAAGAGAGGCATTTATGAAAACTTTTATACGGGCAGTCATGGGCGGAATAGCCATCAGCATGGGCGGAATGATATACATAAGGGCGGAAAACCATGTAATAGGAGCGTTTCTGTTCTCCATCGGATTATTTACCATATATACCTTCGGACTGGATTTGTATACCGGCAAGGTATGCTTGATTTTAAATAAACCGGTTAAATTCTTAGGAACTGTACTCCTTGTGTACTTTGGAAATGCTGTGGGGACCGCCGTAAGCGGATATGTGCTGAGGGCCACCAAGCAAGCTCAATATTTGGACCATGCAAAGGAGCTTGTCAGCCTTAAGCTGGCGGATAATTTATTCAGTACCTTTATAATGGCAGTCATGTGCGGGCTGCTAATGTGTATAGCGGTGCTTGGTTATATGAATATCAAAGACGGAGTTGGCAGGTATCTCGCACTGATATTGCCTGTAATGGTGTTTATCCTTTCGGGATACGAGCATAGTATTGCGGATATGTTTTATTTCTCTTTTGCAAATGCCTGGGGAGGGAAAGCGCTTCTTTATATTAATGTAATAGCAATCGGGAATCTTATTGGCGGGTGTATGCTGCCTCTGGCTGAAAAGATGACCGGTGATAAAAAAGTATACACAGAGGAACATTGATAGATATAATTTTGATGTCATAAATTTATCCCAGCTTTCGTCTATTTATATTGGGGTATAAAGTGCATTGAAAAATGGATTAGCAATAATGTAAAGGTACAGACAACAGTCAATTTGTTGTCTGTATCTTTTTTTTGGCTGCATATTTCGTCAATATACCCAAAATTGGAATAAATAGGAAAAGCATGATTGACATAATTTGGAAATATAGATATAATCAATTAAAACAGATTGTATTTTGAAGAATTCAGACGTCATCAGAGGAGTGAATGGAAGATATGAATGCATACTATAAAAGGATTATAGATATATACGGCGTCTGCATTTAGAAATGGCTGCCGTATCTTTTTTTATACGGGCGGAGAAAGGGTAGAAGAAATATAAAGGATATTACATATGGAGACTTTTATTATTCAGAGTAAAGAGGCAGTAAAGCTTGAGCGGCATAAAGTTAATTCCGGCTACCGTACCAAAAAGCGGCAGGTATTCCTCATAGGTTCCAAGGGAATTCCTGCAAACTACGGCGGTTTTGAAACCTTTGTTGAAGAGCTGACGAAAGGGCAAAAGAGCAGACGTATCAGGTATCATGTGGCCTGTCTTGCAAAGGACAGCATCCGGTATGAATACAACGGTGCAAAATGCTTTCATGTTAAGGTCCCCGGCATAGGGCCGGCAAAGGCGGTCTATTATGACATGGCAGCTTTAAGCCGGTGTATTAAATACTGCCGGGCACGGCCGGAAATCAAAAAGCCTGTTTTTTATGTGCTTGCCTGCCGTATAGGGCCTTTTATCGGACATTTTAAAAGAAAGATAAAAAAGCTGGGCGGTGAACTGTATGTGAACCCCGATGGGCATGAGTGGAAGCGGGCAAAGTGGAATGCTCTTATAAGAAGGTATTGGAAGCTCTCTGAAAAGCTTATGGTAAAGCATGCGGACCTCTTAATTTGTGACAGCAGGAACATTGAGAAGTATATTAAAAAGGATTATAAGCAGTACCGCCCTAAGACAGTATTTATCGCCTATGGATCTGATACCCCAGGGGGCAGCATGTCTGCTGAGAACGAAAAGTTAACCCAATGGTATGGTAAGAATGGCATTGAGGCACAGGATTATTATCTGATTGTGGGACGCTTTGTCCAGGAAAATAATTATGAGACCATAATACGGGAATTTATGAAAACAAACACAGAAAAGAGCCTGGTTATTATTACAAATGAGAATAAAAAGTTCCTGCAGGAGCTGAAGAAGAGGACAGGCTTTGAAAAAGACCCGCGTATTAAATTTGCAGGTACTGTATATGAGCAGGAGCTGCTATATAAGATCAGAGAGAATGCCTATGCTTATATACATGGACATGAAGTAGGAGGCACTAATCCAAGCTTATTGGAGGCACTGGGCAGTACAAGCCTTAATCTTCTTCTTGACGTTGGTTTTAACCGTGAAGTCGGTGGAAAGGCAGCCTTGTATTGGACGAAGGCTGAAGGGAACTTAGCTGGGACCATTGAAATGGCTGAGAAGCTGACAGCAAAGGAGATTGCTGTCTTTGGAGAAAAGGCAAAGAGGCGGATTGCCCAGGAATACCGTTGGGAGGATATAGTGGACCGGTATGAGGAGGTATTCCTGAAGTATTCATCCTGATTCCGGGCACCAATGATAAGAACAGTCGATACCTGCCTAAGGAGCCAGGGGGGAACAAAAGGGAGCCGGAATGAAGATATTACATTATTCTTTGGGATTTCCGCCATATGCCAGAGGCGGACTTGCTAAATATGCCATTGACCTTATGAAGGAAGAGGCAGCAGCAGGCAATGAGGTTGCTTTGCTCTGGCCGGGTTCCATAAGGCTGATTAATTCAATACCCTGCATTAAAAAAAGAAACAGCAGGCTGGGGCTAAAAAGCTTTGAACTGATAAATGGACTGCCCCTGCCCCAGATATATGGAATCAGGGATTTCAGACATTATAACATGGCGGCAGACGACAGATACCTGTCCCGCTTTCTGAAAGGGTACAGGCCGGATGTTATCCATTTTCATACCTTAATGGGACTGCCTCCTGTTTTTCTGGATAGGGCAAAGGAGTTAGGCATCGTAACTGTTTATACCACCCATGATTTCTTTGGCATCTGTCCAAAAACAATTTTATTTTATCAGGGACATTCCTGCCGGCTTAACAGAGCCTGTAAGCATTGCCCGGAATGCAATGCCCATGCATTGGATTATAAAAAGCAGGTGTTAATTCAGTCAAAACTTTACAGGAAAATAAAAGACAACAGAATAATAAAGCAAATCAGGAAATCCCAAAAGGAAAGAAAGTTCTTACAGGAAGAAGCAGAAGAAAAGCACATTACAGGGAGTCTGGCAGGCAAAGGGCAGTACAGGAAGCTTCGCCACCACTTTCTGGAGATGTTTCAGGAAATGGATGGGATACATTTTAACAGCAGGTACATGTCGGATACCTTTTCGAATTTTTGTTCATTAAAAAATGGGAGAATTATTACGATTTCCCACAGCGATATAGGGGACCACAGAAAGACGGCAGCGGGGAAGGTGTTAGATAAAAAGAGGGTAAGACTTGGATATTTAGGAGCAATCGCTGGCTACAAGGGCTTTTATATTCTGCTGGAGGCATTGGACTCACTTTATGAAAAAGACATCCGTAATTTCGAATTGACGGTTTACTCTGACAGCTTAATAGAAAGAGAGTATCTTGTCAGAAAGCCCCCCTATGAATACAAGCAGCTGGCTGAGGTCATGAATTCCATGGATATGCTGGTGGTACCCAGCGAAGTATCATTTGGTTTTACGGTGCTGGAGGGATTAAGCTATGGGGTTCCGGTACTGGCTGGCGAGTATGTGGGAGCCTGTGACCTGATTCAGGACGGGAAGAATGGAATAATCTGTTCCTGCTCAAAAGAAGCCTTGGAAGAAGCCCTTAAGGAGCTGATTTGTAATGCAGATAACATTACAGCGATGTCCCTGAATATACAAAAAGAACAGGAAATAAAAACAATGCCGGTACATGCGGCTGAGATAATGAGTTTTTATGCAAGCTTGGGAGGGAGTAAAAATGGGTAGGAAAGTCCTCATTGTTTCATATTATTTCAATTTACGGGATACGGACCGTGCCTATACGGTCTATCAGTACTTTAAGCAGGCAGGCTTTGAGGTAAAGCTTCTATGCGGAAATTATGACCATAATTCCAAAAAGAGCGTAACCTATAATCTGCCGGAAATAGTTGAAGTTCCGGTGAAGCCCTACGGCAGGAATATTTCAATCCAGAGAATCAGGTCTTATCTGAAATTTGCCAGGGATGCCAGAAAGGCAGTAGAAAAGCTGGATTTTGATATTGGCTATATTGTAGGGCCGCCAAATTCCACCGGTTATAAGCTGCTTCCTGTTATTAAGAAGAAACATGCTTTATTTGTAACGGATGTTTACGATTTATATCCGGAAACCATACCAATTAACGGAGCCTTTAAAGATGTTCTGAAATACTGCGGGCTTTGGTATTGGTCGTATCTGAGGAATGCGGCTATCCGAAAGGCAGATATTTTCATCGGTTCCTGCCAGTATTATTTTACAAGGCTTGGCCTTCAGGAAAGCAGAAAGAACCATATGATTCCCTTGTGCAAGGGAGAGGCAATGCTGGAAGAAGTTCCGATGCTGCCTGTGGAGCAGCTGAATATTTTGTATCTGGGAGCCTTAACGGGAAACTATGATTTCGAGGGCCTGATACGAATAATGGCAAGGATGCAGAACAGGGGAAGGAAGGTACATCTGGACATTATAGGCGATGGACAGAGAAAGGAGTGGCTCCTGGCTGCTTTGGAAAAAGAGGGGATACCATTTACCTTTCATGGCCGTACTTACGACGATGGGAAGAAGCAGAAAATAATGGAGCATTGCCACTTTGGATTTAATGGCTTTAAAAAGGAGGCGGCAATTGCTCTTTCTTATAAAAGCATGGAATATATGGCAAACGGACTGGCACTGATTAATTCCTGCAAGGAAGACACCTGGGACCTGGTGGAAAATGAAAATATCGGAGTGAATTATTCGGAGGATACCCTTGAAACGTGCTGCAAGAGATTGTGCACAGCAAAGGCGGCCGATGTCTATGCCATGAAATGTGCGGCTCTTAAAGCATACCGGGAACGGTACTGTTTTTCAAAATATACTGAAAAAATGAATCATATTTTTTTAGAGCTTGCCAATTAATATAAAAGCACAAAAATACCAGGAAAGGTTCTGACATGAATGAATTATTAAAGCGTATTTTCTGGAAGCTTCCAATAAGCAAAGAGCTTAAATGCCGTATCGGCAATAAGCGTTACGAGCGGATTATTAAAAAGGAAGAAGTAAAGGACCAAAAGGGCTCCTTTACAGTTATTCATGATTCCAGGGCGGTCCTTGAATATTCAAAATACCTTCTGGGCCAGTACGGCAGAAGGTCTGAATTTTTTAAGCCTTTTTCATCCCAGCCCGGGCTGGAGCAGGAAGTACATATAGCAGCCTATTATCTGACCCAGTATCATCCGAATCCGCAGAATGATGAATGGTGGGGAAGGGGAACAACGGAATGGAATAATGTAAACCAGGCTCAGCCCCAGTATGCAGGCCACTACCAGCCGAGACGCCCGGGGGAATTAGGTTATTATGACTTGCGGTTAAAGGAAAATATGCAGCGGCAGATAGAGCTTGCAAAAAATTACGGTGTGGATGTTTTCTGCTTTTACTATTACTGGTTTGATGGGGAGCATTTATTGGAACGGCCTCTTAACATGTTTCTGAAAAATAAAGATATGGACATTCATTTTTGCTACTGCTGGGCAAATGAGAACTGGACAAAGAGATTTTCGGGAACCGATGCCGGCGTGTTAATGGGCATAACTCATACGAAGGAAAATTATGAGCAGTTCATACAGGCGGTGCTGCCTGACATGAAGGATGAACGCTATTACCGGATAAAGGGAAGGCCGGTATTGTCCATTTACCGCCCGTCACTGATTCCTGATACGGAAGAGGTCCTGAAGCACTGGCGGCAGAGGGCGAAAGAGGAGCTGGGAGCAGATATCTATCTGATTGCCGTACAGGAGCGGGATACCTCCATTAATTGGTGCGCTGCCGGCTTTGATGCGGAGACGGAATTCCAGCCTAAGCAGATACAGCATCAATGCAAAGAGATAACAAAGCGAATGAAGCCCATCCGCGGGGATTTTTCCGGTAATATCTACGATTATGAGGACATGGTACGGAACCAGCGGTATGTGCTGTCCGGCAACCAGAAGAAAAAGGTGTATCCGGCAGTGATGCCAATGTGGGATAACACTGCCAGAAGAAATTTCAGGGGAACCATATTTCACGGCTCTACACCGGAGCTTTATAAGATATGGCTGGCTGATGTAATAAAGAGATTAAGGCTAAGAAAGGATTTGGATGACCGGCTTCTGTTTGTCAATGCATGGAATGAGTGGGGGGAAGGGACTTATCTGGAACCGGATTATTACTTTGGCTATGCGTATTTACAGGCAACAAGGGAGGCATTGGAAGGAAAATAAAATTCAAATTATATAGGGTAAAGATGATTTGGATTACTTGATAATCACGAAAGGAGTCAGGATGAATATTTTAAATATTTTGTTTGACTTTCATCCCGGAGGCGTTGAAAGGCTGGCAGTGGATGTGGCAAATCAGCTTGCCAGGCAGGGGCAGAATTCCTATGTATGCATTATATCCAATGAATATTCCAGGGAACTGGTTGCCCAGTTCAGCCCCCAGGTTCAGCTTATTTTTTTAAAAAGGTATAACAATTTCCGCAAAATTCATTATCTGCTGCAGCTAAATAAGGTAATCCGCCATAACAAAATTGAAATAATGCATATTCACCAGGGAGTTCTCTTAAGTTTTTATATGCTTGTAAAGCTAATGAATCCGGGATTGAAAATATATTACACGGTGCATGATACCTATCTTTTTACGGAGCTTTCCAAAAAAAATAAGCTGCTTGCGGGTCTGGTCTGCAGAAAGCTGGTGGCAATTTCAGATGCGGTGAAGGAAGATATTGCTAAGAACGGAATAAAGGAAACAAAGATTGTCAGGATATACAATGGCGTGGATTTCTCGAGATTTGATATAAGAGAGAACTATAATAGAAAGGAAGGGGACCTTGTAGCAATTACAAATGCGGCAAGACTGTATCCGGCTAAAAAAGGGCAGGACATCTTAATAAAGGCAGTATCCCTATTAAAACAGGAAGGGTATAGGTTAAGGGTCAATCTTGCCGGCGGTCCTGTTCCTGATGACCCGGATGCTATGAAAAGAATGCAGGACCTTTGTAAGGAATGGGGCTTGGAGGAGGAAGTTAAAATACTGGGCAATGTGGATAATATACCGGACCTGTTGGAACAGACGGACATATTCGTAATGGCTTCCAGATTCGAGGGATTTGGAATTGCTGCTGTTGAGGCCATGGGAATGGGAATTCCCTGTGTTGCCAGTAATATTGCAGGGCTCAATGAGGTTATTGATTCCGATATGGTCGGCAGGCTATTTTCTCCCGGAGATGAAAAGGAGCTTGCTGCAAGCTTAAAATATGTTATTGAACACATAGACAGCTATCAGGTAGATGAAATAGCCCTAAATGCCAGGTGCCGGTTCTCAATTGAAAATATGGCAGGCCGGCTGGTCAACGTGTACGGAAGCTGAGGGATCGGATGGAAGCATTGGTGTGTGTGGTTTTGGTAAATTATAATGGCTATCAGGATACGGCGGAATGTATAAGAAGTCTTCTTAAGTGCCGCTATAAAAATATAAAGATTATTGTTGTGGACAATGCTTCGGCAAAAGTCCCGGATAAAACGGATATGGAATATATCCTTAAGAATGCCCGGTTCATTAGGTCCGGGAAGAATATTGGCTTTGCCGGTGCCAATAACCTGGGAGTCCGGCATGCAAAAGAGTATGGGCCAAAATATATTCTCATCCTGAATAATGATACGGTTGTAAAAGAGGACTTTCTGAATATCCTCATTGATACCTGTGAAAAAGAAAAGCAGGTGGGAATAGCAACCTGCAAGATATGCTATTATGATGAGCCGGATACCTTATGGTTTGGCGGCAGCTATTATGACAGCAAGAGCTGTGAAATGAAAATAGAAGGAATCGGAGAAAAAGACGGGCCAAAGTATTCTGTTCGAAAGGACCTAAGCTTTTCCACAGCCTGTCTCTGGTTAATTTCCCTGGAAACCTTTGAAAAAATCGGTGAGATGAATGAAGACTATTTCCTCTATTATGAAGATGCGGATTATTGCGAAAGGATTATAAATGGCGGATACCGGATTCTTTATATCCCGGAGGCAGTAATTTATCATAAGGAAAGCAGATCCACAAAGAAAGGGAGCTTTCTCTACCACTATTATAATACAAGGAATTATTTATATTACCTTACCAGGTTCAGAGGCAGAAAAAAGCGGTACAGAGCAATGTTCAGAAGGCTGTATCTGGATATGAAATCTGTTATACGGGGGAGAATTCCAATAAAAGCAGAAATTATGGCTTGGAGGGATTTTGTTTTAGGGCATAAGGGAAGTTACGGACATTGGAGGAAGGTTTCATGAAGGTGGGGAATCCGACAAGAGTCAGCTGCTGGAGTATTGTAACAGCAACTGTTATTTTACTTATGGTATTGGATATACGTGCATTTGGCCTTGTAGCGATCACAGGCAGTTTGAACAGAGTTTGGGGAGCATACGAGAAGACCCTTCTTGCTGCTATCGCTATTATTCTGTTTCTATTTATGGATGCAGCTGCAAAACGGGAGATTACCGGCAGCAGGTTTCTGGATAAATACGTATTATGTGCTGTTTTATCAACGGTTTCCTTATACATCTTTACTTATTTTAAGTATCCTCAGCAGAACCTCACACAAACCGTTTTAGCAGGCACGCATTTTCTGATTGTGCCTTTGGCATTGCCCTTATACGGCCTTCTCAGAAAACAAGGCGGTTCGGAGAGAATATTTGTCTGGATGAACAAGGTGACCTTTGTATGGTATTGCATCCTTATTTTTCAAAGTATTATCTATTTAAAATCCGGCAGGCTGTTCCTGCATATCGATGAAAATATCAGAAATGACAGTATCAGAATATCCCTGAATAGCATAGGTAATTTAATGATAGTTTATAATTTTAATGCTCTTTATTCCGGGAGAGCAAAGAAGAAGGGCTGGTATGTTATACAACTGGCATTAGGAGCCTACTGTCTCATAATGGTCCAGCAGACCAGAGCCTATAATGTGATTATTGGTATCTGCATTGCGGTTATTATTATGCTCCATACGAATACCCCGTTAAAGACATTACGCTCCCTGATACTGATTGCCGCTTGCTTCGTCGTATTGGATCAAATGAATATCATAGATACCATGCAGCAGTCCTTTTCGGTGGACAATGAAGTCTATGGAAATGGCACAAAGGCAAGGATGCTTGCCACAACCTATTACTGGGAGGCATTTTTAAAAAGCCCCCTATTTGGCCAGGGGTTTATTAACAGCAAGGTCTATCTTACTATATTACGGGGAAACCAGGGGATATTCAATTATTCCGATGTGGGATTTCTGGGGCTGCTTGCCAATACTGGCTTATTATGTATTGCTTTCTATATCTGGCCGTTACTGCGCTGGGGAAAGCAGGTGATAGGATATCTTGCCGACAGGAGCAAAAGAATTGACAACAGCTTTCTTATTGCATTTTTTATTTACATAGCCGGGACATCAACAACCTTAATTATGACAGATTCCCAAAGAATTCTCTTACTGCCCTTCAGCCTGGCTGTTTTTGAATATGCGAGAAACAAGCCGGCCTTACGAAAAGAAGTGGCTTGAAAAGGCAGTGCATTTTTTTTATTTATGGCATTGCCGCATCTGTAAGCAGATGTGGCATACAATTGGAGCCAGTATAGCCAGTATAGAAATTAACTTTTACAATCTATTTGGCAGTTGTGCAAGTAAACTTGCAGTATGCATGGAGGATTAAAATGAATGTACTTATCTATGGAGCTAATTGGTATAACAGGGGAGACGAATCGGCAATACGGGCAATGATTGACGAATTCCGCAATTTATATCCCGACAGCAGCATGAGAATTCATGTCAACAATGGAGAGCTGTGTGATTTTAACTATGATGATATCAAACAGGTCCGTAATTTTTCATACCCTTATGGGCGAAATAAATTAAAGCTGCTGCCATATTATTTATCCCTGTATAGTAAAGGCAGAATGAATCTGATGAATAAAAATGAACGGAATAATTTCAGGGATTTTATAGAGGCTGTAAACTGGTCCGATATGGCTGTCTATGCCCCCGGAGGGCCTATGCTGGGAGATTATTATGATGTGAAATTCCTCCTTGACCAATTGCTGTTAATCAGACATATGAAAAAGCCATATGTATTTTTTGCACCTTCCATGGGACCGTTCACGAAGAATAAAAGAAAAATCAAGAAAATTCTGACAGGGGCATCGCTGATCTGCTTAAGAGAGGAGGTATCCAAAGGATTTCTTGAGAGCTTACATATAAAAAATGAGGCGACAGTTACCCTGGACTCTGCTTTTCAGCACAGAATCGATATGCAGGAAAACCAGCAGCTGCTAGAGCAGGATATATCACTTAAGAACTTTTTAGACAGCCATGAACGAATAATCGGAATAACCATAACGGATTTGAAATGGCATAAAAACTATTGCAGGGAGAATTTATCGGATACAATAACAGCGGCATTTGACCCTTTTATTGATAAGCTCATAAGAGAAGGATTTGGGATAATATTTATTCCCCAGCTTTTTGGGAGGGCAAATGACTCCGGTTATATGAGCGGCTTTGCAAGAGAGAACTGCTATGTCCTGCCGGAAAAGTATGACTGCTACTTTCAGCAGTACCTGATATCCAGATTATATGCAATTGTCGGGATGCGGTATCATTCCAATATATTTTCCGCAAAAATGGGAACCCCCTTTCTATCGGTTTCCTATGAGCAGAAAATGCTTGGCTTTATGAAAAAATCAGGATTGGAAGAATACTGTATAGATATCCGGAAGCTTTCCTTTGAAAAGCTGGAAGAGCTTTTTACAAAGCTGCAGGCAGATTATCCGGTATATAAAAAAGCATTGGCGGAAAAGATTCCGCGCTTTCGGGAACAGTCCTATGAAACGACACAATTGGTTTCTGAAGTGATTCAGAAAATGGGCTTATAACAGAAGGATAATTTAAGAATGAATAAGAAGCAGACCAATATCAACATAGTAGTGAACATAATCGCCTTTGCCGTACAAATAATGATAGGCTTCTATACCGCTCCTGTACTCATCCGTGCATTAGGTACCGAGGCCTACGGCTTTATTGGGCTGGCAAACGACTTTGTGACGTATATTTCCATTATAACGGCAATATTTAATTCGGTTGTTGCAAGGTTTATATCCTTTGAAATGGCCCGTAATAATGTTGAACGCGGAGAACAATATTTTAACAGCATCCTTGCGGCAGATTTCTGCCTGGCCGGGCTGTTTTCCTTAGCCGCTGCAATCGTGGTTCCAAACATAGACAGGATAATCAATGTCCCGAAGGATTTAATCCTGGATGTAAAAATCACCTTTCTGATTACCTTCCTCGCCTATATTCTCGGAGTTATAACATCCATATTTACAACGGCCGCCTATGTAAAGAACCGGTTGGATATACAGGGTTCAAGAAATATTATACAGAGCCTGGTAAGGTTCCTATTTATTGTTATATTCTTAAATTTATTTCAGATCCGCATTTACTGGGTGAGTGCTGCGGCACTGATTGCGGCAGTTGTGGTGGCGGTCCTGAATATTAATATTACCCGGAAAATCATGCCGGAAATCCATGTGAATATCCATAAGGCATCCTGGAGCATGATTCTTGAGCTGGTCAAATCAGGAGGCTGGATGGCATTTACAAGTCTAAGTGCCATATTAATGCGCGGGCTTGACTTGCTGGTAGCAAATCTGATGCTTGGCTCCTATGATATGGGGCTGCTGTCTGTTGCAAGGACCTTTCCAAACTACTTTTCCAGTATTATAAATACCATAGCCCCCATATTCAGTCCGGTGTTCATAACTCTATTTGCAGTTGGGAAAATGGAGGAACTCAGGGAATCTACCAAAGCCTCCATTAAAAGCATGGCTTTGATACTGTTTGTTCCGCTATCGGGTTTTTTGGTCTTTTCAGGTGACTTCTATACGTTATGGCTGGGAGGGTATTCGGCCGGGCAGATCCGGATGATTACCGCATTATCTACGGTTACCGTTATCCAAAGCTTTTTTGATGCCTCTACCTCTACAATGGCGCAAATGAGCGTTGTAACCAACAAATTAAAAGCTCCCGTATTTGTGAGTTTTTTTTGCGGGCTGTTAAATGTAGTCACAGTGTTTCTGCTTTTAAAATTCACCGGGCTGGGGGTGTATGCAATTGTCACCTCCAGCACCGTTATTATGGTTCTGCGGTATGTTATTTTCAATTCCTTTTATTGTGCCCATGTCCTGGGACTGCAGAAAAGAGAATTTATACCCGGTGCCATAAAAACATGGATTACAGTACCGGTCCTTATTATGGGAATGCTGATTTTTAAATACCTAATACGGATTAATTCGTGGTCCCACCTTATACTGGCGGCGGTAATCTGCGGAGGCTTGGGCTATATTGGGGAATTTTTTATGCTGGAAGGCTGTAAGGGGGCAGCTAAGATTAAATTTTATATGCAAAAATTAAAAAGTAGAAAAAGGCTGCAAAAAGAGTGAGAAGCTGATTTTGAGCATTATCGCAAGCAACCTTGTTATAGCATGGGTAATTGAGTGAAAATTAAAAAGCAATTTTCACACACAAGATTGTGCCCGCGAAATCCTAGGCCCGATCTTGCGGCACCCTTAGAAGGCATGGGTATTAAGATGAATATTGAAAATATGGTAAAGAGCAGCCGCTGTGTCCAGTGCGGCATGTGCAGCTTTGTGTGTCCTGTAAAAGCTGTTTCAATGGTATTTAATAAAAAGAGGGGCTTTTACTTTCCACGAGTAAGCAGATCCCTTTGTGTGGACTGTGGTAAATGCTGCAAATACTGTCCTGCCTTTCATAACGATAAGAAGAATACCTTAATGGGAAGCTATGAAAATCTTCTTCTGGCACATTCTAACAATATGCACATCAGAAGGGGAAGTACGTCAGGCGGAGTTATCAACGAATTAATAAGATATCTTATTGAGAAGAAAATTGTAAAAGCTGCCATTGTAACGGCAGCCTCTCCGTATTCACCTGTTTTGGCGGAGCCTGTGGTTATCAATGAAAACAATATACATGAATTATTGGAAAGGCCCCGGGACTTTGCATCAAGATATGTTTCGGTCCCTGTACTTTCTAAGCTAAGAGAAGTAAAGAAATATAAGGGCAGGATTGCAGTGGTAGGAACTCCCTGCCAGATTAACGCCTTAAGCATGGAAGGAATATACCCTATGGAGGTGATAAAGATTGGAATTGCCTGCAGCGGAGGAATGAGCTGCCAGGCCACAGAACAGTACAAGCGTTATATGCACCTGCCGAAAGCCGCCATGTATTACCGTGGCGAGGGCTGGCCAGGTAAAAACAGCCTGAAAAGCAAAGAGAGTGTGCTGGAATTCCCCCATCAAGGCTCTCTCTTTGAAAGGATGTTTACCTCACAAATATTTAAGAACCCGGCTTGCAGACATTGCCATGACCAGTTTGCCGAAAATGCGGATATCAGCTTTTGTGATTTCTGGAACAGGGCTGAGATGAACTCCGAGAAAGACGGAAATTCCTGTGTCATTATTCGGAATCAGCTTATGCTGCCTATATTCCAGGGTGCGGTGGAGGAAAAGAGAATTGACATTGTGCGGAGCTTAAGGGAAGAGGAGGTAATTGAAACCCAGATGCAGGTGTTAAAAATGAAAAAAGGAAATATGCATGAAAACCTTAAGTTTAAGATTTTCATGCACCTGATTGATATCATATTCCGTTTTAAGCTTTATAGAATCTTTCGTTTCAGAATATATCAAAAGTTCTGCTCATTTTATGGCAGGCTCTGCAGTGAGTCTGAAATAGATTTGGCGGAGGATTAAAGGCACACCTCATAATATTTCATAGCAGATACCGGATGAAAGCCATTTCCGGTATAAATACTTAAGGCTCTGTCATTTTTCGTTTCAACATCCAATGCAGCTGCCTTGCAGCCTTTTTCAAAGATTATATGAAGAGCTTCTCTTAAAGCAGCCTTTCCATAGCCCTGGCCCCTGTATTCCGGCAGGATGCCAAAGCCGTAGATAAAGGCTTCCTCCTCCTGCATTTCAATACGTATCTTGCCAAGGGTAATTCCCTTTCCTTCTATCAGATAGGTATTCTGCATGGAGGTAAGACTTCTTTCGTCCAGGGTATCTGCCTCCTCTTCTTCCTCATCAGCGTATAACACCCTGTCATATTCATGGATTAATGCCGCGTCCTTAGCAGAGGCTTCTCTTAAAAGGACCTTTTTCCCAATACTTTCCCTATCGAAAGGATAATTAGAGTAATCCGCAGAGGAGAGTGTCATTCTGCTTTCGGTAAAAGCATAAACTCCGCCCACAGACTCAATAAACCCAATGCCGGAGGAGGAATTGCCGTCAGTTAATAACAGCAGCTTATTCTTTTCAAAACTCTTGCATTCCTTTGCAGCATGCTGGTAAAGCCTTTTAAATAAGCCCCTTTTCCGGTAATCCGGATGGGTCAGTCCGTTTACTTCATAGATATTTCCTCCGAAGCTGCAAATACCCAGATAGGATACCAGCGCATTTCCGGAATAATAAAAATATTCCTTCATACAGGAAGGGGTGGGAAAAGCCCCTGTCTTTGATTCTAACAAGGAAAGCTTATAGGGCAGCTCCAGCTTCAGGTTGATATTTTCTTCCTTACAAAGCTTTTCCAGGCTGCAAAGCTCCTTGTAATCTTCCTCTGTAATATTGTTTTTCATTACAATGGTCTCTGAATCCGCATATGTCATTTCGTTCCTCCTCCAATCAGGCAGTTAAATTATTATTATCATATCCAATACTTCTGATAGAAGTCAATTGAAAAAATAACTTTACTTAAGTTTGCCGGGTGGCATGGACCTATGACACCGCTGCCAGCCTAAATAACCGGAACCCTGATTCCTGGATGTACTAGTGATTACGGCCGCCTTGATTTTCCCTTTCCGTTTGTGTTATTATTATGTTATTGCCATAAGAACGAAAAGATATAAAAGGAGTAAAGAATGGATATTATAAAGCAGCTTGCAAGTGAGCTTTCCGTCCGCCGGGAACAGGTGGAGGCAACAGTAAAATTAATCGATGAGGGAAATACCATCCCCTTTATCGCAAGATATCGGAAGGAAGTCACCGGTTCCTTAAATGACGAGGTACTGCGTAATTTACATGAACGTCTGCTCTACCTTCGCAACCTGGAAGAAAAGAAGGCCAGCGTACTGGCAAGCATAGAAGAACAGGGAAAATTAACAGAGGAATTAAAGGAGCAGATTCTCTCCGCCTCCACTCTGGTAGTAGTAGAGGATTTGTACCGCCCCTACCGCCCCAAGAGAAGAACCAGGGCAACCATTGCCAAGGAAAAAGGCCTGGAGCCCCTGGCAAATATTATCCTGCTTCAGATGACGGACAAGTCCATAGAAAGCCAGGCAGAGAGCTTTCTCGACCCTGAAAAGGAAGTAAATACCGTAGAGGAAGCTATTGCAGGAGCGAAGGATATTATTGCAGAAAATATTTCCGATGAGGCGGATTACCGTATTCATATCAGAAAGGTAACCTTTGAAGAGGGAAGTATTATTTCTGCTGCCAAGGATGAGAAGCAGGAAAGTGTTTATGAGATGTACTACCGGTTTGAGGAAAGGCTGAATAAGCTTGCCGGACACAGGGTACTGGCCTTGAACCGGGGAGAAAATGAGAAATTCCTGACAGTTAAGATACAGGCACCGGAAGAGAAAATCCTTCTCTATCTGGAGACAAAGGTAATCGTAAGAGACAACCCTCATACAACGGATATTTTAAAGAATGTAGCAGCGGACAGCTATAACCGCCTTATTGCCCCTGCCATCGAGAGGGAAATCCGGAATGACTTAACGGAGAAAGCCGAGGATGGTGCAATTAAGGTATTCGGCAAGAACCTGGAGCAGCTGCTGATGCAGCCTCCCATTGTGGGACAGGTAGTGCTTGGCTGGGACCCGGCTTTTCGTACCGGCTGCAAGCTTGCGGTTGTGGATGCAACAGGTAAAGTTCTGGATACGGTAGTGGTGTATCCAACAGCTCCCCAGAACAAGGTGGAGGAAGCAAAGGCCACTGTTAAGAAGATGATTGCCAAATACGGCGTTACGCTTATTTCCGTGGGCAACGGTACAGCCTCCAGGGAGTCGGAGCTTATCATTGCGGACATGCTGAAGGAATACCACGGCAAGGTACAGTACATTATCGTAAATGAAGCAGGTGCTTCCGTTTATTCTGCGAGCAAATTAGCCACGGAGGAATTCCCGAATTTTGATGTGGGCCAGAGAAGTGCCGCTTCCATTGCAAGAAGATTGCAGGACCCTTTGGCAGAGCTGGTAAAGATAGACCCCAAGGCAATCGGGGTTGGACAGTACCAGCATGATATGAACCAGAAAAAGCTCTCGGATGCCTTAACAGGAGTAGTCGAGGACTGTGTAAATAAGGTCGGGGTGGATTTAAATACGGCTTCCACCTCCCTCCTGGAATATATCTCAGGTATCACCAAGACCATAGCCAAAAATATCGTAACCCACAGAGAAGAAAACGGGCCCTTTACCGGCCGCAGGCAGTTACTGAAGGTAGCAAAGCTTGGACCTAAGGCCTTTGAGCAGTGCGCCGGCTTCCTTCGTATTCTGGAGGGTGAAAATCCTCTTGACGGTACCAGTGTCCATCCCGAGTCCTATGAAGCGGCGTTTAAGCTTCTGGAGAAATTAGGCCTGTCAGCCACTGATATCCGTGCAGGTAAGCTTGCCGGCCTTTCCAAAATGGTAAAGGATAAAAAGAAAATGGCAGCGGAGCTTTCTATCGGTGAAATTACCCTGACAGATATTATGAAGGAGCTGGAGAAGCCTGGCAGGGACCCGAGAGAAGAGATGCCAAAGCCGATTTTGCGTACCGATGTCCTTGAGATGAAGGACTTAACAGAAGGTATGATATTAAAGGGAACCGTACGTAATGTTATAGATTTCGGAGCCTTTGTAGATATCGGGGTTCATCAGGACGGACTTGTGCATATATCGGAGCTTACGGACAAAAAGTTTGTAAAGCATCCGTTGGAAGTGGTAAGCGTAGGAGATATTGTTGACGTTAAGGTAATGAGCGTTGACCTGTCAAAAAAGCGTATCCAGCTCACCATGAAGCTGTAAATAACATCAAAGGAGCATTTGGGACAGGAGCGGAACGGTTAAAATACTCCCTAACCAGATATGCCAAATAATACCAAATACTAAGAGCGGAATACCTTAAAATACAGTAGGAATTGCCATTAATATGAATTCCATAACGCATAATTAGAAAAATAAGCAGAAGCCCTGTTACTTTTTAGACGCTGGCAGTCAGAAAAGTAACAGGGTTTTTGCTTTTTTGTCATTCCTGTAAGGCAGAAAGGACAGAAAACCGTAAAGGAAAAGCAGTTACTGTAAAAAGTCCAGAAATAGGCTATTTTATTGGAAAATACTGCGATGAAAAGATAGAGGGAAATGCACTTAGCAACTTGTGAAATCAAAAAGTGTGTTTTATAATCGTAGAAGCTGGTAAATATTTACTTCTAAAATACATAAGAAGAACATAGTAAAAAAGATAAGTCAATCTGAATGTATGAGAAGGGAGGAAATATATTGAAGAGGTTAAAGAATCTTATAATACCCATTCTGTGTTTACTGGCATTGCTGATCTTTGCAGGGGAGCCATTAAGAGAAGCAAAAGCCAATACATTAAACAAAACAGCAGAAACCTTAAGCACGGACGGCAGTTTACATGGAAGGATAAACCAGCAGGAAATCAATATAGTAAATGCACTAATAGATAATATCAGCTTTACGGGTGCATTTGCAAATGCAATGGGAAATGATTATGAGCACTTTTTAATCCGGTATTTTGGTCAGAAAAGTGTAAGTCTGGATGAGAATAACTGGGAAGAGGTGGAGAGTAAAATCGGTGCGCTGAATAATCTGATGCAGCTTGAGAACAAAAAAAATTTAAAAGAACTGCCTACGGATGAAAAGGAAATTGCAGTAGGACTTACAAAAGGCATATTTTCCGCATGCGGCCTGTCGGCAGGATTTACTCCCTCAGGAGAGCTGATCAGCCTGTCGGACGAATCCGGAAGCCTTACCCTGTCAAATGAAAAGGCAAATAAGCAGCATATTAATTCCGGCATTCTTATGCTGGTAATTATGGTAGTGGGAATCCTTCAGGTAATCTGCTATATACTGTCAAGGAAATCACGAATAATGATAAAGGATGTGAAATACAATGGCTTTCATAAAGAAGAATTTGCCAGGTAGGTATCTGTTATTCATTGACTGTATCTGCATCGTAATATCCTACATACTGGCAGCCTGCATCCGCTACAGCCTGGTGACCAGGTACTGGTATTACAATATATTCGGCTGGGTCTTAGTATTTACGATACTATTGTATGTCGGTGTCTTCCTTGCCTTTGATTCCTATAAAGAGTTTTCGAAAAGAAGCTTTTTTGATGAACTGATTGAGGTCTGCAAGCTAAATACCATATTATCCTTATCCGTAACTGCCTTTTTATTTTTGACACAGGAAGGAGCCGCTTTTTCCAGGCTGTTCTTCCTTCTGTTCTTCCTATTGAATATTCTGATAACCTATACCCTGCGCCAGTATTTTAAATGGCTGCTCTTGGGAGTGTATAAAAAGAGCAGGTCAAACAGCAAGATCATGATTATAACCACATTCAGCCAGGCAGAGGAAGTGCTGAAACAAATAAACAACGAAAGCACCTGGGAATATGTAGTTACTTATCTTACCATACTGGACCGTGACATGGCAGGGAAAAGAATCCTTGGTATTCCCGTAAAGGCCAATGAAAGCAATATGTTTGAGGTGGCAAGGCAGGAGGCTCTTGATGGGGTATTTATCCATCTGCCAAGTGATTATTCGGAAACCATTAATCTGGAGGAGACTATCAAGCAATTTAAGAATATGGGTGTAGATGTAAGCTTAAGCATACATATTTTCGGACTTAAACTTTCCGAGCAGAATATTCAGAATATGAGCGGGTATCATGTTTTGACCTTCAGCCATAGGGTCTTTAATGAATATCAATTACATATTAAAAGACTTACAGACATATTGGGAGGGCTGGTAGGCTGCATTCTGACAGTTATCGTAGGAATTTTCATTGCACCGGCCATTGTAATAGAAACACCGGGACCTGTTCTTTTCAAACAGACCCGGGTGGGAAAGAACGGAAGACGTTTTCAGATATATAAGTTCCGTTCCATGTGTGCCGGGGCAGAGGAGAAAAAGGCAGAGCTGCTGGCTCAGAATGAAATGGAAGGGCAGATGTTCAAAATAACCAGCGACCCCCGTATCACCAGGGTGGGAAATTTTCTTAGAAAGACCAGTCTGGATGAATTTCCCCAATTCTTCAATGTTCTAAAGGGGGATATGAGTCTGGTAGGAACAAGACCCCCCACGGAAGATGAATTTCTTCATTATGAGGGCAGGCATAAAAGAAGACTGGCCCTGAACTGCGGGTTAACAGGACTCTGGCAGGTAAGCGGCAGAAGCGACATAACGGATTTTGAGGATGTTGTAAATCTGGATTTGAAATATATTGATAACTGGTCCCTGCGGATGGATTTAAAGATAATTGTTAAGACCATCTATGTTGTATTGTTCGCAAGGGGATCAAAATAGCGGGAGGAAATAGCTTGGAACGGCTTATTGATATTCACTGCCATATACTTCCGGCAGTGGATAACGGTTCTGTAAGTATGGACCAGACAAAGAGAATGCTGAATATAGCCTATGAGGAGGGTATTACCTATATAATAGCAACGCCTCACTACGGGGCCGGCTGCATTAACACCGGAAATCCTGAATTGGAGGATAAGCTGGAAAAGGTACGAAAAGCTGCCAAAGAGATAGATCCGGCATTTCAGATAGAGCTTGGAAATGAGCTGTTTTACAGCCGGGAAATTGTGGAACACCTGAGAAAGGGGAGGGCACTTACCCTGGCGAACACCCGCTACTGCCTGGTGAAATTTCCGAAGGATGAGGAGTATCCTGCTATGAAAGCAGGGCTTCACAGCCTGTTAATCCAGGGATATTATCCGATACTTTCCCACATGGAAAGCTACCGGTGCTTGTATGAGAACTATGAGGGTATTGCAAATCTTATAAATCTTGGGGTTTACATGCAGATGAACAGCAGGAGCCTGACGGGAAATCCCCTTGATTCCCATGTTAGATATGTCAGACGCCTGATATCCAACGGGATGGTACATCTTATAGGGACAGGTTCCCACTCGGACTGTTTAAAACCGCCTCAAATGAAAAAGGGGCTTGCTCTTATAAAGAAGGATTACGGAGAGGCAGTAAGGAAAAGGCTGTTGGAAAATACCCAAAAGCTGCTGCTGAACCAGAAGATGGAAAGAAAGATATTCCCCTATGCATAATTTTTACAGGCAGAAGAACAGAAAGAGAGGTTATATATGGAGCTGGAAAAAACAGAAGAGATAGAAATTGATTTAAAAGATATTTTCTTTGCACTCCTTGATAAGATTTGGGTGCTATTCTATGCCGCACTTATATGTGCACTTCTTGGCGGTATTGTAACAAAATTGACCCAGGAATCGTTTTATTCCTCCACGACAAAGCTTTATGTAATTAACAGGCAGGACCCGGATAAGACAATAACCAATACGGACTTGTCAGCGGGAAGCCTCCTGATAAAGGACTTTGAGATACTTGTGACCAGCAGACCGATTTTAGAACAGGTAATCCATAATTTAGACCTTAAGGTAAGCCAGGAGGAGCTGGCAGGTGAAATTTCCATCAATATACCGGAGGAAACGAGAATATTGGAAATCACCGTAACGAGCAGGGACCCGTTTATGGCAAAGAAGCTCGCAGATGAAATTGCAGATGTTTCTGCGGAGCAGATGATTAGTGTCATGGACATTGAAAAAGTAAATGTAGTGGAAAGAGGGCGCATCCCCACCTCCCCCACAGAAAATAAATTTAAGAAAAACATACTGCTTGGAGGCATTTTGGGACTTGGAGTATCCATGGCAGTAATTATCCTTCTCTATCTTGGTAATGATCATATCAAAACCAACGAAGATATTGAGAAATTTTTAAAGGTAATCCCTTTGGCGGAAATTCCTATGGAGGAAGATATCTTAAATTCAAGAAGAGTCAGAGCAGAGCTAAAAAAAGCATATAAAAAAGGCTACAAAGGAGGACTGAACAATGCAATCGGTTAATATTGAACTGGCAGCAAGCCTGGACTTTAGAAGCTATGAGGCCTATAACACCTTGAGGACCAACATACAATTCTGCGGGAAGGAAATACAGGTCATCTGTATAACCAGCTGCACGCCGGGGGAGGGGAAATCCACAGTAGCCCTGCGCCTGTCAGCCTCTCTTGCCGAAACCGGTAAAAAAGTGCTTTTTATCGATGCAGATTTGAGAAAATCCATATTGGTAAAAAGTCTTAAGGTGAACCAGGCTGTTTTGGGGCTGTCCCAGTATTTATCCGGTATGAATACCTCCGAGGAGATTACCTATGAAACGAATGTGGCTGGCCTTGATATTATTTTCACCGGCCCCATGCCGCCGAATCCTTCGGACTTACTCAGTAATAAATTTTTTAAAGCCTTACTGGAAAATCAACGGAAAATATATGATTACATCATTATCGATACACCGCCTTTGGGGCTTGTCATAGACAGTGCCAATGTAGCGGAAAGCTGTGATGGTGCGGTTGTTGTCATACAGGCTGATGTTAACAGCTATAAATTCGTACAAAAAATAATCAAGCAGCTGGAAAAGAGTAACTGCCGTGTTCTGGGAGCGGTGCTTAATAAGGTGGAAAGCAAGCACCAGAAAAGATACTATGGCAAGCAGTATAAGCGGTATTACGGTACGGCATATGCTTCTGCAGAGGTATAAATACAGAAACAGATGGTATACGATAATCATTCTTAAATTAGGAGCAACCTATGAAAAAATTTATAATACTGGCAGGAGTAGTAACAGCACTGCTCTTTTCTGTTCTGATATATATCGTTATGGGTGAGGATAGGACGGCACCGGTGATAATGCAGGATAACAAGAACCTGATTTATAAGGAGGGAGAGGATTCCGGCCTCCTCTTATCCGGTGTCAAGGCGGAGGATGATGTAGACGGTGATGTCACCGCTACGGTTATAGTAGGGGATGTTGTAACAATGCCTGATAAAACAGCGGCAAAGGTAACATATCTTGCAAAAGACTCCAGTAACAATGTGGGTGAATTGGATATTATTATTCCCTGTGAAACGGAACTCCAAAAGACGGAGGAAAAGGCAGGAGGGGCGGAAAGCAGCACTGGTGCCAAAAAAGAGCAAGTCGGACAGAAGAGAGAGCAGCAGAGTGAGCAGCAAGTAGAGCAGAAGGGAGAGCAGCAGGGCGGGCAGCAAGGAGAACAGCAGGCAGAGAAGCAGAGTAACGTGCCCGTTATAACTCTTACGGCAGCGAAAGCAGAAATAAAAGCAGGGGGAGAATTCCATCCCGAAGAATACATAAAAGCAATAAAAGATGATAAGGATTCCATTCAGACCCTGCTTCAGAACCTGAAAGTAACAGGAGACTACGATCGGAATAAGAGAGGGACCTATGTGCTGCTCCTTGCTACAAAGGACAGTGACGGGCACTCGTCAGAAGAAGTATCCCTTATATTAAATGTAAAGTGAGTATAAAACCAAAAGCCCCAGCGGGCGGCCCTGGCAGCCGGGAGGAGGAGCTATGGAAGGATACATAGATATACACAGCCATATCATTCCAAAGGTGGATGATGGCGCACATAGCATGGACCAGGCCCTTCGTATGACAGATATGGCATACAGGGAAGGAATCCGTTCCATCATTGCGACACCACATGTAACCTACCGGAGAGGTGAGGAAAGATACCGGCAATTAGAAGCTGCCTTTTCCGAGCTGAAGCTAAGAGCAGAAAAGGAGCTTCCTGAGCTGAAGCTATATCTTGGAAGCGAGATATACTACGGCCAGGATACGGTTTACGGCCTGGATAAAAAAGAAATACCGACTTTGGGAGGCACAAGCTATGTTTTGATAGAATTCCAGCCCTCCTGTGAGTACCGGT
The DNA here is from genome assembly GCF_900142215.1 of Anaerocolumna jejuensis DSM 15929. Lineage (GTDB taxonomy): Bacteria > Bacillota > Clostridia > Lachnospirales > Lachnospiraceae > Anaerocolumna > Anaerocolumna jejuensis. The sequence goes on along the minus strand of NZ_FRAC01000040.1, from coordinate 7,931 downwards.
ATCTGAAGAGCGGCATACAGAATCTCATTATGGGGGGCTATAAACCAATAATCGCCCATGTAGAACGGTATGAAAGTCTGAACAAAGACATGAACAGGTTAGAAGATTTAATTGCAATGGGAGCATACCTTCAAGCCAATGCCATGAGCATAAGCGGAGAGAACGGGAAGGGGTTTCGAAAGATTACAAAAGGGCTGTTAAAGAATGGACTTTTGCATTTTATAGCTACGGACAGCCACAATGAACTTTTAAGGCCTCCCAGGATAGAAAAATGTCTGGTATCCACTGCAAAGCGGTACGGTGAAAAATATGCGGCGGAGTTATTTTCCCATAATGCAAGGAAATTACTGAATGACCAGTATATTTAGCCAGCTGCTGGTACCTATTTATGCAGACCTTCATATTGCGGTAACTGCTTACCTGCTTCCATCCCTGCTCCCCGGAATGCTGGCTCTTGTAACCTTTGATATTGCCTATCTGCTTTTTTTCAGGAAAAGGCAGAAGGATTATAAAATCTTTCTTAGAAGCAACCAGTTTATACTCTTTATCATGTTTTTTTATCTTGCCTTTATTATATACCTGACCATATTGTCAAGGCCTTCCGGCTCCAGAACAGGTGTGGATTTAATGCCCCTTGCAACGTTGTCCGACAGCCTGTCCGGTAATATTTATGCGGCAGAAAATGTATTGCTGTTTCTCCCCTTTGGTGTTATCTACTGCTTTTTACCCATTGCCGGCAAAAGGGCGTCTCAGTGCAGGATGACAGGCTTTACAATCAGCGTTTCTATTGAAGTGGTTCAGTATATAACAAAAAGAGGCTTTCTTCAGACCGATGACGTAATTTTAAATGTGCTTGGCTGTTATATTGGATATATTATCGGAAGTCGGTTAATAAAATTAAAAGACGGCTTTCCTTTACCGTCAGGTTAATGAGTGGTTTGGAAATTAAAAAAATTTTACTATCTGTTTTATCGCAAGCTGACTTGGGATATGCATGGGGATTAATATGAGAAAAATAAATACCGGTATAAAGGAAAATTTCATAGAGCTGTCCTGGCACCTGAAGAAAAGATTCCTAAGAATACTTCTTATAGGAATGATCACAGGAATAACCGTAAGTGGTATCAATCATTTTCTTTTGCCGGATTATTATTTCGCAGCTGCGAAATTTCAGGCAGGAATGCAGGTCAGCAATGATTATATGATATTGATAAAAAGCTGGCCGTTTCTGGAAAAGGTCATCTATGAAGCCGGGGTCAGTATGACACCGGATGAATTACAGGATGAGATGTTTATCACCGTTCTTGAGGAAACCAGAGTCATGGAAGTGCAGATAAGTGATTATAACCCTGAAAGAGCCGAAACCCTGATAGGGGCTTTTGTCAAGACAGCAGAGGAAGATTATGGGGATATCTTCAGACTAAAAGTGGTAGAAGAGGCCGGCAAGGCAGTGCCCCTTCCAAAAAGGGATATGGAAAGCTTTTTAAGAGGCTTTTTGCTTGGAGCCATAACGTCTGTCCTTGTCATTTCCGTCAGGTATATCCGCGGCAGCAGGATACGGAAGGCGGAAGAAATAGAAACTCTGCTAAACCTTTCCACTCTGGCAGTATTGCCTGACTGGGATAATAAAAAGACAAAAAGAAGGAGGATTGGATATGAAGATTAAGGAAGGTTTCTTACTTCGTGAAATAGCAGGATCTTATGTTGTAGTGCCTATCGGGCAGAGAGTAATTGATTTTAACGGCCTTATGAGCCTTAATGAGACCGGGGCCCTGCTTTGGTCAAAGCTGGAAAAGGAAGTAAGAACAATAAATGAACTGGTAACCCTCCTGTGCGAGAATTATCTGGTGGAAGAGGATAGGGCAAGAGTAGACATAGAGGCCTTTATCAATAAAATTACTGAGAGAGGATTGATAGAAGATGGCAATGAACTGGGGGCAGTTAAGTGCGCAGCTGACAATGAACTCCTATAGCCGGCAATTACCCTTTATCGGGCAATTTGAGCTGACGACCAGATGTAATTTTGGGTGCCGCATGTGTTATGCCTGTTCCGGCTTAAACCATCTTTCTTTAAAAGAAAGGGAACTAAGTGCAGGAACATGGATAGGGCTTGCGAAAGAGGCCTTGGAGGCGGGGACCCTTTTTTTACTGCTGACCGGCGGAGAGATTTTCTACCGGGAAGATTTTCGGGAAATCTATGAAGAAATTTCCCGGATGGGATTTATCGTGAGCCTTTACAGCAATGGCTCCTTGATAACAGAGAAGGTAATGAATTGGCTTTGCAAAATACCGCCTGCTCAAATCGATATATCCCTCTATGGAGCCTCTCCGGAGACCTATAAAAGAGTATGCGGAAATGCGGAAGGCTTTCAGAGGACATTGGACGGAATAAAACGGCTAAAGGAAGCCGGAATCAATGTCCAGATAAGAACGACCGTAATACGGGAAAATGCCGCAGACATCGACAGGATGATTGAGATTGCCGAAGACTTTGACTTAAAACTGAACCTTACGGACTACGTATCCCCCGGAAGGGAAACGGGAAGAAAGGATACCGGAAGACTATCCCCTGCCGAGCAGGCTCAGCTCCTAAAAAAGATGGATGCTTACTATAACAGGGAGGAGCCGGAGTTTAAGCTGGAGGACCTTTACGAAGATAAGGAAACCTTTCATAGGGCCCTGGAATGCTTTCGCACTTATGAAAACAGCGGTTCCTTTCCCTGTAACAGCGGAAAGAATTCTTATTTCATCACCTGGGAGGGAAAAATGATACCCTGCCCAATTCTGAATATTCCCCAGTCATACCCGGTGACACAGGGCTTTACCAATGCCTGGAAGGATTTAGCCATCAAGTGCAGTGAAGTACCGACCTGTAGAACCTGCGATAAATGCAGCCTGAAGGAAAATTGCAACTCCTGTCCGGGAAGGCTGCTAAATGAAACCGGAAGCTTTCAGGAACCGGCGTTGTACTTATGTGAGCTGACAAGAGAAAACAGAAAGCTTTATCATGAAAAGGAGGATGATTATGAAGGATTATGTAACACCAACTATTGAAATTGTTGAATTAAGGCCGGAAGAACGTCTGGCTACCTGCCACGGCGGCTATACGAATTATAACCTGTGGTGGAATTTATTAAGTGTGATTTTCTGCGGACTCAAAAAATGCGCCAAGAGCAATTCACAGGCACATGGCTGCAGTTAAAAGAAGGGCAGCATAATGAAAACTACATTAAGGATAGCAGATATTCCCATAACGCTGGAAGCGGATATTCTAAAGGGGAACAAAAAGAAATTTAAAGTCTTTGAAACAGACCAAAAGGCTGACGGAATGAAAGTAGAATACATAAGGGAAGAAACCCTTGAACTACCGGAGGAAACAGTTTCCTTTGATGATACCATAAAATGGGCGGCAGGAAGCAAAGAGGAGGAGGCTTCAAAGCTTTATATTATCAACAGGGACTCCAGGGAGGTGGCATACAAAGTCTCTGCGGATTTAAACTGGAAGGAAGTAAGGGTTTCCTGCGGCGTAAAAGAGGCCAGACCTCTTAACTCCTTCTTATACTCCCTGGGTGAAATAACTTTCCGGAACCGGATATTATCCTATGACGGCCTGGTTATCCATGGGTCTGCCATACAATGGGAGAAGAAAGGAATCATATTTTCAGGACCTTCCGGCATGGGAAAATCCACCCAGTCAAAGCTGTGGCGGAAATATAAAAGAGCTGAAATGATTAACGATGACAGGCCTGCCATTCGTGTGATTGATGGGGTACCCTATGTATACGGTACCTTGTGGAATGGAGCGAGAGGTAAATGCACCAATAAGTCGGCGCCGTTAGCGGCAATTGTCCTGCTGGAGCAGGAGAAGCAAAATAAACTCGAAAGGCTGGGAAAAGCCGAGGCAGTAAACAAGCTGATGCCAAGAAGCTTTCTGCCCTTTAACAGCCCTGAAAATATGGATAAGGCCCTTAAAAATCTTGAAAACATTGTAACTGTCACGCCGGTATTTTATTTAAAATGCAGGCCTGACAGGGAAGCTGTGGAGTTGTTGTACCAATGTCTGAAATAAAAGAAATAAAAACAGACACTATGATGCCTGTTATCGATAAGCTGTTAAAGGAAGGCAAAGGGGTACGTATTAAAGTAACAGGAAGCAGTATGTACCCTTTTTTGCGTGATAAAAAAGACAGTGTTGTACTTTATAAAACCTCCCTTGACAGGGTAAAGGCCGGTGACATTATCCTGGTGCAAAGAAAAGAGGGAGCTTATGTATTGCACAGGGTGCTGTTAAAATTAAGAAGCTCTGTCTATATACTGGGAGATGCACAAAGAAGGCTGGAAGGACCCATATACGAAGGGCAGATACTCGCAAAGGTAGAGACAATCTGGCGGGGTAACCGGCCAATAGCCGGGGACAGCCTGATAATCAGAAGCCTGGCCCTGCTATGGACCTTTGCAATACCCTTTCGCAGAATTATTATGAAAAGTTACCGCGGGCTTCGGAACTGGCAGTTAATGATAAAACATAAAGTATTCAACTGCCTGCCTGGGGATGTTGAATCAAAGATTTGATATTTAATGCATGGGATTAGATTAAGAATGCATTGCATTTTTAATCTTTCTATTTAAGGCAGTATCCTAAGCAAGCTTGTGATACGCATGGTGTTTAGAAGGAGTAAGACAAATGAAGCAAAAAGTACAAATATTAAAATGGATGGCGGCTAAGACAAAACCCTATGTCAGGAATCTGATACTGCTCATTTTAATGGGAGGTATCCTGTCCTTTGTAAGGGTCTATATGGCATACATATCAAAAGACCTTATTGATTCTGCTCTGGAAAGAAACCATGAGATATTAATGAAGACCGGAAGCGTCTTCTGCCTCACCATTCTGGTGCAAATAATCCTCAAATGGCTGTCCGCCGATTTGTCGGTAAAGACAGCAGAAAATATGTCGGGCAGTTTAAAGATAAGACTATACCGCCATTTGACAAATGCCAGATGGACGGATTACATGAAATACCATACCGGAGACATTCAGATGCGGGTGGTGGGAGATACACAGGTAGCGGTAAACGGAATAATAGACGGCATACCTAAGGGGGCAACCCTGTTTACCGGGCTGCTTGCGGCATTTATTGCTCTGCTGTCTTTTAATAAAGAAATTGCCCTGATAACATTACTCTTAGGGCCCTGTTCTCTGATTTTTGGAGGACTGGTGGGTTCGAGATATATGTCCTTTCACGAGAGCACCCAGGAGGCAGAGGGCAGATACAGAGCCTATTTACAGGAGTGTTTATCCCATATGCTCATCATAAAGACCTTTTGCAGGGAAGGTGACAGCGTGGAGAAGCTGAGGAAAATGCAGGCAGAAAAGAAACGCCTTGCAGTAAAACGTACCTTTTCTACGACATTAATCAATACCGTTGCTATGATGGGATTGGGCTTAAGCTTCCTGCTTATATTTGCTATAGGAATATCCCGGGTATTCGATAAGACCCTTACTGTCGGCGCCCTAACGGCATATATTCAGCTAATCGGGCAGGTGCTGATGCCCTTTGTGGATATGACGGTTTTATTTACTACCTTCCTCTCTGCTGCCGGTTCAGCTAAGAGGCTGATGGAAATAGAAAGGCTCCGGATAGAAAAAGCTGAGATAAAACCCAGCATCAAAGAGTTTGATGAGCTTATATTAGATGGTCTTAACTTTTCCTATGAAAAGGACAAGCCGCTGCTAAAGGGGATATCAGTCTCAATCAAGGCAGGTGAAATAATCGGCCTGGTAGGAGCTTCCGGCCAGGGCAAAACCACCCTTATAAACCTTATTATGCAGCTGATTAACCCGGATAAGGGCTGCATTTTACTGAAAAAAGAAAACACGATCTACAACCTGGAGCAGTTTTCAGCCAGGGATTTGATATCCTATGTACCTCAGGGAAATACTCTTTTTTCCGGTACCATAGAAGAAAATCTGGAGATGGGCAGTACCGGGACGAAGGCAGAAGAGAAGATAGAAGCTTTAAAGGGAGCATGTGCCCTGGAGTTCGTAAATGAATTGAAGGAAGGGCTTAATACCGTAATCGGGGAATATGGCATCGGCCTTTCTGAGGGACAGGCTCAAAGAGTAGCAATAGCCAGAGCCCTGCTTAAAAAAGCTCCCCTGCTTCTATTGGATGAGGCGACCTCTGCTCTGGATATGGATACCGAAAAGGCAATCCTACAGAATATCATTGGATTAAAAAGAGAAAGAACCTGCATCATAATAACCCACAGGCTCTCGGCTCTTCGGTACTGTAACAGGGTATTCAGGCTGGAGAATGGAAATTTAAAAGAGAAAGAGCCGGCTAAAATGTTGGCAGAACTAAATGAAAGAGCCGGATTTTCTGTTTTTTTTAATGCTAGCGAAGCTTAAGCCAGGTAAGAAGCTGTATCCGGTCCGTATAAGCAGAAACAGATTCCCTGTTATAAAAAAAGGAAAGCAAAGAGAGCTGCCTTATATTATAAAAAGCTCTGTGCAGCCAGGCAAAAGGCAGCAGAATCGGGTGCTTCCTGGCATACCGGTACTGATGGCTGAGCTTGCCAGGGGATGGAAAGAAAAAACGCATGAGATTACAAAGGGAAGAAACCTTTAAAGCAGGAGGTTTTACAGCTTCCTCTGCCGGAGAAAAAGAAGGGTGCTTATTCTTCATATACAACAGGATATGCCGCGAGGCTTCCCTCTCTTTTGTGCGCTTACCATATACCCCGGAATTAATAATATCCTCGGTCAGGAAATTTCGGTAAGTCTCAAACTCCTCCTCCTCTTCTGTTATGGGGTTTTCCGCTAGGGACAAGTCAAACAGTTCACGGCATATGGAGAGAAGCACCAGTGTGAATTTATCATAGCCATAAAGCTCCATTTCATAGAGGATATCTTCCCATATAATATCCTCTGCATGAGAAACTGCAAAAACAGTAAGGTCACATAGCTGCCGGATACCGACACCGCTTAAGAGGACGTGGTGGATTATGTGAAACATCAGATATACCACCTGGTCCTTGGGGGACAAGCTTAAGGCTGGTGCAGAGCCTATAAAGGCAGGGATAGTATTATCCCATACCTGAAAGGTAAAATGATTAAGCTTTTCCATTTCCTCACTATCTGTAAGAATCCCATGAAGCTCTATGTCAGGATAGCCGTTCAGGGAATAAGCAGTATGGCGTTCATCGTGCTTTCTTTTCTTATATCCCAGGGAAGTCAGGACAGTATGTACCTTATGAAAATCCTCCTTCTGAATCAGGATATCGGCATCCCCCATGGTACGAAGCTCCGGATTGGGGTAATAGCCTCGCAACACCAGTCCTTTTAATGCAATTACCGGAATGTCCGCTTTATGAAGGAGAAGGAGAACCTTCTCTATCTGCTCCATGTGAAGAAGCTGGAGGGCCGCCTCACGCAGGGTTTCGTACTTCCAGACTTCCAAAAGGGAAGAGGCAGGCCTTAGTTCTGCAGGCAGCTTTTCAAACAGCGGGAATAATAAGGTATGGACCTGGTGGGCCTTTGCCTCCTCATAAATAGAATCCCAATCAGGAAGAGAGAGAAGGAAATCAGGTGTTTTTTCAAAAATAGCGGCGGATAAAAGTTTTATAAAAATATTGGAATGTTCTTTCATATTATCTCCTATAATGAATGGTAAAATTTTACATATATTATAAACCATAGAAACTGCCAGGACAACCTTTCCGGTAAGACAAAAAAGGAGCTAATTATACAAAAAGCACGACAACGGTGGGGTGACCGGTACATTAACAAAGTGTGCAACGGATTCGGCAGGTTTGAATCGGCACTGTGACCGCAAGCAAACTTGTGATATGCATGGGGATAGTGTGAATTATTGGAAAGCATAATTCACACACAAGATTGAGCCTGCGAAATCCTCGGCCCAATCTTG
>NZ_FRAC01000039.1 GCF_900142215.1 Anaerocolumna jejuensis DSM 15929 | reverse complement strand
CATCAAAAGAAATACCATCAGCTTTATATAATAAAATTCTTGCACGGTCGACAACCTGAGCTTGAATAGTTCTTGTTTTTGATAATGATTTAAGATATGTTTTGTCTTCATCAGACAAAGGTAAAAAGGTCTGCTTCATATTCACCAATCCTTTAAATTTGATGAATATATTATAACACATATCAAAACATTATTATATATGGTACTTATTTAATTTATGATATACTAGGATAAGAAGCGGATCAAGGACGGCATTAACCGCAGTGGAGAGAATGATAAAAATGAGGGGAATTGTCGTATCACCAATGCCTCGAAGAACGGATGAAATCAGTGAAGACAAATACAGGCCTGCAAAATTAAGCATCGTTAATCTCAAATAGCCTGTGGCAAGGGGCAAAATATCATTGGGGGTGCCAAGAAGCCGGAGAAGGTTTTTTGAAAAAACTATTCCGCCAACTGTGACCACAGCGATGATAAGTATACCGATTGACCAAGAGTGGTTTACAATTTTTTGAATGCGCCCATTATCTTTTGCACCATAAGCTTTTGAGATCATAATGGAAGTGGCAAGGGTAGCACCGGAACAGAGGGCAACCAGTGCCAGATAAATGGGAAAGCTGACTGCCACGGCACCAACTGCTTCTTTTCCCAACAGGTTCCCTACCCACATGGTATTAATAATGCCATAGCCAGTGGTCAGGAGATTGCCAATAAGTATAGGAAGTGCAAATTGTATTAAATGTTTTGGAATGCTTCCTGTTGTTAAATCTTTTCCATACTGCTGATTCAAAATAATACCTCTTTTCTCTTTTGAAGTCATTTACTCTGAGTTAATTCTTCCAGGACCTCAGTAATATACTGTCTGATGTCACTATCTTCAAAAGATATCTTAAGGGCTTGAAGACTGTAAATGCAGAGGGCATACCCGGAATCAGTCAGTTTAATGGCTTGATCTGATTCCAGCCAATCGCTGATTAGGTAATAAAAGGAGCCCTCATATATGAGCGCTGCGGTCTTTTCATCAGGAATATTGACAGCATGGTTCGTTTTAAAGCGCTTAAACCAATTTTCCACTGTACTGCTGGACTCTTTTATACTATCAAATCTCATTTTTTGAAATGTTGGGTTTACGCCAGCAGCCTCAATCAACATGATTTTAGCAAGCTCCTTATGCTGCTCATACATCCAGAGATTACCGATAATCACCCGTGTGAAATTCTTTGACAGGGAAAAGTGATCGACGTCCAGTACCTTATCTGTAACTTTCTGAAATTTTTTCGTGATATTTACAAATAGCTCTGTAAACAGCTCCTCTTTGCTCTTGAAATAGAAATAGAAGCTGCCTATCGAAATATTGGCTTCTTCCACGATATCTTTGACAGAGGTATAATGATAGCCTTTTTGAGAAAAGACCTTTGCAGCCGTATCCAATATAAATTGTCGTTTTACATCCTTTCGTTCCTGCGTTTCTTTTGAAGTTTTATACATGAATAGCTCTCCTTTCCAAGCATAGAATGAATATTCATTCTATGCTTGATTATACTTTCATAACTATTCTTTGTCAACAAAAAACGTCAAAGAACTACAAGGATTCTTAATCACAATTCATTAGACAATGGCGTTTTTTTATTCTTTAACAACTGAATGCTGATTATAATGATTATTGGGAAAATAATTGCCATGAATAATCCAAACTTAAGTGCAGATTGCGTAATGTCCTCTCCTGTAAAAAATCTTTGGATATTAACACTATTTGAAGTTATAATAATATTTGAAGTTAGCCCTACCAGGCTTGGTCCCACTGTACATCCTATATCTCCACCTAAAGCTAACAGGCCGAACATTGTATTCCCTCCATTAGGATACGTCTTTGCTGACAGACTTATAGTGGCCGGCCATAAGATTCCGATAGACAAACCTGTCATTGCGCAGCCAATCAGAGACATAAAAGGAATCGGCGACAAAGATACCATAAGATAACTAATAATACATAAGAAGCCGGAAAGAATAATCAAATTTCTTATATCATATTTTTTACCCCACTTACTGTATACTAATCGTGTTAGCCCCATTAAGAATGCAAATGTGCAGGGTCCTAATAAATCGCCGACAGTTTTAGATGCTCCCAGACCAATTTCAGCAAACAAAGAGGACCACTTAGACATGGCTTGTTCCGCAGCTCCTGCACATATCATTAATACAAATAGAATCCAGAAGGTTTTTAATGACAGTATCTTCTTAGTAGAAATCTGATCTTCTTTTTCTACAAGCGTATTTATAGGTACTTTTGTAAATAAGAGCATATTGAAGAAAGGTACAACACTCCATATTAATGGAAGAAGCCGCCAATGGTCTGTTCCGATTGTTGCAAAAAAAAGCGTTGAAAGCAGAACCACTCCCATATAGCCCCAACAATAAAAAGAGTGTAAAATTCCCATGTTACTGGCCTTTTCTTCTCCCGGAAGAGCTTCTACAATAGGGCTCACAACAACCTCAATGAATCCGCCGCCTATGGAATTTAAGCTTATTCCAATTAATAGTCCTAAAAAGGGACTGATGTGAAAAGGAAGATAACTTATGCTGATTAACCCTGCGGTACAGCAAAGATTTGCTACTATAACGGATACCCGGTAACCAAAGATATCCACAACTCTCGCGGCCAAAATATCTACTATAATTTGAATACAAAAACCTATTGTTATAAGAAGTGTTATACTTTCCAATGATATAGCAAATTGATTTTGAAAGATAACAAATAAAAGTGCAGGCAAATTACTGACAACAGCCTGGCAGATGTATCCAGTAAAGCAAGCGTACATGGTATGTTTGTAACTTAATTTCATTTTTTCACCCTCGACCTTTGTATTGAATTTTTTTAAGAAATATATATAATTATATCATCGAAATGATATTATAAATTAACATATTATTTTCAAATATTATAATTATATTTTCAAAAAGGAGTTTTATTATGCAATTAACAAGTATAACTGTTGATGAAAACCAAAGGGAAACCACAAGTCATGGCTCCATAAAATTTCCGATGATGGTATACCTGGATAATATGGAGAAATATGATGTGGGCTATATAAGCTGGCACTGGCATAATGAAATTGAGTTTGCAAAGGTTATACAAGGAGAGGTAGAGCTTAGTGCAAATGGACAAACAGTTATTTTACATGAAGGAGAAGGTGCTTTTATTAACTCGGGTGTACTCCATATGGAAAAACCATGGAAAGCTCAGAATGCCATTATGTTTACTGTTGTCATCAACACAATTCTACTGTCTGATGGCGAACAGAGTATTATATATGAAAAATATATTTATCCTTTATTAAATTCCCCAGAAATTCCTTTCATTACGTTTAATATGAAAACCGGCTGGGAAGCTGAATGCCTGACTTTATTAGAAAAGATATATCATACCTTTCAGGAAAAAAAGTTTGCTTTTGAATTTTGTATAAGAAACTATATTTGTGAGATTTGTTTTCTTATCATATATAACAATCAGAATATAATCAGCATGCAAAGTAACAGTCATCCTTCTAATAATCAACAACGTATAAAAAAAATGATAACCTATATTCATAATAATTATCAAGATTCTATCCAATTAAAGGACATTGCATCTGCAGCGCACATCAGTAATAGTGAATGTTACCGGTGTTTTCTGAAATCAATTGGTATGAAGCCCTTTGATTACCTTATCAAGTTTCGCATGGAGAATGCAGCACAACTTCTTTTAGAATCTAAAATGACAATTTCAGAAATTGCATCTGCCACTGGCTTTAACAGTCTTAGTTATTTTGGAAAAATGTTCAAACAATATCTTAGTGTAACACCATCGGAATACAGGTATATGCATTCCGGTAATCCATTTCAGCAATAATAAAGGAAAGTACCTGTATTGGTGAATTCAGCAGGTAATGGATACTCCAAGCATTATAATAACCATGGTTTCCGGAACAGTGGTTTGCAGCAGCAAAAACAAGGCAATGAAAATCAGGGGCCTTATCTAATAAAATATAATGTATCTTCCGGATTCCGTTACTGCTAAGATTCCGGCTGCTGGTTACTAAAAATGGCGTGATTTTGAAAACAAACAGAAAATTCCGACAGATAAATTAGAAAAATAAGTGAGAAAAAAATGAGTGAGAAAAATGAGAAACTCTGTAATAACCGGGTTTAATGAAAGGTAAAAGTCCTATTGTACTCAACAGGGACTGCATCATTTCAATTAAAATTCTTAAATCTATTATAAGCTTAGGGCTGCCGACCAGCTTCACAGGCATATCTTTACATATGCCTGGCTATATAATAGAACCAGTACTCCAAGGCTTAAGATACCGATAATTTATTCTTCAAGGGGTTCAATTGATATTATGTTCCTTAATGCTCCAAGCTGACTAGTCAAATATGAAAACCAGGTTTCCTTAAATATCTTCAGGATGTACTCTTTTCCTTCTATCAATTCTACATTGTCTAAGCTGGCTTTATCTATTAAAATTCTCTCTTTATTAGCTCCAATAAATTTACTTATTTTGTTTGGGCTGGTACGCTTATATGTAACTTTAATGGTATGTACATTGGACATAAGGTATATACCTCCTGTTCTTGGGCCGAAGTCGATAAACATCAAATATCAATTAATACCTGTCTTAACTGAAGCTTATATATATTATTTTATCCTTGATGGATGAATTTTTCAATAGAATAATGTAATAAAAGGCATTAATATGAAATAAAGCCCCCAACAATAAATCGGCCAGCAGATTATCTGCTGGCCTCTTCTCTGTAATTAAAGTTTCATTTTATAAAGACAGTGTAATATGACTAAATATCCCGTTCTTCATATTCAAAAGGTTCTTCACAGGAGTAAATTTCATGGAAAAATCCCATATACGGAATATCATCTTCCATACATTTTATGCTATACGACAGTTCCTCACCACACACCAGCTCTTCTTCATTGTTCCGCATCACCTCGAATTCATCAACAATATTTTCCATGAGGACTACTTGGATAAATAAGGGTAATTTGTCCAACATCGATTTTTCAATTCTTGTTTCAGAGCTGTATCCAGCGAGGACGGTTTTAAAATAATCCTCCATAAACTTTCTGCGTTTATCAACGTCCTGTTCAAAATGTATCCAGCCCACTCCGTGTGTCCAGAGATTTGCAAGGTCATACATATACCAGCAGAAACATGAATTATCAAAATCAAATACCGTTATTTCCCCGTTATCAAAATCTATCATATAATTTCCATCGCTGTAATCAAAATGGACCATACCGAAAGCCTCCCTGTTCTGGTCCAGTCCTTCTAAGGTTCTAAGGAGCTCTGCCAGCTTCTCTTTTAGCAAAGATAAGGAGTCGGGTATCAGTTGATTGATATATTCGGCATTGTATTTATCAAAAAAGCTATACCTGCGATGGACAGGGGTATATCCTTTCGACAATTGGTGCATTTTTCCCAAGACTTTACCACTGTTATAATAATATTCAGTAATAGGAACTCCTTCCCGATACCGATAATTATTTTCCACAAGCATTTTTCCCCTGGCCTTTTCAAACAGACAGATAAAAAAGGTATGCTTATCATGAGTTATCTCTTCCAGTAGATGTCCCTTCCGGGAGGTGATTACATTTGAGACACTACCGCCATGCTCGAATAAATACCTGATATATTCAACTTCCCCCAGCAAATCTTCTCGGCTCCTGTCGCTTAAAAAGGCGATTCTGATTATCTTTGCGCCGGCACCCTCTTTTATACAGCTATAAACAGCATTCCGTCCTCCGGCATGTGGCTTGATCAGACTGATTTCATAGCCCTCCAACCCGTACAATTCTGATACAAGTGGAAGTAAGCATGTATCTGCAATTTTTATAACCTCGTTATATGTCATATCATATCCTCCTATTTCCTATTTAAAATTCCTTCATCAATTCTGCGTGTAACACTGTTGGTATATGGTTCAAAATACTTGTTCCAAAACCCATATGCTGTTGGATTGAAGCTTTCAAAATCTACTCCAAGCCACTGATAACCTTCTGCTTTTAATTCATCTATCATAACATTTAGTAAATTTTGAACAATCTCTTCGCCACGATTCTTCGGCAAACAAAATGCACCACAAATGCTCATCATATCATGAAGCTCTGTGACAAAGTTTTCTCCGCCATGTATGGCTTCAATAAAAGCAATGGCTTTTTCACCCTCAAATGCTGCATATATCTTAGAATTTCGCTGTTCAGCCCTTGAAAGCCAGCTTTGATACCCCTGCTCTGTTGAATACATAAAGCAGGGACTTTCACTTAAGTGCGCGGATAGCTGTTCTCGTAAAGGTCTGATCAGGGGAATTTCAGCTTGCTCTAACCGCCTTATTTGTAAATTGGCCTTTTGCTTTACTTTTAATTTGTCCATAGACTTGACAGCATCTACGCATCTCAAACCAAAGCCATAGGTAAACAGAGCTTTTTTCGCCTGCTCATCATGAGCGAATAAAGCAACACTGTGATAAGTGATGTCTTGCTCAACCCATTTTTGTGCGGCCTTTTGGTAGAGCTCACGGTAAATCAGCTCTCTATTTTCGCTGATTGCTCCATGAGCATGAAGGGGTGAAAAGGTTCCCTTTGCATTTGTTCCAAAGGCATTATCCCATGGCTCATAACAGCAGAGGAATCCTAGTAAGCGCTCTCCCTCCATAACGGCTACACCAAGTTTATTGTCTGCAAAAGGCGTTAAATCAGGAATGCTGGTATCTTCTGGCAGGTTGGAAACACTTTGCTTTTCTTCATCGTAATTCTGCTTTATCAAGCTCTGCGCTTGTTCGAGATGCTTATGTGTAAAATCAGTGCTAATCATTAATAACACACTCCCCCTTTTTCTTCACTGTTGGATAATTTTGCGGCAAAAAGCCGTAGTCTGTTAGATTCATGATTCCTCCAATAATATTTTTTATTTTGTAATAATGTTTTAGGAATTAAATCAATCTCAAATCTCTCCTTTCTGCTTAAAAAGGGCGCAAAAATACCGCAGCAAGCAGCCGTCCATTGCTGTTCACTACGGTTTAACATATAATTGCATAAAAATAACACACCCTAAAGTGTGCTGATTGTTTTGCAATTATTGCAATACCTGGATTCAGTTTTCACGAAAGGTTACTTTTTTGGCACACCAATAAAAAGGGTATAGTCCCCCATACTATCAGTGTTGCGCCCATATTCAGTTTTAAATGATGGTTACCTCATAAAATACTGTCATCTAAAAAACTCCTTTCGTTTCTGCGTGATGCAGAATTATTATACTTTATATTATCATATTCAAAATAGGAAAACAATAGTTAATGCATTTTTTATAATCATACATTTGAATCTTCTTTTTTCATTAGCATCTTTTTTAAATAAGATACCAGAATATCATGTTCCATTTTCACTACGCTCTTTTTATTCACTATCATCTCCTGTTTTCACTTCAGCTTCAATGGTGCAGTATGCAGCCAGTTTTTGGAATTCCCGCGTTATTGGGTCAGGAAATGCTAAGAGCTGTCAACCTTTAGAATGACAGCTCTTGATCTGGCTTTTTGATGATATCACATAGACAAACCGCTGCCAATTTTAGAATAGGAATAGTATTGTTTATCATCCTGGATTGCTTAAAGCTGTAAAGAATATAAAGTATATTCTGTCTAACAGGTTGCTGTTACACTTTTATTTCCTTAACTTAGCTTATAGCTCCAGTTCGGTAACTTCTTTTATATACTCACGGACCTTTTCATGCTTATCATGAAGGGGATTCCAAACCTGCGCGAAAAAAGGATCAACCTTTGCTCTGGCCGCATAATTCCAGCTCTTCCGTTCACATTCCGGGCACCAGTGCCCCCCTTCCAAAATAAGACGGGGACTTGCTTCAAATTTATGTCCAAAGGCACACTTGAATTTAAGCTTTCCTTTCCAATCACCTTTTTTCATTGTATCAGAATTGCATTCGCCTCCCCGGAATTTAGCGGCACCCTTTACGTCCTCTATATCAAGTTCTTCTTCCGGCTTTGATTCATTGTAACCGTGATCAATATGCACTACCTTATCCCAGTTTATAAAGTGTTTAAAGTCATTGATGTTCTCCGGAATTTCTTCCCAGGCTTTTTGGCTTCCCCAGTAGGCATCAATGTGCTCTCCCATATTCTGCTCAATGAAGCGTACTGTCCCATGCTCCGTCCTGGCTTCCTTTAAGAACATTTTCTTCATGATGCTTCCCATGTGTTTTTGCCCTCCGGGTAATTTGCACATAATCCTTGCCACAGTTGCGGTAGCTCCTAAGGTCTCCAGATAGGCATCGTAAAAATATTTCATGGAATCATGCCTGAAATGCAGGTGTTTCTCCAGCTTGTCCGAATCCAGATAATATTGTCCATGGAAATTTCTTGTTGCATACCACTTTGGATCGATGACATATTTTAAATCCTTAAATCCAATGGCACCATACAGCTCCTTATACATGGTAAAAGTATCTACCCTGCAGCTTTCTCCTCCGCCGATATTATAAATATGCCCCCAGAAGTCCTCCGATAACTCACCTTTGTAATGAAAACGTGCAAGATTACCCAAGAGTATTCCTGAGTCCCTGTCAGATACATATTCCAAAACATTATCCAGGCAGTTATGGAACATAATAGCATCTTTTATCTTGCTCATAGCCGGCCCCATAATTCCGGTCTGCCTTAAACTGACCCAATATTTTAAGCCCGATTCGATTAAGAGACGTTCAGCGGCAATTTTAGATACGGCATAGTAATCGTAAACACTGGGCTTTAAAGGATCCCCGACTCTCCCCCAATGAATGGGCGGCATCCGGTCCCCGGTTTCTGCTATCGTACCGATGGATACTACCTTTACTTCTTCCATTCTTCCTTGCTCCCTTATAGCCTCTATAATATTTTTCATGGACCCGTAGTTTACCTTCATAGAAAGTTTGGGTTTATAATCCGCCACAGGTGATACCAGAGCCGCCACATGGAAAACGATATCCGCATTTTTAATGCACGCATATACATCCTTATAATTGGTAAGATCACCCCAATAGATGGTAAGACCTTTTCTGTTTTCGAATTCCTTCATCTTCTGCCTGTCAGCTTCTGTGTTCAGAACCAGTACAGTAATTTCCTGCTTATCCGTATCTTTTAATAATTCCTTTAATCCAAGAGATCCCATACCACCTGAAGCTCCGGTCAATAACACTCTTTGTTTTTTCATTTCTTATTCTCCCTTCATATCCAGTGCATTTACTTTTTTATCCATAATCTTAAGACATAAGTGAATGGAATCTCCGATTGCCTTATCAATATCATCCGGTTTTACACCAAGAGGTATACATCCTAAAGACTTATCTATAAATTGCTTAGAACACTGAAGTTCTGTGAATTTAACCATGTGAAGTCCACCCTCCAGATTCTTCTTGTGCTGCTCCTTCATAAGTTTTCTGCCGCCTGCAGCATACATCCAATTAGGTATGGTAACAATCTTTTTTCCAGGACATCCCAGGTGTTTATGGATGATGGATAACATTTCCTTCCATTCCATATTATAATAGCCGATGGGATAGCAATTACCGCCCTTATTCCTTTCAATTGCTCCTGCTATAGCCTGTGCTACCTGAGGTACTGTAACCATTGTAGTTCCACCTTTGGGATAAAAGGTAACCCCCTTCATGTTTCTTATGCTTTCCACCAGGAACATCCATACCGGCTTACGTCCCGGCTGGGTTCCAAAGATATAGGGGAGTTCCAGAACCGCTACATTAAAATCCATATCTGCCAAGGACATGGCTGCTTCTTCCTGGTCCCTTCTGCTTCGAATATAAGGATGCCACTTGGCAAGCTCCTTTTCCGGCCAGATTTTATTAAAATAAGCAAAATAGGAGCCGCATATAACCGAATGCTTCACTCCGCATTCCCTGGCCAGGCGAAGAAGACGTTTAACAGGATCTATATTGTATTTCCTGAACAAATCATAAATTGGGGCGGGACCTTCCACCCTTTCATCCACTCCGGCAGCAAATACAAAGCCCTCGCATTCACTAAAATATTTTTTCAGTTCAACATCAGACATCTCAAGGTAATTTCCAAACTCAATTTTCATCTGGGCTGGCAATACCGCACCGGTTGGCAGAGGCGGCAATGCAATAGATACTACCTCATGCCCTCTGTTTATTAATTCCTTTGCTGCTTCGCTGCCCAGTAATCCTGTACCGCCTATCATAAATACTTTCATATGCCACCATCCTTTAAGACCCTTTTACTTGACTAGCTATTTATATAGCTATATAATAACTGACATGGTGTCTATTTTACAACCACCAGTTATTTTTTCATTGCCGTTAGATAGACACATTCAATAAAATTGTTATTAAATCGTCATTATTCAATAAATTAGATATCATTAGCCTGACTACGAAAGGAATCATTTCATGAAAAGAAAAGAAAACCAAAGGATAAAGCTTACGAAGACCCTGCTTAAAAAAAGTTTAATTGAACTGATGCATACAAAATCCATCAATAAAATTACCGTTAAAGAGCTATGTGAAAATGCAGATATCAACCGCTCAACTTTCTACCTTTACTATACCGACCAGTTTGCCCTGTTAAAGGAGATAGAAGAAGAGCTTTTGCTTAATGCCAGGGAACATCTTAAAAACATAGATTCTGATTTAAACAATCTTCATTATTTAAAGGAATTGCTGTATTATATGAAAACAAATTCCGATATTTTTTATACTCTGCTATGCCGTCAGGAAAACTTGTCCTTCCAGACAGCTTTTATTAATACCTCCATCCTGAATTTAAAAATTAACGTGAACCTGCAATGCGAAGAAAAAATCTCCGACTATATATACCGTTATTTGACCATGGGCTGTTTCAGCTTAATAACAAAGTGGTTTGAAGCCGGCTTTGATATGAGTCCCGAGGAATTGGCTGAAATGATCTTTCGATTGTCTGATAATGCAATTTCCGTTTATGATGTCAGTAGAGGATAGTAAACGTTCCCTTCAGAAAAGTAATTTATTCTTACTTTTCAATAAGTTGCTGCCACCCCATATACTGACTATTCCTACAACTATGCTTAACACACCGAATACAATATTGGTATTGCCAATGTTCTTCATTTTCATATAAGTTTTTTCTATCATAAGTATCCTTTCTTTTATTGAGGCCTGTATTTGATTGTTCCTGAATACAAAATTACAACGTTTGTTCTAATTTTCATATTTTTAAGAAAGCTAACATATTTCCCACTAATGTGTAATTTCTATATCACAATTATAGCAATCGAATTTAAACTTTTTGTTAACTTTCCCATGCTGGATACTCCTGGCTATTCCGGTATTTTATATAAAATTACTGCTATATAAGGTATACTATGTCTATACTGTTAACAATTTGTTTACATCAGACTGATAGAATAGATTCAAATAATTTTTAAATAAGGAGGATTTATGCTTAATATACTTGTAGTTGAAGACGACTCAAAATTACAGCATTTATTTTGCACAGTTCTAAAGAAAAATAATTTTAATCCACTTCCTGCCGGGGATGGTGAAATAGCCCTTGAAATTATGGAACATGAACATGTTGACCTGGTGATAACGGATATTATGATGCCGAATTTGGATGGCTTTGCATTGACAAAGCTCCTTCGTGAATATAACCCCGCCATTCCGGTACTGATGATAACGGCTAAGGATACCTTTGAAGACAAAAAACGCGGTTTCCTTGTTGGCACTGACGATTACATGGTGAAGCCCGTTGATGTAAATGAAATGATTCTTCGAATACACGCATTGATTAGAAGAGCGAAAATCGTATCGGAGCGCAAGATCCTCTGGGGTAACACCACCCTTATCTATGACAGCTTGGCCATAATTTATGATGGAACAGAGGTTCAATTGCCTCAAAAAGAGTTTTATGTCCTGTATAAACTGATGTCCTACCCTGGAAAAACCTTTACCCGGCAGAAATTAATGGAGGAAATATGGGGGATGGATACGGATTCCGAAGAGCGTACGGTAGATGTTCATATTAATCGTATACGTGAGAGGCTTAAGGACAATAAGGATATTAAAATCATTACGGTACATGGCCTGGGCTATAAAATGGTAAAACTAGAAACTCAAACGAATGAGTAAGAGGTTTACAGGTATCAGCGCACCGGAAAGGAAAGCTAATGCATAAGCACAAAAGGAAAAGACAAGCAAGCCTTTGGCAGTATTTTGTATTGATTGTTTTCGGAATATTAGTTATGACCTCGGTCATTATGTATGTTATTATTATCTTCGCCATTAATACTGATTTGTTGGTCCGGCTGGAATTCAGCCTCCCCTTTGCTACCAGTGCCGTCCTTGCAATCAGTATACTAATCGGTACTATCATAACATCCCTTGTAGGTAAACGGATACTG
The DNA here is from genome assembly GCF_900142215.1 of Anaerocolumna jejuensis DSM 15929. Lineage (GTDB taxonomy): Bacteria > Bacillota > Clostridia > Lachnospirales > Lachnospiraceae > Anaerocolumna > Anaerocolumna jejuensis. The sequence continues at coordinate 43,755 of NZ_FRAC01000039.1, read as the reverse complement.
GCCCCCATAACCAAGTTAAATTATGCTTCCAGGGAAATAGCCGGAGGAAATTTTGATGTCCGGCTGGACACTATCAGTCAGATTAAAGAAATAACGGAGACCTTTACGAATTTCAATCAAATGGCCCATGAGCTTTCCAGTATAGAAATGATGCGGAATGACTTTATAGCCAACATATCCCATGAATTTAAAACCCCCATTGCCGCAATTGAGGGATATGCAACATTGCTCCAGGACAGTGAGCTGACGGAGGAGGAGCGGGTACAGTATACCCAGATGATACTTGAGAGCACTAAACAGTTCAGTGCCCTTTCTTCCAATATTCTTAAGCTGTCAAAGCTGGAGAATCAGGAGAAAATCTTAGAGCCGATTACTTACCGCCTGGATGAACAGCTGCGGCAGTCCATACTGTTTCTGGAAAACTCTTGGACAGAAAAGGAACTGGAATTGGAGCTGGATTTACCAAAGACATTTCTGTACGGCAACGAGGATTTAATGATGCAGGTCTGGACGAATTTACTTTCAAATGCCATTAAATTCACCCCAAAAGGCGGACAAATCCGTATAACACTTGAAAGCAGTCCTAAGTTGGTCAGTGTCTCCGTGAAAGATACAGGTATTGGAATATCCATCCAGGAAAAAAAGCATATTTTTGAAAAATTCTACCAAGTAGATAAATCCAGAACTCACGAGGGCAATGGACTGGGATTGTCACTGGTATACCGTATTGTCAGTTTATGCGGTGGTACCATACAGGTCCAAAGTGAACCCGGACAGGGAAGTGAATTCACCGTTCAGCTTCCAAACACAATCAACAGTCCTATATGATAAGTTGATTAAGCTCCTGGAATAAAATCACTTCTTTCTTATTAGTCTTTTACAATGACAAGAACTCTTTGATACCGAGTTATCGGAGGGATTCCACTATCCGTTACTTTTAATATAATATGCAGAGTCAAACTCCTCCTATCTTCTGGTATTTGAGGTGCTTGAAATTGTGCAGTTGCAGTATTGCAATTTTCAATATTAATATTCCCTATATAATCGCCTGCTTCTTTATAATAAAACCAATGGAAAGACAGCGTATCACCATCCGGATCAACGGAAGCCTGAGCATCCAGGTTAATATGTTCACCTGCCTTAACAGTAATAGCAGAATCATGGTTTAGTTTTACAATGGGAGGGTGATTTGCTTTATTATAATTACTTTCTATAGTCCAGTCCATTCTTGCAGCAAAATCATGCTGAAACTCTTCTCTCCATCGCCAGATTGTTGCCTGTGGACTCGTATAAATACTGCCATCTATACCGTGTACGGTATCGTTTGCATTTGTCCATATTGGGTTTTTCTCTTCTACACAAAATTGTTCTTTATCTGGTTGATAAAATTCATATCTTCCTCCCCATCCACCATACTCAGGATGTTCTGGTTCATTCAATCCGTTTGGAATCAACCCCATAAAAGCCGGTGAATCCCCTTCCATAATAAAAACGGGCAGAGGATATTTTTTTCCATAGGGACCATGACTTACAATATTTTTACGAAGCCATTCTTTACTTATCATATCAGCTCTTGCACCTTTAAATCCTCCGGGTGTTTTGCCATCACAGCTGCCGTGCCGGCTATTATCTCCTGAGATTCCAGGCCATGTGGTTAATACATAATTTTCAGTTCCTTTGAAAGACCCTAAAGATGGTGAAACAATATAAAATAATTTGTTTCCAAACATTTCTCGTAACCATCCTGAGCTTGAATCTTGATCCGAGATGCCATAAATTCTTAACTTTGAAAGAAACTTATTAAAATCGACTTCATCTCTTGTTGTCCGTATTTTCCATATGGCTTGAGCAAGTGTATTGGCCCCACCCCATAAGCCAATCCAAACAGGTCTGGCGTCTTCTTTATCAACAGCCTCAATGATTCTGTTAACACCAGGATTATTATTGTAACGTTCATTTGCAAATCCCTTACCAGGTTCTTTTCCATATTCCGGGATTCCTACACAGGAAATGCTGCGTAAATAATCCGCTTCTGGATATTCTGATGCATGAATATCCAGATTGGGTTTGACTTTTTCGTATGCTTGAATGACATCTAAAATAACATTCAAGTCTTTTTGGTTTCCACCTTTTTTATAAAAACAGGAGGTGGAAGCTATCAGACCTTCAATTTCTATATCATTGCTGTAGAGCAAAAGCCGTACCAAAGATTGTATATCATCAATTTCAGCCCAAGGCTTTAACTTTTTTCTGTAAATATCTGTAATTGCAATATATCTGGTTTTCACGGTAGACCTCCAATATTTCGTTACCTCCATCTGAATAATCATGCCTATTACAGATGGCATGAATAGCTGTAACTTCCGCTGGCAAGGCAGTGCTGTTCACCATTTGGCAGCAGGAGGGTACACTGCGTTGATACGGGAACTTCCACAGTGATGGTAAAGTTATTGTCCTTGGCCCTCCAATCTGAGTAAATTCTGCCATAAGGTGTGATTATGCTGCCTTTTGCCCAGGTAATTCTCTTATCAGGCATCGGTGCGATGCGAAAGGTCTTATAGCCACCGCTGACCGCCTCAATACCTGCCATTCGCCGGTACAGCCAATCTCCTACGGCACCGTTGGCGTAGTGGTTAAAGGATACCATACCGCCTCCCGATTCTTCGTCGGATTTCCTGCCAGCCAGGTCACCGATATTAACGGTCCCGTCCGGCCGCAGGGCATCCCAGCGTTCCCAGATTGTGGTACCCCCTGTCTTTACTTCATAGAGCCAGGACGGACAGCCCTCCTGCAGGAGCACGTCATACGCAGTTTCACAGTAGCCATTATCAGACAACGCAAATAACAGATAGGGGGTGCCGGTAAAACCTGTCGTAAGATGATTGTCTGCAGCCTTCACCAGCTTTGCCAGATTCGCCGCCAGCTTTTTCCGTTCCTCTCCTTCTGCCATATCAAAATACAAGGGCAGAACGTAAGCAGTCTGGAATTCTCTCTTTAGCTTTCCTTTTCCATCGGTAAATACTTCCGAATAGGCTTTTATTATTCCTGACCGAAGCTTTCTATAATATTCCGCATCTTGCTTCTCGCCTAATAGCTCAGCTATCTCTGATACAATGCCACAGGAATTGGCGAAATATGCCGTGCCAACCCATTTTCCCTTCTTTAGCCACTGGTTAACAGTTTCATCCGGTGCGCACCAGTCACCGAAATGGAATGGAAAGCGCCAGATACAGCGGCTATTAGGAGTAAAGGATAGGAATCCCGACCACCATTTTGCTGCCTTAAGGAATTTCTTCATAGCAGGATACTGTCTTTTTAACAATCCTAAATCTCCTCTTGCAAGATATTCTGCCCAGGGTACCAAAATGCAGCTGTCTCCCCAACAGGAATTTGCCATAACAGGCCAGCTGTCTCCGGCTTTTGGAATTACCATAGGGATACCCCCGCCCTTACTTTGTTCTGCCCTCATGTCCATAAGCCATTTATCAATGAAGCGTCCCATATCGAAATTATAGCAGGCAGTGCGGGCAAATACAGCAAAATCTCCCGTCCAGCCCTGGCGTTCGTCTCTTTGGGGGCAGTCTGTGGGAATATCTACAAAGTTAGATTTTCCACCCCAGCGGATATTGCTCTGAAGCTTGTTGATTAGTTCATTGGAGCAGGCAAAACTGCCGGTTTCTTCAAAATCGGAATGCAGGACCAGCGCTGTCAGTTCCAAATCTTCCTTCCCTATACCTGTTACTCCAACATACCGAAACCCCATGTAAGTAAGTCTGGGAGAATAGCTTTGCTCCCCATCCAGGCAGTAATAGGTTGCAGTGGCTTTAGCGGTACGCAGGGATTTAACAAAAAGTTCTCCATTAACCAGTACCTCGGCGTGGCGGAAAATTACCTGCTGTCCCTTCTTTCCTTTCAGCCTTGCAGATATCATTCCTGCAAAATTCTGTCCGAAGTCATAAATCAGCTCACCGGAAGGTGTCTGGGTTATTTCCTGCGGCTTTCTTATTTGCTGAATTCTTACCGGACTGCCATACTGGGAAAGAATTTCCGGTTTCCTTCGAGGTTTGGTTGCATCAGCCTGTTTCCACCTGACTGTACCTAAATCAACGGTTGCATCATAGGTCTCTCCGTCATACCACTCTGCCATCCGGTAGTTTCCGTCCTCCGTCACCTGCCAGGTTTCATCGGTTCTGATTACCTGCTGTGTCCCATCCTCATACATAAGGTACAACTCACATAGAAAAGCCTGCCTGTCGGCACTGATTTTATTTTTTCTTTTATAGTTGAAGGAACCAGCCGCCCATCCTCCGGCCACTATTGCAATCACAGTATTATTTTCCTTTAACATATCTGTAATATCATATGTCTGGTATTGAATCTGATGGTCATAGGAAGTAAAACCCGGTGCGAAATAGTCCTCTCCCACCTTTTCACCATTCAGCATAAGCTCATATACTCCAAGTGCCGTCGCATTCACCCAAGCACGCCTGATTATCTTTTTTATATAGAAACGGCTGCGGAAAGTCATAGGTACCGGTGATACCTTCTCCGAATAATTATAACTTAAATCGGTAATCCATTTTGCCTTCCAGGACGTATGAAGTCTTCCGGTTTCAAAGGAAGTATTGGCTTTTGCAGTCTCACCGCTGCTTCCCACTGCCTCAACCTTCACTTCGTATCTGGTAAAGGGCTCTAGCTCACCTCCGTAAAGATTATTTACCTGGTCCACAGTCTCACAGCTCCAGCTGCCAGCCATAATCACAGCCTTTGACAGACTCTCTCCCTCCCTGTCGGATTCCAATGAAAAGGATATATTCGGCCTTCTGTCAGTGATACAGCAATTTGAGAGTCCTTCGATTTTCAGTGACGTTATTTTTAACATTGCTTTTCCTCCCTTCGTGCTTTGATTTCAGCCTGCTTTCCATTCTATATGATCCTGCGTATCTGCAAAAAGTGCTATAAACACATAAGTGTAGGGCAGTCCCTCGATATTTTTAATAAACTGTCCAATCAAAGCAATTGCCATGTTAGCCGGAAACAGCCAGCAAATACTCAGATTCCCATAGGGCAAATGGACACCGTTTTGTCTCTCCCGGCTGTAAAAATACCTTAGTAAATCCGCGCAGTTCTTTTTCTGCTAATATTTTTATAAATAGTTTATACTATCTCCTCAAGACAGTATTGTAATATTGTTGTATTTATTGTAATATTGTTTAATTATAGTTAAATTACTTAAAATAACAGCCTAATAGCCCTATTTTGCTCTACTATTCCTTGACTTTCTTCTTGAATGAATGTTATAATATATAGACCGATCGTTATATTAATGGAAGGAGGTTCATAATGTGAATAATAAGACAGATTCACGAGAAAAGATGGTTGAAGCTGCATCGAAGCTATTTCAATTAAAAGGCTATCACGCAACCGGACTGAATGAAATATTGAAAGAAAGCTATGCTCCCAAGGGGTCGCTATATTACTATTTTCCCAATGGAAAAGAAGAACTTGCTTTGGCAGCAATTGAATTAGCAGGTGGAATCATTCAAAATAAAATTAAGGTCAGCTTAAGTAAATACACAAATCCATCACGTGCGATACAAAATGTTATAAGTGATATGAAAACTGCTCTGGATGAAGAGGGGGAATTGCAAAATATATCCATAAGTTTACTGGCCCTGGAAACCTATTTATCAAGCGAAACACTTAGAGAAGCTTGTAACAGGTCATTTGAAGATTTAGAGAATATCTATGCGCAGAAGCTGATAGAGAATGGCGTTCCCCTGGAAATTGCACAGGATTTGGGCATGGTAATCCAAGCAATGATTGAAGGAGCTATTACGATATCTATAACCAAAAAGGACACCGCTCCACTTTCGGCTGTTGCAAAACAAATTGATGTTCTTATTCGTCAATATTATTCTGCTTAATGAAAAGTTAATAAGCAGAATAATTTATATTTAAATTATATAGACTGGTCTAATTAAAAGGAGCTTAACTTACTATGAAAAAAAATAAAATTAATGTAAAGGCAGTAATGGCTATCTTGCTTTTTGGGGGCTTCTTGTCTCTGTTTAATGAAACAATATTAAATGTCGCATTATCAAAACTGATGGCAGAAATGGGAGTTACCGCCACAACAATACAATGGTTATCTACCGGATATGTATTAATCGTAGCAATCATGGTACCGACTTCTGCTTTTCTTATAAATACCTTTACAACAAAGAACTTGTATTTAGGAGCCATGACATTCTTTTTTGCTGGAACAATCCTGGCTGTTTTTGCAATTAACTTCCCTATGTTATTAGCAGCAAGAATGGTTCAGGCAATCGGTACAGGTTTGCTCGCGCCCATCATGATTAATTCTGCATTGGCAATAAACCCGCGTGAAAAACATGGTTTTGTGATGGGATTATGTACTTGTGTCGTATTGGTGGGGCCTTCACTTGGCCCTATTGTTTCTGGAATTGTCCTGCAATTTTTCAGTTGGCGGTCACTTTTTATTATGCTGATTCCTCTGACTCTGCTTTGTATAGGGGGTGGTGCCGTTTATTTGACAGAAACGGTAGAACTCACAAAGCCTAAAATAGATTATTTATCTATTCTATTATCCTCTATCGGTTTTGCTCTTATTGTTTATGGGATGAGCATTATTGGCTCTGCTACCTCTATAATAAATATTGCGATTTTTGTTGCAGGTATTCTTTCTTTGGCCTTTTTCTGCAAACGGCAATTATCATTAAAGCAGCCTATGCTAGACATAAGAGCTTTCAGGAAGCCTTATTTTGCATTGGGAGCAATATTAGTTATTATCATGCAAATGGTGCAATTCTCTATGAACATCGTTTTGCCAATGTTATTTGAAAATGGATTAAATCTTTCCTCGCTTTCATCGGCCCTAATCTTGTTTCCGGCGGTCCTGATATGCAGCATAATGACTACTGTTTCCGGAAAAATTTATGATAAAATCGGCGGGAAGTCGATTATTCCGCTTGGCCTTTTAATAATGTTCATTTTTTTGCTGGTGCTGTCCCGTATTCAGCCCTCTACTTCCATCATAGCGATTGCCATTATAAATACACTTGTTTATCTCGGCATATCTCTTGCATGGTCACCTGACCAGTCAAATGCTTTAAAGCAGTTGGAAGCGGAAAATCAGACGCATGGAGTTGCAATTATAAATACTTTTATACAGTTAGGATCAGCTCTTGGCACGCCTTTATTTGTAGGGCTAATGACCACAGGTCAGAATAATTATCTCAAATATGCGGCTTCTCCCAATGAACCTGGAACAAAGCTTCATTCCCTTTATAACGGCTTCAGCCATTCCATAACTGTTGCTGCCATTATAATTGCAATCGCATTTATATTTTCTTTGACATTAAGAATTAAGCTTAAAAACCATAAATAGATGCGAAAATATTGTGAGGTCAGCAATTAAAATCCGTTTTCCTGTATCAATCTATATCTCATAAGAATAGACAAATTCACGAGTAAATAAAAACAGTACCCGCCCAACAAGAAAACGTAGATGTGGCGTGTTGCTGTTATTCACCAATTACTACTACCTTGCTGCCGGTTACCCTGCTCTTTCCTACAATAACCTCATGGGAATTGGTAACATGGGGCAAGTGGGTGCCGGGAATTTTTCTTCAATACTTTTTAACTCTCTCAATTTAAACAGAAGCTTATCAAATCAATCCTTCCTTTCCCCATAAAAGTAAAATACAAAGAGTGGATTCCTATAATATCAACTGTTAGAGACGATTCTATCCAATCTGAAGATGGTTTTACCGGTAATTCACCAATCCCTTCTCCGGGCATTCTTGATACCATAAGCTTTCCATATCCTTTTCCACGGGTCTTCACACTAATTTCAACGTCTCCCTTAAAATCAAAATACTTAAATCCAATAACTGTTTTATTACCCATATTCGTAATAAAACGCTCCTTCCCCTGATGCGTAATATGAGGTCTCTTTCTTTTAGAAACACCATTCCCAATATGCGGCATATGCCCGTTTGTTAAGTTACAGGCTATAACTGCCGGATACTTGCCTTTCGCATGAAGTGGCGCACCATTCAATCCGCAGGAGGTCATTTCAACCTGTGGAATCGAACCGTCCTCTTGGAACTTTATGCGTTCTGCGCAGCCTTGACGTGAATTGCTGGACATATGTGTATGCCTGTGATAAAAAACATACCATTCCCCATCTATACATTCAATACTTCCGTGATTATTCCCCGTAGCTGCAAGCCTGTCTTTCGCTCTTCTTCCATGTAAGCCAATGTCTCCGTTAGAAACGATAACTCCTCCATAGTGAAAGCCTCGGTCCGGATATTTACTGGTAGCATAACAGAGTTCATGGTTTTTTGAAGTAGAATAAATGAAGTAATAAGTATTTCCTATTTTTCTAATAGAACTAGCTTCAAAAAAAGCATGTCCTTCAAATTTCGTTCCTTTTGCTTCCATCTCACAAGGAAGAAGGCGTATTGGTTCTGTCTTTACAGTCAGCATATCTTCTTCCAATTCCACTACATTCGACCCCATTACCCCCACATGCTCTGTTCTCATTTCTTCCGGTGTTTTGTGGAACATATACTCCATAACCCTATGATAGATATACTTTAGCAGTGGATTCTTGGTTGGTCCCATAGGAAGTGCCCAGCCATAATAAAGATAAAATCTTCCATTATCGTTTATAACGCCAGGATCAAAGGGCAGGAATCTTAGCATTAAATTACCGCTTGGGTATTTAATATCCCCGTAATATTCGTATCTTCCAGCTGGAGTATCACAAACTGCTACCGAAATGGGGCCGCTAAAACCTCCTTTACCGGCAAAAGCAGATAAACAGTAATACATATAATATCTGCCATCCACTCCTTGTACCACATCCGGTGCATATAAATATTTCCTTTCTCCGGCACCTTTTACCACTTCCTTACTGTGCGGATCCTGTGATGCTCGATAAACAGTACCCTCAAGCCTCCAATCTTTCAAATTCTTAACGTGTGCTGAATATACCACATAATCAAGCTCGCAGTAGGTCTTTCCTCCCTCCCTGTCATGGGATCCAAAAACATAAACACGGTCGCCGAACACACGCGGTTCTCTGTCCGGAATATATTCATGTAATGGTAAATAAGGATTAAACACTTGCTTCATATTTTATCATTCTCCTTTAACATCATTAAACTAATAGCTCAATCCATGTCCGAAGGTATATGTTACTTGTTCATAATCAAAGGGTGTATCACTCTTCTGTTTTTTCGTCGCTTGCATACTGCCAGGCAAATGAAAGGGTAATTTTCCGGAAGGAGAAAACCGACCGAACAGCGCCTCCAGCACAATTTCCGGTTTAGCATTAAACTCTGCTATAATGCCTGCGGCACCTTCTTTTATTTCTGGTATAACGGCAGGTCTGGTCAGTTTAATAACAACAATTGTTGGACAATCGGACATTATCTTCTGAAGATGTTCTTTTTCTTTTATGGTATAATCCAAGTCCCCTGACTGGAACATCATAGCCATCAGATCCCTTGGTTCTCTTCTTTGAGGTGGCTCTAGCCAGACGATTGCTATATCAGCATCTTCTCTTCTGTCTACTGGTACAGCATATTGATTAATTAACCTTTTGTCGAATCCCTCTGTATACACTTTGGGCTTCCCTGCTATGGGTAAATAAACTTTTCCGTCCTTCTCTTTTTTCAGCAGAACCAGTGAACGGCGCATCGCTTCCTCTGCACTTTGAATATTTTCCGGCTTGCAACATATTTTTTCAGCCTGTTTGGTGTCTACATACGGATTATCAAATAAACCAAGCTTAAATTTAAGCTCTAAAATACGTCTGCAGGATTCATCAAGTCGTGCTTCGGAAAGCTTTCCTATACGGACTAGCTTGGCTAATTTTTTTGAACAGCATTCGCCGCCAATTTGGTCAACTCCTGCTTCCAGTGCCTTTATGAGACGTTCCGGGACGTCACTTTTTTCAATTCCCCACGCACGCCCGGGAATGCAGGTAATACCAAATAATTTAATTCCTTCGATTATGCTATAGTCAGTATGGACAATTCCTTTAAATCCCAATTTTTCTCTTAGTAAATCGTGTGTAATAACACGGTTGAAATTAAATCCTACCTCAGGTACACCCTTCAAGCCCACCGGTACACCATAATAGGGCATAACTGCCGCTACACCTTGATCGATTACTTTTTGAAAAGGCTTCAAATGATACTCAAATTGACCTCCTGGATAAATTTGTTCTTTCCCAAATGCAAAATGCGGATCATCACCGTTTTTTTGCGGTCCCCCTCCCGGGAAATGCTTAATGCAGCATGCCACGGATTCCTGATTGATTTCATGTCCTTGCATTCCTTGTATATATGCTGCCGCCAGCCTCCCGTTAAGCTCTGCATCCTCACCAAAGGTTTCATAGATTCTCGGCCATCTGGGCTCAGTGGCAGTGTCTGCTGTAGGATGCAATGCAAACCGAATTCCCATAGCCCGAAGTTCTTCTGCTGCTATCCTGCCAAAGTTCTCTATTAGTTCCTCATCCCGTGAAGCGGCAAATCCAAGCGAAGACGGCCAAGAGGTAATACCATCATCTTTTTGTGTTGTCAGGGGATTACTTTGCTTTACATATACGTGCCTGGGATCGGAGCATAATGTCACCGGAATCCCCAATCTGGAGCACTCGGCAGCTTTTTGAATTGCATTGTGCCACTCTGCAAAATCTTTTATTGGTAAAGACCCCATACAGGCAAAGGTATTAATCTTATTAATCCAGATCTGCTTGATAACATCTCCTCCAAAATTTTTACCCCCCTTTTTGGCTACATCTTTTGCATTGACCACATCCATCTGCGGGCTGAACATAAGTCCTGCCTTCTCTTCTATCGTCATCTGACTAAGCAGATCCTCCACCCGTTCTGTTATCGTGCGTCTGGTATCTTCATAAATATCCAGTTTCCCATTTTTATTCAAATCCCGATATGCAAACCCATCACTAGCTTTAGATAATGGAGACACATATTTATCACTGTTTTTCCATTTCCGGTTGCGAGCTGCCTGTCGAAGCTTATATACACCTTGATATATAAGAATCAATAGCACAGCTGTAGTAATTCCTCCCCATATGCTTCTTGTAACCCAATATCCGAGCATAGCGGCACTTAGCAGAATTCCGAATAACTTACCCATAAACAGTAAATAATTTTTCATAATCTCAGACCTCCTGTTTTGATAGCTTTACTATTCATTCCTCTCTATATTTTTCTTTAAAATGATATACTCCAGATGATATATTATAGCTGCTTTTACCTAATATAAGTTCTGCCGACATATTTCCTGGTATCTCAATGTCATATAAGATATTGTCTCGTACAATTCTCCATTTGCTAACTATTTTTCCATAAGGAGAAAGATACGAAGCTCGGGCTTCTTTTAATAAAATATGTGGATACGGGCGAATAGTAATCTTTCCGTCCCTTACCACAATCCCACATACACGGTCGAATAGCCAGCCTACAATGGCACCATAAGAGTAATGATTAAAGGACGCATGTAGTTTTCCCTGCTCATCAATTCCATCCCATTGCTCCCATATTGTTGTGGCACCTTTTCTGAGAGGATAAATCCATCCGGGACAGCTTTCATGCAACAGTAAACGGTAAGCCGTTTCTGTATATCCGTAATCAGTCAACACTCTTGGTAATTCATGGGTGGACAGGAATCCGGTATTCTGACAATAATTATTTTTTATGACCAATTTATTTAATTCTGCCGCGGCACTTTTGGCTTCTTCGCTTGTCAATAGGTTATAAACCAGAGGACGAACATAACGGCACATCCTCTTAGAGTTAATCTTACCCTTCTTTAAAGAATAATGGTGATATGCCAACTTTGTATTTTGAGCACCTTCACTATAAAAGATTTCATCTTTTTTCTTTCCTAAACGCCCAGCTATTTCACTTAAAATACAACAGGATACACTAAGATATGCTGTTGCAACCTCCGGCTCACCCTGTAAAGCAATTTTTGACATATCCCTTATGGTATTTGTACCTGGTTCCAGCCATTCCCCCCAATGCATACCCGTATCCAGAAGGTAATGTTTATAAGGATTTTTTCTGTTTAAAAGACGTGTCTTTTTCTTAGCCCGAGCCATATCATAATCCACCCAGCGTTTCATGCTATCATAAACTTCCTCTGCAGCTGAATAATCATTATAACGTTCTCCTATTTTTTTAGCTACAATCGTAATAGCATCACACCAGCCGCCGGCTCCATCAAACTGCATCCGTTTCTGACCATTCGGCGCTATCATAGGCAGGCAGCCATCTTCATACTGGGCAGCTACGAGTTCTTTTAACCATCTTCTTGCCATACCATAACAGTTTGTTAAATACATGGCTGTATGAATATATGCTTGAAAGTCACCCGTAAAACCACTTTTTTCCCTGGTTGGACAATCCGTGGGGATGTCAGTGAAATTTCCCTTAAGGCTCCATAAAGCATTGGAAAACAGCTGATTTATTTCCGCATTTCCACAAGAAAAATCACCCGTAAATTCCAGGTCTGTATATATTGCTATCGCTGTAAAATCCTTTTCTGAGACTTTAACATTCCCACTCACTTTCATATAGCGGAACCCCATATAAGTTCCAAAAGGCTTGTATGAATTTTTCCCATTCTTACAGATATAGATTATTTTCTGATAGATCGTTTTTTTAGGATTTTGAAAATTCTTATTAGTAAAACTACCATCCTTATCCAATGTTTCACCAAACTCCAGTTCCAGCAGCTCGCCCTCATGTGCCAAAAAAGAGAACTCAACATAGCCTGCAATATTTTGACCAAAATCTATTACAGTACTGCCGGATGGTGTTGTTACCAGTGTTCCGTGAAACCTCTCATGTTCTGTTACCTGGGGCATATTGGAACTTACCAGGTTTTGATAACCAATATCTATTTCCGTTACCTTATGCCAATTCTTAATTTCCTCAAGTCTTGCATCATATGTCTCACCCTGCATCAAATCAGAGAATTGAATCGGTCCATTCTGGCTGGCCTCCCATGTTTTATCCGACGCAGCAACTATAACCCCATCTAATTCCACCTGGGTCAACAGAGCTATGTCCGTTCCAAAACGGTTTGTCTCTCCCCTATTTTCCATAGATCCCCTGTGCCAGCCATCTGTCAGATAGAATAAGATTTCATTTTTTCCTTCCTTTAAATAGCCGCCAATGTCACTAGTCTGGTAAATCTGTCGCTGTGGTTCTTGAAAAGTCCCTGGTTCCAGTACAAAAGGAAGTCGTTTCCCATTAAGAAATACAGAGTAATTCCCCCTTGCAGTTGTATAAAGACGCGCTTTCCGGTAGTTTTCAACCTCAAAGTATGTTCTTATACAACTGCCAGGATAACGTTTCTCTTTTTCGATGTCATAGTTTTCAGGATTAATCCACTTGGCCTGGAAATTCTCTTTTCCAAGACCCATTTCAAAACTGCCTTTTGCACTATTTCCTTCCCCGGATTCTCCATATACTTTGAGGGTATAGAGCACTTTTTCCCGCATCGCAAAGGGGAAGGGCACTCTGTACCACATTACATTGCTTTCAATTACTCCGGTATCGAAACTGCTGCCGGCATCTCCTTGTAACACCAGTTGGAAAGCTTTTTGATTTTCCCCCTCTATATTCCAACTAATTAATGGCGATATAACATCTATGCCAATCGGATTTTTCATATATTCTGTTTCTAAACGAACTGGTACAATCATATATCAAGCTCCTCGTTCATTATTTTTCGCATATGGCTTAAATTTGTGTATTCTGAACATATTCATACTCTCCGCTCTTAACGGTTTGTTTCGTCCCATTTGGCAGCAATATATCTGCTATGGTATTACTGGGTATCCGTATGCTGTAAACTATTTGATCCTCTTTCTTCTGCCAGCCGCTTATAACCGCACCATAAATGCTTTGATATTCTGCTTTTGCAAATGTAATGGTTCCTCCGGGCTTAGGTTCAATAATAAATTCATTTTCTCCTTTGACATGAATACCGCACATTTCTTCTATTACCCACTCTATGCATGCTCCCTTTGAATAGTGGTTTAAAGAAGCAGCATTTTTCTGGTCTCCTAAATCACCCTCCCAGTTTTCCCATATGGTAGTCGCTCCATTCTTGGGCATGGACAGCCAGCCGGGTATTTCTTCATTTTCCAACAGCCGATATGCATAATCAATATTTATTTCTGCTAGTACATAGAGAATAAACGGTGTGGAGAGGAAACCTGTTCCCAACCTCCAGCTATAACTTTCCATAGCCTGTATTAATCTCTTTTTTGCATACTTTTCTTGCTCTGTATTTAACAGATTCATATATAGTGGACGTACTAGCTTTGCCTGGCGGTCTGTGTCCAAAGAGAATCCTTTTTTACTAACCAGCTTTTGATAAGCCAGTTTTGTTCCATCTGCATATCTCTGATATATTTTACAATCCTCACCCTTCCCTAATACCCGCGCTATTTCCACCATATGTTTCATTACAAAATGTGTATATGCAGTTGATTCTTCGGGATGGGGACTGGCCATATCCTTCCAGCTCAATTTCCATACATCTGACGGCTCTGCCCATTCACCATAGGACTGGCCGCAGTTGACAACATATTTTTTTTCTCTTCCCTTCAAATATAATGGCTTTGCCAGAAATCCTAATTTCCCACACCTCTTCATCATAAATCTAGCGTAGTTCTTCATAGCATCATAGTTTTCACGCAGTATTTCTTCATCTCCGAATAATTTCCAAAAGCGATAAGGAATCAATACTCCGGCATCTGCCCATCCTACAGAACCATTCATGGTTCTCATAAGTGGATCTTCTCCGCCTTCTGGTACAATTTGATGAAACTTACCATTTTTACTTTGCCTGTCTGTCATATCGCGTATAAACTTTTTAGCAAAGGGAGCATAGTCCATCAGATAGCCGGCTGTCTTAAAAAAAATCTGAGCATCTCCCGTCCATCCATGCCGTTCCCTCGTAGGACAATCAGTCGGTACATCCTCTGAATTGCCTTTCATTGACCACATCGTACTCTCAAAGAATTGATTAAGTAAAGCATTTGAGCATTTAAATTTCGCTGTTTCCTTCATATCGGAATATACGGCTATCGCTGTAAAATCTTCTGCTTTTATTTCAACTTCGGATTTAACAAGTACATATCGGAATCCAAAGGATGCATATTTTGTTTTATAAGTATTTTCTCCTTCTTTACTGATGTACATTACCTGTTGAAGAGGTGTTCTCTTATCTTTCTTTACACATTGTATATTTTTCTGAGTAAACTCACCTTCCACATCCAGCATTTCACCAAATTGCAGAAATAACTTCTGCCCCTTTTTCGCATGAAAGTTAAACTTGAGGTATCCGGCAAGGTTCTGTTTAAAGTCCAGCAGTATCATTCCGGAAGGTGTCTTTCTAACAGACGGTTTAAAATGTTCCTTTTCAACTATCGAAAAATTATTAGATGCACAGGGAACAATATCGCAAACCATTTCAATAGCATTTCCACTATAGGAAGGAACCATATTGGCATCTACCTTCTCGCCGTCTTTTGTGTCTGCAAAACGTATTGGTCCATCATTACTCCATGCGAAAGAGCGGTTGGAGCAAATCGATGTGGTTTTGCCGTCTGCATAAGTTAATTCTAACTGTGCTAACAGCTTAGTTTGATTTCCGTAAAAATTAACAAACCCCCATGCACCTACACTTCCACGATACCAGCCGTCAGCCAGTTCAAAGGTAAGTTGATTTTCCCCCTCTTTCAACAGCGCTAATACGTCATAGACCTGATACTGTATTCTTTTTCTGTAATCGGTATGGCCCGGTGCATGGACATAATTTCCAATATGCTTTCCATTTAACCGTCCTTCATATATCCCACAGGCAGTAACATAGAGCCTTGCTTTTATTACTTTATCAACCGTAAACTTCTTGCTAAAGCAATCTACCGGATACCGTACATTTTTTTGGGGAGTATAATTACCTGATATCCACTTTGCCTGCCAATCATCCTGTGGTAAGATGCCTAATTCAAAAGAAACCTCCTCGCTCCACTCACCCTCTCTTCCATTTTGATCCCATAGTTTAACTTTCCAAAAAACTGTATCCCGGCTCTTTAATGGTGAACCATCATATGTAATATGGGTCATCTGTGAAGAGGCTGTTTTACCACTGTTCCATGCTTGTGTATTATCTTCAAAACGTGCATAAACCTGGTATGCTGTTTGTGTTGTTCCTTTTTCACAATTCCAATAAAATCTGGGTTTGACTTTGTCAATGCCTATCGGATTTTCCAAATACTCTGTTCTCAAATATACACCTTTCATCTTATTGCCCTCCATTCGGTTACTAGCTATTATATTTAATTATATTTATTCGTCTTATATTCTTATATTAATTTTGTTGACTTTGTGTTAATTTTGAAAGATAATTATATATAAATGTAATTATAAGATGATGATAGGAGGATAAGTAAGAATTACTATGAAAGAAGATATTTTATGGAAGTTAAACATTCTTTATTCTGTTACAGGACTTCCACTGACATTAGTTGAGGAGGCCGGTAATATTCAGGCATCTTTTCCCAGTGGAAATCAAAAATATTTTATGCCCTCAAATTTTAAAGAGCTCCTACAGGTCATTCATACAGAAAACCCCAAGTCAGAGATTAGTATTGCTAATCTCTGTGCAGGCTTTTCTTGCGCGATTATCAAACTCAAGAAATATCTTTATTTAATAATAGGACCAGCCAGCGCAATCTCCTTAAAGACACAAAATATTATTGAGCTTATCAATCATTATATCCCCACAGGAATGGCCGCTGAATTTCTTAGCATGATTATGTCATCCCCTCGTACCTCTTATATCAAATTACAAAACATTGCTGCAATGGCTAAATATATTTTTACCCAGAGAATTACGCTTATTGACACACTTTCATCAGAATCAATCGGCAGCTATTTCATAGGACAGGAAAATCTATATTCATTGCAGCAAATGGAACAGGTTTCACTAAGTGTTCCTATAGATGATATTTCCAGAAATTATTCTAACCAGACACAATTTTGTTGTAATTACATAAATCAGCACTTCCATGAAAAAATTAATTTAAATATACTCGCTGAACTTACTTTTTTAAATCGCGGTAGCCTGTCATATAGATTTAGATCAGAAACAGGAATGTCTATTCAGGAATATACCAGCAGGAAACGACTGGAAGAAGCAAAATATCTCTTGGCGAATACTCCCATGGCATTATCTGATATTAGTGCCTACTTACAATACTCTACACAAAGTTATTTTACAGTTAAATTCAAACAGTATTGCAATGTAACTCCTCAACAATGGCGAGATGGTATTCGGTGAGCATATTGCTTCTGAGAATATTTTTAACATGAGGTTTCTTTTCTTCTGGCTTTGATTTCAGCCTGCTTCTTACTAATATCTTTTTCAACATCTAAGAATATTAAAAGAATAATAAGCACAATACTGGTCAATGTCTCCAATCCCACAAAAGAAAAGGTTATAGCATTTTTAACTCCCTGGGACTGTACCGCTATTAGTTTACCCGTTACATCGTGATAAGGTACTATGTAACCAGATGCGGATAGCAACCCATTAAAAATACCGGTGCAGATTCCGCTCATAGCAACGGCTATTGTATTGTAGATGGACATGGCAATTCCGTCACAACGAAAACCAGCTTTCCACTCTATATGATCTAACGTATCTGCAAAAAGTGCCATAAATACATAAGCGCAAGGCAATCCTCCGATATTCTTGATAAACTGTCCAATTAACACAATTGTCATATTAGCTGGAAACAACCAACAGATACCGCTTCCTATGCCATAGAGCACAAAACCTGCAAGAATTAAGTTTCGCTTACCGAACTTTTTAGCCAAGGGCCAGACGGCAAACACTCCTATTCCCATAGGTATTCCGCCTATTACAGACAGCATCATCTGCGTGATACCATCATTATAGGTGCCAAGAACATAATTACTGTAGTATACCAGACCAAGGTTCTTAATGCTGGAACCTGTTATCTGAAGCAGAAAATACCCAAAGACAATCAGCATAAAACGATCAGTAAAGATAGTCTTTAACTGTGTAAAAAATGCCAGCTTTTCCTGTTCTTGTCCTTCACTCTCCTCGGTTACCCGCTCCTTCGTAAAATAATATTCCATCAAGGTTAAAGGGAGTGCAAGTGAGGATATCAATCCCATAACCGTAATCCAAAGATTTTTGTTCAGTCCTACTGCAGGCATGATTACCATGGGAAACACCAGAGCAACCAGTATACCGCTTATCATAACGGCAGCAATTTGGTTAAATACTGACAATTTCCCTCTCTTAGAAGAATCTCTGGTAGATAGGGGCACCATAAGATTATGACTCATATTATATATGGTAAAGGAAAAGGAATAATAGAGATTATAGGAAAGCATCACCCATATTACCTGTACCGCACTACTGGCACTGGGTACGGCAAACAAAAGGATACCCGAAAGTGTCAAAAAAGGTGCGGACAACAAAAGCCACGGTCTTGCCTTCCCTTGTTTTGTCTTTGTCCTGTCAATTATGTAGCCCATTAATACATTAATAAATGCGTC
Source organism: Anaerocolumna jejuensis DSM 15929 (assembly GCF_900142215.1). GTDB lineage: Bacteria > Bacillota > Clostridia > Lachnospirales > Lachnospiraceae > Anaerocolumna > Anaerocolumna jejuensis. Next base: position 25,075 of record NZ_FRAC01000039.1, on the reverse strand, counting down.
AATTATCTTTGAAACAATGGGGAACACCACCAAAAATGCCCCTCCCCAAAAATGAGTCAGACCCAACACATCGGTGTAATATACATTTAAATAGGTTGCCAGTACTGCATTTAAGAGCAGGGCACCACTAGGACCAATCAGATATCCAAGCCATCTTTCCTTTCCCGTGGTGTCTCGGGATTTAATACGTGAATCGAAAACTTTCCTTTGTAAGAGTACTCTCAAGTTGTTCATCTTTTTCCTTCTCCTTTAAATCTTTAATCAGTCAAATTACTATTGGAAGTCTTGTAAACAGTTTATATTATCTCTATAGCAGAGTATTGCATTATTGTCTATTTTATTGCAATATTGTTTTGTTTTCTATAATTTAATCACAGAGCGTATAAAAATGTTTGATTTAGCTGTTAATATTTGTTTGATTTACACAAAACACAAAGAAAGGGCTATGAAAAACAGAATGCAAATGTTTACCATAGCCCGAATCTGTAGTTTTTTCTCAATCCAATAACTCTTAATCAGCTCTTAACGCTTCCACTGGATTCATTTTCGATGCCATCTTAGCCGGGATAAACCCTCCCAGAACTGTAAGTGAAAGACTGATGGTTAGTAATAGGACTGCATGAAGAGGATTTAATTCCGCCACACCAGTAAGTCCGGTTAGATGCTCCAAAACTATATTTATTGGGATAGTAAGTATAAAAGCCAACAGGATACCAAGTAACCCTGAGCAAGTTCCAATAATTACTGTTTCAGCGTTAAAAACTCTGGTCACATCCTTTTTTCTTGCTCCCAAAGCTCGTAATACACCAATCTCTTTGGTTCTTTCCATTACTGAGATATAAGTAATAATTCCAATCATAATAAGCGATACTACCAGGGATATTGCCGCGAATGCAATCAATACAAGGGTTATACCATCCATAATGCCTCCTGATAAGCCCGTAATCAAAGAGGACATGTCCGTATAAATTATTTTTTCGTCATCGTTTAAATTTTTATTCCATCCATCCAAATATTTGGTAATTATATCCTTGCCAGTAAAATCGGAAGGATATAGAGATATGGTATTTGGTAACACCGAAGCTCCCAAAGACATCAGAACTTTTTCTCTGGTAACAGCATAAGGATTATCTGAAACTTCAGAAAAAACCTCCCCGGTAAGAACATTATAATCAGCCTTTTCCTGTGCCTTTACAATATTGGAATCTTTGGCATTATCAATAAAGAATTCCGCAAGAGTGTCTGAATAAGCAAGCCCTGCAGGCAGTGCTGCTGAACCGACATCCTCATTAGCACGGATGATACCACTGATTTTTAGATTAATTGTATCTTTTTCGTTATACAAATCAATCAAGTTTGCAGAATCCGAATTAATGCTGAAGGTTTCGCCTTTCTGTTTGTAATAATTATCATTTAAAATTAATTTATACTCTTTTCCTATAATATCCTCGAAATTAATTTCTTTCGCTTTGTAATCAAGCCCCAGCGCTTCCATGGCTGATACATCGAGTTGGTTAAATTTATCCACTACAAGAAGTAGTTCATTTTCTGACTTGGGATAATCACCTGCCAGCAATTCATAATAATTACTTAAATAACTCTCAGAATCCCCATCTATCTTGGTAGGAAAAGAAGTAATATTAACTGATCCGGTATTGACTGCAGAAGCTGTTTTCCCGTCTGATTTCAGAATATTCATATTAACGTTTCTGGAATAGGAAATACCATCAAGTACTTTGGAATCTAGCTTTTTGATATAATTCATAAATTCATCTGTAAATATATTGTTATGAACGACTACCTCTTTGGCAGCATCATGAGAAAAAACTTTTGATTCCTCCGGGTAGGCTCCTTCTGCTTCCTTGAAGAAATCTGTTCCTGTCATATTCGACATAGAAGTTGATATTCCTTGGGTAACCGTTAGTGGAAAATTTAATAATGAGCCCGATTCGTAACTACTAATTTTTTTATCAAAACCATTTGATAAAGAAAGAATTAAGGCAATCCCCACAATTCCGATACTGGAGGCAACGGCCGTAAGGGCTGTCCTCCATTTCTTGGTGGCGATATTTTTACCGGATAACTTCAGGGCTGTGGCAAAGCTCATGCTTGTTTTCTTAATCTCATAATTTTCATTTACTCTTTGATTTGCCAGAGGCATACTATCCTCTACCACCCTGCCATCTTTAAAATGTATAACTCTGTCTGCATAAACCTCAGCCAGTTCCGGATTATGTGTTACCATAATGACCAGTTTTTCAGCTGCAATTTCCTTTATCAGTTCCATAATCTGTTCACTTGTCTGGGAATCCAGAGCACCGGTAGGCTCATCGGCCAGGATGATATCCGGGTCATTTGCCAGTGCTCTTGCTATGGCAACCCTCTGCATCTGACCTCCTGACAACTGGCTAGGTTTCTTGTGGATATGCTGTTCTAATCCCACTCGTTCCAATGCATTGATTGCTTTGGAATGTTTTTCGGCAGAAGAAACTCCACTTAGCGTCATACCCATTTCCACATTATCTACCAAACTTAAATGTGATATGAGGTTATAACTTTGAAATATAAACACAACGCTATTATTACGGTACGCATCCCAGTCAGAATCTTCAAAATCTTTTGTGGATTTTCCATTTATTATTAAATCTCCACTATCATACTGGTCTAGTCCCCCAATGACATTTAAGCAGGTCGTCTTACCGGAACCGCTCTGTCCTAAAATCGCAACAAATTCACTTTCCCTAAAGTTGATATTAATGCCATCCAAGGCTACCTGTGTAAATTCACCTGTTGTATAGCTTTTTTTAATATTCTTTAACTGTAGCATATACTGATTCTCTCCTTTTGTTATTTAGAACTGAAATCAGTATATCAGTAAGTTTTAAACTTTTTTTTAACTAGACTAATAAAATATAAGCTAACACTAGCAACAGTCAATAATTTTTCCTATGCGCATAATTAAGCAACGTTATAACTCCATATAGAACAGTCTTATGCTAAATCTTTATCCCGTATCCGTAGAACCTGAACCTGCATCCGTGTTTTTACATAGCAATACAAACATTTCTATCGAAATGTGAATTCTGAGTTAAAACCTTTTTATACTTGAAAAAGAGGTTTCAGATAACTGCTATTTCTTTATGCAGTACATCTTAAACCTCTTTTCCCACCTTTTACTGGATTATTTCCATTTGTGCATACTTAGATAGTATCATATCATGTAATAACTCTATCGTATTATTATGCTGATTTTCTACAATTTCCCCTTATTTTTTGCTATGAAATAGCCCTTACAGCCTCATTAGCCTCGGCCACCGCATTCAAGGCTCGTCTTGCCTTTAGGGCATCACCGATAACATGTACCAATATTCCCTGTTCCTCACAATAAATTCTAACACTATCAAAACTTCTTGATTTGGATCCAATAGCTACCACAACACTATCACATGAAATTTCCTCGACGTTTCCAAGTCTTTCCACCACAATAGCATCTTTTTTAATTTCAATACATCTAGCATTGGTTACCGTCTGTACTCCTCCAGCATAAAGGCTCTCCATAACACATATATTTCGCAACTCTCCCAAATCTTTTGCCACTTTATCAAGCATTTCAATTACTGTTATACTGTCAACATTATCATGGATGTATTCGGCAACCTCAAGTCCAACCAGCCCTCCGCCAATAACTACAGCTTTTCCGGATACTCTGCTTTTGCCAGCAAGAACATCATGGGAATTAGTAACATGGGGCAGATCTGCTCCTGGAATCTTCAGTTCAATTGGTGTAGAACCAATGGCTATAAAAACTTCATCAGGTTTAAGTTCACCAATCAGTTTTTCGGTAATTGGTGTATTTAATTTTATTTCAACACCTTCTTTTATAACCTGCTCTGCTATTGCAAGGGCAGCCTCTTTCATTTCGCCCTTCCTTGGTGCTTCTCCTGCAAGTGCAAACTGCCCCCCAAGAGAAGAAGAAGCTTCACAAAGCACCGGGTAATGTCCCCTTTTCTTTAACTGGAGGGCCGCTTCCAATCCTGCAATTCCTCCTCCTGCAATTAAGACCTTCTTAGGATTAAGTGTCATACTGACCTGATATTCCTCTTCACGGCCGAGAGCAGGATTTCGAAGACATGTAATAAAAGGCATTTCCGTTGATACGAAACCATCATAACACCCCTGATTGCAGCCTACACAGCGAACAATGTCTTCTGTCCTTTCCTCAAATGCTTTATTGCAGAAGTCCGGATCAGCAAGCTGAGCTCGTCCCATTACAACCATATCCGCCTTATTAGTATTCAGAATCTCATCAGCCTGGGAAGGATCGTTTATTCTTCCCACCGCTACAGTTAACATACCGGTTTCTCTTCTGATTCTAGCGGCATTCTCCACATTAAAACCTCTTGGCAGGTCAATTGGAGGAACCTCATATTTTATTGCCGCACTGGAGAAATTGCCTCTGGAAACGTCCAGAACATCCACTCCGACTTCTTTTGCCATCTTGCAAAATTCAATTACTTCCTCTATTGTAAGTCCACCTTCCAGATAATCATCATGAGCATCCACTCGCATAAATAGAGGCATATTTATTGGTATATGTTCCCTTATAGACTCAATACACTCTAACAGGAATCTGGCCCGGTTTTTAAGTTCACCGCCATATTCATCTGTACGTCTGTTAAAATAGGGGCTTAAAAAAGAATGGGGAGTATAATTATGACCTGCATGGAATTCGATTACATCAAAGCCTGCTTCTACCGCTCTCTTTGCCGCAGCACCGAAAGCTTCTACTGCTTCGTGTATGGTCTCAAGGCTTGCTCCCGGCAATGTATATTCCGTCCCAGGCACAGGTATGGGACTTGGAATAACTATCATCTGACTCTGGTCACTGCCTACTGCAAGACCTCCCAGCCATAATTGAATTCCTGCTTTACCTCCTGCTTCGTGGATGGCTTCTGTTAACTCCTTCAACCCCGGTATATATTTATCTTCACTAATGGAAAGAAATTTTTTGGGTGCAGCCTTGCCATATACAGAACAGACTTCTGTAAAATTCAATCCACAGCCCCCCTTAGCTCTGGTTACTTGATAATTTATTAACTGTTTCGTAACGAATTTATCCTCCGTTGCCATCTTCGTCCCCATAGCAGGGAATATAATTCTGTTCTTTAGCTCCAATCCTCTTACCTGAATGGAACTAAATAAATATTTATAGTTCATGACCATCCTCCTTTTTGTGTTATGCCTAAGTTTAATCAAATTCAAAAGGAATATATGATCTTTCTATTCCTTCTTATCTAACCATATCAATACTATTAGAATTATAATATAACAAATTGATTTAATCAATATGTTTCAAACATTTTGTTTTATTTTTAACAAAATTATAGCCCCATGTCCTAAAGATGATCATGGAGCAACTTAAAATTTAAATATTTTATCTAATCATAGTATTTACTACTATTTAACATTATCAATAAACCTGTTTTTTTAAGATGACTTTCAACAGGCTTAATTTTCTAACATCTTAAGTAGTTGTCTAATATATGTGATTCTATTTTCACGATCTTTTAAAAAAACAGAATCATAATTATCAAAGCCATTATCATCCAAAGGATAATTAACAGCTGACCAAAAAATAACACGTTTGTACGAAATATTTTCTGTACCAGTTAATAAATTATCAAAAAGCCCGTTTATTTTTTCAGTCATTTCATCTGATGCTTTAAGTAATCTGACAGAAGTTTTATCTGTTCTTTCCTTGGCATCTTTTAATAATACAGTTATACCTGGATATCTAATGATATATTCCATTATTTCATTAACAGAATATATTAACTTCTCCTCTTGCACCATTGACGTATCCGTAAGAATGGATGTAATAGAAAGGGTGTTTATAATAAATAACTCTTTCATCTGCAACATCATTTCTTCCTTGGTTCGGAAGTAATAGTTTATTGCACTTATATTCACTTCCGCTTCCTTAGCTATGGCTCGGACGGATATATTCAATGAACGATTTTTACCGATAAGATAAAGCGCTCTATCTAATATTTTTTCTTCAATACTTTTTAATTCTCGCAATTTTAACCTCTTTATTAACTTTTCACTCCGTATATAAAAACGAAATCTGAAAGATTTTTTTTATTATATCATATAAACTGCATACAATAAAGACTTTTGTTTAATCCATCTCTTTTATATATCTTATAAACCAGATTATATTGCGGCAATATTAAAATTAATAAAATTATATCCTGTTAGTCATAAAGAATTTTTTGTAAATCTACGTCCTGTATTTCAAATGGCTGATAACTGGACTGTAATCTGAATAATTCAAATAAATCATTAACCAGTGGTTTAATCTTCTATTTCTATTTCAAAGAAAATAATCTCGTAAAAATGGTTTTTTCTCTTTATTCTTGACCATCCCCTCTTTCAAAGGAATAACAAGTCCTTAAATATATTATAAGAAATAAAAGAGATGATATCTATAATCTTAATAATTGTATATAATTGTCTACAATGTGTAATTGCAGCTTTTCTAAAAGGAATCCTTTAATTTACTGCCTAAATAAAAAAACGTTTATAGAGAAATACACGTAAAGGTTGGCAAATTGCTATTACGATTAAAAATGTTCCAATCATACAACAGGTTATAAAAGGATATAGTGCCCATATAAAGGTATTGCTTTCTTTAAAATTACGGTTTATAAGGGCTTCTAACATCAGAATAAATGTCCCTGCTATAAACCAGATTCCGCTTGCGATGTACAAATATCCCTTACGCAGATATTGTATCAGTGCTGCTAGTACTGTCAATGAAACGGTTAATACGGCAATAACAGGCAATGCGAAGCCCCAAAACCAATGTCCTTCTGTTGTAAAATCTATATATGCCAGATAAATACCTGCAGCTATAAAATTAATTGGTATTAAAATAACCGGATTAGGCCGTTTTGACCAAAAGGGCAATACACCCCAGACATAAAGTAAAAATATTGCATTGGCTCCATAACCTGACCAAGTAATCATTGTATTTATTTTGATATCTACAAACAGGGTTAGTAGATAAGCCAGTGCAAATACAAAAGATATAATCATTAGTACACCACCTGGCTTAATCTTTCCCGTCTCCTTCTTCAGAACGGGATAGGTACTATGGCCCTCCGGCAAATGAATATCCGGATGATATACGACAGTATCACAAAGCGGACACTTTTTCTGATTCTCAGACAGTTCAACACCACATTTAACACAATACATTGCAGCTACCTCCTGTTTCCTTCTGCTTTTACATTTACTCCCTGCATTTTCAATATGCTATATACTTTTTGCTCCAGAATAGGTTCTTTAATACTCCTGACAAAATTAAGACACAATAAATTCCCCAATGAGATCACTCCGCAATTGTATACATCTTGGGGACTTGCGCCAAGCATAAAGTCAAATCGTTCAATATAGTTCTGCATCTCATCCGGTAAACACACCACTCCGAGGTTAGATAAAGCCAGACAGTTCTTTCCCTCGTTAACTAAATTGTAAGCTATTTTCATGACTAAGTTTTTTAGAAACAAAGGGATAATACGAAGAACTATCAATTGTTCTACTCTTACATTAGCTGTTATCATTGCAGCCATTTCTTTTTTATTTACAAGCAGTCCCATTTGATGATGAATTGATTTACATATTTCCTCCAAACTCCATTTCCCCATTTGCGGATTAATTCCTGGTGTAACATATAGCACGAAATTACGTAAGCTCTTGCTATAAAATAGTTTTCTTAAATTAACTGGTATTAATAGTTTTAACGGTTTTTGTTTTTTTAAAGGTACTGTTTCATTTTGTATCTCATAACAAGCTTTTATAAGTACAGCAGCTACAAATACCGTAAGCGTAACTCCCTGCCTTTTCGCAGCATTTAGTAATTCTTTCGTATCCAATAAAAAAGTTGTTGCATTGAGATAACCTTCATTTTCGTTAGTTCCAGATAATCTGTAAGAATTATCTGCAGCGCGGCTTTTTGTAACTGTACCGGCATATTTTTGAAAACTGTCCTGTTTTTCCTGCTCAGTGGCTGCCTCTGAACAATTTAAAACTCCATTAACAGCTGGTATCTCTATTGTATATCTTTGCTTTAGATACTCGGCAACAAGCGTTTTTAAGAAAATTAATCCTCCGTTTCCGTCCGTAAGGGCATGAAAAAACTCTACAGCAATCCGATTCTGATAAACCAGAACACGAAAGGCACATTTGCGGATATTCTCAAAAGGCATCTTTGCCAAGGGATACGCTCTTTCTTCCTGTATTTCCGGGGCCATTACTATTTCCTCCAAGTAATACCAGAATAGTCCCCTTCTCAGCCTGACTGCTATAGTTGGAAAGCGCTTCACCGTGGCATCTAGCGCTGACTGTAAAAAGGTATTATCAACTTCTTCAGTAAGGGTGGCTGAAAGCCGAAAAACATGATTGTTATTACGTCGATAGGTTGCAGGAAATATCTTTGCCGCATTGTCAAGACGCATCCACAAAAGGCTTCTTTCCCCAGGCAATCTGTCCGTTAAAAAGCTATTTATTTCTTTGAAGTCACAGCGATTTTCTTTTAAACAGTACAAAATATAACCATGCCACATCCCCTGTGCCACAATTAACCGGCTTTCGCATTTGTCGGACAATAACTTTTCATGCAGTCTATTGGCATCATCAAGCATGATTTCATTTTCTCCGACAAATATAAGTGACGGAGGGAAGTTCTGAAACTCTCCAAATAAAGGCGACACATAGGGATTATCTCTGTCTATGGCATAGCAATCTGCGTAAAATTCCAACTGTTCTTTTGTCATAATGGGATATGCATCTTTATTAAACTTATAAGAAGCACCTGACAAAGTGAGATCACTCCAAGGTGATATGCTTATTATTCCTCCTGGCAGGGGTAGCTTTTCCTTTTTTATTCGCAAACCAAGGGAGTAAACCAGTCCTCCACCTGTACTTTCACCGCATAATATGATTTGTTCCGGCTTATAACCGCTGGAAATCAGATATTGGTATGCAGTCAGCCCATCCTCAAGAGCCGCCGGAAATTTATGCTCAGGAGCAAGCCGATATGCTGCACAAAATACCCTAATACTGCATTTTACGGAAAGTATGGTTCCAACGGATGTTGCATAATCCATACCGCCGCAAATATAACCACCACCATGAAGATATAAAAGCACTCCTTTTTTTGCTTCATTTTTAGGAATTACCATTGCTCCTTTAAACAACGAAAAACTTCTATAGCATATTGTTACTTTATTTCTTCGGGGTATTTTCAACAATCTCCCCAGAAGATCTTGTTTCGAACGACAGGATTCCAGAGAACGGTTTGCCATGACATATTTATATTTTGTTAATTGTTTTCTTATTATAACTGATGTTATACTCACAAATATCTCCTTTATCGTTACTTCATCTTTTGTTAAGTATAGAGAAGATGATATAAAATCTACATATTTTACAATTGTTCATTTTTATCTACGATTAACATGATTTAAACATCGTACACCTTTAGTATTCCTTATCCCCTCACTTTTATAAGTGGAGTTCTCATACCTCATCAGCATTATAATATTCCACTCCGTTTTTTGTATCGAGAGAATTAACAAGTATCGAAATTAGTGCCTTTACGTTTTATATGTAGTAAATTATTTTTCGAGATTATAGCAAATTACGCAAAATTTGAATAGTATTGCGCAATAATTGCTTAGATTCTCTATACTATTTAACCTATAATAAAGACTGTTTAGTGATTTGAAAATTAAAATCAGGTAAAACATACCACTTTTTATCAAATGAGGAGAAACAAAAATGAGTACATTTACTGTTCCAAAGCAGAAACAGATCCGAGTAATTGTTGATACAGATGCAAAATGTGAAGCGGATGACCAATATGCGATTGTCCATGCCTTGCTAACACCAAAATTTCAAATCAGGGGTTTGATTGCAGCCCATTATGGAAACCTTTACAGTGATGATACCATGTCACAAAGTTATCAGGAATGCCAGAAAATACTTTCGTTTATGAATATGACAGACCAAATCAAGGTATTTCATGGAGCTAAAAAGGCAATTGAAGCTGATAATACGTTTGAATATTCAGAGGGAGCAGATTTGATTGTCAGAGAGGCACTGTCAGAAAATCAGCTTCCGCTGTTCGTGATTTTTCAAGGTGCAATCACTGATTTGGCCTGTGCGTATTTAGCACATCCGGAAATCGCCGGAAAACTGACTGCTATCTGGATCGGAGGAGGACGTTATCCTGAAGGAGGCGATGAATTCAACCTTAAAAATGACATCCATGCAGCAAACATCATCTTTCAGTCTTCAATCGAATTATGGCAAGTTCCTATGAATACATATTGTAAAATGCAGGTTAGCTTAACGGAATTAGAAGCAAAGGTGGCACCTTATGGCGATATTGGTGCTTACCTGTTCCAGCAGATGCTCGAGGTCAATGAATATCATTCCAATAATCCTGCCTGGCCCAGGGGAGAAAGCTGGAGCTTGGGAGATTCTCCCGCAATAGGTCTCATGATAGACCCCATGGAAGTGTATTCCGAGATGCGAGAGGCCCCCTTAGTGGATGAGGATTTGCATTACAGTTTTACCGGATCAGGCAGAAAAATCAGGGTCTATCAGGATATTAATTCCCGATTCATTCTTGAAGATTTCTTCGCTAAAATAGAAAAATTTTCAAAAGAGAACAAGTAAGCACCTGTAATGTTGCCGAATTGTTCCACTTCAAGAAAGGGTTGCTGTATTGATATAAAGTCCCTAAAAATAGCATAGGTAAGGATATTGAGAGGTAGACAACAGATTAAGTTGTCTGCCTTTATTAAATATTTTCTAGGCTTTTAAGCGAATAGATCGTTAATAATTATTTTTTAAGCATATATTTAATACCAAGTAGATAATGTCCATTGACCATTTCAAGTAGTCCCTCAAATATATAGTTTCTCATACCTCCATTTATTTTCATAGAGGAGAGAGAGCTGTCAGTAGACGAAGACATCATCATCCTAAAAGTTGAATTATTGTAATCTATTTTTCCATCAAAGCCTTTTGCTACAGTTCTTTCAACTGCCTTATACATTATTTTCATTAATATAGAGTACTTCTTCATCTCAACAATAGAATTCTCCATAGTAAATTCACCTTTCTTTAAAGGTTTCTCAACTACTTTACGTCCAAGCAGTTTCTCCCATTCAAGCTTTTGTATAGCCCCAATCGGTTTTTCATACCAACTGCTTTTCTGCCATTCAGGTGTCTTTATCACTTCTCCGGTAATCATAACAGTTTTCTCCAGTGTAATATTTCTGCTGTTACTACCCACTTGAATATTGTAATTTCCATTTAAGACTCTCCAGCCATCCTGCCAAATTGCAAAACTTCTTTCATCAAGCATAAAATCCGCTTTTTTTGTTTCTCCCGGTTTTAAAAATAGCTTTTTAAAACCTTTTAATTCCCTAACCGGTCGATAAATTCCATCCTGAGGTGCAGCTACATATAGCTGTACAATCTCTGCCGCCTCCAAAGTCCCTGTATTAGTAACATCCAGAGTTATTTTAAACTGATAATCATCCTGTCCACGCACAGGTTCCACACTAAGATTGGTATAATGAAATTTGGTATAAGACAATCCATAACCGAATGGGAATCTTACTTCCAATTCACTTTTATCATAATATCGGTATCCTACATAGATACCTTCCCTGTACTGTGCATCCTTATTACCATAGTAAGAAGCATTTACACAGTCCTCATACTTTACTGGCCACGTTTCAGCAAGTTTACCGCATGGAACCATCTTACCATATAGAAGATTTACGATTGCTTCCCCACCTGCCTGTCCCGGTAATGCCATGTAAAGCACTGCCTTTACCTTATCTATCCACGGTACCTCAACCACACTGCCACACATTAAGACAATAACTGTATTAGGATTTGCTTTAGCAACTGCTGAAATCATACGGTTATGCCCTTCCGGCATCTTCATATCTTTACGATCGAAGCCTTCTGACTCATATTGTTCTGTAAGTCCTGCAAATATTACCGGTATTTCTACCCTTTCTGCTAAGGCTACTGCTCTGTCCAACAACTCCTGTGTTGTATTACCTGCACTGTCGCAGCCTTCCTCATATGGCACATTGCAAATAACATCCGTTACATTGACAAGCTTTGTCGGATTGATGTGGCTGCTCCCAGCACCCTGATAGCGGATTTCTTTTGCCATATATCCTATTAATCCGATTTCACATCCACTTTTTAAAGGTAATATGTCATTGTCATTTTTTAGAAGCACCGCACTCTGTTCAGCTGCTATTCTTGCCAACTCATGATGACCCTCAATGTCATATGAAATATTCTTTCCCAAAGCTTTCAATGCATTTGTAATCATGGAAATCACTCTTGATGCACATAAGTCAATCAGCTCTTCCTTGAGTCTTCCGTTCTTAACAGCTTCCAGTGTTTCCTTTTCCATATAAGAAGATCCTCCTGGCATGGAAAGATCACACCCCGCTTGAAAGCCTTCAATCCTATTATGCATGGCTCCCCAATCAGTAACTACCAAGCCTTTATAACTCCAATCTTTTCTCAATATATCGTTTAATAATTCTTTACTATCACTGCAATAGGTTCCGTTAATTTTATTATAAGCGCACATAACTGTTGCCGGATTTCCTTCTTTCACAGCAATTTCAAAGCCCGTAAGATAAATTTCACGTAAAGTCCGTTCATCTAAAATGCTGTCTGAGGAAAACCTCTTATACTCTTGATTATTACAGGCAAAATGTTTTAAACTGGTACCAACTCCTTTTTTCTGTGCCTCTCTTATAAATCCTGCCCCTAATTTCCCTGCGAGATAGGGGTCTTCTGAAAAATATTCAAAATTCCTTCCGCAGACAGGGTTCCTCTTAATACATACTCCAGGTCCTAAAACAACTCCAACTTTGTTTGCCGCTGCTTCTTTTGCAATTGCTGCTCCAATTTTACCAAGCAATTCAGTATCCCAACTGCATGCAGTAGCAGCCGCAGTCGGAAAGCTCGTCGCAGGAACCGATTGATTTACTCCTAGATTATCTGCTTTATCTTCCTGCTTCCGAAGACCATGTGGACCATCACACATCATCATCTCAGGTATTCCATAGTGTTTCATCTCTTTTGTATGAAAGAAATCTGCTCCGCTGCAGAGAGCGATCTTATCCTCCAAACTCATCTGTTGAATTATATCTTTATATTCCATTTAATGCTCCTCCATTATTAATCTATCTTAATTATATTGCGAATTGCTTATAAATTATTATATATTTGTTATATTATATTGCATATTTGGTTGAAGTTAAGTATACTAGTTTTAATAATTAAGGAGGTATACTGACATGACCCTTTCTGATTTTCAATATATCTGCGATTCTATTGCTAATGTTTCTGATATACCGATACGTTTGTTCGTATCCAGTCAATTCGATTCTGCCTTTCGGATGCACCATCTTCATCCGGATCCACTCTTCATATATAAAAATGAACTTCTCAATCGAAAAGAAAACATTAGTTATTTCATCTCACCTTATCTGCAATATTACGGTATAATCAACCACAAAGAATTTACAATTATTTTAGGCCCTGTAGGGCATTGCAATCTGAACCGACAGGAGGAACATGATTACGCATTTTTATTGGGTATAACTCACCAGCAATTCCGGTTACTTTTAAATGATATGAATACAATAGCTCATATTCCCTTAGAAAATTTTCTTCATATACTACTACTGATTAATTTCTATCTAAATGATGAAAAGTTGGATCTATCTGATCTTCCCATTTTTGATTTATTTCAGAAATTTAATACTAAATCCAGCATGGCAGCAGTGAATCCAGCTAATACTGATGAAGAAATAGCACCATTTCATAATACGCTTGAATATGAGAATCAGATGTTAGAATATATAACGGCAGGTGATTCAGACTCCCTTACGCTATTTTTTAAAAAAAGTGCCCATGGAGGTATTGGTAAGTTAGCAAGACATTACTTACGCCAATACAAAAATATTTTTATTACTTCTGTCACGCTTGTATCCCGCGCTGCAATCAAAGGTGGTCTTATGGAAGATGATGCAATGTCTTTAAGCGACTTTTATATCCAATATTGCGAAGAATTGTTTGATACAGATTCTATAGGTGCATTACAATATCAAATGATAATGGATTTTACTGAGCGTGTAAAAAAAACAAGAGATACTGCATCTGCCAGCCCCCTTATTCAATATGTAATTCGATATATTAAATTAAATCTTTCAAACAAGCTGGATGGTACGGTTATTGCAAAAGAAGTCCATATGAGCAGAAGTGCGTTATGTATACGGTTTAAAAAAGAAGTGACAGTGACTTTAGCAGAATTTATTTTAAATCAAAGGATTGAAAAGGCAAAGTCATTTCTTCGCTTTACAGACAAGCCATTATCTGAAATCAGCTCTTTTTTATGTTTCTCTTCCCAAAGTCACTTTCAGAATGTGTTTAAAAAATTTGTTGGAATAACACCTTCTGAATATCGAAAGACGCGGAAATAATAAAAGGTTATGAGATGAGAAACTCATAACCCCCAGTTTAAGATACCATAACCCTTGTTATCGGACCTACCTCTTAAATTTATCCAGTAAGAACGAAACATCAAATAATTAACCGATATTGGTTTAACAATTCAATCCTTTCTCTTCCAGCTCTTTTATGCATTTTAGTACCACCTTCTTTGCATAACTTTTCTGAAAACAGGCATAAAGGAAATTGTAGCGGTAAGTTTCTACTGTCATAATCAAATGTAAGTATGTTTTATAGAGAGTAAGCCGTACTAAATCCTCTTTCGATAGTTTTTCTTCTCTTCCAGTCTCTTTTGCGTAAACTTTGAAAAATGCTTTCTCTTTTTTTAGCTCCTGAAGAATCATCATCGCAGAAGGGAAATCCGCCAGGGGATCTCCCCAAAATGCCCTTTCAAAATCAAGAATACCTTCCACTTTGTATTCCTCACCCTCCTGTATCAAAAAGACATTACCTGCCCATAAATCATAATCCACCAGTGCCGGTTCCATGATTCCATCCAAATAATGTGCCGTCTCTTTTAAAACCTTCTCAATCCTTTCATAGGGAAGTGCAATTTGCAGCTTTTTTCCATCATTAAGAATCATATCAGTCATATGCAAAAACCCTTCCCGCCAAGTGCTAAAGCGGTATTTGCTGTCCTCCGTAAAATACCCGAAGTATACCCCTTTTACCTGGTGCAGCTGAGCAAAATATCTTGCCAATTCCTCCTTAAGCTTATCCTTATTCTCTACTTTAAGCTTTTTTGTTAGAGTATTCATAGCATTTCCTTGCAATGCCGTCATAAAAAAATAATTGCTGCTGATAAGTCTTTTACTAAAATCTACTGCAAGAACCTTAGGTACTGGTATCTCTGTTTTATCGGTTATGATTTGATATACTTCTATCTCTCTGGCCATGATATCCTTTTCATAGCTTAATAAGGGTGTATCAGGTCCTACTGACACCTTTAACACCAGATTATTTCCCTCCGCTTCAATCAGATAGGCAGAATTAAACATACCCCCCTTTAATTCCTTAATATTTTTGATAATACAATTATTTCCGAAATTTTTGTTGACAAGCATTTTTATCTGCTCCTCTGTCAGTAGATTCTTTGTTTTGCACTTCATCCCAATACCTCCGTCCATTAATACATAATCGCCATCCCAATCTTATCTGTTCCAGCTCTTATGTACAATCCTTTCCTATAACTGATGGTATCTTCTAATTTGACTTTTATACGCTCTTCCTAGTACACCATCATATATTAATAATACTCAGATTGATTAACAAAGTATTATATTTTCGTTTATATTATTATATTTTTGTTATCTTCTGGGTCATCACGGTCTGCAAAAATGAAGTATTCGCAAAGCATATTTAGAACTATTAAAGCATAAAAATATTAACGGGATTAGTGTTGTTGAATTACTTTTCTTGTACGTGTTAATTTATATTTTTAAAAAAACTACTTTCAGATGATAGAGATGTTGATACAGAAACAGACTTGGTTGAAGATATCTTTATAGTTTCAGGTGTCCTTGGTGTCTTGGAGGCCTGGTTGAGAGATGGCATAGCAACGCCGCGTAAATCGATATCCGAATTGCTTCATCATGTGCTGATAAAGTTTGAAGCATGAAATATAATTAGTATGAACGATATCTAACCTACAGAAAACAACCTGTTTCGTTATTTTATCCGGCCAGGCAAGCCGGTTTATCCTTGCCTGGCTGGAAATCACTAAGTTTACTGTGGCCAATCTATAATCCTTACTGCACTGTGATATCTACATAACTGCCTAATTGTGTATACCCGTCATCCTGGAAAAATCCAATCTTATATGTTCCCGCATTTGCCAGTCCTCCGTTAAAAGTAACACTTCCGTTGGATATCCCGGTTGTTGCAGTAGTTGTATCATTTACGTATAGCCATACTGTAGAGCCTTGGGACCCAGGGGTATCGGTGCTTTTGTATATGCCAATCCAATCCTTGGCATTTCCCGGTCCGTTATTGAATGTAACTGTTATGTTTTCATCACGGGCATACGTGCTTTTATTGCTTGTAATGAAAGGTGTAGAGTTATACAGGAAAGTCCCTTGTCCTATCCACTCCTGCCGGGTGAAGTCCCTCCCTTTTATTACTACTTTATTGGAGTAGACATCGACACACAGTCCCTGACTGCCGCTCCCAGGCTGAGTATAGGTTGGGTCATACCAAAGGTAGGCTGTCGAAGGTATATTTGCCATGTTGCAATACTGTTGATTATAAAATTCAGTGGATTCCGTAAAAACGCTGTGAGTATGTCCTGTAAATAAGACTGCCTGAGGAAATTGAGTCAATATACTTTTCAGCTGCTGATCCTGCTGTTGATCCTGCATAGCGTTTGAACCGGATACGGTATTACTTAGCGGCTGGTGTACAAATACGAAAATTGGCTTATTGGGACTTGCATTTTCATTTAGTTTTTGTTGAAACCAATTCAACTGGGTAGTGGAAAGAACTGCCTTATCCCCTGCAATTGCATCAGAACCAAGAACTATGAAATGATAATCATTTAGCCAGTAATCATAATAATTCCCCGGCATCCCGGTTTTTGTTAAAAACATATTTTTAGCCGTATTATAATCCGTATAATTGAAGATATCATGGTTTCCCATTACAAAGTATGTTTTTGCATGATTAACCGATTGAAGTATTGAATTGAGTTGGTCATATTGTGTACTGCTTCCACTGTCTGTGATATCCCCATCAATTATTAACGCGCTGCTGTTCGGACTTATTTGTTTCAAATCTTTTAATGCAGCTGTAAGATGTTGATTATAGATATCAGAACTTGAGGTATTTCTGATATGCGTATCAGATATAACCTGAAAAGACATTACAGGTCCTGACCCTTCATTGACTGTAACACTTGCCTTTGGAGCTGCTCCCGTGGATGCAGCAATGCCTTTTACAGTGAAACTTCCGGCTTGTGAATACAGCGCCGGGTCAATGCGGTTCCATGTTACATTGACTGTCCCATTGGTTCCGTTGCTGTAATTTGCCGTTACTGTTGCGGGCAGAGAAGGTGCTGTTCCTGCACTGGTATTAACGTTTACCGGGTTAATTGATATGATTGTAGGATTTTGACTTGCAGTAGCATTAAAACTCATACTTGCAGAAACTGTATAAGAATCATTGTATGCAAGTATAAATTTGTATTTTTTCCCGGCTGTATACCTGCTCTTTTGAGCGGATGGTATATTTGCAGGATCAAATGTGAAAGTGCCGTTACCGTCTGTAACTCCTTGATTTAGTACATAGTCCCACCAAATTGCTGGCTGACTTCCAGGGGTTACACTATCTTCATACAGTCCGACCCAATCTTTCAGGTTGGTAGGACTTTGCGCATTGGTAACAGTAATATCCAAAATTCCGTTCACAGGTACGGAAGAATTAGAGACGGCAAGCGCCGGAGTTCCTTCCGCCTTAACAGCACTTATGCTGCCGCTAAGCAAAATTGGACAAATAAATAATGCAGCTACCTTTACCATAAATCTCAATTTAGACATAATCGTTCCTCCTCACAAAATTAATCTTATGAACAAAGAAATAATAACTTTTGAGCAATATCCACCAGTAGTCATTAAATACAATAATAATTTGATGAAGTATAGACGCCTATTCCTATAAATTGCAGAGAATTATTACTTTTCATATCGTATTCTGTTGGTACCAGTAATATTTTATCATGTAATATATTCCCAAATCAACTATTTTTTTACAAATTATGATTTTTTCATCCTGTAGAGGAACATTCTTTTAGATAACTGCCTTCAATGACATCTCTATTCATCTTCTGTAAAGTAGTATCCAATGAATGACATAATTAATCCAAACATTGAAACTATCCAACCTATAAAGAGAAACGAATCATGCCCGAAACTGATAGCTATTCCGAACAAAATAATTGCTATCCCCATCAAAATTTTCTTCACAGATTTCATAAATATCCCCCCTAACATAATAAGGTAATGTGTAAAATAGTTTTCACTAGTCTTATAACGATATGCCATTATAAGCAAAGAGTCCCTAAATTATGCCGTCTTTACTTTTTTGAGTGCATCCAAGAATAGCTTTGCACCTTCAGAAGGATTTAGGGGATACATTATTCCATACGGAAGTGTACAATCACATTCTGTTGGAATCGTGACTAATGCAGGGTGAATATCCTTCCAACTATCGAGCGTCAAAAGTACAGCCCCACTCTGTTCACAGCGATTAAATACATCAATATCATAAGAATACGGTGTATCCTCAATCTTAATTGCCGGATGCTCATTTACGATATAGTCACGAATTCCATCGATTACCGGACTGTTTCCGCGTTTTATCATCATGAGCCGTTCTCCATACAAATCAGAAAGAGACAGTTCTTTTTTAGAGGCTAGCCGATGATTTCTGGACACGGCAAAAAAGAAGTGGTACCTTCCGAGTTCATATACGTTAGAATAATCCTTCCAAGTCACTGTATCATATAGTCCTATAATGAAATCAAAATCTTTACCAATTGTATGACTGGTAATTGGAGGTGTTGCAAAATCATCGTTGAATGGGACAATTTTTAATTTAAACTGTGGGTTGATATCATTAACCTGATTCCATAAATCCATCAGTATTTTAGATGGATTTAGCATAGATGTTCCCACACGGATGACATACTGATTTGCCTGCATGGTCTGACGTGCCCGTTGTACTGCTTCCTCCGAATACTGCATTAAAAACCGTGCATCTTTGTAAAGAGATTTCCCCGCATCCGTGAGTTGGACACCATGATTAGTTCGAATCAGAAGTGGAATACCAATATAAGTTTCCAATAAATTCA
Source organism: Anaerocolumna jejuensis DSM 15929 (assembly GCF_900142215.1). GTDB lineage: Bacteria > Bacillota > Clostridia > Lachnospirales > Lachnospiraceae > Anaerocolumna > Anaerocolumna jejuensis. The sequence continues at coordinate 5,598 of NZ_FRAC01000039.1, read as the reverse complement.
TCTGCTTCATGATCGCGGTAGAGGAAATGTATAATTTTTCTGCTGCTTTTGAGAAACTGCCACAATCTGCTACTTGAATCAATATATTCAATTGAGTACTATTCATATGGAAAAGCTCCTTTTTGTATCAACTTATGGTTGATACAATTATAACTTTTATGAACTTCCGTGTCAAACATTCCAATAGTAAAATAGAACCAATAGGAATGATAGTAAATCTTGCTCATCTATTCCTAATGCAAAAATGGTATGAAAGGACTTAACTAAAATGAGCTTAATAACAGTAAACAAAGATAAATGTGTGAAATGTGAAATATGTATTAAAGAATGTCCTGTATCTTATTTGAAACTTGGGAAGAATGGGCCGGAAGAAAGACCAGGAGCCACATGTACCGCTTGTGGACATTGTGTTGGTATATGTCCAAATTCTGCTATAGACAATAAAAGGACACCTCTGGCGGGACAAATTGAAATAAAAAACAATTTAAAGTTAAATACACAACAGGCAGGTCAGTTTTTAAGATCGCGCCGTTCAATAAGAAATTACAAGGATCAATCGGTATCAAAAGAAAAATTAACGGAATTAATTGACCTTGCACGCTTTGCACCAACCTCTAGAAATAGTCAGGGGATATCTTTCGTCGTTGTTCAAAATAGAAAACTGCTGGAAAGAGCGACTGAAATCTCTATTCAAATGCTGGAAGTTTCACCATTAAGATATCTAGTTGAGGAAGCTGTTAAAGATTACAGGGAAGATGGTGTTGATTCCGTATTTCGCGGGGCTCCTAGCTTGATTATTGCAGTATCTGACAACAATCTTCTTGAAGCCAGAGATAATGCTACTTCTTGTTTAACCTACCTAGAGTTATATGCCCCCTCCTTAGGTCTTGGCTCATTCCGTGTTGGTATTTTTGAACATTGCGCAGCAATCGAGAATTCACCCCTTTTAGATTTATTTAATATCCCGAAAGAAAAAAGAATTGTTGCAGCGGTGGTTGTTGGTTATCCGAAGTACAATTATAAAAGATTAGTCGACAGGAATCCGTTAGATGCTACATTCATTGAATAACAACACTTTTCGAAACATAGGGTTTTGTGAAAATTTATGCTTTTGCTAAAAGGTACGATACTTTTAAGCAAAAGCATTTTTGATGTTTGGAGGTATCGTAACAAGATACAAAACGACTCAAAGTATCATACTAACCCTTTGTATTATCTTGTTGCAAGCTGGTATGATAGTAGCAGGAATAGATAATTGAATGGTACGAAGCAGTCTGCATTTGCTATTTCTGAATGAAGGCATGAAAAATTAGGAGTGTACAAAGATGGATAAAATCAACATTTCAGAAAATATAGTCAGGTTGAGACAGAAAAAAGGATAACGCAGGAGCAGCTGGAAAAGGATATTGTACAGATGCTGCATAATCCTATTTTTACAGAAGTGCTGGATGCAGAGCGGCAGAAAGTTTATGAAGGAATGATTATGGAATATGGGAAGCCTGACAACAGGCCGCCGCCGAAGCGTTGACCTAACGAGAGCCCACTCACCTCCCCGTGATTTGTGGTATACTGCACGTCCTATGGGATTGATTATAAAATAAATAACGCTCGAAAGCACTTTTTTACCTTACATTTTGTGCTATGAGCGAAGCGAAAGGAATGGATATAAAAATGGACGAACAAAAGAAACACATACGCCGCCGTGGAGAAATTCCGGAAGAAGCCCGGCCCGGCTGGCCAGAGATTCTAACTGCACTGGGCCTCTATCTGACCGGTATTATTATGCTCGGTATTTGGATGATGCAAATCCCTGACGAGAAAGCCATCTTGCGAATTAACATCGGGGGTATAGGCAATGGTCTCGTTAGCCTAGCCGTCTTGTTCACAGCCTGCGCCCTGCGGGTCCGCAATCTGCGCGCTTTCGGTTTCCGGATGACCGAACGGAAATGGCTGCTTGTGGGAGCCGCCCTCGGGATTGCCGCGTTCATTGGATGCTTTGTTATAGAGGGGGTGTATTTTCACTTCATCACCGAGCCGAACAACCAAGCGGACTTCCAGACAGCGGCGAAGGGCGGCGCTCTCTCACTCTTCGTTCTAATTATCACTGGCGCCATCCTCACGCCGCTCGGCGAGGAGTTTGTATTCCGCGGTGTTATTGCCAATGCGCTGAACCGTTACGGAGCATGGGCTGGCGTGGTCGGCAGCGCTGCGATCTTCGGCATCGTTCATGGATTCAATGTCATCCTGTTCGACGCATTCATGGTCGGTATCCTGAACGGCATACTGTTCCGTAAGACGAAATCTGTCTGGCCCGGGGTTGTGGTGCATATCGTGTATAACAGCCTCAATCTTCTCTACTATTCTACACTATAGATCTAATTTAAGGGGTTGCTCTTTTGTGGGCTGCTCCTTCTTTTTTTAAGATACTGCAGGGATATCAGGTGTTTGTGATGTAAATGCTAAAAAGGATGTTAAAAGTCTGATTTCAGCACCGCAGCCAATATCTATGCCCATCTGGACTACACTTCCAAGCTCTCCTCAGCGGAAGCTCTTCTCAATGTGTTATTTGCTCAACTTTTGGCAGCCAGGCTATCATAACGCTTCAAAAGCAACTTCTCATGAATACTATATTTTGGGTTACAGGAAATCTTATTTTTAATATGGCCATTTACAATAAGGAACGCACATAGGCAAAATATGGCAGTCTTCTGTAAGAAACAGGGCAGCAGCAAGTCCGGCAATACCGCCGCCGATAATGTGTGCCTTCTTCTCAATATCCTTTGGGGGGATTGCGTTGTAATGCAGATCGTAAATCTTCATTTTGGGAACGCCTTTTTATTCAACGAACTTAAAAGATATTCCAGATATTCATGTGCTTGAACTTTAGTGCAAATATTTTCTTTTAAAAAGTGCCATTCCAAAATAAGCAAGATTGTATTACAGTAGTGCTCTGCAACAATTTCACACGGAATTGCATAGTTATCTTTACAATCATCCAAATTAAAAACCTCTCGCATTTTGGCTCCCAGCTGAATCCGAAAATGACTCACCAAGAAACTTTCATAAGAATTGAATTTCAAAATACGCTTAAAAATATCCTGATGAACAGTAAGAAATTCATACGCACGGTCAAAAAAGATATACAAACGTTTTTCCGGATCAAGATCAATATATTCTTCAAGATGAATCTGATTATAAAGACATTGCCAACAATAATTCAGCAAGTCGTATTTGTCATCAAAATAATTATAGAACGTCGCCCGTGGATAGCTGCTATGCTCGCATATTTCATTTACCGTAATCTCCTCAAAGGATTTTACTGATAGCAATCTAAACATCGCACTCGAAAAAGCGTTTAATGTTCGTTCCGCTCCCTTGGTTGCTTTTTTGGTTATATCATATTTCATAAATATACCTCTTTTGCAATTTTAGATTTTCGTCCAAGTTCGGACAGAAGCTATTTTTTGTTCCTTGATATTTTCTGTACTTTAATTTATCATAAATCTTAGTTATTTGCAAGTGTCAAAATTTTTGCATTAGAAATATCAATTGCAGATGATAATAATTTCATGGTTTGTATAGTTGAAAAATGATTGAATTATATAGAAAGGGTGAAGAGCATATGATTTTATATTTTTCGGCAACGGGTAATTGTAAGTATGTTGCGACCCGGATATCCGAGGAAACCGGCAACTTGATTTTTGCCATTGATGATTGCATAAAAGCAGATAATTATGCTTTTGAACTGAGAGAGAACGAATCAATCGGTATTGTCTCTCCCACTTATGATTGGGGCCTCCCCTCAATTGTTCGTGAATATCTGGATAAAGTAACGTTTCATACAAATGGTTCCCATTACACTTTTTTTGCGGCCACCTATGGAACAACTTGTGGGCAGACAGCACGCATGACAAACGAATTTATGGAAAAGAAAGAACTACCTATCACGGCTCGATTCAGCGTAAAAATGCCGGATACATGGACACCTATATTTGATCTTTCAAATGAAGAAAAAGTGAAAAAGATAAACGCAGCGGCGGAAACAGAGATCAATTTCATAGTTGATAAAATCAAAAGTCGTGCTACAGGCGATTTTATGAAAAATAAAATGCCGTATTTGGCTATGAAAATAATGTATCGCAACTATGAAAATGTAAGAAAGACAAAGAATCTGCATGTTGAAGACACTTGCATCGGTTGTAGCTTGTGTGCAAAAAAATGTCCGGTGCAAGCTATTGAAATAGTAAATCATAAACCAGAATGGATAAAAGAAGAATGCGTGATGTGCCTTGGCTGTCTTCACAGATGCCCTAAGTTTTCAATTCAATATGGAAACTCAACCAAAAATCACGGACAGTATGTCAATCCGAATGTAAAAATATAGGAGAATTTAATTATGAAAATAGCGATTATAACCGGGGCGTCCTCAGGCCTTGGAACGGAATTTGCAAATGAGATTATCGAAAATCATCTGGAGTTGGAGGAAATATGGCTGATCGCACGAAGAAAAGAGCGATTAGAAGAAATTATTCAAAAGTACCCTAAAAAAAGAATACGGTCAATCTCTATGGATTTGGGAAAAGAGGAATCCTATTCGGAACTTGAAAAAATTCTGAATGAAACCAAGCCAGATATTAGAATCCTTGTCAGCAATGCCGGAGTTCTCACGCGCGGAAGTCTGGTGGACAAAGATTTGAAAAGCCAGCTTAACATGACAAACCTGAATATTAATGGATACCTGGCCATAGCGAAGCTTTGTCTTCCCTATATGAAGAAGGGAAGTATGATTGTCGAAACCTGTTCCGTGAGTGCTTTTGTACCGAATCCGAATATGGCGGTATATAGTGGAACAAAAGCGTTTGTGCTGTATTTCAGCAGGGCGATGCATGAAGAGTTGAAACCTCGCGGCATCAATGTATGCGCTATATGCCCCGGAAATATGGCTTCAGAAATATCTTCCCTGTCTGAGCAACTTGGAAATGGTTCTATTATTAATAAGCTGCCATTTCTTGATATGAGAAAGGTTGCAAGGTATTCCCTGAAAGCCGCCCAAAGTGGAAAGTCCGTCTATACGCCAGGACTGTTTTATAAATTATATCGTGTTGTAAGTAAAATTCTTCCCCATGATTTGATGATTCCGTTAGCAAAAGGATAATCACCTACACGTAAGCAATGATCATTATGGTGACGGGGACGCAAAGCCAAGGGTCTAAGGTACTTAATGTACTATGATAGTCTGGCTGCTAAAACGGTGCGAAGGGGCTGTAAAAAAACTCCCCTAAAAGAAAAATCGCTGAGGTCATGAGACTTCAGCGATTTTTTGGTATAATTAATTATGCGAATAAATAAAAACACCAATGATAATTATACAGTACGACAGCTGAAATTACCATTGGAAATTGAAAAACTAATTAATATATCTGATCCAGTATACACTTTCTGTGAGGTAATGGATCACATCGATCTATCAAAATATTTTGTAGAGAAAGGCTACAGAACAGGTCGTCCAAGATGTGATGAACAGAAACTCCTCAAAGTGATACTCTTTGCTTTCATGGAACACGGAATCTGCTCTCTGCGGGAAATCGAAAAACTTTG
>NZ_FRAC01000015.1 GCF_900142215.1 Anaerocolumna jejuensis DSM 15929 | reverse complement strand
TCTCCAAGCCTGATTCAAGATATTTGTCGAGGCATAGTTCAACCGACTTACGGTTGAGGTCAAGCTTATCTGCTATGGCAGTAACTGAAATACCTTCTGCTGTAAGTAGTATAATCTTTGCCCTTTGAACAGTGCGCACCATTTCTGTTCTTGAGCTTGTTATATCGGTCAATCTGCTGACTTCATCGGCACTGAGATTGATACAGGAATATTTTGATGGTCTTGCCATAACTTGCACCTCCAACGTTTATGGTACAAGTATAGCACAAAAAGTCATGTTTTACCAGTTAATTTGAAAACGTTATACTAGATGTAATAAGCTCTTATATATCAAGGAAATGTATCTGCTTATAGAATATCATGTGAAGACAAAAATTGTATTCGATTAACTGTCAGAGGTATATAAAATCTTGTCTTTGAACTGATAGAGCATGTACCTTAAGAGTAATATGAAAAGTGATGAAATGCCCTGATTTACTAGTAGATTCAACCACCTACCTGACGCACTTAAGGTCATTCCGACCATCTAAGCCCAAAATCTATATAATCGGCAATGCCGGCGGTTGTTCTTTGGAACGGGTCGATTGTGACCATGTTCCTTTATCCGGTGTCATTTTCGAATCCACGATTCCCCTCTATTTTATCACCAAAACAGAGTGAAAATTATCCGATGCCAAAATTCAAAAATGGTTTCAAATGCGCGACCTAGAGCATACGAGAAAACAAGCATATATGCAACTTCTTAAGAAAAAGCAACAGGAAGATGAACAGAAGATAACAGTAATCTTCCATCCATGAGTTTATGGTGATGATATTATATTTATTCAAAAGTAAGTAAACTTGTAGTTAATTCTATGTGGTTCTCAACTTTCCCTACATTGCAGATTTCTATTGAATATCACTGCCTGTAAAATTTGTTGCATTTCTATATCAAATTTATAAGACTGAGATTTTATATTCTGAATGTATTCTAAAAAATATTTCCCAGAAAACATCAAAAATGATTAAAAAATAAAAATTATTCATCATATTATTTTAAAGTATAGGATTAGATTATTTTTTAAAATTTGAAAGAAAGGATTTATCGAGATTTGATGTCAGGAAGAAAATAAGAAATGAGGATTAGCCTATGTCAGATTTCATATTAGAGTATGATATGCTAGAATCCATTGCAGCATATTCGAAATCCTTAGGAAAACGGGCAGGAGAATATGAGGAAAGTCTTGAAAAGAAAATGATAAGTGGTATTGCAAGTATTACGGGCCCCTCTACCGGCTACCTGCAGAGTGCAAGTGATTCTGTCAGGGATAAAGCCAATGCTTTAAATCAAAAATCTGATGTTTTCTATCACTATGCAGAACAGATTACAAATCTGCTTGAAACCGCAGAACGAATTGACCAGGAAGTTGCAGATGCCATCACTGCTCAAAGAGAGTATTTCCTGGACCATCATAAATCCCTGCGCCTTGATGACTGGAAGACGAAATTATTGGGTTTGTTAGTGGATTTGAAAAACAGTATCCCTCTCTTGGGAACTATTGCCGATTTACTGGAGGGGCTTAATACTGTCATAGAATCACTGGGAGATTCTATCAGGCATTGGTATGAATGTGAGGGAGGAAAGTATGTTATTGGGGAAATCGCAGCCATTGCGGAAGCATGTTTGGCAGTAGCGGTATTTGCCGCTACATTTCCTATCTCAACTTTCACTGGCTTTTGCCTTGCGGTTGGATTCGGAATTGCTGCATTGAACAGCTGTGTCAATGTAAAAACTTCCTATAAGGCGACAGAAGCAGCAATGGACGGAAACCCGGCGTTGGCAGAAATCTACGGTAAACAGGATACACTATCGGATGTATTACGCCAGAAAAACTATGGGAATGGAACAATGAATGACTTGTCCAACTTTACTGCAGGGGCTTTGGATGTAACGGAGGCTGTTTGCATTACCGTTGGAATGGCGGGACAGATAGTAAATTTATTCAAAAAATCTTACAATTTACTAAAATATAGGAAGTCATTAAATTATTCCGGCTTGCAAAATAATTTAGAGAATGTTATAAAAGAGGAGTATAAGAATACAAAGAACATAGGTTTAGCGGATAATGCTAGTGTAGTGGGAGTATTGAAAGAAAGTGCAGAGCCTATTAATGGATTCAAAGCTGACTCAGCTTTTGAAGCGATGTCATCTGGTGCAGTAGATGATATTTTAAGCAAGATTAGTGTTGAAGAGTACTTCCGTCTTGAAGAACTTGGTGAGAGTATGTATGATAGTTTTAGATTGATGGATGATGACTACATCAAAATTGCTAAAAATACGGATTTCTCATTAGAAGATTTGAAAGATATAAAAGAACATTTATTTATTAAACAACATATATTTTCAGATGGTTCTGTTAGATTATTCGATGCAAATTATTGGCAAGCAGAAGCATGGGATAGGCTAATTAAAGGAACTCCAGAGCCTAGCGATATTACGCTATTAAATCATGAACTCTTTGAACTGAAGTATATGAGAGACAATAATGTACCTTATGAAATTGCTCATGCTAAAGCTAACGAATTGTTTAATTGGTCAAAAGAAGTATTTGGAAAGTAGGTGATATTATCGGATTATCAGTTTCTATAAGAAAAAAGTATGAAGATGGCAATGCAGTAGTGTATCAGTATGGAGAACAAGGTAGGTTATATGGTGAGTTTAGAATTAATAAAGAAACCTATGAAATTATACAATCACGAGTAAGTGATAGTGAAATTGACAGGGTAATGTATCTTTCTTCAGCTTCAAAAATATTGAAACTTATAAAAAAAGGTGAGGAACTACCCGACATGACAAGTTATAATTCATAGAACTATATACGGAGGACAATAGTGAGAAAGGAATGGATAGATATAATACCTCAAATAGCAAATGACTTTGATAGTATACATCAAATAAAATGTCCTAATTGTGGTAAGAATGAGATGGAATATATATACATTGGAGATAAGAAAACAAAAATTGGATATTTACAAATTTGGTGTAATGAATGTTTAAAAGGAATTTATGTTAGTAGAGCAGTGGCACCCCAAAATGCTAGGTTTGTTACTTATGATGATGATTTAAAAAATATAGTTCCAAAATATGAATTTATCGAAGGATAAGTTTGGTAAAGTGATTTTCAGCTCATTAAAATTTCTAGGCAAAGAACATAGGTTTAGCGGATGATACCGGTGCAGTGGGTGAATTGGAAAAGAGTGCAGACCTTATTAAGGGTTCGGGGCATACAATAAGTACTTCTGGTGAGGGCTTTGGCAAATTAAAATCAATGTCATCTTTAAATAAAAGGCAGCATGAACTTCTTGAATTACTTAACGAGCCAGGCACTACGACTATAATTTCTAAAAAATCAGTTTCAATGAACGATTTACGCCAGTTAACAGGGGTAACAGGGGACGAATTTAATATGTTTACCCAAAGGCGGTCAACGATTAATATTTAGGGGTCAAGGAAACCGAATTAGAGTGTCACAAGAAATGTATGATGATTTAATTAATGGTGTTTATGGGAAATTTTCTGGACATACTCATCCTTTTGGGTATTCACTTGAACCTGGTCCAGCAGATGAACCATTTTTGAAATTGTTAGGTCAAAAAAGAAGTTCCGTTTGCGGTGCTGAGGGTGATGTGTGGTTACCCTTTGGACAAGAGCCTTGGTTAACTGAGGACATTAGACAGGAAATTAGACGTGAAGCTATGGCAAAACTATATAGGGGCAATAATAATTAAGTTTGGAGGCTAATAATGAATGAAAATTTAGTTAAAAAAGATATAAAGTGTGATTATGATATGGCTATCAAAATTGCAAAGGAGACATTTGAGAAAAATCATCCTAAAGAATTGCAACCCAAATGGTTGGAAAAATGTATGTCAATTGACGGAAACAGAGATGAAAATAATAATTGGCAAGTTAAAGTAACATTATTACCTAAAACTATAAAACCTAATTTTCATTGGAAATGGAGAAATGGCTCTCTTATATTAGTTGAAGTTGATTCAATAACAGGAATAGAGTATATTGTTATTAGTGATGGTCCAGAAGAAGCTATTGAAGTTATTTTTAAGGTGGAAGTTGACCTTGCTATGAGTTTGACAAAAATACTTGTGGATATTGATCTGAACACACTTGATTGGACTAAGTATATAGAAAAGAGATAATAATGTATACTTTGAAAGAGGTATAGTGTTCTCTTGATATTGTCAAGGAGCTTGTGGAGCTTTTTCCGTAAATTAAGGCACGGAAGTTTCTTTTTAAAACAAAATAAGAGAACTTTTGTAATTAAAAACCATTGGGTTAACTTGCCAGAATTAATACAAAGATTTTATGAACAACTCATAATGGATTTTACTATTATACAACCATTCAATTGGACTCGTTTCTGAAGATGAAATTATTGTTTTTTCTGTGTTTGACTGGGGCGTTATTGAGGAACTTAAAAAGCCCATGCCATAAATCTTGATTCTACTTTCGGTTCTTTATAAATGGTCTAGGAGCATATGTCATATTCGATTGTGATATTAAATCTAATATAAAATCATGAAATTTACCCCATATACAACAAATAACTCTGAGAATTTATAGAATGCACCCTAAACGCCGGAACAGCCGGTGTTTTTTTGCTGAAAGGCTGTGTGACCATCCATACGTCATTAACCTGCAATATTTTCGATCCTACTGTTTTGAAGAAGGAGACAGAATTGTAAAAACTGGAACAACAACCTTACTTTAAAATCAGTCTCAATTTTAGTAAATAAAAATGATAAAAATTCATCTGAAAGTAAAACAATATGTCATATTGTATATGAATATAAGTAACATAAATTGTTGAACCAATGTTATAAAATTACAATAATTTAAGCCCAAATTATAAATTGAACTATTATATACATGTTTGAAAAGTTAGTAAGTATCAGTCAGTTTTAATACTGTAGTGAAAAGCAAGTGATAATACCCTGTTTAGTAATTCATCCTTAAAGTCATAAACAAAATGATAATAAGAAATGAGGATTAATGTATGTCGGATTTTATATTAGAGTATGATGTGTTAGAATCCATTGCAGCATATTCGAAATTCTTAGGAAAAAGGGCAGAGGAATATGAGGAAAACCTGGAAAACAAAATCATAAGTGGAATTGCAAATGTTACGGGCTCTTCTACCGGATACTTACAAAGCGCAAGTGATTCGGTCAGGGATAAAATCAATACTTTAAAGCAAAAATCCGATGCTTTCTATCACTATGCAGAACAAATTACAAATCTGCTTGAAACCGCAGAACGAATCGATCAGGAAGTTGCAGATGCCATCACAGCCCAAAGAGAATATTTTCTGGACCACCATGTATCCCTGCGCCTTGATGACTGGAAGGCAAAATTATTAGGTTTGCTGGTTGATTTGAAAAACAGTATTCCGCTCATGGGAACTATTGCAGACTTACTGGAAGGTCTTAATACTGTCATAGAATCACTGGAAGACTCTATCAGGCATTGGTATGAATGCGAAGGCGGAAAATATGTAATTAAAGAGATTGAAGCCGTAGCAGGAGCATGTTTGGCAATAGCAATATTTGCCGCTACGTTTCCGGTCTCAACTTTTGCTGGATTTTGTCTGGCTGTTGGAACTGGAATTGCAGCATTAAACAGCTGTGTCAATGTAAAAACATCCTATCAGGCAGCAAATGCGGCAATGGATGGAAATCCTGCATGGGCTGAAATTTATGGAAATCGGGATACACTATCGGACGTATTACGTCAGAAGAATTATGGGAATGGCATAATGAATGACTTATCCAATTTTACTGCCGGGGCTTTAGATGTAACAGAAGCCGTTTGTATTACTGTTGGAATGGCAGGGCAGATAGTAAGTTTGTTCAAAGAATCCTATAATCTGCTAAGATATAGTAGATCTATGAATTATTCCGGCTTGCAAAGTAATTTCGAGAGTGGTAGTGTAGAATTAGAGAACGTAATCAAGATGGAGTATAGGAATGCTGATAGCATCGGGTTACTGGATGAAGCTGGTGCGGCGGGTAAATTAAAAGAGGGTTTAAGCTACAGTGAGGGTGGCAGTGAAACAATCAATGGATTAAAAATTATTGATGGTAAAGTTGATGGAAAGATACCAATTGATGAATATAACAGATATAGAATTGAAAGTATCCATAATCCATCTTCTGACGCTATGACATTAGGAAAATATCGGCCAAGCATAAAAGCAGATGGCACTGAAGACTGGACAATAGCGGGGCCAGATTCCTATACTGTTAAAGCAGGGGATAACAAGTATTTTAGTTTAGGAGATGACTGGGGGAAAATTACTGATATATATGGATTAGATAGTAAGGGTAAAGATATGTTTAAATATTTTAATATTCCCGCATTAGATGATGCTGTATTGACAGGAAATGAGATACGATTTTCACATGATCCAAGAATTTATGGAGATTGTGCATTAAAGGATGAATGGTTATATTTGCAAAATAAATATGGTTTTAAAGATTTGTATAAGGAAGGAGAATTTTGGTATGCAATTAAATGATACGCTAAAAATGGCTATGAATGTAAGTGATAAGTTTAGAGAAAAACTGGGAAATAAATTTGATTATAGTGAAATATCTGATGTGGTAGATGATTCATCCCATAGAGCTTTTAAAATCAGATTTACTGCATATAATTATTTCATTGTTCTATTTAACTATGATTTAGATAGAATTGGGTGCAGCCTGGAATATGGAGAATATCACATATCTTTAAGCAATAGTCAGAAGTGGTATTCAGATGCTGATCTAGATGTGTTTTGTAATGAATTAATGGATGAATTAGAATTACGTATTCCAGATAAATTTTTGGAAGCTCATGGTTGGAAATAGTTTTGGAAAAATACAAAAATCACACGAATTATACTGACTATCTATATCAATATACATTAAACGCCGGACTTCCGGCGTTTTTTCTTTTATGGGAGCAAATATGCGCCCAATCTTTTAAACAGTTTAATTTTTACTACAGTTTTTAAAAGGAGAATTATAACTGCTGCCAAGACTGCTATATCTATAAAAATCAGCCTAAATATTTTAACTAAAAAGATGATAAAAATCCATCTAAAAGTAAAAATATATGTCATATTGTTGTAAATAAAAGCAACATATATTTTTGAAAAATTGTTATTAAATTACCAGAATTAAAAAACAAAACAGAATTTACATATGAAGCTATTTTATTGAGCAATAAAAGATTAATACTTAATCAAAATTAGTAAATAAGTGAATAAGTGAATTGGTAAATAAGTAAATTGATGAATTAGTGAATAAGTAAATTAGTGAATGGTGAATTGATGAATTAGTGAATGGTGAATTGGTAATCTGGCGAACCATTAAATACCAAACAAATCTTGATACTTCAATAGTACAAATCAAGCAGCAATAATACGTTATTAATCCACCCTGTAATATTAAACAGGAGGATTAAAATAAATAAAGGACTAATGAAAGGAGATTAACAAATGGCAGGAACCATTAAAATCACACCGGAGGAACTTAGATCAGCAGCAGGATTTTTAAAAGACAAATTGGATGCAATGACATCAGAAGCAAATCAATTAAAAGCAAGAATTGATACAGTTACATCCAACTGGGAAGGTGCGGCTCAATCCGCTTTTGTAGCAGAATTTACCGACAAAATGTGGCCGGTTTTAAGCAAGAATTTGCCGGAGCTTATAACCGGTATACAGGGTCAGCTGAATGCGACCGCGAAGACGATGGAAGATACAGATGCTGCAATCGCCAGTAAAATAAAATAGTAATTGTCTGAATGGGAAAGAGGCTGTAGCAAAATAGGAATATCTGGTTTTGTGACAGCCTCTTTTTGTCTTATTGAAAAAACAGTAAAGCAAATTGAAAATTGTTTATTGCGCCGTAATGGTTGTGATGGTTGTGATAATCGAAATATACTAAGAAAGAAATACAAAGAAAAAAATACCGCTAGAAAGTATTGTGGGGTTATAAAAGGAGGGAGAGTTATGCCGTGGGTGACTAAATTTAATCAGTATGCTTCAACAAAAATGAAGGAATATGAAAGGCTTGAAAATAATCTTATTGATAAACGGAAAAGGATTACAGATAAATTAACAGATGCGAGAAACTGCAAAGGGGCATTAAAAAACAAAGTTTACAATATGGGGGACTTATCAGGAGATTTTCTGATTAAATATGAAAATAAGCGGGATGACTATTTTGACAGATTTACACAGATTGATAATAGCTTTAATGCTTTTCTGAAAGATTTGAACGGGGCGATTTCGCAGTGCAATTCAAAAAAAGAGGAGTGGAACAGTAAAATCTATACCAGAGAGTGGGAAGAACCTGAGGAGGAGTATAATGTCGGAAATCAAGGTTATAAAAAATGGCCTTACTGATTATAAGGCATGTGTAAAAAAGGTTGAAGATAAATTTAGCGAGCTGGAACAGGTGGAAAGCAGCTTGCGTAAAAGGCTGCAGAACAAGGAATGGCAAGGAAAATCCCGGGACAAATGTGAAATTATGCTGACATTGACTGCCGCATATAAGAGAAAAATAAAAGAGATATTGGATGAGATGGACCGGAAGGAACAGGAATTACAGAAGAATGTATCTGATTTTACTTGGAAATCCGCTGCGGTTAAATCATTATAGGAGGAAACCTGTGAATTATAATGAATTATATGTACTTAACACTGCAATAGATGGAGAGGATATCTATTCACTGCAGAAGTTTTCAAGTAAAAGAATGTCGCTGGCGGCAGTGGAAATAGTAAAAGATATCTTGATAGAAAAAGGATTTTTGGAAGATTACAACACCTTAACCACAAAAGGATTATTAGAGGTAAGAAAGATAAAACAATTCAAGGACGCGAAGAAGTATGCAGAAGTTCTGAATATGGTAATTGGATTTATAGATGAGAAGGAAGCTGTTTTATTAACTGCAGATAGAAACGGGGACTATTTGTTTGCAATAATTGATCCTGGAAAAAATGTTGAAACGTTGATTGATACCTTTCCTGAATTGTTACAGCATATTGATGCGGCAGCTGAATCTCAATATGAAAATGATACCTGTGTGAGCTCAAGGGATCTATTAGGTGAATATAAAATTAATATACAAACAAGTTTTACTATTACTACGGTGGATATAAAAGCTGGAGAGAAATCCACCAAGGAGTTGTTTTTTGAAAGCGGCGGTAAAAGGTTTTATTATGATTGTGCAAACAACCTGCTGCATGAAAGAGACAGTGATGAATTAGTCAGCCTGCTTCGTAAAAGAATGGAGGTGGTTTAAATGTCTGCAGCCAATCAAAAAATAATGGTCAATCAAAATCACATGGACCTGATTTCGGCAGAATTTGATAAGTGTGCAAATTCTGTTGGAGAAATTATAACAGAAACAAAGAATATGAAGAATATTATGGCGGCAAATTATAAGGGGAGAGCCACTGCCGGATTAAATGATTATTTTACTGTATTGAATAATCATTTAGATGTATTAAAAATATGTTATGAACAATTGGCCGATTATACGATTATGGTCAGGGATGTAACGTTTTCTGTTGATAAAGCATTGGAAATATTTTATAATAAAGGAGGAGCAATCAAATGATTAAAGATTACAAATCCTATTATGACGAATGGTTAAACCACGAAAATGCATGGAACGGTTACAGTGCAAAGGAAATCTTTTCAGAACTCAAAGCTTCCTATGAACTGGCAGATCAGGCATCTTCTGCAATCTCTTCTTCAGGCTTGACAGGAATATCCTCTGCCCGTATCACTATCAGCAACAGTAAAATTCCAGAGCTGGAAGCACTCAGAGAAAAATTAACACTTTTTTGCAAGAAGATACACTTGGACGGGGAAGATATCATTGATGATGTTTTTAACTATGGAGTGATGAAAGCATTGGCTGACATTTATGCACTGAACCCAAGTGATATTAAGTGTAATTCAATGGGGACGGAGTACCAGTTGAAATCCATAATGGAAACAGTAATCACAGATCCGGCATTAAAGGCAGACTTTTCGAAAAAGGCCGGAAATTTAGATAAGGATAAATTGACAGACAGCCTGAAGGCAGGTTTATTAAGCGCAATCGGCAGGTATTATGACGGAAAAGTATCTCCTTATATGAAAAAAACATCCGGTTATGATATAAGTAATTTTAACGAAGACAGGGACCTGATTATAGAATATTATGAATATTTGAATCCTGCTGATGCCAAAAATATGAATCATTTTCTTGCGGCCCTTGCAAAAGACGGTGATAAACGATATCTGGAAGATATTAAAAATATCAAGTATATGGCTTATACTGCAAAGGAACCATATCGATTCGTATTTTTTAAATATGTGAAGGAATTAAAAATCGGCAATTATGATTATCATGGGAAAGACAGCAAGGGAAATGAAAACGCTCAATACTATGACAGCGGAAGTAAGAAATTATATATACGGTTACATGAAACAAATCCCAATGGCGTAAGCGATGAAGGAAGGGATGACCCCAGAGGGGCGTATGTTACATTTTTTCATGAAGTCGGCCATGCAATTGACGATATGAGCCTGAAGGATAATAAATTTTTATTTTTTACAACAAAGGTAAAAAATACTTCAGTAGACGGGGCGGGTGTAACAGTATTTGAATCTGCCGAAAATGATGTAAGGGAAAATATAAAAAACAGTGTTAATGAATATGTGGAGAAGAAGGGGTATCATCTTTCGAATACCAACCGGAATGCTGTTGTAAAAGCTCTAATGACGCCAAATTTCTCAGGCTTCCCAGCCAAGAGTACGGAAAAAAAAGTATATGATGCCATTATTTCTGCATATACTGCTGATTTCACAGCAAATGTTACAGAATCTACAGTATATAATGGAATTTCAGATATCTATGGAGGGTATACGGATAATAAACTGAAAGGTACATATGGCCATCCGGACTATTATTGGATTGATTCAGGCGGAAAGTTCGATGGATCGCAGGGAGAGGAATTATTTGCACATATATTTGCGAGATATATGACGTCTAATGATGAAGTAATTGAAGTGATGAAGGAATATTTTCCTTCTACAATATCTAATATGGAAAAGTTTATGAACGCACAGAAAGGAAATTAGAGGATGCTTAATAGAAAACGGTGGATTTCTGTATTGGTATTAATTTTATTACTCATTGGCGGTGTATTTTGGAAGCAGATTGGAGAAAAGATTATGGGAGAAGACAACAGAAAAGAAAACGGACTAAAGGATAAAGGTGCAGCTGAAAAAACAAAGGATGCGAGCGGCGATAAATTAGCAACCAGGGAATTTTTAATAAAAACCTTTCATGTAACAGATGAAGACATTAAGAAATACGAGGTAGAAGAGGTTGTCTCTGCTTTTGGATTAACGGAGGATTTCTTTATCCATGAGAAAGAAAACTTTAGCGAGCCATCGGATGTAGTAAGTGTCTTCGCAAGATTGCAGGAGGATTTTCATGAGCCGGTACCGGAAGGAAAGTTCGATTTTTCTTATTTATATAAAGCCAAGGAATTTAAGGGGGAATTTCCGGATGTTAAAACAATAAGCTACCTTGCTGCATCAAATTATATAGGTGATGGAGGCTCTTCGTTTGTAATTGACTTTAAAGACAATAAAATATATTATTTATATAATACTGCTTTTGTATATGAGGATATCCGCCGTGCAGATAATGTTGTGGAACTTACGGAAAAAGAACGGGATGAAGTATTAACTGCTCTGGAGAAAGCTGATATTGATAAATGGAATTATAGTTATATAAATGAGAAAGAGCCCAGTGGTGAGGTATTTTGGGATTTTGGCATGGAATTCGATAATGGTACAATCCTTTCTTTTAAAGGAAAAGGAGATACCGCAGATTCCTATCCGGAGCTCAGGGATGTAATCTTTGGTATTTCAAAGTAATAATTACGCAATCAGCATTTTCAGCTGAATACATCATGAACTTGAATCAGGTAAATTGCAGAATCCAATTTAAAGGTGGCATTAGGGAGATAGAATTGAGTAAAGAATGGAGATTTCTTTGCTTTGGTCTGTCTCTTTTTCATGTAAGAGCATAAGGAATCCGCAGTGTCTGAATAGTATTAGAGTAAGATTATTCAACAAAGAAAAAGGCATAAAAACGGATATTTTATATAAAAAGCAAGATATATCTATCATATTAAAGATAAAGGTAAATTCAGCTTGTGAAGAGGGAGGCTAAGCTGTTAATCCAGCTGAATGATTGTTTTGAAGCTTCTGAATATATGAGGTGATATACAAATGATGAAAAAAGGAGAGTAAATAGATGACCAGGGAAAATTCACTTATGTCGAAAGAGGATGGTATAAAACTCAAGATTATAAGGAAGAGCTTGGGGCTATCAGCAGCTGAATTCTCTAAAAAAACAGAAATTAATCCAAGCTTTCTGAAGCTTCTTGAAAAAGGCTGTATGCCTCTTCCAACAAGGGATAAAAGGAAAATAAGAGAAGTTTTTGGATTACAGGAAAATTGGTTTGAGGTTATTGATACGAGAAGGTATTCACAAACAATGGATTCAGTCCCGTTGGTATATGATTTACATAAAGAAGCAGATATAGAAACAGATAAAGTAATAAGTAAAGCAGGTATAGAAACAGATAAAGCAATAAGTAAAGCAGGTATAGAAACAGATAAAGCAAGAAGAAAAGCAGCAGGTATAGAATCAGTTAAAGAAACAGGTCAGCCAACGGCAGATACCAATGATCAGCGGCAGTTGCAAAACAATGTTATCAATAACGGAGATATTCTAAAATCCGTTAGAATTGCCGCCGGCTTATCCAGGAAAGAACTTGGTGAAGCCATTGGCATTACATCTGTTCAAATAGGATATATTGAAACCGGTAAGAGAACCTTAACGGAAAAGGTGAAGAACAAATTAAATGATTATTTTAGAACGAATCCGGCAATACCGCAGAATTTAACGGTAAACAGTGGTGAGGTTATAAAGGATATTTTTCATAGTGCTGAGCAAAATACGAAAACAGCCGGCTATAACATATCAAATGATGAGATATTAAATACAATCAGAAAAATAAAAAAAGAAAGCGGATATACCCAGGCTTTAGTTTCTGAAAAATCCGGAGTGAATAGAAGTCAGCTTAGTATGATTGAAAATGGTAAAATGCAAATAAGCAAAAAGGTTAAAGTTAAATTGCTGAATTTTATTCGCTCAGAATCAGAGGGTATCCCTTACAATACTGAAAATGCTTCCATATCGGTGTCAACAGAGCAAGGAAATTTGAATGACAATATTTCAGATGTTGTTATGAATAAAAACGAATTATTCAATGTGCTTGAGTCTATGAAAAAAACAAGAGATGAATTAAGTAAAAATATTAAAATGTTAGAAAAAATGATAAAAAGCCTATAAGCATGGCCTATGGCTAGGTATAAGCTTCTGCTGCCAAGGCGGGAATACAGCAGCGATATGGAAGTATCTAAAGATTTCAGCCATTACCGGAAATTGATTGTGTTCCTTTTTTCTTTGGAAATTTTTTTCTTCTGTATTTCTTTTTTCTGGCATTTATTCTGTATATATTTATACATGTTCCTAATAAAAGGAGAAGTCCGGCAAGTACGGTGTATTTGTAGAAATAAATATGTTTATCCAGATTTAATACAATATTTTTGCTCATATTGGCCATAACATGAATTTCCTGGATATCCTTTTCGGTGGCTAAAGACAGAGTTTCTTTGTCATTAATAAAATTAACGGTATCCTTTAATAAGGCATCATTTCCGTAAATCATATAATTTAAAGCAGAATATAAGGAATTACAATTATTTAATAGCAGTAAGGAATGGTTTGCATAAGGAATTGCTTTATTGTAATCCTGTATATCACTTAAAGCATCTTTTAAAATAATAACAGCCTCGGATTCCCTGTTGTTTGAATTACTGGAACGGGCGGCGGTGTCTGTATCCCTTCCAGTCTGAATACTATCATAATATTGATTCTTTAGACCGGTTGATTTCGTTATGATTGTTGAGGTGATTTCCATTTTCATGCAGGTGATATCTGTAAAGTAGGTATCCTCGTGCACATACTTTTTGCCAAAGCATGCTTCATAATCCTTATTTACCATATTGAAAATAGATTTTGTATCATTATTAGTAAGGATTAAACTAGTAGTGGAATATAGTATGCTGATAACGGAAATTGCTATTAAGCATATATCGCAGCAGATATATAAAGCTTTTGATAATTTTAACTTTTTCATATTAATAACCATGCCTTTCTCACTAACTGCCATGTCTACCCAGCACACCGCAAGATTGAGCCGAGGATTTCACAGGCGCAATCTTGTGTGTGAAAATTGCTTTTTAATTTCCAATAATACGTTTAACTTTAGTTTTTAATTTTTTAGCGTTAAGGGCGGCTTCAAAACGGTAGTATTGAAAATACAATTCATTTTTTTGAGTTTCCGGTAAAGCACTATGTACAAATTCAAGAGGACTTTCATAGTACTCCGAGCAAACAACTGATAAACGGTAATGCTTTAAGGTTGACAGTGCTTTTGCAGTAGAGAAAAAATAATATATTTCTTCAACAGAAGGAAAGGATAAATACTCTTTTAAAAGATATTGCAGACATATGCAAGCTCTGAGATCACCTTCTGAACCTGAAAAAAAATTTTTGGTAAACTTACCGTTTTCCTGGCTGAGTACTTTTTGATAGGAAATGATGACGGAATCCCGTGTGCTGTAAGGAATTTCATTTGGATAAAGCAGATGTGCGACATAAAAACAATCTTTTTGCTTATTCAGTTCATCCGGGAACATTAGATATTTATATGGTACCAATAAATGAAGATTTTTTATTGTATTGATATCAAGGCTGCTGACGATGTCCGCTGGTTTCCAATTCAGAATGTTCTCAATTGCAAATCGGAATAATACAAGTGCTAATTTATGGTTGTTATATGCATTATAGCAAAAATAACTTGTCGATAAATTAACTCCATGCTCTTTTAAAAATAGTTTTTTATAATCCGTTATTATATTTTGTGAATTCATGATCCCCCACCATCCTGTTTTATGTTTTAAATGATTAACATTAATATGATAGAAATGATAAGAAATTAGGATGTATAACCAAAAAGAACTTTAAAAATAAAAAAAAGACAGTTATTTTATTTCTTAGATTCAGTTAATTAGGCTTAGTAATGTTTTCTTCTAAAAGATAGCGAATAGAAGATTCGATATCTTTTTTTATTGCATTATATTCAAAAAAATCAATCATATTGTATTGAAAGAATCAGGTTAATTAGTTTAGTAATGAAAAGAGGTTGTAATTATGTTTTTAAATTTAAAAACAAAACTTTATTTTTTTTCCACGAAAAAGAAAATAATTGCAATTTTGTTTATAAGTATTTTATTGATAGCTGTGATAGCAGCTTTTATCCTTATTCGTTCTGATACCAATAACAAAAAGGCAGTACAGCCAACAATGGATCAGGTGGAAAAAGAAAAGGACAGGGTTTTGGAGGATACGGAAGAGGTAATATACGGTAAGAATATAAAAGACAAGTATATGGAAGTTAAGGGTACTGATTATGCTATTTTAGTAGCAACTATTGATTTTTTAAAGAGTAACGGCAGGAATGAAAGTGATAAGCTTTATAAATACATATTGGAAAATAATGATACCAATATGATAAGTGTAATTAAGGATGCGGACGGCAACAGTATGGATGCTGTTTTTGTAAACTATAATCGGCTATTGAAAGACAAAGTGGTGACAAAGGATATTTCCGGAGGGTTTATAACCCCTTACGGATTTACCGGTAAGGGTGAAACAAAATTTAACAAATACAATGAAAACAAATCAATTGAAATAAAAGATGATGCTGTGTTTTCTGAACATCCAATTTATGACGGAGATTATAAACAAATAGGAGTCTTATATATAGAAATGAATAATTAAACAAATAATTAAATCAAGTATGTTGGTATTGGCTGAATGTGTTTGAAATGGCTGAGAATAAAAAGGAGAGGGTAAGGGCATGGCAGAGAGTTTGAAAAGCAGTAAGAATGAAGCAGTCACAGAAAAAATCAGCAAAAAGAAGACAAAATGGAGCAAGTATAAAATCGTTTCACTGGCTATTATTATTCTTTTGCTGACTGCAGGGGTATGTGTATACAGCAAGCTAGATAGTAGAAATGACTCTGCCGTAAGTGCGGCCTTTAATAATGATGAGGTTATGAGAATAAACAGCCAAAGTGTAGGAATGAACGAATTCTTGTTGTACGCAGCAGATGTTTACCAGGGATATAATCTGCAAAAAGAAGCAGACTGGGATAAGAAAATTACGGAATCCGGCAATAAGACAGTTACATTTGAAGAGCAGGTTAAAGGTACAATTTGCGAGCAGATTAGAATGACAAAAGTTCTGGGTATGAAAGCCCAGGATATAGGGTTCTCCTTATCCGATGGCGAAAAAAAAATATTATTAGAAAATGCTCAGACTTATTATAAGGATTTAACATCTGCCAATGTAATCGACAAAGCATTAACGGTGGAGCTTATTGTAAAATTTTATGAAGAAAATGCTTTGGCTCAAAAAGTCTATAACAGCATAATTGAGGGTTATGATGATAATTATAATACCTCCGTAAAGGATACAAAGGATAAGGGATTAACGGAAAAAGAATCCTATTTCATAGAGGCATATCATAATTTAGCGGACAAGTATGATAAGAATTATGACTATAATACTTCAATTAACTGGGATTTATTAGAGCAGCTCTCTTTTTCTAAGTTATCAGAGAAGGATGCTGCAAAATCAGACACAGCTGATACTGCAACACAATAAATCAATTATTATAAAAGAACGGAAAGACAGGTGAGGCTGTTGCAAAAGGAAGCTCTGCGGAGTATAACTTGCCATAATGCACTGTTTGACAGATAGATGATATGATTTGTATGCTATTAGCGAACATTTTATGTACGATTTTACCATACAAATCATGCCAGATGTCGGTCAACCGGTGTGTAAGGCAAGTTTATACTCCGCAGAGGTACATTTTGCAACAGCCTCCTATTAATAAATAAGGAGAGGTATGAGAAAATGAACGAATTTCAATTATTGCTTGCAGCAGAAGGTTATAAGGATGATAAAGCATGGAAAAAAGCATTAACAGCCTATGGAGTTCAGATAGATACGATATACTCAGCCCAATCTGTAGATGAGATGAAGGATATTATATCAAAATACCCGGATATCAATGCAATTATTGTTTCGGAGCAGTTGAAGGATTATTCTATTTCGGTGAACGATTTGATAGCGATGGGTAAAAATAATAATATAATAATTATCCCAATCCTTAACCGCAGCCGAAAAGGAAATGTGGAGTTATTGGATTACATCAAAAATAATTTATATAATATTTTATTTGAAAGTGATACTGTTATGGATGAGGCGGGGGAGCTTTTATTAATGGGCAGAGCAGGACAGGCTGCAATGATCTATGCCGGTTTGGATATGGGAGTTAAGGATGACTGGGGTAAGCTGTCAGAGAAAGAAGCTGAGAGTATACAATTTGAAAAGCCTGCACCGGAGAGAAGAAAGCAGCCAATCTTTAATGAAAGGTCTGTCACAATCGGATTTTGCGGCTCGGACAAAGAATTTGATTGCACAATTACTGCAATTTCCGCTGCAAATTATATTGCAATGGGAGGCTATAAAGTTGCATTGATTGAACCGGATTTTTCCCAAGGAACAATAGTAAGCAAATTAATTCCATCCTTATTAGAAAACGATATTGTTACCTGTGCAGCTGTAGATTATTATGCCTGCTGGAATCCGGACAATGATATTTATTCGGCGGATGTGATAATTTTTGATTTTAGTAGTATGAATTATGAGGAATCCGTATATTTAAGTAAAATGAAAAAAGTATTTATATGTTCGGATATGGCCGATACCACTCAATCTGGCAAGCTGCAGAATAACGGCAGCTTTAAATATTCAATTTTATACAAGGAAGATAAACAGGGCATAGAGCCTTTAAATGAATCCTTCGAAGTTTTTAGAGAGTGTTCTTTGGAATTAAAGAGATTACTAAAAATAACTCTGTCAAGCTATGACCTTGATATTACAAACGATGCAGATAGTAACAGTGTAAACAGAATAAAACAGCTGAATACATTAAATAAATCAGAGCACTCTTGGAGAAACGTCTGGCTGGAACGAGAAGCAAAACGTAAGAATAGTGATTCCAATAGTTCTTCACTTGGGAAAATGCTGTTGCCGGACCATGTACTAGCGCAAACAGTAAAGACGGTAAAATCAGAAGATCCAGAACGTACAAAGGGAAATAAAGTAAAATTGGCTGACCGGTTACAAAAGACACAGCCATCTAAGACTGAACCGGTACAGAAGATTACTGCTGCTCCCAAGGAAAATAAATACGTCAAAGAAGAATTGGCGGCAGCAAATACTTTTATAAAGCCTGATCATGAGGAGAAGTTTGTAAAAGAAAATAATATACCGGCTCAGAATAGCAATAAGGCTGATAACACCGGAATACAAGAGGATGAATATTATAATTATAAAGTAAATGATACAAGTAAGAAGCCATATGAGTTAAAAGAAGATTATCTCAAAGAATCGAGTACAGCTGCAAAAGGATTTTTGACCAACAAAGCCGATGGCAGCCCATCCAAATCGTACACACAGCAAAAGAATGAAAACAAGCCTTCAATACTAAACCAATGGTTTTCAGCAGAAAACAAACGGGGATTTTTCGCGGATAATGCTAAAAATAATGATGAGTATGAATATGGCTCTAAAAATGAAGGCACAGATAGCTATGATGACGATAATCAGGAAATGAGTACTTTTGAATATATAGAGGATAACAGGAACAAGCCCAGAAAAAAACAGTTAATAAATCAGGTCTTATGCGGAAAAGAAACTATATTTATAACAGGATTAAAACATGGCTGCGGCTGTTCTCATACCGGGTTAAGTTTTGCAAAATACATATCAGGTGCATATGCCGAAAATATTTGCATATGCCATAAAAAGGGTGCCTATGACATGGAGGATGAGGGAATAGCGGAATATACCAAAGATACTGATTATGGCAGTGTTTTTAGCAATAATCGATTTATTGTTTATGATTGTGGTATCCTGGGAGAATTAAATGAAGACCAGCTTTTAGAGCTGAAGCGTTGTAATATTAAAATCATGGTATGCAACGGAGATGAAAAATATCTTGGTAATTTATCGAAATTTATCAGGAGCCTGGGCAATTTGTCCGCAGAATGGATATTTGCATTTAACCTGGTAACTTCAAGAGAGAAAGAGATAATGATCCGTAGAATAATGGAAGGTTATAAAATATGTTTCATTCCTTTACATGACAGTGATAATCCTTCAAAAAAAACTTCCAAAATATGGGATTCTATATTGAAAAGAAATCTATTATAGATTATAATGATAAGTGCTTTCTAATAGCCTTATATTAAATATATAAAATAACTGTAAAAACTGTATACCACAAGTTAGCCATATTTTAGAATGGGTATAGTTTACCATAAGTAAAAAGTTATTTTGTTGTATTTATTACAAATTTTTAATCATATTATGATAGATTAGTTTTATTTATTTAAAATTAATATTTATATTTGTGTTAAAATTCTGGCTATGTATAACATTAAATTGATTTCTAACCGATAATTATTATAGACCTTATATACAGCAAAAACCTCTGAGAGCTATAATATTATTGTTATATTCTGAATTCATAGATAACAGTATATCTATGCATATTAGTATATAGAAAGGAGTATAATTTAAATGGACAATACTGTTATTAAAATGAAT
Organism: Anaerocolumna jejuensis DSM 15929; assembly: GCF_900142215.1. Lineage (GTDB taxonomy): Bacteria > Bacillota > Clostridia > Lachnospirales > Lachnospiraceae > Anaerocolumna > Anaerocolumna jejuensis. The sequence goes on along the minus strand of NZ_FRAC01000015.1, from coordinate 169,674 downwards.
TATCTGGATTTAGTCAGAGACAGTATGTGTGAATATATTATGGGTAATTTTTACAAACAATTAACATATGAAGTAATTAATGCTTTTTATATAAATGATAAAGTTATTATTCATACATGCAATGGACATAATATCATCGAGAATGGTCTGGAGCCCAGTGAAAATATTATTAAAAGAATGAAGGAAATCGGCGGAAATGATATTTTAAAGGATAATGCTCTAAGCTTACATATTGGAGATTGGGAATTAACGGCCTTAAATGATGAAAACGCAGTATACATTACACAAAGATAGATATTATTTATGAAAAAAAGAGCTGTCAGCTCTTTTTTTGTTTTATAGAAAACAGTCTTAAATTTAATTGCAATAATATTTACTTTTTTATCTATATTTGTTATACTATGTTAATAAAAGGGGGAATTTATCTTTAAATCTATTTTTATACAGAAAGATAAAAAGGTAAATCGCATAAATATCTGTTAGTTAATAGTCTGTGAGAGGGGTTTGACGAATGGAAAATCAAAGCAGTGATATTTGTGATGAGGAACTGGTAAATGATGTAAAAAACATAATGAAGACCGGAAGTCTAATGGAGAAGTTAGACACTTTGGAGTTTGTATCCAGTTATTTTAACAGAGATGTAAAAATGACAGCAATTCTCGTTGAAGCTGCAAGAGACATGAATAATCCAGTGGTAAGTGACAGGGCAAAGGAACTGTTTATTAAAAAAATGGATAAATTCATATCAAAGTTTATTTCAGAACAATATCCCACTTTTATCAGAGCACATTATGAAGATATGATACAGGCTGCGCGGATGGGAATTGTGATTGGCTTGGAAAAGTTTAATCCGGAAATAGCAAAACCAACGACTTTTTTTATTTTATATATCAAGCATGAAGTAAGCCAGTATATCAATAATTATGTCAATGGGTTATCCACTTATTATGCAAATGAAAAGTATAAAATTAATAAGGCAATCAGTTTGCTGGAAAGTCAGAATCAGGAAACCACAGATGTAAAAATAGCTGAGATAACAGGGATAACACCTGAAAATGTAAAGCAGCTGAGATGCATGACAGCTTCGAGTGCAAATGTGGAGTTTGACGAAGTATTTATGAACAAAGCGGATGAAAATGATACACCTGAACAGATTATATTAAAGAAAGAGCTGGAAGAAACAATAAACAACACCATTGAGAAGCATTTGACGGAAACGGAGAAACAAATTATCACAATGTATTATGGACTGTCAGGCAAAGGGGATACCTCTGAAAAAGCGGCAGTATTTCCTACCAAAAAGGAATTTCGAAACATAAGTGATACTTTAGGCATCCCTTATGAAAAAGTACGGAAATATCATGCAAGTGCTTTAAGAAAACTTTATACTGCTGTAAAGAAGACCAATATAGTTTCCGGATTAAGTAAATCGGAAAAAATACTTAATGCAGAATATATTTCCTTTGTTTCTGAAGAAGAAGGAAATAGGATTATGCGTACCCATGCATTAACAGACAATGAATTTGATGTATAGATTACGGCAGCTGGAGCAGGGAATCCTGCATGGAAGGAAGTCCTGTTCCTGTATGTCTTTTATTATATTTTTTAAAACAATTAAAAGCTATTTTAAAATAGCTTTTTTTATTGCTATTTTTATAGCTTTTTTCTTGGAATAAGCAACTTAATAGGTTGAATATAAAAACATTCTGTCATATTAATATAAAATATAAAAAACATAAAAGGTGTAAATAATGAGAAAATTGAAACGAATTCTTTTTTTTATACTGGTATTCATATTGTTAATCCCTGTAAATTCCTATGCATCTGCCAGTTATACCACAGATGATTTAAGGGTGTTAATGGGGATGCACAGATTGTCGGAAGACGGTTCCATGCTTGAAATAAAGCGTCTCTTAAGCACTTGCTATAAAGAGAAAGAATGGAATGAACTGGTTTCCCATTTGGGAGAGGTTGGAGATGAAAAAATAAAGGAATTTAAAGAAAAAGAAGATGCCTGGTATAATGCAAAAGACATATTGGAGTCAAATTTTGTCAGTAATAAGCCAATCAAAACAATACTGAATAATTATGTCGAATATCAGACAGCAGCATCTCTTAGAGGTGTGGAGAGCAATGAAAGTTATTCAGATTTGTCATTAATAGACGAGGAGAATATAGAAGCTAAAATTGCTTATGCAAACTCTCTGTTAGAAGCAGCAGATGATAGCACCGATATCGGTATTATCGGTTATAAAATGAACCCCTTTACCAAAGCCGGTCTGTTAATTTCGATACCCTTTGGCAGCTCCTATTCCATTGACAGCGGCAAGCAGCAGTATAATAAGGGACTTACAATTGCTATAAAACAAAAAAATAAAATCTATTCTCAGTTTAATGGAATTGTAACAGCTGTTACGGATAATTCAGTTACGGTAAGGAGTGGTAAATCAATAGAAATAGAGTACCTAGGAATTCGGCCTTCTGTTGTAAAAAAACAAATAGTTAAACAGTATAACACTATTGGGAAAACAAAAACAAAAAGCATAACTATAAAATTCAAATTAAATACTGTCTATGCTGATCCATTGCTGCTGTATGGTTCGAGGAGCGGTAAATGGTATGAACAATGGGAAAATTCCAATCCTGGCTGTACCATTGAAAAAAGGGATTATTCTGAACTGCGAGATAGTATAACGGCTGATATAACAGCTGGAATTACTAAGAAAGCACCTGATTTTAAAGCCGGAACAATTACAGACAAAGCCGGTAAAACGGAGCAAATAACCATTCAGGGTGATAACAATTATACGGATACCCCTGATAACATAGTGATAGAAAAGGCACCATCGGAGAGTATTGATAAGGAAAATAAATGACTGAAAGAAGGGCGGCAATGAAAAAAGTACTATATTTAACGAAGAAACGGATTTTAATTATAGCATTCATCTTAATAATGCTTTTGGCAATACTGTTTGTTTATTTGAACGTGAATAAAAGACATAAAATCAATATAGATGCTAATAAGCAGGATTATACTGTGACGGAATATTTTGCAGAAAAGGATGAAAATTCTTCAAAAACCTATGAAGTCCGCTATGATACAGGGAAAAAGGAATCTTATCTAATATTGACCGAAAAAAACGGAGTTAAAACAAATAAAACTATTACTAAAATTAAGACGGAATTTACCAATGAATATGCCGGTTTTAAAATTGACAATAGGGCTCCTTTAAAGGCCGCCAGTCTGGAGCAGTATGCGGATGATTCAGGTTTTGTGTATAAATGCAGGACAGAGGAAATACAGGCATTTTTAACAAATGAAGCAGCTGGGGGTAAATTCCGGTTCCTGTTTTTAACGCCGGATTATTTGGAATGTTACATAGAAAAGAAAGAAGGAAATATAATGCGGGGATTACTCCTGTATAATTCTGATGCGGAAACAGGAACCTTGATTTACAAGCAGTGCAAAAAGGGCATTGATATCCCGGCGGCACTGGAATCAGTCACTGAAATTAAAAACGGCAAAGAGTAAGAAATGAAGGCTAATAAAAAAAATTCTGTCATATTAACTGTATGTAAGTTAATCCAATAAAAAACCTCTTAATAAAATCATTCAGGAAACCCAATAGGAAGGAGGTATCCCGTAAAGTATCATGTTACGGTGATAACGGATATGTACTCAAAGAAAAAGTACTTTGTAATGGCTATTGTGCTTGTATTGTTATTAGCAGCCGCAGGAGTTTTTATTATGAAAAAAAATGATGAAAATATCATAGCCCAGCGGGAGGCTGAGATAAACAAGCTGCAGCAGCAGTTGGACGAAATCGGTGAATTGGTTACGGTTTATCAGTTAAATACCAATGCCAAGAGCGGAACTCAAATGCAGGATTTTCAATTTTCGATGGTTCAGATTCCGGAATATTCAGTGCCGGCAAATGCAATTACATCATTGCCTGATATTGAAGGCTTTTATTACAAAATCTCGTTAGCCGGCGGCACAATTGTAACATCAGATATGTTAATGCAGCAGAAATTAACAGATGATGAAAGAACCTTAGATGTTGTTCTGGATGAAATTCCCATCGGAATCGAAATAGGAGATTATGTTGATATCAGAATTGCATTTCCATTAGGGCAGGATTATATTGCAATGACCCATAAAGAAGTAGTTGAAATTAATGGCTCAACACTTAAGCTGATTGTTTCTCAGCAGGATTTTTATTCCTATCAGTCCATGCAGACGGATGAGGCTTTATTTTCCAGTACAAAAGCATATGGCTCTACCTATATCGAAGGCGGGATACAGACTGCCGCACAGCAATATTATCCTGTCAGCCTTGATGTTCTGAAGACAATGCTGCTGGATCCCAATATTGATACCTCCGATTACAGTGATGTCTTAAAGCGGAGGGAACAGCTGGAAAAGCAGTTATTAAGCTCAGAAAAAGTAACAATTAATGATACGGTAACAAATGGAAAGCAGAGCCTTGCTGATAAATTTAAGCAGGCAAAAGATGATTATGATGCGTTACAGGCACAAAAGCAGGCAGAAGCAGAATACAATGCACAGGCACAAAATACACAGGAACAAAATACGCAGGAAGATTCTTCTGATGGCAAATAGTATCCTATGAGCTGGTGCAAAAGGAGAAGAACACAATATGATTAAATTAGCGATAACGGGAAAAGCCGACAAGAGAGTATTGGCATATCCATTTATGCGGGCATGTTCCATAGCAGGGCGCACATGGGTGGTTACGGATGATGCCGCATACAAAAGGCTCTACAGCGGTAAAGAAAATTACGGTGAAATTGAAAGTGTAAAGATTTACGTATTACCTACCATGTCGATGGAAAATATCCTGAAAATTGAAGAGCTGGCAATCAAAGATGAGACGGAATATCTTATTTTTATTTCCGATTCGTATATTTCAAAAGAAATGCAGTACAATTTGCTGCTATGTGAACAAAATACTACATTTTTGGGCAATTCTATTGAAGACATAAGAGAGGATTATGAAAATGCCGCCTTTGGAACCTTGACATTAACTCCTAATAAAAATAAAAGATTGGACCCCAAAGAGGTACATATGCATCAAATAGTCTGGAAGCCGGATTATTCCTTCTATTTATTTCGCGTAGAGCAGCTAAGGCAATTATTGCCTTTAAAAGATAAAACTGTTTCCATATTATTAGGGGATGCCTTTGCTGCTGCCCTGAACATAAAGCCGGAGGAATTTCAGAAATTGCTTAAAAGAAAGAGATATTCTTTTTCGAAATAATAATGGAAAGGAAATATGATTATGAATATATCGGTAATCTCACCCCATGTTCATGGAAATGGGAATACTACGGTGGCGGCACTTTTAGCCTATGAGCTGTCTTCCCGGAATAAAAGCGTTTGCCTAACGCATGTGACAAGTAAATCTGAATCCATGTTCCCTTATTTTGGATTAGAAGAATCAGATGACCAGACAAGTAATCCTCTGCAGCTAATAAACCTGATAAGAGAAGGCGGGCTCAGGAAAGAAGATATAGGGAATTATTGCAGGGAAATCACGGAACGCTTTGACTTATTCAGTCTTGATACCTTTGTTTCCAGAACCGGAAAAGACAAAAATGTAAATGATGAACAGATGCAGACGGTTCTGTCCTTTATATGCAAAGACTTCCCATATGATTATATTGTATTTGATATAGATGAAAACAATTTGGAAAAAGAGAATGTGAAATTGGTTCTTGCCCATACGGATTGCCTGATTATTGTTTTGACACAATCACTGTCAGAGCTCCAAAGGTTTTCAGGGCAAAAAGCAAAAATATTGAAACAAACTGCTAACATTCCAAATTTAGTTGTTATGAATAAATATATTGATATGATCGGCACAGATAAAGATGCGGCAAACGTACTCGGAATTAAGCATCCAAGCAAATGGTACCATATCAGGTTCAGCCAGTGGATTCCCTATTGTGAAAACAGAGGGCAGTTAAAGTATTTGTCGGAACAGATTCAAAAAAGAAATGTGGATGTATTGGAATTGGACGCTGATATCAAGCATTTGGTCAGCGGCATACAGAGCATTAAGCAAGCCGTCAGAGAAGAAAAGAGAAAAGCCAGGGGTTATTAAAGGGAGGATACATTATGAGCAATTTCAATCTCGGATTAGCTTCCATAATAGCAATTACTTTGATTCTCTTTTTCTTGTATGTGCGTGCGAAAGCTAAAAAGCAGGTGGTTGTAGAAGAGGATTTATCTTCCTTTGAAGAGGTATTGGATGCCCTGAAAATTTATATCGTTAATCTCACAAAAGAGGATTCTATAAGCAGCCTGGAAACCGATGAAGACTTAAAACGCCTTGCAAAAAGAAAAGCACAAAGGAAGGAAGCTCTTAAAAATTCAGTTTACGGTATAGATAGTGCAAAATTAATGGTAAAAGAAATGATACATACCTTTCTTGACGACCATATGAAGCCGGAGAAGATGAGGCAGATAATAGGTCTTGACAGGGAAAGCGAACCCAATACCAATACCATGTTCGAAATTATCATGTACAAATATAAAAAAGATTATGGGAGAGATGCCTTAACAAAGTGGATACTGGAAAATGAGTTCGAAGGTGAGAGACCGGCAGTTGGTATTGGCGGTGAGAATGACAGAGCCTACTACATAACAAAAACAGATTTGGAGGAAAGCTATTTTAAATTAGAGTACCACTTGACAGACCCGGAGGTTACCGACATTTTTACAACTCTTTTATATCAGGCCTATAAGGGCTTTGGCTGTATTGACACGCTGGCAGAGATGAATGTCAACGGTTACAATGTAGGAGTTTCCGGTTCCGTAATGGATGCCATCAATGTCAGCTCACAGGCAGACGGGGAAGAGAATGCCGACGCATGCAGTGAAGCAACCAATGCTTTATGGCTGTACTTTAAAGGCTCATATATACATTTGCAATTCCTCGATTTTGGTTCTGAGGATGAGATAAGGAGGATTGTACAGCTGCTGATCCGCTGGAATTCCCCGGGACCCTTATCGGCAAAACGCGGATATTTAGTAAATACAATGCACGATAAATCCCGTATTTTAGCTGTAAGGCCCCCGGCCGGTGAAGTATGGGCAGCTTTTGTACGTAAATTTACACTGGATATTATCACACCGGAAGCATTGGTCATAAAGCCGGGTGTTACGGATGGGGAAGTTGCTATCAAATTAATTGAGTTCCTGATGCGAGGACAGATAACAACTGCTGTTACAGGCCGCCAGGGCTCCGGTAAAACAACGCTTATGAAAGCGATTATTGCATATATGGACCCCAGGTATAATATCCGTGTACTTGAAATGGCACCTGAAATGTATCTACGTGAAATATACCCCAACAGGAATATCTATTCGGTACAGGAGACAGGCACGGTTACCGCAGAATCCTTACAGGATGCGTTAAAGAAATCGGATTCTTCTATTACGATAATCGGTGAAGTAGCCACTGACCCGGTTGCCGCCCGTATGATTCAGCTGGCAATGACAGGATCGTTGTTTACTTTGTTCTCACATCATGCCAACGAAGCCAAAGACCTTGTCTTAACATTAAGAAATTCACTGGTAAATGCCGGCGGCTTTGATAATATGACTACAGCGGAGAAGCAGGTTACCGATGTTTTGAAAATCAACATCCATCTTGATTTTACACCGGATGGGAAGCGTTATATTAAGCGTATTACAGAAATCACACAGTTAGAGGAGGGTATCCCTTATCCTGGTTACAATAATGAAATAGGGCTGGAAGAATCCAGATATGAATTGGACAAGGAATACTACACAAGGCAAACTGACCGTATATCCTTTTCAACAAGAGATGTTCTGGTCTATAACACGGAAACAGACACCTATATGGCGAAGGAAGAATTCAGCGACGGGTTAACAAGAAAAATCCGGGAAGTGCTTTCCAAAAAAGAACGGGAAGAATTTGACCGGTTCTTGGCCTATTATTGGAGGGGTGAATCCATGGAAGAATACCAGGGCGTTGCCAGAAAAGAAGCGTATGACGATACGGCTAAATTCGAAAATGCCAGAAGTGCGGAAGAAAATGCTGTGGATTTTAATTCGGCACTTGCAATTCTCAGCAACAGAAGTTCAGTAGCAAAACAATTTAATATGGGAGATTAAAGCATTGTGCAATAGGAGGCAAATAATACAATGGAATATTTAATTGAGATATTTCGTTCTCCTGTTATGATTGTTGGAGCGGTGATTTTTGTTATATCAACTGTCGCAGGGGCACTTGTTTTAAAATTATCGAAACAAAAAGTAAATTATAAGAAACAAACAAAACAAGAAGCATTTTATTGCTGCTTGTACGAAGAATATAAAAAATTTCCTATATTAAAAACGTATATACGGGTTATGACAAAAAAGCTGTCTTCCATGTCTGTTTATAGTAAAAATGAAGTAAAAGAAATAATTTCCAAATATTTGACGGCTACCATGGCCAGTGTTGCTGGGACCATTTCGGTGGCATTGCTTATATTCAGTGATATAGCAAGTGTGGTGCTATGCGGTATATTAGCGTACATATTAATTACAACAATGCTGGAAAAGCGTATGGAGCGTATTAATTACATTGTTTATACGCAATTGAAATACGCAATGGAATCCATCCGCCTTGAATATATGAGATGCAATGATGTTGTGGAATCCCTGGAGACTGCAAGCTATGGGAACAGAATAGCTAAAATAATGGAAAGAATCCATGGAGTGCTGATTTCAACCAACGGAGAATTAAAACTCAAGGAATTTTTCGAGTCTACTCCATTCAAACCCGTTCAAACCTTGGCATATGTCTGCTATTCAATCAATAATACCGGTGATGGCTATGATGCGGAAGGTAATTCTACCTTTATTAGTACCTTGTTAATTATGAACAAGGATATAAACCAGGAGCTGGAAAGGCAGGATTATCAATTTATGAAATTCGGTAAGCTTGAATATCTGACTTTGATACCAATTCCCTGTATACCCTTTGTCCAATGGTTCCTTTTAAAATATATGCCCGGTACCTCTATTATTATAGAAGGAATGGCAGGATATGTAATAAGAATATTAATTATTGTTGCCTGTATCTATTGCTATGACTATATATCCAAGGCAAACAGCATGCATGTAGTAAAAGAAGACGATAGAATATTGTTTATTTTTAATTTATTAAAAAACAAATTTATTTTTCATTTTGTAAAAAATATAACACCTAAAAACAGAAAAAGGCGGCTTTTAAAACAAAAACTTGAAAATGCCTTTTCAAAAAAATCCATCGAAGAATTGTATGTTGAAAAGCTTTTGTATGCAATGGCTGTCTTCGCTTTTGGTATTATGCTGTTTTTAAGTGCTACCATTGCCGGAAGGAACTATATGCTTCATTACACCGGCTCCTTATCCATGATATCCGATGAAAAAGATTACAAGGATAAGAACGGTAAGCCCATTTATACAAAAAAAGAGCTGTATGACATGGACCTGACTTATATAGGATTAAGAAATAAGGGCAAGTTTGACTTTGACCGCATGCAGGGAAGCTTGCTGGAATCCGGGCAGGAGGAACTGACAAAATTAATACGGGGAACGATGCCGACTATCAATGATCTGCAGGTAGAAGATCAGAAAACAAGACTTGCAAAGAAATATGACTGGCTGCAGAAGGTACATTTTTATTGGTATTACATCGATATTTCCTTTGTCATTGCTGCTGCCGGATTCTTTTTACCTAACTTAAATCTTAAGAAGCGCAGCAGCTTTTTAAAAGAGGAAGAGGAGGAGGAGTTCTTACAGCTGCAGACGATTATGACCATTCTTATGTCAATGAACTGTGATACGATGGAAGCCCTGGAACATCTGACCCAGGTTTCAACGATACACAAGGATATGCTGACTTACGGCTACCAGGGCTATGCCTCCAATCCCATTGCGGAATTAAGCAATATGATTGAAAAAACTCCGATTCCGGATTTCAAACGTTTCATAGAAAAAATGAAAATGACAGTTGATGAATTATCCCTGGAGGAAGCCTTTGTGGACTTAATACAAAACAGAGAGCATATCTGTAATACCCGTGATGAAGTTTTGAAGAACAATATTGACAAGCGCCGCAATAAATGCGGACAACGGGCTAAGGTACCATTTATGATGACACTTATACTGCTCTTTGTATTTCCTCTTATGTACATGGGATTTACAGAGATGATGTCCGGTATTAATGAGCTCCAGGATATTTAAAAGGCGGGACTGCCGGGCAGGATATCCGTTACCCCTTTCTATAAAATGGAGTTTAAAAAGCAATGGAATAAATATGGTTTAAAAAAAACTCTATCATATTAATAATAGAAACACAAACAAAACAAAAAGGTTTTAAAAATAACGGATTGCGTTATTGTTTTCCCAAAACAATAACTGGAGATCCAATCAAAAACAAGAGGAAAGGAATGATGATAAAATGGCAGGAATGGGAGACGAAAGTATAGACCTATCGAAACTTGGAACGGCGTTATTTGCCTTTGGCTTTGTTTTGGTAATCGGTCTTACAATTTTTACAGTTGGTAAATCTATTACAAATTCAGGTGCCGATAAGGTTACCACTCAGCTGAATACGGTTGAGCAGTCGGAGTTTGAGGATTATGACCAGCAAACGGTTCTGGGAACAAAGGTAAAAGCTGCTTACTCTAATTTTGAGGGTAAACCTTTTGCAATTGTTGTTACAACAAGAAGTATGATTGATAATGAAGGTACTATTGGGCAGTGTCCTGAATTAGATACAACAGGAACACCTGGCAAAGATGCTATTAGGCAAATTTATCTGGAGGGTTTGACTGCAGTTAACAGTAAAGGAAATCCTTTTGTGAAATATTGGGGCGTAAATTATAATGCAGTATTGAAAGATCCTAATTCACTTAAAATGGACAATGGTGCATTCGTTACACAGGATACGTTTGTAATGGACAATGGTTCCATTCAGTATTATAACCAGGTTTCCAATATGAGAAAACAAGGTACGGCAGAATTTATTCCCACCGGTGCCAAGTATATGTCTACATTAATTAAAGACTCTACCGGCTCTACCTGCGGTGTTGTATTTGTTCAGACATCATCTAACTAATACAAGGTGTACAAACGAAAAGATGGGTTGGGAAGTCTGGCATTTCCCAGCTCGTTTTTTAAAATCTGGTGTTAAAATCAGAAGGATTTGGTATTTGCGAAAGGAGTTTGTGTGAATATTAAAAAGCAATTTTTACACAAGTGCCTGCGAAATCTTCGGCCTAATCTTGCAGCGTGCTGGGAAGGCATGGCAGTTAGTTTGAAAAAACGTTGCATTTTTCAAATTCCTATTTAAGCAGTATCCCAAGCAAGTTCGGGATATGCATGGGGATTAGTTTGAAAAAAAAAGCTGTTATTTAACTATGGATTAAAAAATATCTAAATGGAAATTGGATTTTCTGGAAAGAGGTTAAAATGACAAGGGAAACACTGGAAGAGATGATTACTATCGGTGTTGAGTTTTTGACGGTAGCAATCTTTCTGGTTTTTGTCGTTAATTTCGTGGGAATAAAAAAAGACTTTGCAGAGGTAAAGAACAATAAGACAGCAACGGCACATCAGGTCCGGCAATATAGAGAATTTGGAAAATATGAAACTGGATTTTCACCCAAAACAGAGGCGGCCAATTATAAAAGTGAATGTCTTTATGCCGATGATGTTCTGGAAGCAATTAGAAACTATAGAGACGGCAGTATTGAGATTTATGTTGACAAGCCAAACAGTACGGGAGTACCGATTCATTTAACCACAGGGGATGCCGAGCAAAATCCGTCGAACTATTCCCTGGAAGTGCTGACATCTACGGCAAAAGGAGTTGATTTAAGCGCCCTGTTTCATCCTTACCTGATTTACAATGGAAGTGATGTTACGGATCCTTCCTATTATAATAACTATTCCTCCGGAACTGTTACAGGGATTGCTTTTATCAGATATTAATAATGCTCTGCCGGAAAGGTACTATTTATGAGAAGTGAAGAGCTGCAAGATGTTATCAGGATGGCAGTCAATATGGCTGCCATGGGAATTTTCTGTGTAATCCTGTTTTTTCTTTCAATAACCGCCAGACATTTGTATAATCGGGAAGCGATGATTACTAATCAGGGTGAATTGCTGCGGAATGAAGCTGCGGATTATTTATTTGAACATGGAGAGAGGGTTTCCGGTAATGATATTGTTGAATTTATACTGAAATACGACAACAAGTATGATTACTACATAACCATCAATGAAAAGATATATCCCATAACAAATGAACTGTATCTCAGCTATCTGAAAAATCCCGGAACCGTAGAATTTCCAACTATTTTGTGGACTCAGGATTACCTGGTAAATCATGTGATGAAGGATAATATATATGATAATTTCCTGGTTACCATAGATAAAAGCAAGCTGAGAAAAATATACAGGTTCAAAGCCTACTAAAGGAGGGCAAACATGCAGAGGGGGTTAGGTTATGAAGGCATTGATGTTATTAAAATAGGTGTTATGATGGGGTTCATTTCGATATTGCTTGTCTATGTAATATATGGAGTTCAGGTCGGGAAAGGAATGGGAAACAAGGTCTATGATAATATGTCGGATGCTGAAATAGAGACGGACAATGCTAACCTGAAATCCTTATCCTACGATTATGCTATATTGCCGGCAGCTTCCGTGTATTCACTAATACAATATAATTCCAATGAAATTCATGACATAACGTGCTATATCTGCGACAATGCCCATGGTAAATATGAAACGGTAAGCGACACTCCTTGCCTGCTGGAGCATTTACAGGGAAAGGTGAAGCTAATTACGGAATATGATGAAATGCTTGGCCAATACCACTTAAAAATTTATCCCTATTCTTATACGATTAAATTTGATGCAAATGGCGGCAGCGGGAATATGGCAAACCAGGAGTTTGTTTATGATAATTCGAATAGCAGTTCGGTCTTAGGAGAAGCCTTAACCAAAAATGCTTTTTACAAGCAGGGATATAATTTTGCAGGCTGGTCTATAACAAAGGGAGGAAATGTTACTTACACTGAGGGGCAAAAAGTAAAGAACCTTCTGCTTTTTGGAGAGTTCATCTTATATGCCGTATGGACCCAGTAAAGGAGTGTGAATACAAATGGATAAAGAAGCTATGGAAGTGTTGGATTTAGGAATACTAATGCTTGTTCTGGCACTCTGTATTGTTACAGGTGTCGCTTCCACCTTTGAAACAAACCGAAGGGCATATGGTTACAATGAAACGTATATGCAGGATAAAAACACAACAATAAAAAACAATGCATATGTATTGACAGAGTACGGTTCTTATGACGCAAGCTTGTCAAAGGCGGAACTTATGCTTGTTACCCAGATTCAGGATTCCAATATGCCGGCTCCGAAGAGTCTGAAAATTCATGACACCCAGTTTGATATTAATTATACCTATAAAGAGAATTTGTCCATGTATGGGCAATATATGGCAGGCGCCATTCAAAATGACCAAAAAGATACAAGATATTTGGTCACCTATGAATATGAAACTGACAGCAATGGTAAAACGGCTAATGCCTACTACAACTTTGCAGTAACTAATTAGTGCCTGGCATTTGTATGTCTTGGATTTTCTGAAAGTTATTCTAATTAGCAGAGCAGAGGAGGAAGATACTCTGTCTTGGAGTATCAGAATAGAATGAATGGTTTTTTATCGAGAATAATTTCCCTGATATTAGTTTTTTTCATGCTCATATTGGCTCCATTGGTTAACTCCTATTGTGTTACAGAGATGGAGAATAGAAGGCAGTTATTAAATGAAGTAACCTACTTTTTAGATGTAGTAACGGATAAAAAGTCCGTAACGAATGATGACTTAAATGAATTTTATATGAAAGTATCATCTTATGGCATGGTTTTAGATGTTCAGGTCAACCGGCTTGTAAAGACTGCAACACGTGAAAGTGATGGAACTGTAAATATAACATATATTTCAGCTGATAATATCAGTTTATTAAATCAAAGAGATGTCGTACAGATAAAATTAAAGGAAAAATCAGAATCGGCATATCAAAAAATATTAAATATCTTTCTTGGAATTGAGGATGAACATTATTCCTTGACAATGGCTAAGATGGTGCACTAAAAGTGAATCGGAGGGTACGGTATGAAAAAAATTAATTTCAGAATATGTATTTTAGCAGTTTGCTTCAGCTTTCTAATGATATTTGCAACAGGTCCTAAAACGAGGGTGGAGGCATATATTTCACCTTATTTGGAAATGCCGATTAATTACACCTCATCTGTGGATAATTTACAATATCCTCAAACAGACCAATTTACGGCCTTAACCGGAACATCCGGAGTTGGTATGGTTGTCATAAAAGAACCGACTATCATAAAGGCATATTTGAACTGGAATTCGTCAGAAGCAAACAGTCCGGTTATTTGGTTTTCCCGGGATATCAAGGGGATAGATCTGGTTGGCTCCCAGGTGACCTTATCTTCCTCTAAAAACTATCAGGTGATATTACTGGATACCGGTACCTATTATTTTAACTATACCATAAAAGCAAACAACAGCTATAATAGCAGCTCTTATATTTTTACAACAGTTGGAGCCTGCTTGGTCGGTCAATATGCAAACAGCACGGAAAGGATTTATAACTCCTCCAAGGATTCTTCCAATTTAATAACATTTAACAAGATGGAAACCGGATTTCTCAGTATTACGGCTCCTATCGATTATTACAAGTTCGAATTGAATGAAAAAAGCATTGTAACGATTAATTTTAATTTTTTGGAATTAAAGGATATCAATTTATATGGTTCGGCCTGTGTATTAAAAAATTCAATGGATGCCAATATTGTTGAACAAGCCTACAATTCCCAGGGAGCACAGTATAATACGATAACAAAAGTATTGGAGCCCGGTGTTTACTATATAACTATGAAAGGCACTACAACTATTACCTCATTGGTAGTTAAAAAGATACCTTATGTAGTGAAAGCAGCTGTCAGTACAAGTTATTATACGAAAGGAAACGTAAGAATTCATTTAAAGGTGCCCTTTGAATATACAGAAATTCTTGTAACAAAAGGAAAGGTCTCCAAGGCCAGGATAACGGACTATTATACATGGTCTACTTATCAGAGTGAGACTACGAAATCATTAACTGACAATGCTTATTCGGTTACAGCTAATGGTACCTATACCTTCCGGATATTGGATTATATGGGGAACTACTCCTTGTATGCCGTTAAGATATCCAACATTGATAAAATGGCCCCGGCTGTTTCAGGGGTTAAAAACGGAAAGATATATCAATCAGCAGTCACATTAAAATTCAGTGATGGATTATCCGGTATAAAGTCTGCTTTATTAAATAATAAAGCAATCAGGAACGGAGCTAAAGTGTCTGGAAAAGGAGCTTATACCTTAAGTGTATCGGATAGGGCAGGAAATAAAAAAATCATAAAATTTAAAATTAAATAACAAGTGCAGATAAAGGAGGTGTAGGTCTTGAAAAACTGGCTTATGGTATTTAATTTTGTAGCCTTATGCTGTCTTATTATTATGCTCACGACCTTTTATATACAACTGGAGACAGCTACCACAGAGTATGATACGGATAGATTATCAAAAGCCATAGAATATTCAGGAGATATGGCCTTTCACTATTCCCTGGCAAGTGTTAACAGTGAATTAGCTTATCAGGATATGAATCAGACAACACTCAGTCCCAGTTTGTGCCTGCCTGCTTTTGAAGAGATGATGTGCTTAAACTATGATATGTCCATATGTAATGATAATCTGAAATATATTGAAGACAGCATTGCTACCGGGTTATTGGCTACAAATGACGGTTATTACATAACGCTTATGTCAGAAGTCAATGAAACAGGTGAAGCACACAGTAATACCTTTGAATTTAACTGGTCTCCCAAATTACCCTACACCATTATGACATATGATGACAATGATAAGCTGGCTTCTGAAATAGCAGTACGTCTGGGCTCTGAAAAATGGATCAAAGTGAATGCGAATAACTTAGGCATAACAAACGGAACCTCCTATGCGGAGCTTGGCAGTATTAAAACAAGTCCGAAGGAAGCCGGAGTTCCTGCTGCGAGTATCTCCCTGAATAGTGAAACAGTTTCCAGAGCTATCAATACAAGAATAACCAATGCCATTACCCATAACATTGATGCCATAGCAGAATTAAGAAGTGACAAAGATTATACCCTGTATATTCCTTCTGAGCAGACATCCAGCGGTCTAAATAAAATTGACAGCCCAAGCTTTATTTTAATAATGAAGGATGTGGATTTTTCCGGCCAGGCTAAAATTAGAAATGCTCAGATTTCGGGGTTAAAGGTAATTAAAAAAGTACGTGTTATCGGATATCTTAATGAATTAAACCAGAAGAAGTATTGTTATGAATCCCAGATCGCAGACAGCTATCGTGTAAAGCTTAAGGCAGTTGCTGTCTATAACAGTGTGGAAGAAGCCGCTTTGGCAGGATTTAAGCCTGATTATAATTGCATTTTCAACAAGATAGATACATCCTATATCACGCAATAGCTTACAATAGAATTTTCTTACGGGTAACTCAACTCTATACCCTTATTTCCGCTGCTTTCTGTCATATTAAATATATAGAATTCGAAAGAGGAGGACACAACAAAAAATGCATGATATACAAAACTTAAAAAATGATTTCAACTTACATAATCTGATAATTGTTGTAAGGCTGTTTTATGGGTATTTTGTTATTGCTGTCATTATAATTACGATAATATGGCTGCTGAAATATTTTAAAAGTCATGAACCCTCAGGAATTAAGATTACGGAGATGTTTGATGAGAGAGGGAAGAAAAAGACACCATTAAATCTAAAGCCTGTCATAACGGCAGTAATTATAATTTTTGTTTTAATATTAATTTATGTTGCATTATTGTTTGTTAAAATTTAAAAACAAATTTGTTTTTTAGCATTTCATAATATTTCAGAGCAGTAAGGGAGTTTAGAATGGAAGATGATAAATTTTATGATTTTTTAAATAAATTAATGGTTATTAATTTAATAATGTCAATTCTATTCAGTGTTATAACGTTTTTATTTAATATAAGCATCTTAAGTATAGCATTTGCAGCCTTGCCAATCGCTGTTAAATTAATTTTTTGGTTTAGCAGAAATAGTTTTATTTACATAGATGAAATTACGGATAACACAAGATTAATTATAAACTTATCCATTATAACGCTATATTTTGTTATGGATGCTATTATATATCATAATTTTTTACCGTCATCCATATTTCTGATAATTCCAATTTTCGTTTTAGCCTTAAAAAAGGATATTGAAATAGTTAAATTAGAAAGTGTCATAACAGTAGTATTTATGATTTTAATACTTATAGTCTCGATATTTATTACTCCCTTTCAATCTAATTTTCTGACAAATTTCATATTATTTATAGTTGTGCTGATACAGTTTTTACTGACTATAAAGACGTATACGGAAGAAACCCTGTCAATCAGTGCGAAATCAGACTTTTTTATGGATAAATCGAAAAGGGATGGGATGACCGGATTATATAACAGCAGTACCTTCTATGAAACGGTAGCGGAAAAGGTGCAGCTAATGGCCCCCTTTTGTATCGCTATCATAAATATCGATAATTTTAAATATGTGAAGGATACATATGGACAGCCTTTCGGACTTTATGTATTAAAAACACTGGTGAAGACCATAAAAAAAGCGTGCCGTGACCAGGATATAGCATTTCGTTTTAATGGTGAAGATATAGCTGTGGTTTTTCCCAGAACAACAGAAGATGATGCTTTTAAAATTGCGGAAAAAATCAGAAAGAATTTTCAGGAAAAGACATATGAACATAACATTGAATGGGCCAGAACAAAAAAACCTATTTCAATCAGCATTGGACTTATTGAAAATAACAAAAGAGGTGCAATGCCCCAGGAATTAATAGAAAAATGCGATCAGGCATTATTTTATTCAAAACAGCATGGGAAAAACCAGACTACGATTTACCAGGAACATATAAAGGAATGGGAGGATAAATTTGAAGACTTTAGAAGAAAGTATCGGGATTATGAAAGATAAAAATTATGTTACCATCACTCATGAAAAAATGAATGACTTATTTTCAATAGTGGATGATATCGAATTCTCTGCCCTTAGATATTACCCCACAATGGAAGAAATTGAAGTAATGAAAACAAATATTCCGAAATTTTATGCTTTCATTTTATGGATATTATCCAATCCGGGCGGACCTGAAACCAAAGAAGAGCAAAAGGCAGAAAAGGAATTGAACCGCATCATTATGAAACATACGAGGTTAAAGAAAATCAAAGCCGAGACCTGAAAGGCAAAATGCCGGCGCGCTATAGGATAATGGATATATCAATATGTACAGCGGAAATAAAACGGAGGCAATTAGGATGAACTTCACGGATAAAGTAGTTGAAATCAAGGACAGTCAAAATCATGCTTATATTTTAGAAGCCCCGGAATTATTTTTTTCCGTAGGCTATAAGGTCTTATTGGGGCAGGAGAAAAACGGATTTATCAAGTGTACGAAGGTCAGCCATAACGGAAAGGACAAGCTGATTTATGACATATCAAAATTTAAGACATTGGAAACTCTCATGTTTAGCCTGAAGCTGGATGTAATTCTAAGTATACTGATTAATTTCCTGGATTCCATTATCCTTGTAAAAAACAACGGATTTATGCAATGTGAAAATATACTGGTCTCACCGGACCAGATTTTCATAGACTGTGAGAATTTAAGTGTAAATCTTATTTATTTGCCCATCTATTTTGAGGCAGATAATGTTAGCTACAGAATCTTTGAAAAGGAGCTGAAAATAAATTTATCCGTTATATTAAAGGCTTATAATGAACAAAATCCTTATATTAACGCCATTTATGAGAATATGATGGATTCGGATTTTACATTGGAGGATGTCCATGCATCCTTGAAGGATTTGCAGCTTAAGGATTATGCGAGCCTGAATCAGCGGGTCGGTAAGAAAAAAAATGGGAATAAGGGACTAAAAGGAATGGGAAGTAACGATAAATTTGCGGGCATGAAAAAACGGTTTTTATTTGGAAGAAAAAAATAATGGAGCGTCGGGCAAAGAAACGGAATTCTATCTTGTTTGACTGCATAGGGAAAGGGGTTATCACATGGCAAATATAAAGATACTGCTGGCTGATAAGGATGAGAAATATCTGTTGCCGCTGGAACGGAAATTTATTGATGAATTGGAGGATAAGGCAGATCTTATCGTAATTACTGATCCGGATTATTTAAAGGATTTCTTTTCCACACCTCAAAAAATAGATATTCTTGTTATCAATGAAGAATTGTATGATGCGGAACTGGAACGGCATAATATCGGAAATACCTTCCTGTTAACAGAACAGGTTGTTTCCGATGGCAAGACTGGGGATTCGGAAATGAACCGGATATATAAATATACAAGTGTCAAAGAGATTTATAATGAAGTGATCAACAAATCTTCCACAAAATCAGTTTCTTTCAATAATACTGAAGAAACAAAGATACTTATGTTGTACTCTCCAATTGGGGGAATCGGTAAAACCACGGTTTCTGCCGCGCTGTGCGAGGCAATCGTAAAGTATCACAAGAAGGCCTTGTTTATTGGAATGGATAGTCTGCAGACCTTTGGAAGTGTCATTGGCGATTTGCCTGCCATGGAAAGCGGTATTGAAAAGATGATGATAGAAAAAAATGAGTATATCTATGACATAGTGAAATCAAAAATAGTCACAAAAGGGTTTGATATATTGCCGCCCTTTCACCTATCCCTTCCCTCCCTGAATGTCAAAGGGGAAGACTATATTAACCTGTTGAATTGTATAAAAGCAACCAAAGACTATGATTATATCATTGTTGACGGGATCAGTGATTTTACAGAAGATGTGTCAAGGCTGATGGGTGCGGCAGACCATACGATTATTATTACCGGACAGGAAAAAAAAGCAGTGCATAAATTAGAGTGCCTGTTAAGAAATATTGATTGCTCTGACAATGAAAGATTTGTCTTTGTGTGTAATAAATACCAAAGTAATAGGGAAAACCATCTGATGGATGAACGTGATACCCAGTCATTTAAAATCAGTGAATATATAGATTACCGGACAGACAGCAGTAATCAGGAAATTGGATATCTGTCAAATGACCGGAATGTTCAGAAACTTGCACTCATGTTTATCTGATACCTATTGAAGCTTTTTTTATTCCATTGTGAAAGGTGACTGCTATGACCAGTGATAGAATTATAGCTATTCTGTATATACATAAAAGGTCCTTAAAGGTTGACATTGATATTCCTTCGGATATTACAGTGAATGAATTGATCATTGGCTTAAACGAAGGATTTCAACTGGGGCTGGACACGAGCGATCTGTCGAAATGTTTTTTAAAAACAGAAAATCCGATTGCATTTTTAAAAGGAAATAAAAGTATTACAGAGTATGGAGTAAGAAATGGGACAACAATTAATATTACGGAATAGGAGAGATATTGGTGGACAAGCGATATAAGGTAATAATTCTAAGTAAGCGGATATATAAAGAAATTGAACTGCCGGCAGAACACAAAAAAGTTACTTTAGGAACGCTAAAACAGAATGATATCCGATTGGGGAAAGAGAAATTCTTCGGAGATTTTGAGATTACATTTATGAATACCAATGGAAACTGGATTATTCGATGTGACGACAGTATATACATATCCGCCGATGGAATAATGAAGCTGGTAAGCAAAGAATTGTCTCATGGTGATGATTTTATGATAAAGTATCAGAATTCCAACCAGGAAGTCTTTCGTATAAGCTTTGTTATGGATTTTGATTTTGAGAAAAAGGACTATGAGAAGGAAATAGATATCAGTTATAGCAATCAGGTAAAAATCGGCGGAAACGATAATTGTGATATTATGTTAAAAGATGAGCTGATTGGAGCAGATTCTATAACTCTTGTCAAAGAAGAGGATGGACTATTTATCCTTGATAATGGCACAAAATATGGACTGTATTTAAATGGTTTAAAGGTAAGGCAAAAAGCCGAGGTAAAAGATTTTGATTTTTTTTCTTTGCTTGGGTTCAGCTTTTATTATAAATTTGGAAAGCTTTATACATCTTCCAGAAGCAGCCTGGAGATTCCCTCATTGGTTTATTCAATTCACAGCGATGCCAAGAGCCATTTTGACTATCCCAAGTTTAACAGAAATACACGTATTATATCTTTGATTCCATCGGAAGAGATATCAATTCTGGACCCGCCGGAGCAGCCTAAGAAGCCTAAGAGGAATATTATGCTGACGTTGGCGCCGGCATTTGCAACCCTTGGAATAACAGTCGTTTTACGTGGGGTAATGGGCGGCGGAGGCTCCTTTGTCATATTTAGTGTGTGTTCCATGGGAGTGGGTATTATAACTTCAATTTATAGCTTTATAGATGAGAGCAAGGATTATAAAGCATCAACTAAAGGCAGAAAAAAAATGTATTTTAAATACGTAGAGAATAAAAAAGCTGAAATCGAGTTTAAGAGAAAAGAGGAGTTGCAAATTAGAAACAATACATACTACTCACTTGAAAATGAGGTAGATATGGTAAAAGATTTTTCAGGGGACCTCTTTAATAGAAGCTATGAAGATGCAGATTTCCTGGATGTAATACTTGGAATTGGAGCGACAGAATCAAACCGGCAGGTTGAATATAAGAAGCAGGAAAGATTTGAAACGGAAGATTCCCTGGTCAACATTCCGGAGCAGGTTACAGAAGAATTCCGTCTCTTAAAGGATGCACCTATTGTCCTGAAGCTTACGGAATGCAGTGCCGTAGGTGTTGTCGGAGAAGAAAAATACATCAGGGAGCTGTGTAAGAATATTCTTTTGGACATTTGCATAAGGCAATATCATAGTGATGTAAAGCTGTTTTTCATCATGGAAGAGGATTACTCAAAGAATATGGAGTGGGTCCGCCTATTGCCCCACCTGCAAAATGATGACCTGGGTATTCGGAATATCGTATGCGACGAGGAGAGTAAGAATATTTTATTTGAATACCTTTATAGAGAGCTTTCAAGAAGAGAAAATTCCGAAGAAATGAATCCGAGAATTGTTGTGTTCGTTTATAACGAAATCGGTATAAAACGCCATCCCATTTCACAGTATGTGGAAAAGGCAAAGGACTTGGGGGTTACTTTTCTATTTTTTGAAGAATATAAAGAGCTTTTGCCCTTAGGCTGCCAGAATATCATAGTTTTAAACCGCAACGAACAGCTTGGAAAATTAATAGACAAGTCAGATTCTACCAAGGTAAATGAGTTTAGCTATGAATTTATTGATGATAACACAGCCCTAGATATAGCAGTGAAATTATCCC
Organism: Anaerocolumna jejuensis DSM 15929; assembly: GCF_900142215.1. GTDB lineage: Bacteria > Bacillota > Clostridia > Lachnospirales > Lachnospiraceae > Anaerocolumna > Anaerocolumna jejuensis. The sequence continues at coordinate 147,176 of NZ_FRAC01000015.1, read as the reverse complement.
CCGTTTATTGTGAAGAAGTTAGCTTGGAAGGCTCCCTTACCAAGAATATTTCCTTATATGAACTGCTGGGGATACTTTCCGTAGAGGATCTGGAGGTTGATAAAAGGTGGGCGACATCTGAAATTTATAAATCTATGGCAGCACCTCTTGGAATTAATGTAAAAAAAGATATTGTTTATTTGGATCTGAATGAAAAAAACCATGGCCCCCATGGATTAGTTGCCGGAACTACAGGCTCCGGTAAAAGTGAGATACTGCAAAGCTATATCTTATCCATGGCAACACTGTTTCATCCCTATGAAGTCGGATTCGTAATTATCGACTTTAAAGGAGGCGGCATGGTAAACCAGTTTAGAAATCTACCCCATCTGATAGGGGCTATCACCAATATTGACGGCAGAGAGATTGACCGCTCCCTGTTATCGATCAAGGCAGAGCTTAGAAAGCGTCAGGAATATTTTGCGGCAGCTAATGTCAACCACATTGATGCCTATATAAAAATGTATAAAAAGGGCGAAGTGAAAACACCCTTACCCCATCTTATTTTAATTGTTGACGAGTTTGCCGAATTAAAAATGGATCAGCCCGAATTTATGAAGGAGCTGATCAGTGCGGCAAGAATAGGCCGCAGCCTTGGTGTCCATTTAATTTTAGCTACCCAGAAACCAAGCGGTGTCGTGGATGCCCAGATATGGTCCAATTCAAAATTCAAAATGTGTTTGAAGGTACAAAACAAGGAAGATAGTAATGAGGTTTTAAAAACTCCTTTAGCTGCCGAAATTAAAGAACCGGGAAGAGCATATTTACAGGTCGGAAATAATGAAATATTTGAATTGTTCCAGTCAGCATACAGCGGCGCTTCCACTAATATGGATGAATCGGCGGCAAAAAAAGAACATGTCATTTCAACGGTCTCTTTGTCCGGGAAAAGAACCCCGGTTTATAAGAGCAAAAAAGGAACAGCTAATAAGCAAACGGAGACACAATTAGAAGCAGTCGTGAATTTCATACATAATTATTGTATTGATAAGCAGATTGAGCAGCTCCCGGGAATCTGTATGCCTCCGCTGGCTGATGTTATTAATTATGAAGATACAGCATATGTGAAAGAGGACCTGCAGACAGTCGTGAGACTGGGAATTTATGATGACCCGAATAATCAGCAGCAGCTGGAAGTATCCTTGGATATTCAGAGCGGGAATACCTTTATACTTGGTGCTTCCCAGTTTGGAAAGACCTGTTTGCTGCAGACGATTATACGCGGGGTCGCAGACAGGTATTCACCGGAGGAGACAGCTCTTTATATCCTGGATTTTGGCTCTATGGCATTAAGTGTCTTTGAAGGCTTGAACCATCTTGGCGGAGTAATCCTGGCTTCCGATGATGAAAGGTTAAAAAATCTGATGAGAATGCTGAATACGGAAATCAAGGAAAGAAAAGAGCGATTCTCCAAAATCGGCATCACCTCCTTTAGTTCTTATAAAGAGGCAGGCTATACGGATATGACCAACATTATTGTAATGATAGATAATTTCCTTGCTTTTAAAGAGCTGTATCCGGAATATGAAGATAACATTCTTAACATTTGCAGGGAAGGAAATTCCGTAGGAATCAGTTTAATTATTACCACAAAACAAACCAATGGAATCAGCTATAAATATATGAGTAATTTTCCAAACCGCATCTGTCTGTACTGTAACACGGCAGATGAATATGGTGCTTTGTTTGATAAGTGCAGGGTGCAGCCTAAAAATGTACCTGGCAGAGGCCTTGTAGAGATCAATAAAAATATCTATGAATTTCAAACTTATCTTGCCTTTCAGGGAGAGAAGGAAATCGACAGAGTTGAAGAAATCAAAGAGTATCTGAAAAAAATCAATCAACGGTACACAGAGGTTTATGCAAGACGGATTCCTGAAGTGCCTCAGCGTTTGAATTATGAATATATCATAAAGAATCTGAAATATAGCCATACGAAATCCTATTGCGTTCCTATTGGTATCGACTATGATACCGTTGAGCTGAATTTTATAGATCTCTTAAAAATGCAGTTACTTAGTATAACCGGTAGAGATGGAAGCGGGAAAACCAATTTATTGCAGGTTATCTTCCATTACCTCAGACAAGGAATGTTTGAATTTCCGGTTAAGGCTTACATAGTGGATGATTACCAGAAACGGTTAAGTTCTCTGAAAGCATCCGGCCTTGTAGAAAAATATACGGTGGACTTTAACGACTTTGATCTGATTCTGGAAGAAATCAATTCAGAACTGCAGGAAAGAGCGGAACTGCTTATGGAAAGCGGAATGGAGGCAATACAGGAAAAACCGCTGCTGCTTGGGGTAATAAAAAACAACGGTATCTATGGTGCCAATGGTATCAATAAAGATTCCCTGGAACTATTAAAAGACATTCTAAAAAATTACCGGCAGCTTAAGGTGTGTTTTATATTTTCAGATGTGGAAAATGCTCCTGTTGCCTATGGAGCCTCCGAGCTGCTTAAAATGATTAAGGATAATAAAAATATTTTTGTGTTTGAGGACTTGTCAAATCTCAAGTTTTTAGAATTACCGACTATGGTTTTAAGGCAATATAAGAAAGAAATTGAGCTGGGTGATTCTTATTTTGTAACAGAAAAAGGAGTGCAAAAGCAAAAAGTCATAAATGGAAAGGGGGAGATTTAGTATGAGTGAATCGGTTATAAGAAAACTGGATACCAGTAAAATGGATGCGGCTATCAAGGCTTTCAGTGAAGGCGTAAAGGAATATAACAATATCCGTACAACAGTAAAGCTGGCTACAACGAATTTATTTCTGGATTGGAGCGGAAAAGGAAGAAATGCATTTGAAAAAGATTATGAGGCTATTTACATACAATTAAAAGATATTGAAGACATTTTATATGAATTATACAACGCATTGGTTGATGGTTTGAGTGCTTATATATCTTCAGATGAGGCATTAAATAAAAAAATGACACGTTGAAAAATTTAACTGAACCTGCTTAGGGGAGGGAGGAACTGGTATGAGTAGTTTAAGCTATTTAAATAGTGCACTTTCTATGTACAGGCAAAATCTGAAAAAGGCAGAGGATGAGCTGAAAATACAGAAAAAAAGGCTGAGTGATATCAAAAATATTTTGTCAGTTTTAAATAGGAGCTTTGATGATTATGCAAGCGATATCTCAGGCTATGCCAGAAGCACATCGGATAAGATTATAGCTGGGATTAAAGGAAGCAGAAATATGGCACAAAGTTCAAGAGATGTTAGTAATGAACGGGAACCGGAACCGAATTCCGATTCCAAGCTATCTTCTGCAAAAGCCAGTCTAATGGGAGAAAAATCAGTTGTTGAAAATAAAATAGCAGAACTGGAAGCCCAAATCGTAAGTTTAAAAAACCATATCTCCGAAACGGAAGAAGCTATCCGGGAGGAAGAGAGAAGGCTTGAAGAAGAGAGAAGGGAAGCTGAACGAAGGGAAGAAGAAAGACGGGAAGAAGCAAGAAGTCTTGCAGCTTCGAAAGCTTCTTCCAGATAAGCCTGTATCTGCCCGGTGCAGTAGTTAAGCTTCGCATGAATGAAAGGCAATCATGTAAATCAACACATTTGAAAGGAATAAAGAAATATGAATGAAATGCTGGCAACGGAATACCTAAAGCAGGGAGAGGTACTGCTTGAAAATGGAAAGGATGAATATTCTCTGCAATATTTTAAAAAAGCAGAACAGGAGAATCCCTTTAGTTCAGTGGTTTATATTGGTATGGGAATTGCATATACCAACATGGAGCAGTATGGACAAGCAGAAGATTCATTTTTAAAGGCACTTAAGGTAAATAGCGAAGAAGGTAACATATATTTTCACCTGGGAAATATAAACTTTCTTAAAAACGAAAAGGTAAAAGGAATTCAGTATTACAATCAGGCAATTGCTAAAGGGTATGATGAATCCCAGCTATATTATAATCTGGGAATCGTATATGAAGAGGAGGGAGAGGATATTTTAGCCCTTAGAAATTATTCTAAAGCAATCATAAAGGCACCTTTACGGGGAGAGATTCGGCTGAGAAAAGCGCAATTATACATAAAACAGAAAAAATATCATGAGGCAGTCCAAGCCTTAGAGGAGATGACATTGGAATGTCCCGATTATTTTGAAGGCTATCATATGAAAATCAGGCTGTACAGTGACATGGAAGAATATGATAAATCTCTGGCTGCCGTAGAAGAAGTGAGAAGAATTTTTCCGGAAGACTCCGGCTTTGTCCTTGACCAGGCGAACCTATATGCTGATTTAAACCGGTTTGATGAGGCGCTGGAAGTGCTGGAAGCGGAAGAAGGCAGAATAGGTAATGGATTAGATAAGCGGGAGGCTGCCATAGAGCGAGCGCGAATCTATGCCCTGAAAGGCAATATGCAGGAAACGATTAGTAATTTAATAAAAGCCAAAGAAGCATCAAATGAAAAAGTTCCTCCTGAAAGCGATCCGGCAGCAGAGTATTTTCTATTAAATTGCTATATCAGTATAGAAGATTATGAAAAGGCATTGGACTGTGCGAAATCCCTAAAAGGTATAGAAGAGACGGGATATTATACACTGGCGGCTTACTATTATGAGCCTTATTGTTTACAAAAGCTGCAAAGGGAAAAAGAGTCGAAAGAGCTGTATCAGGTGGGAGTTGAAAAATTGCGCAGTCATTCACTGGAGTATCCGCACCACTTAGATGCCTATTTTTTTCGGATATTATGCCTGAAAGATTTGAAAATGTATGATAAGGCTTTGGAACTCTCCGATTATATCATTAAAGTCAAGGATGATTCTGCGGAATTTTATGCAATCCGTGAAATGCTGCTTTCCGAAATGGGCAGAGAGGAAGAGGCTAAGGAGGCCAGGGCAAAATCACGCAGTTTAGGCGGAATTACTGCATTATTGCCTGCAAACGGAGAATAAAAGGAGGGGTACCATGCTAAAAGTTAATGAAGAATCGCTGAAAAAGGCAAAGGCAACCTATCAGGAGCAGTCACAGCGGATGAGAGATTTAAAAACAAAATTATCAACGGCAGTAAATGGAATAAAAGAAGGCTGGGACTCGTCAGCCGGGGATGAATTTTTTAAAAAATATGATAATGAATGGGAAAAGAATATCACAGATTATATCGAAGTAATCCAGCATATGTCAGATAATATAAATATAGCCGATAACAAATATCAAACTGTCTTTGATACGGCGGATAAAATTAAGCTGCGCTAATGGATTTATGGGACTATTCAATAAATTTATAAAACAGTAATTGGAAAGGGATACCGGCATAGGATCGGTCAAATGGCAGCTTTATTATCTTCTATAGAGACAGTATGATTAGATGCATTTTCAACTTGAGATGTATTTTCAGCTTGAAATGTATTTTCGTCTGCCTTACATGACATGAAGAAATTCCGGAAGAATGGTAAGGAAAGCCTATGTGTTCAATTAAAGGAGAGATATAAAACAGGATGATATAAGCAGGTATGTTAAGGTACTTTACAGTTCAATAACAATTCATGATAGGTATGGTAAAGTACTTTACAGTTCAATAACAATTCATGATAGGTATGATAAAGTATTTTAAAGTTCAATAACAATTCATGGTAGGTGTGTTAAAGTACGTAAAATTCAATAATAATTCATAGATAGCTGTGTTAAAGCACGTAAAAATTCAATAACAATTCATAGATAGGCGTTAAAATACATTAACAATTCAAAAGGAGAAGGGCATAAGAAGAATGTCCTTTTTGGGTACGGATTTTATCCAGTTGCTATTTCCTATATCCTGTGCTACACTGGATACAAAGTTGCTATCACAAGCTAATTTAGACATTTTCAAACAGACCAGGGGGTTAAGATAAAATGCCTGATAAGAAACTGGAGCAAAAGAGTGATGAGGAAATCATAGCTTTGATCCGCGGAGGTAATTCCTATGCCATGGACTATATGCTTACAAAGTACAAGAATCTTGTTAAAAACAAAGCAAAGGCATTGTTTTTAATCGGCGGTGATAAAGAAGATCTAATCCAGGAAGGTATGATAGGCTTATATAAGGCAATCAGAGATTATAGTCCGGAGAAAGACAGCACTTTTTACAGCTTTGCAGACCTTTGCAGCTCCAGGCAAATGTATTCTGCCATAAAGGCTTCCAACCGTAAGAAAAATATCCCCTTAAATACATATGTGTCATTATATACTCCCGCATACAGTGAAAATGCTGATTTTGAGGATAAAGAGACCCTTGCTGATGTCGTTATTCAGAATAAAATTTCAAATCCTGAAGAATTAGTTATTGACAAAGAGAGTACTAGTATGTTAGAATATGAACTCGTAAGGCATTTAAGTCAGTTTGAAAAATCAGTTTTGGATTTATATTTGCATGATTATTCTTACCTTCAGATAGCAGACAAATTAAAGAAAGAACCCAAGTCAATTGATAATGCACTGCAACGGATTCGTTTAAAACTAACCATGGTTTTAAAGGAACTGTATTAATTCAATAAATGCCCCCGTAGCTCAGTCGGTAGAGCGTTACCTTGGTAAGGTAAAGGTCTCGAGTTCAAGTCTCGTCGGGAGCTCTCAAGAAAAGCTAGTTAGATCAAGGCTTAGTGCGAAAGAGAAAAGGCATCCAGTAAAGGGTGCTTTTTTTAGCGCCTGGGGGCCTATTTGGGATTTGTGTGTGCAAAAATAGTACGCACTATAACAATACGTTCCAGAGAATTAAGCTCTTTTATTAAAAAATTTTTCAATGAAGAAGCTGCCTTTTATTTGACTTTTTAAGGCTGTGAGTGTATATGTCCATGGTGGTACTGGTCTGTGCATGTCCCAATCTGACCGAAACTGTTCTTACATCAGCATTATCAGTTATTAGCAGAGTAGTGGAAGTGTGTCGGAGTCCATGCAGTAGCGATATGTTTGACATTTTCAAGGACTTATCCTCAATGGTAGCATTGTATTTGTGGATAATATTTTTGAAAGTTAGATATGGTGTGGATATATTCATCTGTAGGTGATCTTTTCACTAGATACAAACTTACCGTTTTTAATTCTTCTTTCTAAATCATATACGAAATCTTCCAAGTTTTTTTATTGTTTCTCTGTCATGTATGCATCAGGTGTGGAGGTGGTGTTCTCCTTGAGCTACTTATCGGTTACATCATAGCCGTTGCTGACTGTAATTAGGTGAGTGTATTGTATAGGCTCATGCTAATATAGTATTTATTTAAGTCGTTCCTGTTGACGCAGGGACGGTTTTAACTTTGTTGACTTAGTATGTATTTTAGGATATAATATGCTTAGCAAGACAGCCGGAGGATAGCTCCAATCTATCCGTCCCGGTAAAATTATTTGGTTAACTACAAAATAGCCGTCCTAACTTTTAGCGGAGTCCAGGACGGCTATTTTTTGTGCTTGTTATCTCTAACGAGTGTAATGATAGCTACAAGCATAATTACAAATGTGAATAAGTCACCATATGTAATGTACATTAGCACCACCCCTTTCGCAAGACTTGAAACGGATGGCATGACCGTCCTACCGGCTGCCTGGTTAAGCATATTATATCGTCAATGAAGTAGAAGACATATAAGAAGCTAAAACATGTTGCTAATTTTCAACATACATCGAAACCGATTTTATGAGTATATCCTTAAATGCATAAATATCATTAATTGAGTCAATATATGTACGGATAAATTCCTTATTTTCATCGGGTATCATTATTTGCTTCTTTTTAGTATCAAGGTTCACTCTGCAAATTGTCTTACGAATATTTCCCTTATATAATACAGAGAAGTATCTTTCATTATCCTTATATGTTATATTTTCGGGACTTATGGTACCGTTTAAAATACTCTTGATTATGTAAAAGCACTCTATTTCTTCATCAGTTGTATGAATTTTTGTTATCTCTATATTTTCCTTAGACTCTACTGGTTCTTCAATGGTAACAGCCGTTTCATTTTCATTTTTCAGTGCTGATGAAATTTTATCATTCATCATTTCACTTATGTAATCGTTGAGGGATTTTTTGATAATTCCTCTGAATTTATCAACTACATTTTGTGTCTTAACTCCATCATATACACTTGATAAAAAGTATTTAATAAAATCATCAGTAGGCTCTTTCAATTGATTGGCGAATAGGTTTTTCACAGCTTTAGAATATTTTAATTCTGATGCAGTACTAAATATATTCTCCACATCAAAGGAATCCCTGCTGAATTTTTTTAATTCTGCAACAAGATTGGGTTTAATATTAAGTATATCAAATTCTAAAAAAGGAATTAAGTCCATTTTATTGGATTCATCTAAATCAGTATAGAAATTATAGTTTAAGCCATTTGTAAGGATACCGAATTTTGCTTTGGAGGTACCAAAGTATCTAAATAGCTGCGAGCTGTGCTTGTCTAAATTTTCACCACACCACTTGCATTCAATTAGTATAACAGGGGCGCCGTCTTTCATTATGGCATAGTCAACTTTTTCACCCTTTTTAATGCCTACATCGGCGGTGAATTCAGGTAAAAATTCATCAGGATTAAAAACATCATAACCAAGCATCTGAAAAAACGGAACAACTAAAGACATTTTGGTAGCTTCCTCTGTAGGTATCTGATCTTTTAGTTTTTGAACCCTTGCTGAAAATTGTCTTACTTCATCAATAAAATCCATAGCATTTTCCCCTTTTCATAAGTTATTTATAATGAACTCATTTGAGTTGCATTTGTTATGTTGTAATTTTTAAAATTAGTATAAGAATAGTATGAAACAATCATTATGTTATGTCAATATATGGAATGGATTTTACGATTTTAATGTATTTGAGCGATGGAAAATAAACTAAAAATGATGCAAATAGAGATATAAGTATTTATTCGCTGTCTCTATTATCCTTGTATTATAGATTCCTCCTCAATAGTGTATGATATTTGTAATAATATTTTTTATATTGGAAAGGAGGAAGAGTAGGATTGCGATAGAAGCCTATCGAATACTCCGCCAATAGCCGGAAAACTATAAGCGGAGATATCAATAAGCAATCTGAATGAAGACTTGGCAACTATAACAAGTATTATGTACAACATAGCTGTTTAGTTATCATCAAGCGAATGCAAGGCATTGTAATAAGTTGTTATTAAATTTGTTACAGTTTCAGACTTTAGAACATGGCCTGCATGCTTTATTACAGATGTTGCTTGGATTTGGGCAATAACGAGTTCTACAGCAAGTTCTTTATCTGATTTCCCCATAAGTATTTATTCCTTTCTCTTGTACTCAGCCGATAGCCTGTAAGAAGATTATACCATAAAAACCAAGAAAGAAAGTGGTAAAGTAAGAAATAGGACAAGTAATAAGTGAAAATTTTCATTTTACTTTAATAGGAACAGTTAAATCATTTTTTTACATTCATATAGTATCCTCAATAAAATTAAAAGACGCGAATTTATACCTTCATTATGACCTGCCATGAAAATTTTCAATAAAAAATACCCGGCCATAGCAAACCGGGTATTCCCCTCTATTAAGTATTATAACATAACTATTGAAATAGTCAATAATTATTTTTATCTCTTAATTACCCAAATGTAACACAGTCGGTATATGCTCCATCAATTACAAAGGTTTCCAGTAAAGGTAAGGTAACAGTAATAAGTGAAGGATTAACATTCTAAGATATGACGCTTATCAAAGTCAATAGATGCCTTTTTATATTGATGAAAAATGTAAAATGATATATAATTATAAAAACATTGGGGGAGCATAAAAATGGAAGAAAGAGATTATTTGAACGAGCAAGCAACAGAAATTAATCGTATTTACAAAAACCAATTATTGCAGGAGCCTTTTGCCAGTCATTTCTATAGTGAAAAAACACGTTATAGGGCAGAGGGTCCTTTTCAAAGAGATTTTTCAAGGATTATGTATTCATCTTCATTCAGAAGATTGCAAGGGAAAATGCAATTATTAGGAATTAGAGAAGATCAGTTTTTTAGAAATAGATTAACACACAGTTTAGAGGTATCTCAAATTGCTAGATCTATAGCATTTGAATTAAAATATGATATATCAGAAATTTATGTAGTTGAGGCTGGAGCCTTAGCACATGATTTAGGAAATCCTCCGTTTGGACATTCTGGTGAGACTAAGCTCAATCGTATATTTAGTGAGATTGGTGGATTCGAAGGCAATGCACAGACTTTAAGAATATTGACAAATATAGAGAAAAAGAAGCCAGATTTCAGGGGTCTTAATCTAACGTATAGAACTCTTTTTAGCGTAGTTAAATATAACAAGAAATTCGATAAGGCTAAAAGAGATGAGAAACAGAAGTTTATTTATGATGAAGACTTTGATTTTCTTAATGAATTTTTAGCTAAGAATGATTATAAAGTAAGGACACTAGATGTGCAAATTGTGGATTTGGCTGATGAAATAGCTTATGCTGCACATGATTTAGAAGATGGATTGAGACTTAAATGCTTTACTATTGATGAAATTTTACATGACTTTTATTCGGCATATGCTGAAAAAGATTTAAAATCTTATGAAAAGCTGAAAGAGATAGTTGACGCTTGCAGAGATAGCAGGGACTATGCAAATATCGATTCATCTGACTATACGAAACTTTTCCGTCAAGAACTTACATCAAGCCTTATAAATTTATTGATACACGATATAGGGCTTATAGAGGTTGATCAGGAATTTATTAATGCGACCGGTACTATGTGGCCAAGAGAATTGGGCTTTGTAAATTATAGTAATCTGGCCGAAGGGCTAAAGAAGATTACATTTAAGTGCATTAATCATAATGATGAAGTATATCATTATGAACAGCAAGGCAATGAAATAATTGATTTTTTGGTTGATACTTATAGGAAGAATAGGATGTATTTACCTCCTGAGTACCGTGCATCTTACGTAATTAAGGAAATGGAAGAAAGACAAAGAGAAAAATTAATAAATGAAGAACAATTACAGGAAAGATTAATTTGCGACTATATAGCAGGTATGATGGATTCATATGCAATAACAACCTATAAAAAATTTACTAAAAAGGAAAGTTGAGACTAATATGAATAAATTAATGGGCTTTTTTGAGTTACGCAGCTCCTCTTTACCTGTTGTGCCCTGGGAAGAATATAATAAGAATACATTGCTGGATGAAAACTTATTGTGGACAATTAGATCGGCTGTTTTCCACGGAGATGACTTGAACTTACCTAGGTTGATAGGCTGTAATTCACATGAGGCCAAAATATTCGCTGATAAAACACTGGATGATTTGGATGATAATGGAATCGTGATTTATTATCCCTTTTTCATAGCAGAAAAAAGTGGAACAATGAACGTTTATAAGGATAAAGTAGTAATTGAAGCTGTTAAAGATGATTTGTGGAATTTAGTCACTTACTCAGAGCGAGATGTTACTGTTTTTATTTCTGAACAGGGAATTGAGTATGATGGTAATGAAGCTTTTCTAACATCTATTGAAATGAATGAATTGTGCAACTTTGTCCCTAAGCTAAGACATATGTTCAGAGATTTTTTTATAGAAGGAAAAAGTGTTCTGGTTGAATGGAGCTTTGCCTATAATAGTGATATAAATAAAAACAAAACCGGTGATAAATATTTAGTATTCTATGAGGCGCGTACAGTCTGATTATGAAGCATCCTTATGGGGCTCTTTCTGGTTGCAAATATAATACTTGCATGGTATTATTTGTAAGAGGTGAGAGCGCATGAAAAAACTTGATTTGAAAAGCCTAAACTTGAAAACACTAAATTTGTCGGCATGGTTAACAGTAATTAGTACCTATTTACTGCCTTATAGGCACACTGATGGTTTTGAGACATCATTTGGGTATCCGATACCATTTATATCTGTACATGATGTGCCAATTGGAAGGACACCCTTCAGTTCAATGAGTGTTAATGCACTTGCTCTGATAATCAATGTATTAATAGTATATATAATACTTTCGGCCATAACAAAGGTTTGGAAAAGGTTAAAAAAATCATAGTGGTATTTTACGGCTTATAACCTGTGGGTTATAGGCTTTTTTATTTTAAAAGCGGGAGAAGTCTTAGAGGGTTCTCAAAACAAATAGGGATTCATAATCATTTTTCTTATAGGATTCCAAGTCTTGTTGGGACTTCTCCTGATATAATATGGAATAAGATAAGGTCTATATATATCAAAAACAACAAGAAATAAATTACGATCTGTTATGAGGTTTTTGTCAATAAAAATACCCAGCCATAGCAGACTGGGCACCCCTCATAAAGAATTATAACATAACTATTGTAATAGTCAATAAAAACTTTTCAAGGTATATAATCTTATAAATATAGCAAATATAATGGCCTAATATCTGTATTTGTAATGGAAGATATATTTGTCTGGAGAATATATTTGTCTGGAGAATATATTTGTCTGGAGAATATATTTGGCCTGGAAAATATATTTGGTCAGGAAAATATATTTGACTGGAAATTATTTGGTCTTGGAATTATATTTGGTCCGGAAATTATTTAAATCAGCTGATAGTTCTTTTGCAACCCCAAAAGTCTGAAAGTTCAACAACACTATTCATTCAAAATTCCCAAAGGATTGCAGCTGCCTGTACTGTCTGGGTGCCATGCCGGTGAATTTTAAAAATGACCGGTTGAATGACCGGGTGGAATTAAAGCCCACACTATAGGCAATTTCAGTGATACTCATATCCTTATTCACGAGAAATTTGCAGGCATCCGATATTCTCAGCATACCAATATACTCATTAAAGCTCATATGTAATTTTTGGGAAAAAATGCGGGAAACATAGTACTTGCTTATATGCAGCTCCCGGGATATGGATTCAAGCTGCATATCTTCCCTGGTATAATTTTTGGCACAATAATTTAGAATAGATTTCACCGTATCGGTATCCGAGGCTCTGGCATCTTCAAATTGGATCATCTGGAATATCTCACTGAGCAATATTAAAAAATATCCTCTGATAATAGCATCGTGGAATTGTGTCTTTTCCTTGTTGATTTTGGCAATACTTTTCATGAGAGGCAGCAGCCTGTTGTTCCTGGCTGCATTTTTTATTAAAGGAGATACGGGAACCTTATATTTGAAAATATTCTGAAATTCGGGGCATAGGTCCTGGGGAAAGATACTGAGAAAGAAATTCTCATTGCCTATTCTCTGGTACTGATGAATTTTATTGGGAAAGACTATTAAAATATCTCCGGCTTCTATAATATACTCCATTGAATCTACATAAGCTTTTGAGCGGCCTTCTATCATATAAACCAGTTCAATGTGCCCGTGTAGATGTGCGTCGAAAGCCAGACATACTCCATAGTGCGCAACTACAGATAAATCCTTGTTTTCATAAAAAAATTTCATATCGAAGTTCCCTCTTATGGTTTGAAATTTGATTCGGGTGTTATAAGTTAATCTCAGCTTTCGCTTATGTAAATTAGGGTTATGTATATTTGGGGTATAAAAATGCAATGAAGTGACTTTTACGGAGCTGAGTGTATTTTTATACCACAAGTATACATTCAATAAACATGGCATTGACTTAAGACACTTGAATCAAATTTAGGTATCAATAAATTAAAATTAAGCGGCAAATTGAACAGAAATGCAAAATATCAATATCTGTCCTATATCATTACCATTTTGACTTGTATTATAGCATTTTAAGACCTAAAATACAAATATAGTCCATTATATTTCATAGAGGAGGAAATTACTTATGACATTCCCAATAGCAATACAGCTTTATTCCGTTCGTGAAGAACTGGAAAAAGACTTTTCAGGAACGCTGAGGAAGATTAAAGCGCTTGGATATGAAGGTGTAGAATTTGCAGGACTTTATGGCCATAAGCCGGCAGAGATTAAGCAGATACTCAAAGAAATCGGTTTACTCCCCGTATCTGCCCATGTCCCCTTTGTTGACCTCATTGCAGACCCTGCCAAGGTGGTAGGCGAATATGCCGAAATTGGCTGTGAGTACATTGCAATTCCTTACCTTACACCGGAATACCGTCCCGGTGCCGATAAATTCAATGAAGTTATTGAAGGCGCCAAGATAATCGGAAAAGCTGCCAATGATGCGGGGCTTGTATTATTATATCATAATCATGATTTTGAGTTTGAAAAAATTGATGGTGAATATGCTCTGGATATTCTTTATAACAGCGTATCCAGTGATTTGCTGAAAACGGAAGTGGATACCTGCTGGGTAAATGTTGCAGGTGAAAATCCGTCAGATTATCTGCGGAAATATATTGGCCGTTCACCGGTTGTTCATCTAAAGGATTTTGTGATGCCTGGCAAAAGGCCTGACAAAATGTATGAGCTCATAGGCATAACAGAGGAAAAGAAGGAAGAGGAGTCAAAGGCTTTTGAATTCCGTCCTGTAGGATATGGCGTGCAGAACTTTTCTGAAATACTTAAGGCTTGTAAGGATATCGGTGCCAGCTGGGTTGTAGTGGAACAGGATGCACCTTCTATGGGAAAAACTCCTTTGGAGTGCGCAAAAGCAAGTATCGATTATTTAAAAACATTATAATGAGGCATAATTAGGAGGAAATTTATATATGTCTGATGCAGTACTAGGTCAATTTGCACCACCAGCTGACACGGAAGCTGAAGTAGATACATCAAAGAAATTAAAATTTGGAATTATAGGAACCGGCTGGATTGCAGAATCTCATGTTTTAAGTCTGAAGCAGCTTCCTGATGTCCAGATTGTTGCAGGTGCCGATTTGATTCCCGGAAAGGCTCATAAATTCTTTACAAAGTACGGATTGCCCGAGGTGAAATGTTATCCGGACCACAAAGCCATGCTGGAGGCAGAGGAACTGGATGCCGTTTGCGTTTGTACCTATAACAGGACCCATGCAGAATGCACCATTGACGCCTTAAACAAAGGTATTAATGTTCTCCTTGAAAAGCCCATGTGTGTAACGGTGGATGAAGCGGTTGAAATCATCAAGGCTGAAAAGCACAGCGGCAAGCTCTTGTCAATTGGTTTTCAGCCCCGTATGGATGAGAATATGAAGATGATCAAAAAGGTCGTTCAATCAGGAGAACTGGGACAGATTTATTATATCCAGACAGGAGGCGGCCGCAGACGCGGTATTCCTAACAGTACCTTCATTGAGGAGAGTACTGCAGGAATCGGCGCTTTAGGGGACATTGGCTGCTATTCACTTGACATGGTTCTGAATGCTATCGATTATCCAAAGCCAATTACTGTTTCAGGATATAAATCCAACTTTTTTGGAACAAATCCAAAGTACAATAACCCTGCTGATGCTGCCAGATTTGATGTAGATGATTTTGCCGCAGCTTTTATCCGCCTTGAAGGCGGAATTATCGTGGATTTTAGAATTGCATGGGCAATGCACATTGACACTCCCGGTGACACCATCATCATGGGTACGGAGGGTGCGCTCCGGATTCCTTCTACAGAATGCTGGAACGGTACAGTAGGCGGTCCTATGAAGCTGTATAAGGATATTGCAGGTAAGCAGGTGGAAGTAGAAATCCCCTTATGCCCTGAGGATGAAAGCAATGGCGGTATTTTTTATAAAAAACTGCGTTCCTTTGTCGATGCCATCAAAAATGGAACGGAAGCACCGGTACCATCCAGCCAGATACTATACAATCAGGCCATACTTGACGGTATTGTAAAGTCTTCCGAGCTTGGACATGAAATAGAGATTAAAATTCCTGATATTATCTGATGAATGATTCGGGTGCCATATGCTAATCTCAATAAACATGGCACTGGTTTATGACACCTGAATTATTTAATAGTATAAAGCAGGAGGCAGATGATTATTTCATCTGCCTCCTTTCTGACACTGTGTATGTGGTTCTTGCCTTTGGCGATTTTCTGGTATATGCGGCTGCATTCTTTCGATGCATTTACACCGCGTTTTTTCCTGCTATATGTATGGCTTACTCTTCCATATCGGATGAATTTGAAGTGGAAATAGTCTTTCCGGTATCAGCATTCACAAAAGTTACTGCTATATTATCTGCTTCCGAACCGTTAAAAACATTGTACATTCCGCCAAATGTATAAAACACCATGGTGGAAAAGGATTCTTTCAAATCCAAATCGGTAGAGGTAGTTTTAACTGTAAATTTTGTAAAATCATCATTTGCTTTAATGTCTTTAAAACTTGGATAATCTTCTGAACCTATCATTTCCTTTATAGAGTCATTAATGTTATTCGTCATTTCGTCCATCATTTTCTTATGCTGTTTTTTTGTCATAACATAAGTTGCACTGCCGTCATCATTTAGGGTAATTGACTTATATCCTTTATCTTTAGAAACCTTGTCAAGTTCATCCTGTGTCTGTCCTTCTACAAAGGATTCGGGAATTGTCAGCTTAACATCAAATAATCCTTTATCAACAGCTACTTTACCGGAATCATCTGATTTAGATGAATCCTTATCCTCCTCTTTTTCGGCGTTCCCTTCTACCTTGGTTACTGATTTTGCTTTCCCAGTGTCAGAATCATTATTCCCCGTAGTTTTACTGCCGCATGCAGATAAAATCAGAGCCGATGTTAATACCAGCATCAATAGTAACTTTTTCATTTGTTTTTTCTCCCTATAAATTCTATTAATAATCAGCCGAAGCTGGATTATTCCTTGTAAAATTGAATAATATATTTGCAAATCATTATTCCAGCCTTTACCAGAAAGTAGAATTGTTTTTCTGTTAATTATATATGATAAAGTGATATTATTATAAGAATAACTGTAAAGGCGGATAATTCACAGCAGGTAATATTATACATAATTATGCACCCTTTGGCAAGACGCAAATTGGATGTACAACACAAATTGGATGTACAACACAGTGGATGCCATAAAAACACAAGTTGGATAGCATGATAATACCAAATAGATGCCATGACAACTGCTGGCATCCGCAATTATTTATTCAGCACTTCCATGGTGGGATTGGGCATTTACCTTAGAATATACACACCCGCAGTAATCCTGCCGGTAAAGCTCATATTCCCTGGAAAGCTCAATAGAGCGTTTGTATCCGTTGCGTTTTTTAAAGTCTGAATTAAGATAGGATACACCATATTCGGAAGCTGCCTGTTCACCAATTTCATTTAGCTTAGCCGCATTCTTATGAGGACTTATGGAAAGAGTGGTGGTAAAGTAATCAAAGCCATGCTCCTTTGCACATTTGGCAGCCTCTTTCAGGCGAAGCTCATAGCAGGCAAAGCACCGGTCACCGCCTTCAGGCTGGTTTTCCAAACCCTTTGCTATCTGATAAAAAGCCTCCGGCTCATAGTTCCCTTCCAGGAAGGAAATGGGATTCTTAACAGGCAAGGCCTTAATAAGGCGCATCTGTTCCTGCACCCGCCTGTCGTATTCCTCTTTGTAAGAGATGTTTGGGTTATAATAAAATATGGTAACATGAAAGTAATCAGTTAAGTACTCCAGGCAGTAGCTGCTGCAGGGCGCGCAGCAACTATGCAGCAAAAGACTTGGCGTAATACCTTTTGCAGTGATGTCAGAAAGTACTTTTTCCAATTCTTTTTGATAATTTCTTACAATATCCAATGATATACCTCCAATACTGCCTTAAATTGTAGTATTTTGGCAGTTTTTACAGCGTTTTTTTCTACTTAATAATACTTTTTAAATTTTTTTAAAAAATATGAAAATTCCTCTTGATTTTTTCTACAGAATATTATATTATAATATTGCTGTGAAACGCAAGACATATTTCGCAGAAACAATCGAGGCGTGGCTCAGCTTGGCTAGAGCGCTGTGTTAGGGACGCAGAGGTCGCAAGTTCAAATCTTGTCGCCTCGATTTTTTATTTATAATGTATTATAATAGGAAGCAGTAGGATTTAGATGGAAATCCTGCTGCTTTGTTTTTGCATATAAAATTCTATATATTTCAAATAATAAGATAAAAGGGGGGGGCGGCATCCGGTAAAACGAATCGGTAAACTGAAAGATGTTACGCGGCTTGCCATGTATCTTTACAGTGATGAAATAGCTTTAGAACCAGTGAAAACATTATTGCAGACGGTGGAATGAGCAGGCTTATGGCTTATCACAATGATGAGGGATGGAAATATAAGGTGTAATATTGGCCCGAAGTGTGAGAATTAACCGGAAATTATATAAATATTTCTTATAAATTTGAAAATAAAAAAAGGAATCAGGAAGTTTTGGTGGAATATTAATAATATAAGCATTAATCTATAAGAAAGGAGACAGGTATGAAAGAAGAACAAAAAGTAAAATCAGAGAAACCATTAAGTATGCGTGAGAAGCTGGAACAGAGGGAGCATCTGTTTTTAAGCCCCTATGCATCTTTTAGTGACAGGTCCCTTGGCAGGGATGTCTATGAGGAACCCTGTGATATCAGGCCCATTTATCAAAGAGACAGAGACCGTATTCTTCATTCCAAGTCATTCCGAAGATTAAAGCACAAGACCCAGGTCTTTTTGGCACCGGAGGGCGATCATTACAGGACAAGGCTTACCCATACCCTTGAGGTATCCCAGAACGCCAGAACCATTGCCAGAGCACTAAGGCTGAATGAGGATCTGACAGAAGCTATCGCCCTTGGACATGACCTTGGGCATACTCCCTTTGGACATGCCGGGGAGAGGGCATTAAATGACATCTGCCCGGAAGGCTTTGAGCATCACTTACAAAGCATCCGTGTCGTAGAGCTCCTTGAAAACCATGGCCGGGGATTGAATCTTACCAAGGAGGTAAGGGATGGCATTGTAAACCATCAGACCAAAGGCATGCCAATGACATTGGAGGGTAAGATTGTAAGATTTTCTGATAAGATAGCCTATATTAACCACGATATTGACGATGCCATAAGAGGGCATATCATTGCGGAAGAGGATATTCCAAAGGAATATACGGACATATTGGGACACAGTTCCAGAGAACGCTTAAATACACTTATACATGATATTGTCAGCTGCAGTGAGGAGAAGGAAGATATTTGTATGTCTCCGGCCATTGAGGCAGCTATGTTTGGCATGAGAAAATACATGTTTTACAACGTATATACAAATCCAAAGGCAAAAGGGGAGGAGCAGAAGGCGGAATCCATGTTAAAATACCTCTTTGAATATTACAGCGGGAACCTCGATTTGCTGCCGGAGGAATATTTGGATATGATAAAAGAGAAAGGACAGAAGGAAGCAAGGGTGGTATGCGATTACATTGCAGGTATGACAGACCGTTTCGCTGTTGCAAAATTCAAGGAGATTGCAATTCCCAGGTCCTGGAGTGTATATTAGTACTGCTTTGCGCAAGGCAGTACTAGTTAAGGTATATATGGATAAAAAAATGCATCATAACAGGAAAAGGAGACCCCATGTTTTATCCGGAAGAACTGGTAGAAGAAATCAGACAGAAGAATGACATAGTAGATGTAATCAGTTCCTATGTGAAATTACAGCGAAAGGGCGGCAGCTATATGGGACTTTGCCCCTTTCACAATGAGAAATCTCCTTCCTTTAGTGTAAGTGCGGCAAAACAGATGTACCACTGCTTTGGCTGCGGCGTGGGAGGTAATGTATTTACTTTTCTTATGGAATATGAGAATTATTCCTTTGTGGAGGCATTAAAGCATCTGGCAGGAAGGGTAGGAGTTACGCTGCCGGAGGCAGAAATCAGTGAAGAAGCCAAGCGCCAGGCCGGAGTAAAGGCAAGGCTTTTGGAAATTAATAAGGAAGCGGCAAAGTATTACTATTTTCAATTAAAGTCGGAAAGAGGACAGGCTGCTATGAATTATCTGACGAACCGGCAGCTGACAGAAGAGACCATTAAGAAATTCGGACTTGGATATTCCAATCAGACCGGGAATGATATTTATCAGTATTTAAAGCACCTGGGATATGAGGATGATATCCTGAGAGAGTCGGGACTGATAAGCTTTGATGAAAAGCATAAGGTATATGATAAATTCTGGAACCGGGTCATGTATCCTATTATGGATGTGAACAGCCGTGTTATCGGTTTTGGCGGAAGAGTTATGGGGGATGGGCTTCCAAAGTATTTAAATTCTCCGGAAACAAAGCTCTTTGATAAGAGCAGGAATCTCTATGGCCTTAACTTTGCCAGAACCTCCAGAAAACAGAATTTTCTTATCTGTGAAGGCTATATGGATGTAATCGCGCTCCATCAGGCGGGCTTTACCAATGCGGTAGCTTCCCTTGGAACTGCCTTTACAGGGCTTCAGGCAAATCTTATCAAACGCTATACCGGTGAGGTGCTTTTGACCTACGATAGTGATGAAGCGGGTACAAAAGCCGCCCTTCGTGCAATTCCCATCTTAAAGGAAGCAGGGCTTACGGTTAAGGTCATTAATATGAAGCCCTATAAAGACCCGGATGAGTTTATAAAGGCTCTTGGAGCAGAAGAATTTCAGAAGAGAATCGATGGGGCAAGGAACTCCTTCCTTTTTGAGGTGGAGGTCATGGAGAGAGACTATGATATGAATGACCCGGAGCAAAAAACAAGATTCTTTAATGAGATTGCAAAGAAAATGCTGCAATTTACAGAGGAGATTGAAAGAAATATTTATATAGAAGCAGTATCTAAAAAATACGATATCGGCTTTGACAATCTAAGAAAGCTGGTGAACAGCTACGGTGCCAGACTTGGAACCGGAGAGAACTATAAGCCAAAAGAGTATACGGAAAGGAAGGGCAAAAATTTACCCGGCAAGGATTTACCAGCCGAGGGAATGAGGCAGTCGCAAAGAATTTTGCTGACCTGGTTAATTGAAGACCTAAGACTTTTTGACAAAATAAAGGGTATTATAGCACCAGCTGATTTTACGGAAGATTTATATAAACAGACAGCGGAGCTTTTGTTTGAACAATTCGAAAAGGAGGGCAGGGTAACACCGGCCAAGATTTTAAACCATTTTGAAAGCAAAGAGGAGCAGAAGGAAGCAGCATCTTTGTTTAGTTTGGAGCTTAGCAGTGAAATGAGTACGAAGGAAAAAGAGAAGGCTTTGAATGAGACAGTGCAAAGGATAAAAAAGAATAGTCTGGAGATGCAAAGCAAGGAAGCTATCGCGAAAAATGATATTCAAACAATGCAGGTTATCATCAAGGAACAGACAGATTTACAAAAATTGCATATTTCCCTTACCGATGGTTAAAATACTACTATTACTGTAAAAGCTAGGAGGATGGATAAATAATGGATGAGAACATGGTTAAATTCACGGAAAAGCTAAAAGAACTTCTGGTATTTGCCAAAAAGAAGAAAAATGTTCTGGAATTTCAGGAAATCAACGATTTTTTTGCGGATTTTGAACTGGATTCCGTTATGATCGAAAGAATCTATGAGTTCCTGGAATTAAACAATGTGGATGTTCTCCGCATAACGGAGGAGGAAGATATCCTTTTGGAGGACGATGAGGATATAGAAGAAATCGATTTTTCCATCCCGGAAGGTATCAGCATAGACGACCCTGTAAGAATGTATCTGAAGGAAATAGGTAAGGTTCCGTTACTCAGTGCGGATGAAGAAATTGAGCTTGCCAGAAGAATGAAGGTCGGGGATACCGATGCCAAAAAGAGGCTTGCGGAAGCCAATCTGAGATTGGTGGTAAGTATTGCAAAGCGTTATGTTGGCAGAGGTATGATGTTTCTTGACCTGATTCAGGAGGGAAATCTGGGACTGATAAAGGCTGTGGAAAAATTTGATTATACCAAGGGATTTAAGTTCAGTACCTACGCTACCTGGTGGATCAGACAGGCTATAACAAGAGCCATTGCCGACCAGGCCAGAACCATCCGTATACCTGTTCATATGGTAGAAACTATTAACAAACTCATTCGTGTCCAGAGACAGCTGCTTCAGGAGCTTGGGAGAGAACCAACCCCGGAGGAAATATCGGAGGAAATGAATGTGCCTGTTGACCGGGTCAGGGAAATCCAGAAGATATCCCAGGAACCGGTTTCCTTAGAGACGCCTATTGGTGAAGAGGAAGACAGCCATCTGGGAGATTTTATCCAGGATGACAATGTTCCGGTGCCCGCCGATGCAGCCGCCTTTACCTTGTTAAAGGAACAGCTCCTGGATGTTCTTGGAACCTTAACGGACAGGGAGCAGAAGGTATTAAGGCTTCGCTTTGGTCTGGATGACGGAAGGGCAAGGACACTGGAAGAGGTAGGCAAGGAGTTTAATGTCACCAGAGAGAGAATTCGCCAGATAGAAGCAAAGGCACTACGGAAATTAAGGCATCCGAGCCGCAGCCGGAAATTAAAAGACTACTTGGAATAATGAGGACTTGTTAAAACATGCAATTATCAAATAGACTAAAGACTGTTGCAGATATTGTTACAAAGGGTAACAGGGTTGCAGATGTAGGATGCGACCATGCCTACATAGCCATACATCTTGCAGAAAACAACATAGCCCCCAAAGTGATTGCCATGGATGTGAATAAAGGCCCCTTGAGCAAAGCACAGGATAATATTGCCCTTTGGGGGCTTACGGATAAGATAGAAACCAGACTTTCTGACGGACTTTTAAAGCTTAGACCCGGCGAAGCAGATTCCATCGTAATAGCAGGGATGGGCGGAGCCCTTATGGTTAAGATATTAAAAGAAGGAGAAAAATCCCTGGCAGGGGTAAAGGAACTGATACTCCAGCCTCAATCCGAGATTTTTCTCCTTCGCAGATATCTACATGAAAAGGGCTATGAGATAGAGACGGAAAAGATGTTAAAGGAAGACGAAAAATTTTATGTAATAATAAAGGCAGTAAAATCGAAAAGTACAAAAACCTATGAAAAGGAAATATTCTATCTCTACGGAAAACTTCTTTTAGAAGGGGGAGAACCTGTCGTAAAGGAATACCTGGAGAGAGAGAAGCGTCTAAAAGTCCAGGTAAAAGAGGTCTTGGCAGAATCTGCATCCATGGGAAGTACCAGGAGGCTTGAGGAAATAAGGGAAGAGCTTTTGTCAGTGGAGGAAGCACTCAAATATTTCTAAGAATATAATATTGAGTGTTGGGATGAAAAAATATTTTCCCGTGCAGAAAAGAGGTTAATATGGAAGAGACTGTTAAAGTTGAAATAGATGGAGTTGTAAAAGAATACCCGAATGGTATGGGACTATTGGAAATCAGCCATGAGTATGCACCAAAGGACGGCGGAGATTTTATATTGGCTCTGGTGAATAATAAGCTCCGTGAGCTTACGAAAAAGGTGGAAAGGGACTGTAAGCTCCGGTTTGTTACAACTGCGGAGGATGCCGGGCATAAGACTTATACCAGAGGAATGATACTGGTATTTATGAAAGCCATATACAGCATAGTCGGAAGAGAGAACATTACCAAGGTTTCTGTCGAATACTCTCTGAAAGAGGGTATATATTGCCAGCCCTGCATGAAGGTGCCGGTAACGAAAGAACTGACGGATAAAATAAAGGCTAAGATGCAGGAATATGTTGCAAAGGATCTTCCTTTTAATAAGAAGACCATCGGTACGGATGATGCCATCGAGCTGTTTAATTCCTATGGAATGTATGATAAAGAAAAACTTTTCCGCTACCGCCGTGTATCTAAGACAAATATTTATAATCTCGAAGGCTTTGAGGATTATTATTATGGATATATGCCTCCACGCACCGGCATGCTGGCATGGTTTGATGTAATACCAAAGGATGACGGAATGGTATTACTCCTGCCTGATGGTAAGAACCCCAAGGGATTAAGCAGCTTTGAGCTTCCGGAAAAATTATACCACACCCTGAAGGAATCCAATAAGTGGGCGGATACCATGGAGATCGATACGGTGGGAGCCCTCAATGATGCGATAGTAACCGGAAAGATGAATGAGCTTATCCTGACACAGGAAATGTTCCAGGAAATGAAAATCGGTGAAATTGCCACTATGATTAAGGAATCAGGTAAGAAGCTGGTTATGATAGCAGGGCCTTCCTCATCCGGAAAGACCACCTTTTCCCACCGGCTTTCCATCCAGCTGAGGGCACAGGGCTTAAATCCCCATCCTATCGGCGTGGATAATTATTTTGTGGAAAGGGATATGACTCCTTTAGACGAGTTTGGTAAACCCAATTTTGAGGCATTGGAAGCTATCGACACGGAAACCTTTAACCGGGATATGAACGCGCTGCTGGAGGGAAAGACTGTGGAGCTTCCCACCTTTAACTTTGTGAGCGGACACAGGGAATACAAGGGAGACTTTAAAGTTCTGGGGCCAAATGACATCCTGGTAATTGAAGGAATCCATGGATTAAATGACAAGCTTTCCTACAGCCTTCCAAAGGAAAGCAAATTTAAGATATATATCAGTGCCCTTACGGCATTGAACATTGATGAGCACAACCGGATACCCACCACGGACCTTAGACTTTTAAGAAGACTGGTGAGGGATGCCAGAACCAGGGGGGCCGACGGTGCAAAGACTATCGGTATGTGGCCTTCCGTCAGAAGAGGGGAGGAAGAGAATATCTTCCCTTATCAGGAAGAAGCGGATGTTATGTTCAATTCTGCCCTGATCTATGAGCTTTCAATTTTAAAGCCCTATGCGGAACCGGTATTGTTTGGAGTGAAACGCGACTGCGAGGAGTATATAGAGGCTAAGCGCATGCTTAAGTTCCTGGATTATTTCCTTGGCGTAAACAGCGACGTGGTACCAAAACATTCGATATTAAAAGAATTTATCGGCGGAAGCTGTTTTAATGTGTAATCCATTTAAAGGATTTCTTATATTAAAAATTTTAATATAATTGGGATATTTTGTTATGGGGTCTACAAGGCAGCTTCGAAAATACTTAGGAAATTTCAATAAAATAATCGAAGAGGAAGTTAAGGCTTTACAAGTCATAACATTCATGTTAGAATTACAATTCGTGAGTAGTACAGATGGTCGCGCCTATAAGTGCCGAAAGGCCATAGGTGAGGAAAGTCCGAGCTTCACAGGGCAGAGTGCCGGATAACATCCGGTGGAGGCGACTCTAAGGAAAGTGCAATAGAAATATACCGCCGGGAATTCCCGGTAAGGGTGGAATGGTGGGGCAAGAGCCCACCGCCTGGATGGTAACACCCAGGGCATATGTAAACCCCACTCGAAGTAAGACCGAATATTAAAGCGATACGGCTGCCCGTCGTGCTTTAGGGTAGGTCGCGGTTCGCGAGATACCTAGTATCTCGATGATATCTAGTATCTCAAAGATACTAAGGTATCTTAGAGGTGCAAGCATCTCTAAGGAAACTCAAAGTTTCTCAGAACGAGCCTCATGGTAACATGGGGCAAAGATAGATGACCATTTGATACAGAACTCGGCTTATAGTACTGCTCATGTAGCTGGTGTAGAATAGTGTAACTATTTTACAGCAGCTTCTTTTACTTTTAAGAAAAATGTAAAGACTTTTTATTATAAATTGTGTTAGAGTGAAAGTAATAAAACATCTTTAGGGAAAGGAAGAATAAGATGGAGCAGACTAGTATATTAGTGGTGGACGACGACAGGGAAATTGCAGAGCTGGTGGAAATACATTTAATCGGAGATGGTTATCAGGTCTTTAAAGCCTTTAGTGCCAAGGAAGGTTTTGAAATTTTAAAGAGAGAAGATATTAAACTTATTATATTGGACATTATGATGCCGGGCACAGATGGCCTTAGTATGTGCAAGACCATAAGAGAAACCAGTACCATTCCCATCATTATGTTAAGTGCCAAATCGGCAGACCTGGATAAAATAATCGGTCTGGGAACCGGAGCCGACGATTATGTGATAAAGCCATTTAACCCCCTTGAGCTTACGGCAAGGGTTAAATCCCAGCTGAGAAGATTTACGAAATTCAATCCCAGCTCCCATGAAGATAAGGCTGACAAGGAAATTGCAGTAAATCATCTGATAATCAACAAAGAGGATCACAGGGTAATAGCCTATGACAGGGAGGTAAAGCTGACACCTATTGAATTTGATATCCTGCATCTGCTTGCCAGCAACCCGGGCAGAGTATTTTCCACAGATGAAATTTTTGAGCGAGTTTGGAATGAGAAAATGTATGAGGCAAATAATACAGTAATGGTGCATATCAGGAGACTGAGGGAAAAGATTGAAATGGATTCCAGAAATGCACAAATTATAAAAACAGTATGGGGAGTCGGATATAAAATTGAGAAATAATATATTTAAGAGCTTTCGGTTTGAAATTGTCCTGTACAGCCTGCTCAGCCTTATTTACGCGCTGCTTACGGAGGCTGTTATCGTCTTTGGAATATATATTATCTATCATGTAGTAAATGGGAGTCCGGAGAAAGCATTTGAGCAAACACCTCATGTAAGCAGTAATACAATTGCTCAGAATAATAATTTGTATAATAAATTTCCGGAAAGCGGCAGTTCCCGTCTGCCAAGCCTTGAAGGAGGCCCGACAAAGGGTATGATAGTTATGGCGGCAACGATAGCATTGCTGATCGGAATCCTTTTATTTATGGTTTACTTTTTGTTTCTTTCCAGAAAATTTGCAATTTATATCGAAAGAATAGCCGGCGGCATTACGGCTATTTCCTCCGGTAATTTTGACAATAGGATAACCATTAACAATGATGACGAATTTGCTCTTATTGCGGACAAGATCAATCAGATGGGCGGGGACATCAGACGGATAATTGAGAATGAGAGAAAAAGTGAAAGCACGAAGAACCAGCTGATTACCAGTGTGGCTCATGACCTTAGGACTCCCCTTACCTCGATTATCGGTTATCTTGACCTTGTTCAGGGAGAAAACAAAATTCCTGCCGACGTGAAAAGGCATTATGTGGAGATTGCTTATACCAAATCCAAGAGATTGGAAAAACTGATAGAAGATTTATTTGCCTATACAAAATTCAGTTCCGGCGAGGTCGCACTTGAATGCAACGAAATCGATATGGTCAAGTTTATGGAACAGCTTGCAGAAGAATTTTATCCAAGCTTTCAGGAAAACGGACTCCAATATGAATTCACCACAAATACCGCTTCCGTTTTGATTAACGGGGATGGAAACCTTTTGGCAAGGGCTTTTGCCAACCTGATTGATAATGCCATAAAATACGGCAGGGATGGAAAGAGTGTGCAGATTGATATTTTGGCAGAGCTAACAACCATTGACATATCCGTAGTTAATTATGGAAAGCTGATACCGGAAAAAGATCTGGAGGCAATATTTGAACGGTTTTACCGTTTGGAGGAATCCCGCTCCAGTGAAACCGGCGGTACAGGCCTGGGCCTGGCCATCGCCAAGAATATCATTGAAATGCATGGGGGCAGCATCAATGCACGCAGTGACCATAATGGAACAGTATTTTCTGTTACCCTGCCAAAGCAGGGAGAGGTGCCCGTTTGAGAATTAAAAAGAAAATTTTCACCTTCTATTTTGGCAGCTTGATAAGTAAACTTGTAAAATGCATGGAGGTTGATATGAAAAAAGCAACCTGTTTTGTATCATTGCTGTGGCTTGCAGCCGTTTTATTTCTAACTGTTCCCGTACAGGCAAAGGAGAATCCGGAAGCCAATTTGTTAACGGATAAGGAAAATGGTATAAGCCTTTTGGTCAGCTACGGATACGATAATACCGTAAAATATGGTAGATTTACCACAATAACGGGAGAAATTCGGAATAGTGGCAAAAAGGAATTTGCGGGAAGCTTTCAATGCCTGATACCAAAATCAAAGGATAATGCTCTTTATAAGAAAACAATTAAGGTGGAGCCGGGAGAGAGTAAAAAAGTTTCCCTTATTCTGCCCATTATTGATGATACCGGTTATCTTCAGGTAAAGCTGGTGAATAATAAAAACAAAATGGTGCTGGAACATAAATTTCGCTTTACCTTTGGAAATTATGACAAAGCAGCTTATACCGGTGTTTTAACGGATAACAGAGAGACATTATCCTATCTTGACAGCTTAAATCTTAAACCCTTTTATATTACGGCCGATACTTTGAGCAGTAATTATCTGGGGCTGGATTTACTGGATGTGCTTATTATCAACGATTTTGATGTATCAAAGCTTAGTAAGGAGCAGACGGAGGCCATCAAAGAATGGGTCTACCAGGGCGGCACTCTGGTACTGGCAGCAGGAAGCTATGATAAAGAGGTAAAAGAGGTCTTTGGCAGGGACTTAGGATTATCCATAGACGGCAGCAAAGAGAATATGAATGTAAACTTTTTAGCTCATGGCAATAACTTAAAGGCTTTAAAGCAGTATATCCTCAATTACCAGAAAAGCAGGAGGCTTTTTTATCAGGACCTTGCAGATAAGAATCTAAAAATGTCCCCGGCCGGCAGTAATTCGAATCTTACACCGGGTAGCAGCAATTTTTACGCATCCTATAACATCAGGGACATGTCCGATGAAGAGATTGCGGCTCTTCGCTCAGAAGAGGTAACAAAGCCGGTAAGCGGCATTACCCTGGAGAATGGTATCAGTCTGGTAAAAGGAAAAGAGAAGGAACTTATGCTTTGCTCGAAAAAAGGATATGGCAGAGTAGAATTATTTGCTTTTGATATTGGATTAGAGGGAAAGCAAAAGACAACAGCACTTTCC
The DNA here is from genome assembly GCF_900142215.1 of Anaerocolumna jejuensis DSM 15929. Taxonomy (GTDB): domain Bacteria; phylum Bacillota; class Clostridia; order Lachnospirales; family Lachnospiraceae; genus Anaerocolumna; species Anaerocolumna jejuensis. The sequence goes on along the minus strand of NZ_FRAC01000015.1, from coordinate 118,537 downwards.
ATTATCAGGCAGATAACAGAGAATATCAGCGAGATAAAGAAAAACCAGCTGGATAATGAGTATTACGGCTGGTATATGACGGACGGATTTATTAGCAGTATAGCCTCGGGAGATGCCAAAAAAGTTCCGGCAACTTATAAATATGTCATAATAATCCTCCTATACCTTCTGCTTTCCGGCCCCGTAACTTATATATGCCTGAAAAGAAGAAAAAAACAGGGCTGCGGGCTTATGGCAGTATCGGCTCTTTCTGTCACATTTGCAGTAATTATCTTTATTGCCGGAATCGGAACAAGAATTACAGAGCCTTATGCAGAATACCTACGCATAAAGGATTATACGGGAGCTGGTATGGACAGGATAGATTTATCTTTGACAATGCCGAATAATTATGACTATACGTTAAAGCTTACAAAAAAGTTTTCCCTGTTGGAAATGAGCGATGCCGATCCTTATACCCGCAATTACAATTCGCCCCGTACCTTTGTCAATTTTAATAATGTAAAAAAGGTAATACAGTATGATGATTCCGGTGTAGAATTACAGGTTACGGATAATACAGCCTTTTCTCCTGTTTACTATCAGGGAATTTTTAAAACAGATGAGAAAGAGGGAGGGCTTATTAGTGATTTAAGCCATACAGGCGATGGCATAAGCGGAACCATCAAGAATAATTTTAATTATGATATAAGCAATGCAATCCTGTTTTGTGACGAACATTTGATAGCTATCGGGGAGATAAAGAAGGGGCAGACAATAACCTTACAAAAAGCTAATGGCAGCTATCTGAATTCAGTTGATGACCTGTTCAATAACTCACTGATAAAAAATCTGACGGGACTGCCGGAAGAAGGAAAGGACCATAATGAGAATTCCCGTCTGAATCAGCTGGTTACCAGTCTGATAGAAAATAATTATATACAGGGGAATTTTACAGATTGTCTTATCGGATATAAGAAAACGGATATCCAAACCGGAACAGGGGAAGGAGATGATTTCCTGGCCCAGATTGCCTCCCTGATGCAGGTTAAGGGAACGGAAATCGTAAAGGTACCAGTCAGTGTAAATAAAAAGCTGGGGAAAGAAGAATTTGAATCCAGCATTGACCCTTATATCCAGTTGGAAGGCAGTAATATGGGAAGCTATTATACCAGCCGTTATATGGTAAACGATAGCTTACTTTTAACCTATCAGTTCCCGGAGGAAGATAAGATAAAAAACTTTACCTTTTTAAAAACCCAGAATTTAAAAGAAAGCAGCAAATATACCCAGAACTTTAACGGGACAGTGTATTTCTTAAATGTAAATACCGGCAAATATGAAGAAGTCTTTACCGATAATTATGATATTAAAATAGATGCTTCGAAATATTTAACAGAGAATAACACATTAACCGTACGTTTCCGTCAGGAAGCAGCCATACAGAATTACCAGGTGGTGCTTCCCCATATATCCTACTGGAAGGAGGCGAAATAAAGTGCTGAAAATCAATAAACTGAACAAAAAATTCGGCAAGCATACAGCTCTTGATAATCTTGACCTTAATATTAAGGAACATGAAATATACGGCTTTGTGGGGCCGAACGGTGCAGGAAAAACCACAACCATGAAAATCTGTGCCGGACTGCTGAAGGCAGATTCCGGAGAAGTCTGGATAGATGGGATTGATGCGCTGAACAATAATAAGGAATTAAAAAAGAAAATCGGCTACATGCCGGATTTTTTCGGGGTGTATGATAATCTAAAGGCAATAGAATACATGGAATTCTATGCGTCCATCTACGGCATTAACGGAAAAGAAGCAAGAAAAGTTTGCATGGAGCTTTTGGAGGCGGTTCAGCTAAAGGAGCATTACGACAGTTATGTGGACAGTCTTTCCAGAGGAATGAAGCAGAGACTGTGCCTTGCAAGATGTCTGGTACATGGACCCAAGCTCTTAATACTGGATGAGCCGGCTTCCGGCCTTGATCCAAGAGCAAGAGTAGTCATGAAGGACATTCTAAAGAGGCTCAGCAATGAAGGGATGACGATACTTATAAGCTCCCACATCCTTCCGGAGCTGGTTCAGATATGTACCCATGCAGGAGTTATTGAAAAAGGAAGATTAGTCATTTCGGGCTCCATGGAGGAAATAACCTCAGCCAGAGGAAATGCAAGGCCAATCGTACTTAAAATGGTAGATAATCAGGAAGCGACCATAAGGATAATAAAAGAAAATCCTTATACGAGAAAGATTACAATACTGGATAATGTGGTTACACTGCTGTTTTCAGGAAATGAAGAAGAGGAGGCTTCCCTTTTAAGCTCCATTATCCAGGGAGGCGGATTAATATCTTCCTTTACCAGGGAAGAGAGCAGCCTGGAGACCTTGTTTCTGCAAATAACCCATGAGGAGGAGACATAATATGCTTCATTTTAATCCGGTGTATCAAAAGGAATTGCGGACAACTGCACGGAGTTTAAGAACCTATATTATAATCTTTGCCTTCAATGGACTGCTCTCACTTTTCGGGCTTTTTGCGCTGTATTTAACCTTTGAATATCAGCAGAACCTTGGTAAAAACGTGCAATATTCGGCTATCCTTGAGATTTATTCCATAATAACCGGGGTAGAATTTTTTCTTCTTATGTTAGTGGTGCCTGCTGTGACTGCAGGAGCCATATCAGGAGAGAAGGAGAGACAGACCCTTGAAATTCTTCTTACCACCCGATTGACATCAGGTTCCATTATCAGAGGAAAGCTGCTGGCTTCTATCAGTATGATGCTAATCCTGGCATTTTCAAGCCTTCCGGTAATTGCACTTGTATTTTCTATTGGTGGAATAACCTTGAGGGACTTGGGAGAGTTCATGGTGCTGATTCTGGAAACTGCCATTTACCTGGGGAGTATTGGAATATTTTTTTCGGTATTGTTAAAGAAGTCGACTTCTGCCACGGTAGCGGCCTATGGAACGGTATTACTGCTCAGCCTTGGAACCTTTGGAGGGGTCTGGGGGATACATTTTCTTACCCAGATGCATTTAGACCATATGGCAGCAGATGCAACAGCAGTTATGCAGGCAGACATCGGGAATTGGATGCTGCTGTTATTTGTCAATCCCATTGCGACCTTCCTGTCCATCTTAAAAGGGCAGGCCGGAACAGGACGGTCACTGGCAGATATGTATGGAAGGTTTGGAAATCTCTCTCCTGGGTTAAATGAGCACTGGTTTTTGTTAAGTGCCGGAATCCAGATAGCAATTTCCATACTCCTGCTGCTATTGTCAGCCAGAATATTAAATCCTCTTAAGGGTAATAAAGGAAAATTTAAAAATAATAAGATAAATTAGAAAAATAAAATAGCCATCGGCTTCTTAAAAGCAAAGAAGCGATGGCAATTTTCTGGAATATGAAAATGGAAGAAGAATAATATGTGTTTATTATAACATATAAAATAAAAAAAGGTAGTCTTTTTTTAAAAAATTTTTTAATTTCTTTCTTTTTCGGATTTTAGCAGTAAATTTTCTGCAAATCTTCGGATACTTTTGGAAATTCTCAGATTGTGATAAAGCTTGGCATATTCAATCTCATCCACGTCACCAATGTAATTGACGGGGAAATTCTTTTTAAAACCACTTCTTATTAATAGATCGGCAGCCTTATTGTAAGCGACAGCAGCCTCTTTTTCGCTGGGATAACGGCCTACAAGGTAGTCGCCTTCAATATGTATTTTAGCAGTATAGCAGGGAAGGGACTTATGTATGGTGGTGAAAACACCGTGGTACCGGTTAATTACCTCAATATTGCTATAACGAAGGTCTTTTTCATTTCCGTTAATAAAACGGTAATCTCTTCCGGCTACCGCATAATTCTTAATCCCATAACGGGAGAGAATATTTACCTGCATCCCGTAATCGGAAACGAAAAGGTGTCCGCCCCTTATCATAATTTTATGGTGCCCATAATAAAACAGATCGTCCGTGTCAAATATAAAATAAGTATCTCTACTTATATAATATATGAAGTAATTCGTTCTTAAATAAATAGGATTCTTAATATAGATTCCATTATCTCTGAAATTCATAAGAATAACCCACTTCTCAAAGTCCAGTGCCATATCTTCCGTATAATCCATAAGTGTATATTGGTTTTCTCTCAGAGCGAAAAGGGCGGCTTCGTAAGCACGGTTACCCTGAAGGGCGGTTGTGTAGCTCCCAAGACTTATATGCTTGTTTTGATAAGTAATACCGGCACGGTAATAGCACTCACCATTTTTTTTGTATGCCATGGTAACACCAGGATAAGAAAGCAAGGAATTCACCTCTCAGTCAGTTTCGGATTTATTTGCTTCTATTTTATAAGAAATAACAGATAAATTCAATAAGACATAGGTAAGGGAATAACTGTTTTAGGGAGGCTTCCTTTCAGACGTATATATGTTCTATTTATATAGAAAATAAAATGAGTAGGATAAAATGGAAAAAAACTGCAAAAGGCTCTGAATAGAAGTAAAGCTCCGTTAATATGAAAAAATATTATGTTACATAATTATTACATGGTGTAATAGATATGTAATAATATAAATGGGGATAAATCAATAAAAATCAAGGGGTTTTAAAAAATACGGGCAAAAAAATGGTGTTGACATGTATAAATCTCAAAAAATGGTACAAAATATTTAATAACTCCTTAACATTTAGTTAAAATTTGTTTGTATGTAATCAACAAAAATCTAAAGCTTAAAAGAGGTATAAATTATGCATAAAGCCATTTGCAGGAAAAAAATTCCAAAATTATTTGGCGTATCATCCAAAGTTCGCATAGAGTTATTGACAGTAAAAGGTTAAATGATATAATGCATGAGAAGCTCTTAAGAGAAAGAATGCCTGTAGTTCTTTTAAGCAGTTTGATAGTCCATAGACTATTATGACAATAGAATAACAAAGGTGATATTTTATTGGAGTAAGATCAAGAAAGAAAAGAGGATGTATATATGCTAAAAATACACTCGTTTCTTCAAAGGGCTTTAAAACCGGTGAAGGCAGCAATACCCGCAGCCGGAAATAATAAAACAGCAATTGTGGCAGCCATTTTATATACGGCGGTTGCAGGCTTTTTAGTATTAAGTCCGGATACTATCTACGAACATTCCTCCCTGCAGAAGGCTCCTGTATATACTTCAGGAAACCTGGAAGGAAAAGGTAACGGGATAGGGGAAGAAACAGCGATACAAGCTATCCAACGGGTAATTCCGGATAGCGGTTTTGAGGCTTATGGTATCCAGTATGTAAATCCTTATATTCCCTTCAAACTAAGTAACGCAGCAATAACAGCAATAAACGATTCAAAAACAGCAGAAGAAAAATTAAAAACAGAGGCAAGGTCAGCGCTGGAAAAAAGCCTGGAAATTAGTACTGGCCCTATCGTAAAAGAAAAAACAATAAGTTTGAGCTTATTAACAGACAAGAATACCAATACAGGAACCAACCAGGCGGTAAAAGAAAACATAGAAGATAATAAAAGTAGATCAGCAAAGAAAAGCTCAACAGTAGAAGAAGCAGTACAGGCAGCTGCAAAAAGTAAGGTTGATAGTAGTTCAGCCAAAGAAAAAAAAGAAATCAAAAAACTTGAGAAAACTTCTAAAAAAACGGCCTCTAAAGAAGTAAGAAAGACAGTCAGAAAAGAAGCAAAAAACGCTGTCAGAAAAACAGCGTCTAAAGTAAAGCTGAGCAATGAAGATATGGGAGTTCTTCAAAGAATCGTAGAAGCTGAAGCAACCGGAGAAGATGTGAAGGGCAAGATGCTGGTTGCGAATGTGATCCTAAACAGAGTTAAAAATAAGGATTTCCCTGATACGGTAAAAAACGTGGTCTTTCAAAGAAGCGGTAATACCTATCAGTTTTCCCCGATAAAGGATGGAAGATATTTTTCCGTAAAAGTATCGGAGAGTACCAAAAAAGCCGTTGGGCGAGTACTTGAAGGAGAAGATTATTCCCAGGGAGCACTGTATTTTTCGGCAAGAATAAGAGCTGACAAAAACAGTATGAGTTGGTTTGACCGTCATTTAAAATTCCTTTTTAAATACGGCGGGCATGAATTCTTCAGGTAATATCAAAAATCAAAAAGGATGTTTTGAGATAATGAAAGGTAATTATCTCAAAACATCCTTTTTGATTTGAATTTCACTTTAGTAAGGTATTGTGCATCAGTAGGAAACATGTTATAATACAACGAAAATCGGCTAAGGCCGTTTCTTTCATCAGCGATGCAGAAGGACGCATCACTTGTATTAGCAGTTCATATAAATAACTCATATCAGTAATGCATGGATGTAATGATCTAATGATCAACAATAGTTGGGAAAATCCTTTTTCAACAGTATATACAGGAATATAAAGCAGAGATTTGTTAATTACGAAAGGAGACAGCATGAATCTTTTATATCAAAGCACTCGCAGCCATACCGCACCCATAACCGCATCCCAGGCAATATTAAAGGGGCTGGCAGAGGATGGAGGACTCTATGTTCCTGAGAGCATTCCGAAACTGGAAGTTACCTTAAAGGAATTAAGCACACTTACCTACCAGCAGACAGCTTACGAGGTCATGAAGCTGTATTTTACCGACTTCACGGAAGAAGAATTGAAAAGCTGCATAAACAATGCTTATGATGAAAAATTTGATACGAAAGAGATAGCTCCTGTAAAAGAAGCCGGAGGACTCTATTATCTTGAATTGTTTCATGGCTCCACAATCGCGTTTAAAGATATGGCATTATCCATATTGCCCCATCTGCTGACAACAGCGGCGAGAAAGAACAATGTAACCGATGAAATCGTTATTTTGACAGCAACCTCAGGAGATACAGGGAAAGCGGCACTTGCCGGCTTTGCAGATGTAAAGGGAACCAAAATTATTGTATTTTACCCGAAAGACGGTGTAAGTCCCATTCAGGAAAAACAAATGGTAACCCAAAAGGGAAGCAATACCTATGTTATCGGAATCGATGGCAATTTTGACGATGCCCAGAACGGTGTCAAAGCTATGTTCAACAACAAAAAGCTGGCAGAAGACTTAAAAGCAAAAGGCTATGTATTCTCCTCCGCGAATTCCATTAACGTCGGACGGCTGGTGCCTCAGATCGTATATTACATCTATGCTTATGGCAACCTGTTAAGAAAGGGTGTAATCTCCGAAGGTGAGAAGATAAATGTCGCAGTACCAACGGGTAATTTTGGAAACATCCTTGCTGCCTATTTTGCAAAACAGATGGGACTGCCCCTTGGTAAGCTTATCTGCGCTTCCAATGAAAACAAAGTGCTGTTCGATTTCCTGGAAACAGGAGTTTATGACCGTAAGAGAGAATTTATACTTACTTCCTCGCCTTCCATGGATATATTAATCTCCAGTAATCTGGAAAGGCTGCTGTACTTAGCATCAGGAAAAGACAGCGACAAGACCCTTTCTCTTATGAATTCTTTAGCCAAAGAGGGAGAGTATGAGATAACAAAAGAAATGAAAGACAATATGTCAGGTATACTGGGAGGCTATGCCAGCGAAAGCCAGACAGCAGAAGCCATCCGAAAAGTATATGAAGGAACAGGTTATATAATCGATACCCATACAGCAGTAGGTGCTTCTGTTTATGTTAGGTATAAGGAAGAAAGCAAAGATGAGAGCAAGGCAATCATAGCTTCAACAGCAAGCCCGTATAAATTCACCAGAAGTGTTATGGAAGCAGTTGACTCAAAATACGGCAGTATGGAAGATTTTGAACTGGTAGATGAGTTAAGCAGGATATCAAGGGTTCCGGTACCGGCAGCAATTGAGGAAATTAGAAGAGCCGAGGTGCTTCATGACAGAGTATGTAAAAAAGATGAAATGCAGTTGGTTGTAGAAGAGATATTAAAATAAGCTGAAAAATTGATAATAGTTATTTCAGCAGGTAGCAGGATATAGAGAGTTTTAATAAAAAAGAAGTGAAAGAGAATATATCCTATAAAATAAATAATAGAGAAAAGTAAGGTGAAAGGTAATGCTGGTGAAGGAACTTAAATATAAAGCATAAGAAATAGAGAATAAGAAACAGAACAAAAGGTAACATGTCAAAAAGAATCAGATCAAAAAGAAGTAGATTAAAAAGAAACAGATTAAAAAGTAGCAAATTAATGAGCGACAAATCCAACCCAAGGTAACAGATCAAAAAGTACGTTTAAAAAGCAACAGATTAAAAAGCAACAGTAACAAAACATAAATTCAAAAAAATAATATTAATAAGTAAAGTAGAAAAGGTTATAAGGATGATTTGAATATAATAAAAATAGCTATAAACAGACAGAGAGCTGCGGAGTTCATTACGGATACCGCAGCTCTCTATCTGTTTACAACAGACTGAAAAGTACTTAAAATGTCTTGAAAAAAAGCCGTTTGTGACAAATGCCTGACATAAAATTGACATAAACAAAGTGCATTATATACCTAGAGTTCAGGAATCATAAAGCTTTGGAAAAGTTTTTGGTCCTAACTTTGATATAATCGTCCATAAAGGTATAACAAGAAATGGAAAGCAGCCAAATGCTTAAGATGGAAAGAGCTTCCATGTTTTTGACAGAACAGGCTATAGGACAAATGAGCCTGAATGTGTCAAAAATAAGGCAAAGTCCAGTTTTTAAGCTTAATTTATGAGGCTGTTAAACAGTAAAATTATAGATAAAAGGACTTGACCTTTTATTTGATTATTGTTATAATCTACTTGTTATTGGAATGATTATATTGAAAAAATATAATACCAAGCCAAACCTATATTTTAAGGAGGAAGAAAGAATATGAAGAAAAATTTCTTTAAAAAGAAATTAGCTTCTGCTCTTGCTCTTGCGTTAGTAGTAGCAAGCGTTAGCCCTAGTCCATTAAGTGCTTCCGCAGCAACTGTTGCTAAGATCGTAGACAAGGGTTCAAGCAAAGCAACAGCGGTTCTTTATGTTGACAAGGTTTCTTATGGCAAGAGTGCTGTAAACTTCGACCTTAGCAAAACATACGCTGGAACAAAATACACCTGGACAATTAGTGATAGTAAAAAAGCTACTATCGGTGCTAAGACAGGTTATGTGGTAGCGAAAGCTCCCGGAGTAGTAACTGTTAAGGTTGCTGCTAAGAACAAAAAAGGTAAGACAACAGCATTTACTCAGAAAGTTACAATCAGAAAACGTGCTACAGCCGTTGCAGCTGGTGATGACTTTACATTAAATTCTGGTGAGACAAAAACTATCAAAGCAACTGTAACACCTTCTAATTCAACAGATGCTGTAAGATACTATTCAAGCGATGAAAAAATCGCTACAGTTGATGTTAAGACTGGTGTTGTAACAGCAATTGGTGCTGGTGAAGCGACAATTACTGCTTATGCTAAAGCTGCTTCTACAGCTCCTAACACAAGCCAGTGGAATGTAACAGATACTGTTAAAGTAACAGTTCCTGTTGGTCTTGCAAGCGTTAAGCAGAATTCTTCTACAGAACTTGCTGCTACATTTAATACAAATATTGAAAGTGGAAAAGTTACAGCAAGTGATTTCAGTATTGTAAATGATGCAACAAAGCAGGTTATAGCTGTTAAAGAAGCTAAGGCTGATGGTACTGGTGTTGTTAAGTTAACTACATTTTCTAATATGTCAGATGGAAAGACATATACAGTAACTTATAACAAAAAATCTGTTCAGTTTACAGCAACTGATGGTGTTGTTGCAAGTCTTGCTATTACACCTGCAACTGTAGCCGCCAATACAGAAACAGAGATTAAGGTTAATACTGTAGATTCTAAAGGTATTGTAATTAACTCATATGCTCTTGGAAGTGTAACTGATTCAAAGCTTGAGTTTAGCATCTCTGATAACAAAGGCTATACAAGCGGAAGTAAATTAACTCTTTTCAATATTGGTGATACTGCAAAAGCTACTGCTATTTATCATACTTACAAGTGGGATAATACAACAGGTCAGGAAACAGGAGCAATCAAAGCTGAGCTTACAATTACAGCTGTTGATAAAGTTGCTGCTGGTGTTTCCAAAACTGAATACACAATTGGTGCTAACAAACCTAACTGGAACAAATATACAAGTAAAACAAGTATTGCTGTTGGTGAATCAAGTACATTATGGTTTAGAGTAACCAAGACAGATGATAGCTATGCAAAATATGGTGACTATACATTCTCATCATCCAATAGCAATGTACTTATTGTTTCTGATCATAGTTCTGAACTTGCTGCTAGAATTAATGCTGTGTCTGTAGGTTCTGCTTATGTATTAGTAAAAGATAAGAATGGTAATGTTGTTTGGTCTCTTGCTGTAACAGTTGTTGGCGAAAGAAAAGCAACTAATATGATACTTGATAAAGATTCTGTAACAGTATCTAATTCCAGCAATATTACAGATACAAAAGTTATAACAACCACATTAAAGGATCAGTATGGTGAAGATATGGATTATACTTCTGCACCTACAAAGACATTATTAACTAGTATTGCTTCCGGCGTAGTTCAGCCTAGTGTAGTACCTAGTGCTGATGGAGATATCACAATTACAGCTGTTGGCGCTACAAAAGGAACATATCAGTATAAGATTGTTTATGGCAATGCATTCAGAACTATCACAGTTAATGTCGTTGCACCTGATAATAGCACAAGTGCTACAGTTAGTTATCAGTTAGATAAGAGTGCTGATACAATTGATACAGTATTCACTGGAAATTCTACAACTCCTAAGGATTTTGTAGCTAAGGTTGCTATGCTTAAAGGTGGTGTTGTTGATGGATACGCTGATATTACATCATACTCAATTAAAAAAGGCACAACAGAAGTTGCTAGTGGAAGTTCTTTAAAGAACACTACTGCTGTTAGCTATTCCGCATTAAGCGTAAGTGGTAGTACAGTAACTAAGGCTGTAGCTGATGGTTATTCTGTAAATATTAAATACGTAGATAACAAAGGTGTAACTCAAGAAATGAATACTGGCTTTGTAATCAAAGATACTCAGTCATCAGTAACTGCAACACAGGTTAAGACAAAAGTAACTGGCACTTCTAGCGTTGCTAATGCTATTTCAGAGGCATTTAAGTTCTACTATGAAGGTAATGAAATTACAAGTCCTATATTCCAAACTATTGATAAGGATGCAACTGTAACGGCTAGTTCAGGCACAAATTATACCTTCGTAAGAAGCGTTTATGTTTATGTAACAGTTACAGGCACTAAGGGATCATTCCAGGTACCTGTAAAAGTAACACTCGGTACTAGTGGTGTTACAATTGAACACTAAAATTTTAGTGCTTAATTGATTTTGATATAATAAAAGAATCAGAGAAGTCCAGGCTTCTCTGGTTCTTTTTTTATACATTATCATATCAGCCAGTTCCTTAAGAATCCTTAATAATTATTGCATTCTCCCATTTTCTATGATAAAATCCAATTTAGTGGCAATTAGACCCTTAGGAGGAGTTTAGAAATGAATGAAGTTAAGGTAAGCATCATTGTACCTGTTTACAATGTAGAGAAATACCTTACAGTTTGTATGGAAAGTCTGGTCCATCAGAGCTTAGAGGACATTGAGGTTATAGTGGTCAATGACGGCAGCCCTGATAACAGCATCAAGATTTTAGAAAAATATGAAAAGAAGTATCCCGTTAAAGTGCGAGTATTCACTACGGAAAACAGGGGTGTAAGTCATGCCCGTAATTATGGATTAGACAGAGCGGTCGGCGAATATATTATGTTCGTAGACAGTGATGATTTTATAGAGCTTGATATGGCAGAAAAGCTTTATACCAAAGCAATTACAGATAACAATGATTTGGTTCTGTGTGCCAGGTATAATGTTTATGAGGTTCCAGGAAAGGAAGAGCTTCAGAAAAAAGAGATGAAGGTCTTCTATATGAATCAGAATTATAAAATGTCCGAGAGGAAATTTGAGCTGGTGCATGCATCGCCTTTCCCCTGGGACAAGCTATTTAAGAGAGAACTGTTAAAGGATATAAGATTTCCGGAAGGTATCCGATTTGAGGATCTTGTACTTGCTTTTGAAGTAATGGCAATTGCAGAAAGCATTGGTGTTGTTCCTGAACCCCTATATAATTATAGAAAGACAACGCAGGTCGGGTTTCTGAATAGTTTTTCCGAAGCAACAAAAGACATTGTGAAATCCTTTGGGTTGTTGTTTCAATTTATGAAGGAGCATAAACTCTATGATACCTTTAGAGAAGAATTGGAATATGTCTGTATAAGGCATTTTTTTTACCGTTATGAGTCTTTTTATTCTGATGAAAAAAAGGGGCAGCTGCCTTTAAAAATAGATATTATAAATGCTACACAGGATTTTCTGGACAGGGAAATACCTGAATGGCCGGGAAATCATTATCTTAAATACACTGCTTCTCAGTCATTAAAGAAGCATCTGAAGCATTATGTTGACAGAAAAAAAGCTATCCGATATGTTTCGCTGAGAGATCGTTTGCCAGGCAGACTAGTAAGAATTCTTCAAAAAATCAAGGACAAATGGCATAACCTCCAAAAAAAGTGGACAAAATTTAAGAAAAGCCGTAAAAAGATTACCTTTATTAAAAATAAAATTAAAAAGCTTAAAATCTATAAATTATTCCACCTGCCTGCTGATATGCGCTATACGAAGTATTTTGAAAAGCTTCCTGTCAGGGAAAAGTATATTTTATTTGAGTCCAAGCATGGCGAGGACCTGGCGGGCAATATCTTTAATATGATATATGAATGCAAGCACGGAGCATATAGGGATTATTGTATTAATCTTGTTCTTAAGAAGGAGCTGTTTGATACTTATGAGGAGCTGCTTTATAACTATGGCATCAACTATGTGAAGTTTATAGAGCTTCACTCAGATGAATATTTAAGGGCACTGGCTTCGGCAAAATATTTAATAACAGATACCAGTTTTCCGCCTTATTATATCAAGAGGCCGGAGCAGGTATATTTGAATACCTGGCATGGTACGCCGTTAAAAGCCATGGGTAGAATAGTACAAGACCGTGAGTACGGTCTTGGTAATGTCCAGAGAAATTTTTATATAGCAGATTATCTTTTGTATCAGAACGAATTTTCAAAGAATGTCTTCTTTGAAGATTACATGCTGGAAGAAGCATATAAGGGAAAAGTACTCTTATCGGGATATCCCAGAAATTCAAGCTTTTATCGTACAGAGAGAAGGGAACAGATACGAAAAGAATGCTTTTTAACAGATAAACAGGTTATTGTGTATATGCCCACCTGGAGAGGACTTTTACACAAGAAGCAAAATAAAGAACAGGTTTCTAAGATATTTGGCTACCTGGCTTATCTTGACCGGAAGTTAAAACCGAATCAGATATTGTATGTTAAGCTGCATCCATTTGTAAAAAATGAAATTAACTATAGAGAGCTTCTTCATGTAAGGGAATTTCCCGGGGCTTATGAGAGCTATGACTTCTTAAATGCCAGTGATATGCTGATTACCGATTATTCCAGCATTATGTTCGACTATGCGGTTTCGGGTAAGAAGATTATCCTGTTTACCTATGACAGGGAAGAATATTTAGGTGACAGAGGAATCTATATCGGTCTAGATGAGATGGATTTACCAAAGGTCGATACAGTGAAAGAGCTTGTAAAGGAAATCAATAAGGAAGAGCATGAGTATCCTAAGTTTTACGAAAGATTCTGCAGTCTGGATTCAGCTGATTGTGCCAAAAAGGTATGCGATACCATGTTTTTAAATCAGGAATCAGGACTTTTAACGGAAGATTATTCAAAAAACAAAAGAACAAATACTCTGATAAATATAAAAAACCTGCGTGATACAAGAGAAAATCTGCAGTTCATAAATGACCTTAACAAGCATAAGGATGAAAACAGTCATATTTATTTAAATTTCAAAGCCGGTGCGTTAAAGAAGCACTCCAGAAACTTATCCCTGCTTCATAAAAACATCGGATATATTCCTTTGTCAACAGGAAGGAATAATACTTTCCTGGAATATGCAGCCTTTGCAATGACTTTCAGATTTGGGATTGAAACAAAATTTACAAGAAGAAAATTAGCAAGCTTGGTTAAGAGAGAGAATCTCAAGAATTATGGGAATATCAGCTTTGATACGGTAATTAATTATTCCGGTATGGATTTGCTATTGCTTCATCAGTTTGAACTTCTTGCTAACAGGAAGATATATTATTTTTCTGATTTTGACGAATTGAAATATCAGAAAAATAAGAAGTACCGCAAAAACGTGGAGTATGCTCTAAAACACCTGGGCAATTACACAACAGTTGTTATTCCGTCTTCCATGAATAAACTTAAAAGCGTGGAAGAATTGAGAAATAAAGTAAATGTTATAGTATCAGAGGAATCACCAATTCATCTTGAAATGCTGCTAAAGGAGGCAAAATAGTGAAGGCTGGTGTCATTACATTTCACAGCGCCCATAATTTTGGAGCAAGTCTTCAGACATGGGCTTTACAAAGGGTGCTTAAAAATAATCATATAGATGCATACGTGGTTAATTATCATCCCCCTATTATTGATGATTTATATAATCCTTTAAAGGGAAAGGAAGGTATCAGGAAGAGGCTTGCAGAATTAAAGCTTAAGCATGACAATCCCAGAAGTCTGCAAAGATTTAAGAATTACACGCATTTTATCCAAAAACAATTTGATTTGGTTGGAGATTATACAGATTATCAGGAGCTTGCGGATGCATCATTAGATCTGGATGCTTACATTGTAGGCAGTGATCAGGTATGGAATAGCGAGCATATAGGCGGTTTTGATCCAGCCTACTTTTTAGATTTTGTTAATTCTGGAAAGATAAAAATATCCTATGCAGCCAGTATAGGAAAAGATTATCTTCTTCCTATCTATCATGATAGGATTCGTAATAGCTTAAAAAGCTTTACCTCAATATCGGTAAGAGAGAAGAGTGCGGTGAAAGCGGTGAAAGAGCTTGCCGGCCGACCGGTGGATGTTGTATTGGATCCTACCCTTCTATTGCCAAAAGAAGATTATGAGGTCATAAAAACAGTTCCTTCTATGAAGGAAAAGTATATTTTTGTTTATATGATGGAACATAATCCTGAGGTAATTGCTTTCGCCAATAGAGTATCTACTGCAACCGGACTTCCCATCATACAGAGAAGACCGGGTAAACTGTTTAGAAATGAAATAGGCAGTTGTTATACCAGTGCACCGGGAGATTTTCTCGGTTTAATCGAAAATGCGGAATATGTTATAACAAATTCCTTTCATGGCACGGTGTTTTCCATTATCTACGAAACACCATTTGTTTCCATGCTTCATTCAAATACCGGAAGCAGAACAGTAGACTTGCTTGCATCCCTGGAATTAGATTCTCACTTGCTTTACAGCAAGGAAGAATTTAAGGATTTTGAACAATTTAAGATTCTGGAACCGGAGAAGCTAAGGAAAAGAATATTGGAATTAAGAGAATTCTCACTTTCATTTTTAATTGATGCACTGAATAACAATAACATCCAGACAAAAGTACAATGTCCTACCGACATTAGTAAGATGGACTGTTATGGCTGCAGAGCCTGCAAAGAAATTTGTCCTGTTGGTGCTATTACAATGGTGCCGGACAAGGAAGGATTTATGTATCCGGTAGCAGATGAAAAATGCATTAACTGCGGTGCATGCAGTAGAGCTTGTATCCGTAAACATGAGCATATTATTTCCTATGAAAAGTCCTTTCCTAAGGTTTATTGTGCAATAAACAAGGAGGAAGAGGTGCGCCTTGGTTCGTCTTCAGGGGCTATATTTCCGGAAGCAGCCAGATATGTAATAGAAGAAAAGAAAGGTGCAGTTGTTGGTGTCAGATATGATGAAGATATGAATGCCATATCTGATATTGCATATACCATGGAGGATGTTAAACCATTCTTAGGTTCAAAATATGTTAAGAGTGATTTCGAAGGCATGTTTCCTAAGATAAAAAAACTTTTAGCAGAAGGAAGGACAGTTCTGTACTCGGGCCTCCCCTGTGAATGTGCCGGTCTTCGTTCCTATCTTAAGAAGGACTATGAAAATTTGTTTATCAGTGAAATCTTATGCCATGCATCACCGTCTCCGAAGGTATATCGTCAATATATCGATTACCTGAATAAGAAGCACGGTTCAAAGGTTACGAATTTGCAGTTTCGTAATAAGAGCAAAGGCTGGCTGAGCACCGATGCCAGTATGGTTATTGAATTTGCCAGCGGCAAATCCATAACAGTGAATACCAGAAAAAATGATTACTATCGGTCGTTTACCAAAGATTATATTTCCAGACCTTGCTGCAGCAAGTGCGGTTTTACCCACAAAAACCGTGTCGGGGATATAACCATGGGAGATTTCTGGGGAATAAAAGATATTGATCCATCCATGTATGATAATAAAGGAGCAAGCCTTTTACTTGTAAATAACGAGAGAGGCGAAGCTCTCTGGAATGGAATAAAAGACAATTTCCGCTTTAAGGAAAGCAATATCAGAGACGCCTTCCGTAAGAATCATAAGAAACCCAATCCATATAAACCGGAACGCATGGAGTTTTTTGGAAGGCTGGATAAAGAGCCTATTGAGCAGTTGTTGGAAAGCTGTAATGATTTAAAACAATAATAGGTACGACTGCTTATGCAGCTTTATTAAATTCTGTAAGTACTTTCTACGAAAGGCCAAGGTGTTAATTTGAAAAAACATTTTAGTAATTTTAAAAAATATCGTTTTTTATTAGGTGAACTGGTAAAAAAGGGAGTAACCTTAAAATACAGACATTCCTACCTGGGAATTTTGTGGACATTAATTGAGCCATTACTGACTATGATAGTACTTACTATTGTATTCGGCAGCTTGTTGCACAGAAGTAGTGACCCGACCTTTCCTATCTACATACTTTCAGGAAGGTTAATGTATTCGTTCTTTTCCAATAGTACAAAAGTATCCATGAAATCGATCCGCTCCCATAGCAGCATGATTAAGAAAGTATATGTACCAAAGTATATGTATCCGCTTTCCAGTGTATTAAGTGACTACATTACTTTCCTGATATCCTTGATCGTACTGGTTGGAGTAGGAATTGTACTCAATGTCAGACCCACGCTTTATCTGTTTGAGGCAATTATACCTTTAATAATGCTGCCAGTAATGTGTTATGGAATCGGATTGATTCTTGCCACATTTTCAGTATTTTTCAGAGATCTGGAATATATTTGGTCCGTAGCATTAATGTTAATCATGTACACATCAGCTATCTTTTATCCGGTAGAAAGAATTATTGAGAACGGATATGGCTGGCTGTTAGAAATTAATCCTCTCTATAACGTAATTGTTAACTTCCGAAATGCTATTTTTGGTCAGCCTTTGGATATGAGAGCATTGAAATTATCCGCTTTATTCAGTATTGGATTTTTAATTTTCGGATTAATTATCTTCTATAAGAA
This sequence comes from Anaerocolumna jejuensis DSM 15929, assembly GCF_900142215.1. Classification (GTDB taxonomy): domain Bacteria; phylum Bacillota; class Clostridia; order Lachnospirales; family Lachnospiraceae; genus Anaerocolumna; species Anaerocolumna jejuensis. The sequence goes on along the minus strand of NZ_FRAC01000015.1, from coordinate 101,077 downwards.
ACAGGATGAGTTCATATTGCATGTATAATATCTGGAAAGGAGTTCGACATGAAAACAGCAGTAGAAGTTAATAATGTAAGTATGCGGTTTAATCTGGCTTCTCAGAAGGTAGATAACCTGAAAGAATATTTTATTAAGTTTGTAAAGCGTCAATTAAAGTATACAGAGTTCTGGGCACTGAGGGATATCAACCTGACGGTTGAAAAAGGAGACCGTCTGGGGATACTTGGTTTGAACGGAGCAGGAAAGAGTACACTCCTTAAGATTATTGCCGGTGTGTTAAAGCCCACAGAAGGCACTCTTACTGTAAAGGGTAAGATTGCCCCTTTGCTGGAATTAGGAGCAGGATTTGAGCCGGAATACACCGGTGCGGAGAATATCTATCTTTATGGTGCGGTTCTGGGATATCCAAGGGATTTTATAGCTGAGAAATATAATGAAATAATAGAATTTTCCGAGCTTGGTAAATTTATCGATGTACCCCTTAAGAATTATTCCTCCGGTATGAAATCCAGATTAGGCTTTGCTATAGCAACTATCGTAGAACCTGATGTACTGATATTGGATGAAGTTTTATCAGTTGGAGATGCTAAGTTTAAGAAGAAATGTGAGAAAAAGATTCAATCTATGTTTGATAAGGGAGTTACTGTACTTTTTGTATCACATTCTTTGGCCCAGGTTCAGAAGATATGCAATAAGGCAATACTTTTGGAAAAGGGAGAGATTATAGCATCCGGAGATATTGGGGATGTAAGTAAGATATATGAGGAAAAGACGAGTTAGTGGTTGCTTAAGCTAAACAGAATTGATAGGAATAGTTAATGTAAATGGGGAGGGATTCGGATATGATATCTCCAAAGTAGATAAGGCAAATAACCAAATCTACTTTGGAGATTTCATTCTCAGAATCTCGCACTAACTGTGAACAGGGATTTTATATAATCGTGCGGAAAAATCAAATTCTTATAAGTTAATTTTATATAAATTCTATTCGATATAAAAAATCCCGCTGGATACAACAGCGGGATTTTGTTATGAGTATAAATTAATGAATATGGGTTTTCACACCAGTTTAATTTCCGCACCTATACGGAGCCTTTTGATAATTTATAGTTGATGGCCACTCCGATACCTATAATAGTCCAGAAAACGGGAGCTACTGTAACAGTAGAATCATTTGAAATACAAACAATCATATAAGAAATACTACCAAGGAAATAGGCAGCACCGGTCTTTTCCCAATAGGAATCAAAATTACATTTGAGGTATAAACGAATACTTGATATAAAGTACATAATGTAAAATACAAGCATTGCGATAAGGGATAATAGTCCTGTCTGTATTCCTACCTGTAAGTATAAGCTATGAGGCTTTGTCAAAGTCTGCCCTTCAAAACCTGAATTATAATAATTAAGGTAATCATTCTGTGGAAATTCGAATACAAAACTGTCAGCACCACCACCTAGAATGATGTTATTTTTTAATAATGGTATTGATCTGGACCAGATATAGCCTCTTCCAGATATAAGCTTTTCATAGCCAGTAAATATTGCAGAGTCAGCAGTTACCATTTTATCAAATTTCCCTTTTGTATTTAAATAATAGAAGGTACCATCACCTGTCTGGTTTGTAAATACCCAATCCTTCCCTTCTATTATTAGATTCATACATAAAACATTATTGTACATAACCGGTGTTATAGTAATGTTTTTATAGCGTTCATCATCTATTTGCATCTGGTATGAAATACTCTCTGTATGATAGGGAAGAGTATTATTATTGGAATCCTTCAATGTTAAGTCAATCTGTGAATTATCAAAAGTATAATTTAATAAAAGTTTATTCCCTTTATATGTGAGCTCCAAATCTTTATCGGTTTTAATGTCAGAAATATTATATGTAGATTTCACTAACGAAAATTTACTGTTAACAGCTGATGTTATAGTATCAAATTTAAGGAAAAATAAACATAATACAGCAGTGGATAATATAAGCGTAATACCAATCGCAATTTTTTTATGTTTAAATAATTTTTTTCTGAATATAATAATTGTAGCAAATACGGTAATTATGGAGCTGAGTAACCCTGCAGCAGAACCAGAAGATATTAGTGAAATTATCATACATAGTAGAGCAAATACGTAAGTAATTCTGTATTTTATATTTTTCTCCGTAATCAGAAGACTTATGAGAATAGGAATGACAAAGGAGGTATATACACCTACATAATTTGGGTTATATAATGTAAGAAAAGCGGTTTTTAATGGAAAATTGAAGGTAATAGAGTCTAGGTTTCCCCAATCAGAACTGGGTATGTAAAGTTTCTTCATAAAATTTGTTCTGATTAAGTCATGTCCAAATGCCTGAAATAGACCAAGTATGCCAAGTACTATGATACCAATTAAAAAATAGTGATTGATTTTTTTTAAATCGTTTTCTGTTTTAATATAAAGAAAAGTGTAAGCTAAAACAATCACATAACCAAGTAGCACAAAAACCGACTCAAATTGCTCAAAGGAACCGCTAAATCCATAGGAAGGATGCTTGGAAAATAAAGTTGATAGAAATGCAAGCAATCCGTAAATAAACATAGGGTATAGGATAGCAGAAAATTGTAACTTTCGGTTATTAGTGAAAAACTTGTATATTATTGCCAGAAGCATAATTGTACAAGTTATTATAAAGAAGATTTGCTTATAATACAAAAAAGTATCCATATATTCAGTAATATCACTAAACCAAGGGTATTGGTTTAATTTGGGATTATATTCATAAGAGCGTATTATTAGAGGCAGAATAGCGATAATGAATATAATCGGAAAAAGTTGAATAGCTGTATTTGATGTTCCAGCATTTTTATAATGTTTATTGTTCCCTTTGTTAGAAAGATTCGACTTCATTATAAACTCCTTATTTGTTATGTAATATGGTATCTATTTTAATACTTGAACTAATTATTTACAAGAGTATATAGAGTTTCTTAAGATATTAAGTCATTTAGTAAAGATTAGTCAAAAATGCTTGTAATTTCTGGGGGTATTAATTATAATTGAGTTATTATAAAAGGATGGTAAGTACGGCCTATGTATATTAAGTATTTTAAACGGATTATAGATTTTGTAGGTGCATTTGTTACCACTGTGTTATTTTCGTGGCTTCTACTTATGATAGCACTTTTAGTAAAATTAACATCAAAAGGGCCTGTATTATATAAGCAGAAAAGAATTGGAAGGAATAAAAAAGAGTTCTACATATTAAAATTTCGGACTATGAAGTCATCAACTCCTGGTGATGTGCCAACACATTTATTACAGAATCCGGAACTATACATAACTGGAATTGGTAAATTCCTTAGAAAAAGCAGCCTGGATGAATTGCCGCAGTTAATAAATATCTTAAAAGGGGACATGTCATTTGTAGGTCCGAGGCCGGCACTTTGGAATCAGTATGATTTGATAGAAGAAAGGGATAAATATAGGGCTAATTCCATAAGACCAGGGCTAACTGGCTTGGCACAGGTTAATGGGCGTGATGAGCTTCCGATACCAATAAAAGCTGAATATGACGGTGAATACATTAATAAGATGAGTTTTCTATTTGACTTATCCTGTATCTTTAAAACGTTTTATTGTGTATTTAAGCATAAAGGCGTCAGAGAAGGAACTTGTGAGGTAAAGAAATTTTATGAAGAGAGTACTGGTAATTGGAGCTAATAGTTACATAGGGAAGAAATTTTATGAATATGTAGGTTCACTTAATGAAAAATTGATAGAGATAGATATGGTAAGTGCAGCAGATGGATCATGGGAGAAGGTGGATTTTTCTTTATATGATACGGTGCTGCATTTATCTGCGATTGTACATAGAAAAGAAAATAAAAAAATGAAAGATCTCTACGAAAAAATTAATCATAATTTACCTGTATCAATTGCCAGTAAAGCGAAAGATAACCATGTCAAGCAGTTTATATTCATGAGTACAGTCGCAGTATATGGTGATATTAATGGATGTATTACCAAGGATACTATTCCTAAGCCTTTATCATTATATGGAAGATCAAAATTGTATGCTGAAGACGACATCCAAAAATTCAAAAATATAGACTTTAAAATTGCCATTATCCGTTCACCTATGGTATATGGAGAAGGATGTAAAGGTAATTATCAAAGGCTTAGTAAGCTTGCGGCATTTACGCCTGTATTCCCAAACTATCATAACAAAAGAAGTAAGATTCACGTTGATAAATTAAATTATTATTTGCTAGATATAATATTGCATGCAAAAGAGGGCCTTTTTTATCCTCAAGATAAAGAATATGGAGATACTTGTGCACAAATCATAGATATAAGAAAAAGAATGGGAAAAAAAACTTATCTTACAATGATTTTTAACGGTTTCATTAGGTATCTAGAAAAAAGGGTTGGAATTATTAATAAAATGTTTGGTGATCTTTATTATGATATTGATATATTGATATAATATTGACTTTTATAGTTATCTAAGTGATTAGAAAAGTAATGGTTAAATTATTAGTGATAAGGAAATTATACCATGATGAAAAAGGTATTATTGTTAAGTTATCGAGCACCTCTCCCTGTTGTTAGTGGAGATAAGATAAGGATATTTCAAGATTTGAAAATTTTATCAGATAGCTTTGTTATTGATTTGGCTTATATTGATGATATGGGAAAAGAATTTAATGAGTTAGATAAGTATTGCAATAAAGTAGTCAGATTTCCAATTAGTAAAGCAGAGCATTTTATCAATGCAATTTATAGTTATTTATTTTTATCAATGCCATTTCAAAGTGGATATTTTTATAGTAAAAAGATGCAAAAATGGATAGATAAGAATATTGGAAATTATGATTATATATTTTGTATACATATTAGAACGGCATCCTATGTAATGAAATACAATAATTTAATCAGAATAATAGATGGTGTTGATGCAGTGTCATTAAATTATTTTAACAAACTAATATTGTCCAAGGGTTTCAAACATATTCTGTATAATTTGGAATATAGACGTTTGAGTAAGTATGAAAAGCAAATATATAAAAGTTTTACCAAAGCAATTCTTATATCAGAATATGATAAGAACTATGTTAAGGAAATGGGTGTGGATAATCTTATAAAGGTCATACCTAATTATGTAAGAGATATAGGATATGATCCTTCGGTAGAAATAAGAGGTTGTTCTATTGTATTCATGGGATTAATGCGTTATGAACCTAATATTAATGCCGTATTATATTTTGCTAATGAGATTTTTCCAGCAGTCAGGGATAAAGTATCAGATATTAGGTTTCGAATTATTGGTGGTGAACCAACTAATGAAATTAAGGAATTAAATAAAGTGGATGGAATAGAAGTGTTGGGATTTGTTGAAAATCCAGCCATAATTTTACAAGAAGCTACTCTGGTGGTGGCACCAATGATAAGTGGCTCGGGATTACAAAATAAAATTATTGAATCGATGTATCTGGGGAAAGCGGTGATTACAACAAGGCAAGGAGCTTATGGCCTCACACATTTGTCTGGGGATGAAATAATTATAGCAGAAGACACAGACGATTTTATACAAAAATTAGAATGTTGGATTAGCATAGAAAAAAGGGAAGAACTATTGGAAATAGGAGTTAATGCAAGAAATTATGTGTGTAAGTATTTTGGATATGATAATATAAAATCAGCTTTAACTAAATATCTAATAGATGAAGAAAAGGATAAATAATGGTTAATTTATCAAAAGTGTTATTAAAATTATCAGATAAGTTAAAACCTTTTTTAATACGAATATTACCAATTGCATTTCTTAGAAAGGTTAAACAACTGATTATAGATAGTAGCTATAAGCGAATAGATAGGTTACAGATTGAACCATTTAATAAAGAAAAGTATGTGGACGGTATTAATCTTATAGGAAATATAAGGGCAGAAATTGGATTAGGGCAAAGCTGTCGGCTTCTTGCAAACGAATTAGAAGCTTCAAATATTGATTTTATAGTACTTAATTATGTGCAAGTAAGTGCTCTTCATATGAATGACCATACATGGGATAATAAACTGGCAGCAGAAGCTAAGTATAATATTAATATAATACATATTAATCCTTATGAATTGGGACTGGCATATCTGCAATTAGATAAATGTACATGGGACTTCCGCTATAATATTGCTTTTTGGTTATGGGAATTGGAAGAATTCCCTGATGAATGGACAAGCTGCTTACCTTATTTGGATGAAATATGGACTCCTTCAGAATTTGCCAGCAATAGTATTAGGAAGAAGACAGATAAACCTGTTATAACAATACCTTATTATATTACAGTACCAACTGAAGAAAAATATAATAGAGAATATTTTAAGTTGCCAGAAGAAAAATTTTTATATTTGATTATGTATGATAGCGGGAGCACCATTGAACGTAAAAATCCTTTAGGTGCGATAGAAGCATATAAAATAGCATATCCAGTAGAAAATGAGAATGTTGGGTTGATTATTAAAATCAATAATATGCAAAAAATGGATTTAGATATCATTAAGGATAAGACAAAAGAATATAAGAATGTATATTTTATAACAGATATCATGCAAAAGATCCAGGTAAATAGTCTGATAAAATGCGCAGATGTCTTGATTTCATTACATAGAGCAGAAGGCTTTGGACTGGTATTAGCAGAAGCAATGCTATTAGGAACGCCTACAATAGCAACTAACTGGTCCTCAAATACGGAATTTATGACTGAAGAAAACTCTTGCCTCGTGGATTACAGTCTGGTTACCATAGAAAAGGACTGTGGAATTTATAAAGCTGGCTATCGATGGGCTAATCCTGATTTGAAGGAAGCTTCAAAATTTATGTTAAAATTATTTGAACAGGAGGAATATTATCATATGATAAAGCAAGCAGCGCAAGAGCATATAGCAGTAATTTTAGGTGCGAAGCAAGCTGTTGAAAAGATTGAAGAAAGAATACAGACTATATTATTACAATAGATAATCAGGATGGTAGATTCCATGAGAATAGCATTTGATGCACAACTTATATTTGAGAAACAGAAAACAGGGATAGGCTGGACCTCTGAGCATATTCTTAAAAATATAATTAAGGAATTTAATAATGAATATTACTTGAATTATTACACTTTCCATAAAGCCCGAGAAAAGAAAAAAATAGTAGAAGAATATATTGATTTAGGGTATAAACTAAAAAAATGTGTATATCTACCAAATTATTTATATAAAAGGGCCTGGAATGTGATACCAATACCTTATTCAAGGTTATTTGGTAATAAAGCACAGATAACACAATTTTTTAATTATGATGTTCCACCAGGAGTGAATGGAAAGGCGGTTACTTTTATTTATGATATGGTTTATAGAGCATTTCCGGAAACTATCGATCAAAAAAATAAAAAAATGCTAGATTATAATTTATCCGTAGCATGTAAAAGAGCGGATCATATAATTACTATTTCTGAATTTAGTAAAAATGAAATCATCAAATATATGCAAGTTGAAGAAAATAAGGTATCTATTATGCCATGTGGAGTCGACACATCGATTTACCATGTAAACTATACAGAGACTGAGGTTCAAACTGTAAAGAGAAAATATGGCATTACAGGGGACTATTTATTGTATTTAGGTACATTGGAACCTAGGAAAAATATTGAAAGGCTAATAAAAGCATATGCATTATTAATTGAACGATTACATGATGCACCTTTATTAGTGCTAGCTGGAAAAAAAGGCTGGATGTATGATAAAATATTAAGCTTGGTGGAATTTTATAATTTACAGGAAAAAATTATATTTACAGGGTATATAGAAGCAGCAGAAGCACCAAAACTTTTAAAGGGTTCTTTACTCTTTGTTTTCCCATCTATATATGAGGGCTTTGGCATTCCACCATTAGAAGCTATGGCATGTGGAACACCAGTAGTAGTTTCAAATCAAGCTTCAATGCCAGAGGTAATAGGTGATGCCGGGTATTATATAGACCCATATCAAGTAGAAGATATCTGTGATGCACTACAAACATTATTGGGAAATGATAATCTACGGAAAGAATTAAGCAAGAAGGGAATCAGTAGAGCAAAGGAATTTACGTGGAGTTCCGCTGTCAATAAATTAATGAAAATATATAATAAACTTGTCTGGGACGAGGGGAAAAGTTAGGTGAATTATGAATACATTAACAGAATTATATGCCTATAGGCAAATGATATACAGCTTGGTAAAAAGAGATTTAAGAGGTAGATATAAAGGTTCAGCTTTAGGATTTCTCTGGACTTTTATAAATCCATTGCTACAATTGGTAGTATATACAATAGTATTTTCAGTCATTATGAAGACAGGTATTGATAAGTTTTATCTTTTTTTGTTTGTTGCGTTAGTACCATGGCTTTTTTTTAGTACATGTTTAACTGGTGGCGCAAGTTGTATTATGGCACAGCAGGATATGGTGAAAAAAATTTATTTTCCTAGAGAAGTGCTTCCACTATCTTATGTCATAAGCCAATTTATTAATATGCTACTAACTTTTTTAATTATCTTTTTGGTAATAATTATGTCAGGTACGGGTATTAATTTAGAAGCAGTATTATATCTTCCGTTAATAATGATTGTAGAAATGATTTTAGCTCTTGGCATAACAATGTTAGTCTCTGCATTAACAGTTTATTTTAGGGATTTAGAGTATATATTAGGGATAGCTGGTATGATATGGATGTATTTAACTCCAATTATGTATAGTGTTGATCAAGTACCTAAAAATATAATGCCCATTTTTAATTTAAATCCCATGACTCCTTTAGTAATAGCATACAGGGATATTTTATATTATAAAAGAGTACCAGAGATTGAAACATTAGGACATGCATTATTATTGGGAATAGGTATTTTGTTTTTTGGATGTTGTGTATTTAACAAATTAAAAAGACATTTCGCAGAGGAATTGTAATAATGAATAGTGAAAATTCAATTGAAGTTAAAAATGTGAAAAAGAAATTTAAAGTTTATTATGATAAAGGTAGAAGCTTAAAAGAAAGAATACTTTTTCGTAATCGTAATCATTATGAAGAACGCTGGGTGCTAAATGGTATTAGTATTAATATTAAAAAAGGGGAAGCTGTAGGTTTAATAGGACATAATGGTTGCGGTAAAAGTACAACTTTGAAGCTATTAACAAGAATTATGTATCCTGATGAAGGTACTATAGAAATTATGGGAAGGGTTTCGAGTTTAATAGAGTTAGGTGCAGGTTTCCATCCTGATATGAGTGGAAGAGAAAATATATATACAAATGCTTCTATTTTTGGACTTAATAGAAAAGAAATTGATAATAGAATAAATGATATTATAGAATTTTCTGAATTAGGTAAGTATCTTGACAATCCTGTAAGAACATATTCTTCAGGTATGTATATGAGACTGGCATTTTCAGTAGCTATCAATGTGGATGCAGAAGTGTTGCTGATAGATGAGATTTTAGCTGTTGGCGATGCCAATTTTCAGTCTAAGTGTTTAAATAAACTAAGAGAGATAAAGGCAAAAGGTACAACTATAGTAATAGTCTCTCATTCTCTAAATCAAATTGAACAAATATGTGATCGTTGTATTTGGATTAAAGAAGGCTTGATATATAAGGATAACGTACCATCTGAAGTGGTTTATCAATATATGGATTATATGGGAGAAAAGAATAGGAATTTTGATAAAACAGTATCAAAAAAAGAAAAAATACAAGATGATAATACTACAAGCACTCCCCAGAAAGATACTGATAAAACAACAGAAGTTAATACGTTTAATCAACCTAACGATACATCACAAGATTCAAGCCTTGATAAAATAGCTTCTATTATACAAGCGGAGTTAGTTCATGAAGATGGCAGGACAGGTAATCGTTTTAAAACAGGAGAAAAAGTTATATTGCAAATTAAATATTCATCTAAACCTGAACTTTTGGATGAGCCTATCATAGGGCTTAAGTTATATCGTAATGATAATATTATAAGCTATGGGACGAACACACAAAATGAAAGGATAAAGGTTGATTTAAAAAAAGAGGGAGTTATTAACCTGTATATTGATAAACTTAACTTAATAGCTGGTGAGTATATACTAGATATTGCAATACGTTCTCAGCATATGTTCGCATATGATTATAAAAGTCATGCAATTAAATTTACGATATACAACTCTATATATGAAGAAGGTATTATTCATCTGGATCATGAATGGAAATTTGAATAAAACATGTACAAAAAGGAGTAGGGATGGAATCAAAAGAAAATCACAATCCGAATATCAAGAAAGATGATATATCAAAAAGTATAGAAACTAAATTATCCAATGAAGAGCATATCCTGTACTTGAAGAATCTGTATAATATACAAAATGAAAAATTAGAAAATTCAAAAGAATACTCCCGATTTAGTTTCTATTGGGATTTATATGGGAAAAAATATTTTTTAAAAAGACTTTTACGAAAAGTATTAAGAGTAGCTTATGGGTGGTTTATTATACCCTTAATAGAACATCAAAATAGTTTTAATAAGTCAGTTATAGAAGTACTGGAAACAAATAAATTAATATCCGAAGAAACAAATAAATCGATCAGAAATTTGGATGATGACAATAATGAACAGATGATTGCTCTTCAAGATTTAGAGAATAATCTAAAGCTAGTCTCTGAAGAATTTGCTATATATAAACAAGAGAATGATGACAGGCATAAACAATTGAAAGAAGCGGTATTTCATCAAAGATTATCTATGGAGCATTATCAAAGACATGTTGTGCCAGAATATAGAGTGCAACTAGAAGATAAGCAGACAAAAATTATCTCAATAGCTAGAGAACAGGATCTAAATAAAATGAATGAAATAGATTCAAGTAATTTAGAATTCTTACAAAATGATAATCTAGATAAAATAAATGAAAATTATAGAAATTATATAGAGAAAACTATCAGTAATTCTAATAAAAATGGCGGATTAATTGTAATCATAATTAAAAGTTTTCGGCAGGAATATGGTATGGAAGCGATTAGAAATGAAACGTATGATTTATACCAACTTTTAAAAAAGGAAAGTGTCTATAAAGTTAAACTGATATCTCTTGAAAAACAGAAAACACCGAGTAATTATGATGAATCTATAATGTATATTATGGAGAATAAGCTGTCAGATTGTATAGAAACGCTATCGCCCAATTTACTAATATTGTGTGCAAGTGCTGCTCATATCCTATTTGAATATTATTCTGTTTTTTTTAAATATCATACGCTTGTTCGACTAACAGCGCAAAATCCTTTTCAGGGATTAAATAATGAGTCTATTGAGGAGCTTCGCCATGCAAATGATTTTGGAGTGCACCATTATATTGTAAGTTCGAAGCGAGCACTTGGTATAATGGAGTCAGAAGGGTTTAGAGACGTTTTATTACAATACCCAATAATTAATACGGAACGTATTGATGTTAAAAATTTTAAAAAGCGTACAAATGAGGTTTTTACACTTGGATTTGCTTCCTCACCAATGTCTGAAGAACAATATGAAGATCGAGGAGTAGGATTATTGAGTCGAGTTATAGAAAAAATTCCAGAGGTTCAATTTAAAATACTTTGGAGAAATGTAAATCTACCAGTACCTGCGATACTAACAAGTCTTTCAAACTGTCAGATTTATATTGGAAAGTATGATATGGTTAAATTCTATACGGAAATTGACAGTATTATAATACCGTATAAGACAATCGATTATAATCATGCGTGCCCGCTATCAGCAGCAGAAGCCTTGATAAATGGAATACCCGTAATATGCACAGAAAATTCAGGAATAAGTGAAATTCTTAATAGCTATGGCATGGGAGTGGTGTGTGAACCTACAATAGAATCACTGGTTGCTGGCATACTTAACCTACGCACAAATTATCAGCTTTATTTAAATGAAGCTAGTGTCAATTTAGTAAGAACACTATTCAATTCAAATAAAGTAATTGGAGTAGTAGAGGATATTGCAGAAAATTATGTGTCGGATAACTTTGTCACACTACGTCAATGGGATGATTATCTGAAAATTAAAGGCAAATATTTGGTGAAGGGACATGATGCTATTAAACAATACTACCAGAATGAAGAAATAGCAGAAAAATATAATGAAGAAAGATTCTTGCAATTTCCGTTTAATTATTTCGATGCTTTTGAACGTACATCAATTGACATAGCTTTTGAAAGTTATATGAAAGAACACATTAAAATTTTAGATATTGCTTGCGGTGACGGCAGAATTGTACAAGAAAATCTGAAATATGGTAGTTGCACAGCAGTTGATAGTTCTCAGGCTATGTTGAATATCGTCAAGAACAGATACGGGCACAATAATGTAAAGACTCAGATATGTGATTTTTTTATAGACAGTATTGAAGATAAGTTCGATGTAATTACAACCTTTAGATATATTAGGCATTATGATTATGCACAGCGAAAAAGCATTTATCATAAAATATGGAACACACTTAATGATGAAGGAATGCTAGTATTTGATGCTCCTAATATACGTTACGCTATGAAGGAAAGGAATGGAGATAATTGGGGATATTATAATATCTATGACGTATTCTGGACTGAAGAAACTATAAAAAAAGAATTGTCAGATAATAATTTTATTCTATACTATTTAATACCGATAGGATTAAGTTCTATAGATGAAGAACCGGTTTCTTGGACAGTAATCGCGATAAAAAAATAAAATACAATTATATGCTACCGGAATGATAGTATAAAATAAAACGAGGTGAGAAATAATATGGAAGAACAAATGATAGATATTGACATAGAAAAAATAATGGAAACAATAAGATGTAATATTAAGAGAAAGAATTATAATACAAACCTACTTAGTTTTGAAGACATATCAAGTAATAACACAGGTTATACTGAAGAATTTGAAATGCGTGAATTAGACGAAAATTTATCTTATGTTAATCAAAATTGCAATGTGAGAATAGAACGTGAAATTCAAGCTCATGGAAAATTGAAGAAACCTATAGTATTTTTAAAAAAGGTTATTAGAAAGTGTATCCGATTTTACATAGTACCAATTATTGAAGGGCAACAAGATTTTAATAATTCTGTTACCAGAAGCCTGAATCAAGTGTCACAGTTTATAAAAAGTCAATCAAATTCAACTCAGATGATAGAGGATTTAAATTATGAGTTCAATAAAAATATAAAGAAAGAGTTAAAATTAATTGAAATTAAATATGCAGAAGTTCTTATGGAAAACCAAAAACTGAAGAATCGATTACAAGAAGTAGAAAAAGAATATAATATATCGAAGAAAGATATCTCTACATTAACGGATAAGGTTGAGCGTGTCAATCTAAATTTAGATAAATTAGAATTTCAACTTGAAAAAAGCAAGGAGGTGTAAAATGAAGGTATTTCAAATACTACCCACCCTTGCTTATGGAGACGCGGTAAGTAATGATGCTCTGGCAATAAATAAGGTGTTCCATGAAAATCATTATAAAACCAGTATATATGCTGAAAATATTGACTCCAGACTGCCTAAAGGATTAGTAAGTGCTTATAAAAATATACCTTTTGATATAGAAGAAAATGATGTAATTATTTATCATTTATCTACTGGATCTAAGATGGTGCATGATATTCCAAAATTTAAATGTAAAAAAATAGTTATATATCATAATATTACTCCTCCAGAATTTTTTCGTGGTTATAGCAGAGGAGGGCAGCAGTTATGTCAAGAAGGCTTAAAAGATGCAATTTATTTGTCGGATAAAGTTGATTACTGCATTGCTGACTCCGATTTTAATAAACAGGATTTAATAAATATGAATTATAGCTGCCCTATTGATGTTCTACCTATTTTAATACCTTTAAATGATTATAGTACAACTGCTAATAAAGATATCCTACGGAGGTTTAATACAAATGGAACTGTTAACATTATTTTTACAGGTAGAATAGCACCTAATAAGAAGCAAGAAGATATAATAAGAGCATTTTATTATTACAAAAACTATATAAATTCTAATTCCAGACTGATATTTATAGGCTCTTATACTGGTATGGAGAACTATTATGAGCAGCTTACCCAATATGTATCCTCTTTAAACTTACAGGATGTTATTTTTACAGGACATATCAAGTTTGATGAAATAATTGCTTATTATAAAGTGGCAGATATATTCTTATGTATGAGTGAGCACGAAGGATTTTGTGTACCCCTTGTAGAAGCTATGTATTTTAATATTCCGATTATTGCATATGACAGCTCTGCTATAGGATTTACTTTGGGGGGAAGTGGTCTACTAATAAAGGAGAAAAATCCAATTGTTGTTGCTGAACTAATACATACATTAATGACAGATAAAGAGTTAAGAAATAATGTGATTCAAAACCAAAAAATTCGTTTGAAAGACTTTGAATATGATACTATAAAAACGAAGTTGTTACAGTACTTCCAAAATTTAGTTAAGGAAAAATGAGATGCAAAAAATTGCCATAATAAATCAAAGATATGGATTAGAGGTAAATGGTGGTTCTGAATTTTATACCAGACAAATTGCTAGTAAATTAAAAGATTATTATGAAATCGAAATCTTGACAACAAGAGCAATCGATTATATGACATGGGCTGACTATTATCCAGAAGGCTTACAAAATGTAGACGGCATTCCTGTAAGAAGGTTTTCTGTAAAAAGAACGAGGGACATGAAAAAGTTTAATAATATAAATGCAGAATTATTAACCAGTCCTGTTCATAATGAAGAATTGGAAACACGTTGGACAGAGGAACAAGGGCCTCTATCAATAGATTTAATTAAATATATAGAAACGTATCGAAATGATTATGATGTCTTTATCTTTGTTACATACTTATATTATCTTACAGTGACAGGATTACCATTAGTAGCAGAAAAAGCAATACTTATACCTACTGCACATGATGAGCCATATGCTTATTTTCAAATTTATAATAAAATATTCAATCTTCCTAAAGCTATTGTCTATCTTACCGAAGAGGAAAAAAATTTTGTACAGAATAAATTTCTAAATAAACATATTTATAATGACGTATTGGGGGCAGGAATTGATGTACCTGACGTTATTAAAGCAGGTGAATTCCGCAGTAAATATAAAATACTAAACGAGTATATCATCTATGTCGGACGTATAGATTACGGTAAAAATTGTGATTGGTTATTTCGTTATTTTACAGAATATAAAAAGAGGCATAACACTAGTGACTTGAAGTTAATATTAATGGGAAAAGAAGTTATGGAAGTCCCTAACCACCCAGATATTATTAGCTTAGGTTTTGTTAGCGACGAAGATAAATTTAATGGATTAGCAGGAGCAAAAGTATTAATTTTACCCTCCGAATTTGAAAGTTTATCCATATCGGTATTAGAAGCGATGGCTATTTCTGTTCCGGTTGTTGTTAATGGCAAATGTGAGGTTCTAAAAGGACATTGTATAAAAAGTAAAGCAGGATTGTATTATCATAATTATTTTGAGTTTGAAGAAATACTAAACTATATATTTAAATATGATGGGATATATCAGCAGATGAAGAAGAATGCAAAAGAATATATTATAAAGAATTATCAGTGGAATACTATCATAGAAAGATTTAAAACAATTATCCAAAGCATCAAATAGAGGAGGAGTTAATCATGAAAAAACTAGCATTTGTAACTCCCTGGTTTGGTGAAAAAATACCCGGTGGTGCTGAGATGGCATTAAGAGGTATCACACAGCATTTATTTGCATCCGGGATAAATTTAGAAATATTAACAACTTGTGTGAAAGAATTTTCTAGTGATTGGAATGAGAACTTTCACAAACCAGGAGAGGTACATATTAATGGTATTCCAGTAAAACGGTTTTCGGTAAGTAAAAGAGATGTAAAAAAATTTGATGAGGTTAATTATAAACTCATTAATCATATACCTATAACGAAAGAGGAAGAATTAATATTTATACAAGAAATGGTAAATAGCCCTGATTTATATAAATATATAGAACAAAATGTAAATGAATATGAGCTTTTTATTTACATTCCATATATGTTTGGGACTACATACTTTGGTGTTAAAATTTGTCCTGATAAATCTATATTAATACCTTGCTTCCACGACGAAAGTTATATGTATTTAGGCATATTCAAAGAATTATTTTCAAAAGTAGCTGGTATGATTTTTAATGCAAAACCTGAATGTGTCTTGGCTAATCAAGTATATGATTTGTCTAATGTAAATCAATGCACTCCGGGTTTAGGTTTGGAGATTGATATTGAATATGATGAAAATCGGTTCAGACAAAAATATAATATACAAGATCCATTTATATTATATGCTGGCAGAAAAGATGTTGGAAAAAATGTTGACTTACTTATAAAGTATTTTATTCAATATAAAAAGAGAAAAAAAAGTAATTTAAAATTAGTTTTACTAGGAGGCGGAACGATAAATATTCCAGACACTTTTAAAAGTGATGTTTTAGATTTAGGTTTTCTGCCTCTTCAAGATAAATATGATGCATATAGCGCTGCTTTATGTTTATGCCAGCCATCTATAAATGAAAGTTTTTCGTTGGTTATAATGGAAAGTTGGTTGTGCCACAGACCAGTAATAGTACATAATAATTGTGAAGTAACTAAGCACTTTGTTAAAGATTCAAATGGGGGATTGTACTTTGCTGATTATTGGGAATTTGAAGGATGTATAGAATATTTACTTAATAATCCAGCAAAATCAAAAGATATGGGGAATAGAGGAAATGAGTATGTAAGGAATAATTTTGATTGGAATATAATTATAATGAAATATAAAAATTTTTTTAGTAAGATAGAATTATAGATATATATATCTAAAGTAAAGATATTTAGCGCTAATGGTATAACAGAACACAAACAATAAAATGATTTATGTAAATATATGATAAAGGGAGTTAAAATGAAGAAATATAAGACTTATGATATAATTGATAGTAAAGCTGTTTTTATTTGGAGTCTATTTTTTATAATTAATGCAGTTGTGGCTATACAATTAAAAGTACTGACAATTATCCCGGATGAATTAAATCCACTGGGGGTGCCTGCATATCTATCTGGATTGGATTGGTCTACATCAATAAGTAATTATAAAAATTATTATGGTTATGGGCAAGCTATACTATATACTCCTTTATTTTATTTAATTAATGACAATATCTTATTATATAAAGCAATAATATTGGTAAATTCTTTTATTGTTTCCTTTATACCGGTAGTTGCCTATAAAATATTAAAAGAACACTTTGATATGAAAAATGATAAAATTACACTTTTAATAGCATGTGTAGTCGGTGCACAACCATGCTATTTAACTCTGTCAAAGCGGGCTTGGAATGAAAGTTTAGTAATGCTACTTTTATGGATAGTATGTTATTTGATATTAAAATGTTATAAAACATATAATAATAAAAAATATAATTGTATTAATAGTATTTTATTGGCAATAGCGTTGATGTATGGTTATGCAACTCATGGTAGATTTATAGCTGTTATTGCAGCAGTTATAATTATAGTATTTTTATATATTATAGCATTTAGAAAAAAAGTCATATCATTAATACCTTTTACTATAACATTTTTATTTTTATATTATGTTAATAAGTTAATTGAAGGATATTTCTTGAAAAAAGTATGGTTAGTTAATAGTGAAAGTGAGTTGCGAAATACATTTGCAGAAACATTCCATAGAGCAATAGAAAATATATTTAGTATTGATACATTATATGTATATTTGCGTGCTTTTTCTGGTTATATATTTTATTTGCTAATTGCAAGTTTAGGATTGTTGGTATTGGGAGTAATTGTATATTGTAAAGTGATTAAGGTATATTTACAACATAATAAAGGATTATGTAATGGTATTGAAAATGATAATATAATATTTTTTGGTGCATTTTGCATTTGTTTAGTAATTTGTGCTATTGGTGTTGCTATAATATTTTTTACAACTGATTTAAAAGATGCAAGTGGTTATTATTACATATATGGTAGATATACTGAATATCTATTAGGACCAGCAATAATGATAACTTTAAAATTAATAATTAAATATGGAGTTACTATGACTGATTTAGCTATAAGTAGTTTGATTTTAGTAGCTCATTATTTATATACTTTTATTATAGAAGCAATTGATATAACTAACCCTGAAAAGACAGTTGTTAGCTTAAATATTTTTACTCTTGAATCATTTTCATATAATTACGGTATTGAAAAATCAAAATTGTCTTTTATAACAGCAATATTAGTTGCATTAATTTGTTTTATTATAATTGTGTTACTTCTAAATAGAAAGAAATATATTTGCAGTTTTGGTTTTATTTTATTTGTATTTATTATATCATATGCACATACCGCTAATAGTGTTTTAATACCGGATTCTCAAGGTATGTATCAATCATTACAAAGTTCATATCACTTTTTTAATAATATCAAATTGGACAATAAAAATAAAACTATATATTTATATAATATATTTCCGCATAATTATCAGTTGGCATTAAAAGATTTTAAATTCCAACCAATTTATGATGAAAATTTTATACTAGAAAAAGGAACTTTTATAATTGTAAATGGCACTAAAGATTATAAATTCGGCTGTGATTATCATGAATTATATAAGGTTAAATTAGATTATGATTTAAATGATGAGAAGATATTTGTTTATGGTAATAATTTAGCACAAAAATTAAAGGAAGAGGGTGTTAAGCTAAATGGATTTACTTACATTCTTGGTGATGTGGTTAATTATTCCAATAACAACAATTCAAATAATTATTTAAATCGGGGATGGTCAGTACAAGAAAATTGGGGAATTTGGTCAGAAGGTAATGATAGTGGGTTGTATTTTCCACTTAATGAACAGCCTAAAAAGGATATTAATATAAATTTAAAAGTTAGTGCATTTAATAGTGAAAAAAATGTGGAAATGTATGTAAATGGGGATTATTTAAGTACACTTTGCTTTACAACAGGAGTAAACAATTATGAAGTTAAAGTTCCATTAGATATGATTGCTGGTGCAACGTCATTAGATCTAGTTTTTAAAATAACGGATAAATTAGTCTCACCACAAGAGATTGGGATGAGTGCAGATACCCGTAAATTAGGATTTGGATTATATTCTATAAAAATTTATTAAAGGAAGAAAAAACATGATGAAAAAACTAGCTCTGCAGATTATTAAGTTTGGCATAGTGGGGGTAATCGCTTTTATAATTGATTATTCTATATTATTTATTTTAACAGATTTTTTTTCTGTCTACTATTTACTATCTGCTGCTATTTCATTCACAATATCAACAATTTTTAATTATTTCTGTTCTATGTGCTGGGTTTTTGAGGGTAAAAAAAATATAAAAAAAAGAAATGAACTTATGATATTCATTTTTTTGAGTGTTATAGGATTAGGAATTAACCAAGTTATGATGTTGATATTAGTTGAGCAAATAAAAATTTTTTATATGATATCAAAGATCATCGCTACTTGTGTAGTCATGATTTGGAATTTTATTACTAGAAAATTATTTTTAGAAGATCATAAAAAAAGGAGAATATGTACTAATGAATAAAATAGCAATATTAATACCTTGTTATAATGAAAGTTTAACTATTGAAAAGGTAGTTAAAGATTATAAGGAAGTTTTACATGAAGCTGATATATAGGTTTATGATAATAATTCGATTGATGGGACTGATGAAATAGCTAGAAATGCCGGCGCTATAGTACGCTATGAAAAAAGGCAAGGAAAAGGAAATGTTATAAGGAGTATGTTTAGGGAAATAGATGCAGATTGTTATCTTATGATTGATGGGGATGATACATATCCAGCAGATAATGCTAGGGATATGGTAAATGCTGTTTTAAATGACAAAGTAGATATGGTAATTGGAGATAGACTATCATCTACTTATTTTACAGAAAATAAAAGATTGTTTCAAGGAAATCGATTAGTAAGATTGTTAATTAAAAAATTATAAGAGATATTATGACAGGTTATAGCGCATTTATTAAATTATTTGTTAAAAAATTACCTATTCTATCAAGAGGTTTCGAAATTGAGACAGAAATGACTATTCATGCATTAGATAAAATTTTATGTTGAAAGAAATGCCCGTCGACTATAGAGATAGACTAGAAGGAAGTATATCAAAATTGAATACTGTATCTGATGGTATTAAAGTAATAAAGACAATAGATATTCTTTTTAGAGATTATAAACCTTATATATTTTTTCAATGATTTCAATAGTAGGGTTACTATTCTCGTTAGCATTATTTATACCAATATTTATAGAATTTATTAATACAGGTAAAGTACCAAAATTTCATCTTTGATAGTATCCTGTATTATTGCAGTAATTTCTATTTTAATGTGGATTTGTGGAATTATTTTAGATGTTATTGTGAAAAAACATAATCAACTATATGAAATCATGTTAAATAAAAATTAACTATAAGTTATGACTACTTATCAGCGATTCTCCCCGGCGCCGAGGCTAAAGAACATTTCCATTATTCTAAAGAATAAGATGGAAAAAGCAAAAGACGAAAAGGTGCAATACGGCAAAGACAGCCAATACGGAATTACCCGTGGCTCAGCTTATTATGGATGTGGACGATAATGATTAAGCAATCAACAATAGATAAGATGCAAGATTTAAGACTTACATGCATGGCATCCGCTTTTGAAGAGCAGTGTAACAGCCATGCCTTTGATCCTATTTCTTTGAAGACCGGGTGGGAATGCTGGTTGACAGACAATGGGACAACATGAAGAACAACACTCTCCTAAAACTTATGAAGCAGGCTGGATTCCGGTATCCAAATGCATGTATGGAGGATATCGAATACCTTCCAGACCGAAATCTTGATGAATTTCTTCTGTCTCCGCTTACCAGTGAGCAATGTCATAATTTATTGGAAATCATTGGAATCAGAAGTATTCGAGGCTGAGTGATTTTCTGCACACAGTTTGAAACAAAAGGATGGCTATCCAGAATCGGTACAGATGCAGATGCTACTGTTGCTGAAACAATCATAGACCGTATCAAACCAAACGCATACGATATCATGACTGATGGAACTGTTTCAATGCGTGAACGTAATGGTCTTAAAGCTAGTCAGAAAGCAGGTGGTATCCATGAATAATTATTGTGCATTCAATAGAGAACACAACTACCTGAAATGGACAGACCGTGAACTTACAAGGTTTGATCTGCAGGAAGCTGATGAACTATGCTATGGCAACTGGATTGAGTATACAGCACTTGCAGGATCGTGTTGATCAACTAGAACAACTGATCCGGGATGCTGGAATTGAAGTACCACCAGAATACTAAGAAACAATACAAACCGCACTTCCTATCCGGAAACTATTACACTTTTATATTGATAGGGATGCACTGAAATACCGAAAAGAGTACTTTTCAAACAGTATATCTGCTATAGGGATACTTAAACTGTATACACAAAAATTAATCATTATGAGAGGTAAAGATTAATGTATTTTAAGACTTTGTTTGCAAATAATTGTAAAACATATAAGCTGCTAGCTTTTTCTGTAATTGCTGTGGCTACAATTAATACATTTGAGAAATTTGGAAATAGTAATATGGTTTTGATTTCATTGGTAGCAATTATAATTGGCTTATGTTATCGCAAGATGTTGAGCCTAAATGTAATGCGCAGAGAAAAGATAATTGTAGGCTTTTATTCTGTTTTCTTATCATTGGCGATAATTGCTGGTCATGAAGTTCATTATTCTGAAATGCGTAGTGGCATTAGTGAGAATTTCATTGATTTAGACATATCTAGTATACTTACAGGTTTTTCATTAGCAATTCTTACTTTTCCAGTATTGGTTAATATTGTCGAGCTAATAAAAAAGCATAGAATAAACGAACTTGATCACAATGTCATTAATGTAAAGCCACTTTTCATAGTCTCTTGGATTATCATTTTTATTTCATGGTTACCATATTTATTGACATTTTATCCGGCGGGGGTAGTAGGTGATGGAGCAGTAACGTTAGAGTATTCGCTACAAGACGGTATCCCATCAAATAATCATTGGGTTATTTTATATATTTTGCTGTTAAGGTTGTTCATATATGTCGGAAGATTAATAAGTCAGGATATTAATGTAGCTCTTTTCTTATATGCTATTACAGAATCTGTGGTTTATTCAGCAGTTTGTGCAGTGACGGTAGCAACAATAAGAAAAAAGGGTGCACCAAGATTAATTGCATATGTTTCCTTATGTATATATGCATTATCTGGTTTCTTTGCATCCTATAGCATGACTCTTTGGAAAGATGGAATTTTTTCTGCAGCAGTAGTGCTACTTGTATTACTGTTTTGGGATTATCCTAAAGATAAATTGGTATCAATTGGTTATTGCATTAGGTTTGCGGCAATTTCGCTTTTTATTTGTTTCTGGAGAAATAATGGTACATATGTTCTGATTTTATGCATCATTGGGATAGCAATTTTACTTGGAAAAAAGGCAAAAAGGCTTATTGTAACAGGAATCATTGTGGCATGCATGGCATTAATAATTCAAGGACCTATTTACAATATGCTTGGAATTGGAAAAGACTCTTTAATAGAATCATTTTCAGTTCCTTTACAGCAAATTGCTGCCGTTGTAAGTGAAGGGGGGGCACTATCTGATGAGCAGGCTGAAATAATATATTCAGTCATGCCAAGGGAAACGTGGATGAAGAATTATTGCCCCACATTAAGTGACGATATAAAAAATGCTGTTGATGCCGTTTATTTGAAAAATCACCTTGGCGATTTTCTTAAAGTTTGGGCTCAGTTATTGATGCCACATTTTTCGACTTATGTTAAGGCGTATTTGATGCAGATGCTTGGTTTTTGGCAGCCTGGAGTATTTCAAGGAAACTATTGGGATTACTGGTTAGGAATTCAAGACTTATATAACAGAGGCTATCAGGCAACTGATTTGATTCAAAGTATTACCGGGATTTCAATAGAAGGATTATTGCTTGATCGAATGCAGTTTATTCCTTCGGGAACAATGGTATGGCTACTACTTTTTTCTGGAGTTGTTGTTGCGTGCCAAGACAGTTATAGAAGAAAGAGAATGTTTGTAATGCTCCCATTGATTGCTTCCTGGGGCATTATTATGATTGCTGCACCTATTGCATATGCCTATAGGTATATAGTAATGATACCGATGGCATTTCCAGTCATTTTCCTATTACCTTTTATAGATGAAACAAAACAGCAAGTCATATATGAGCGTGATATTCAAGGAAACTGTCTGAGAACAATAAATACAAAGATTTTATGTGCGACGTTTGTTATTACTTTTTTTTGTTTATGTGTAAATGTCGGGGCAAAGACACATGTCATAGAAAGATATAGAGGGGGTGAATTCGTTATCAATTTAGCAGGGGATGAGTACAATGCTTCCGATTATGTTAAAAGCGGTTTATCAGGAAATGAAGGAATGTTTTCATGGACTGATGGCGACTGCGTGGCTTTTGAGATACCTGCTAATAATAAATATAAGAATTTAAAAGTTGATCTTTCTGTGCTTGGCACATTTGATGGAAAAAAATCTTATGTTATTAAACAGAATGAAAACGTAGTTTCTGAGGGAAGTATAAATGGCAGCGGAGAAATTATCTTCTATGCAAAGGTTAATGATAAAAAGTTGAAATTTGACTTATATCTACCTGATGCAGAGGTTATTAGTGAAGTCCAACCAGATAACGCTGATACAAGAAAAGTATCTTTTCAATTAGTAAAAATGACTATTAGTGAATAAGGAGCGGCAGATTATGGATAAAATAGCGATTTTGATTCCGTGTTACAACGAAGAGAAAACAATAGAGAAGGTAGTTGCAGATTTTAAAAAGGTTTTACCTGAAGCAAGTATATATGTATACAACAATAATTCTTCAGATCGTACTGTTGAACTCGCTGAAAGAGCGGGTGCTATTGTCAGAAATGAATATATGCAAGGTAAGGGTAATGTTATTCGCAGAATGTTTAGAGATATTGATGCAGAATGCTATATAATGACTGATGGTGATGATACTTATCCTGCAGAAAATGCAAAAGAAATGGCTGACCTTGTATTGAACAAGAATGTTGATATGGTGGTTGGAGATAGATTGTCTTCTACATATTTTTCGGAGAATAAGCGACCATTTCATAACTTTGGGAATTCGCTTGTTAGAAAAAGTATAAATTTCTTATTTCACAATGATATTAAAGACATTATGACAGGATATAGGGCATTTAGTTATGAATTTATTAAGACATTTCCTGTTTTGTCAAAGGGGTTTGAAATAGAAACGGAGATGAGCATTCATGCTATTGATAAGAATATGTATGTTGAAAATGTGATTATAGATTACAGAGATAGGCCAGAAGGCAGTGAGTCAAAATTAAATACATATTCTGACGGAATCAAGGTGCTTAAAACAATAGCTAGACTTTATAGGACATATAATCCGAGGGGGTTTTTCGGATCCATTGCAGCATTGTTAGCAGTGATTTCGATTTTATTTTTCATTCCTGTAGCTACAGAATATATTAAAACGGGCTTGGTGGCTAAAATCCCCACATTGATAATGTGTGGATTTGTCATGATTGCTGCGATTCAAGCATTTTTCTCGGGTATGCAGCTTCAGACTGGCATACAAAAAAACAGGCAAGATTTTGAAATGAACCTTCAACGTGTCAGTGATGAGAAAAAGGGACTTATGAAATAAATGAATAACAGAGAAGACGTATTTGATAAACCTATAAAGCTTCCAGTTTTGAACCAATATATAAAAACACAAAGAAATTCTTTTGTACTTATTATTTGGTGACTTGTAACTTTGGAAAGTATTGAAATATATGCTCTGTTTAGCATTTTATTTGGAATTCAAGAGCTCATTTCAAATGTTCTTTCGTAACCGTCAAATAAGTCAGTGCATATAAAAATAGCCAACCTTCTGGTATTCTTGAAGGTTGGCTATTAGCGACAAATCTTTTGAATCGAAGGATACCATGGTGTGTAGTCTTCCAGAAATTCAGGATATTGAAGAAAAGCCGTACCAAGGTAAGCGCCTAATTTCAGGCACACCCCCAAATTAGGCGCTTACGTACCAAGAATATCACTTAAAATAAATTGAATATATTTATAAGGACTGTATGTGCTTCAAAAGATGGTGTCATATACAGATTCATATTTCTATGATAATCTGCACCGGTCACTGATGCGTTTACCAATTGCCGCCCGGTGGAGTTAACGGCCAGTATTTAATCGATCGATTTCGTGTTTATTACTACAGTATAATGCTTTGTTGTTCTCTTCATGATTGCGTTCGAAGCAACTTCATCGTTCAATATCATAGATGTCCAACTCTTTGGCTCACGCTGTGAACAGACAATCGTGCTCTTTGACGCTTCACATCTTTTTGAATATTCCGGAGCCCAAGTTCCATCAGTTCCGGTGTTAGGTTCCACCTCTACCGGTTAAATGTTCCACCCTTACCGGATAGGTTCCAATAGATGTTTTAACCTCTATAATGGTCACATACACCAAATGGTGTAAATCCATTATGAAGGAGGTCATTATTATGACCCAATATCGTGAAATCCTGAGACTTCATAGTCTGGGATTCAGTCAGGTCAGCATTGCTGGCAGTGTAGGATGTGCACGTAAAACAGTCCGGAACGTTATTAACCGTTCCCAGGAACTTGGCATCCAGTGGCCATTAGAACCAACCATAACCGATTGTGTTCTGGAAACACAAATCAATCCCAAAGCTACCATAACACAGAACCGCCGTTATCCAGACATGGAGTATATCCATAAAGAACTCATGCGCAACGGCGTTTCAAAACGTCTTCTCTGGACCGAATACTGTGAAGATTGTCGTACCTCTGGTGAACTTCCACTGATGTATTCACAATTCTGTTATCACTACCAGCAGTATGCAGAGAAGAAACAGGCTACCATGCATATCAAGCGAAAACCTGCTGAAATCTGTGAGGTTGACTGGGCCGGACAGATGACCCATTACTGTGACAGAGATACCGGCGAACTCCTAAATGCCTATATATTTGTTGCTGTACTGCCTTATAGTATGTACGCCTACGTAGAAGCATTTCCTGATATGAAAATGGGAAGCTGGATCACTGCTCACGTAAATATGTTCCGTTTCTTCGGAGGTGTCACAAAAACTCTTGTGCCAGATAATCTAAAGACTGGTGTTAACAGGGTAGACTGGCATGATCCCGAAATCAACAAAACTTATCGTGAAATGTCAGAACACTATAACACCGCTGTCATTCCTGCAAGAGTAAGACATCCAAAAGATAAAGCCTCTGTAGAAGGAACCGTTGGTAAAATCTCCACATGGGTCATTGCTTCATTACGAAACGAACAGTACTTTTCCATCAAGGAATTAAACAAAGATATCCGTAAGAAACTCGATGTTTTTAATACAAGAGCTTTCCAGAAGAAAGAAGGGAGTAGACTCAGCATCTTTCTTGGGGAAGAAAAGTCTTTGTTGCTGCCGTTACCTGCTACGCCCTTCGAGTTGTCAGAGTGGAAACAGGCTACCGTAGCATTTAATTACCACATATCGGTAGATAAGATGTTCTACTCTGTACCTTATGAGTATATCAAACATAGGGTAGAAGTGCGAGTAACAAGTTCAATGATTGAGGTGTTTTATCAAAACAACCGCATATGTTCACATCCCAGATTATCCGGAAGAGACGGCATGTACAGTACCATACCGGAACATATGCCAGCGCACCATCAGCATTATCAGGAATGGGACTCCAAAAGATTTCTATCATGGGCTGAAAAGATAGGCCTCAGTACTGTCATAACAATCAAATCAATTATTACCTCAAAGAGGGTTGAACAGCAAAGTTATCGAAGTTGCATGGGACTGTTAAAACTGGCGGATAAGTATTCTGTAGAACGATTGGAACGTGCCTGTGCCAGAGCACTTTACTACACCATGCAGCCCAGCTATAAAAGTGTTAAGACCATTCTGGAAACCGGTCAGGACAAGCTGGATATTTCCGACAATACTCAACCTGAAAACAAAGATGATGATGACGGCGGTTTTACCCGCGGTGCTGACTATTATGGAGGTAATAACGGATGAATAATGAAACCACTTTAAATAAACTGATTGAAATGCACTTTACTGCAATGGCTGATGTACTGCGTATCCAGTTACAGGATAATTCCCAGGATCATCTTTCCTTTGAAGAAAGACTGGGATACCTAGTAGATGTTGAATATATCAGCCGGAAAAATAATAGGCTGCATCGCCTGATTCAAAGAGCAGCTTTTGATCAGCCACAGGCTAACATAGCTGACATTAACTATACTTCCGGAAGAAAACTGGATAAGTCACTTATACACCGCATGTCTACTGGAGAGTATATTGCGGATGCCCATAACATCATCATTATGGGAGCAACCGGAACGGGTAAGTCATATCTGGCCTGTGCTTTCGGTGTAGAAGCCTGTAAGCAGTATTATACAGTAAAGTACCTGCGACTTCCTGATTTACTGGCAGATATTAATACTGCAAGAGGTCTTGGTACATATAAGAAACTGATGAGCTCTTACAGTAAATACAAACTCCTCATCCTAGATGAGTGGTTGTTAACCAGCCTGACAGACACAGAAGCAAAAGATTTGTTTGAGCTGATACATGCCAGACATAAACGGACAAGCACCATCTTCTGTTCCCAGTTTTCACCACAGGGCTGGCATAAGAAAATCGGGGAAGCAACCCTTGCGGATGCCATCCTGGATAGAATTGTTCATGATTCATATACCATTGAAATTCAGGCAGACGCAAATATGCGTGAAGTCTATGGTTTAAAAAACATAAAAGCAACTAAGTAAAACAATGCTGGTTCCGTGTCCGGAACCACTGGAACATCAAACCGGAATGGGTGAAACCACCCATCCGGAACTGGTGGAACATTCCACCGGAATATTCATTTTTTCTAAAACAGAAAACAGAACTTTGATTTCCCGTTCAGCTGTGATAGTGTGAAGTAGTAAATCGTCAAGTACCAGCAGATCAAGCTTTGCGAAAAGTGTCATCTTACGATTATATTTTTTATAATCCGTTTCTTTTAGTGAAACCATTCCTTCAAGATAGGACTCGCAATGGTGGTATTCAACCTTGTAATTATTGCAGGCAGCAATCCCCAGTGCTTTCGCAAGATGTGTTTTTCCACTATCGGATGGTCCAAGTATGCATATATTGAGTCCATCCCGTATGAATGCCATTGAAGACAGTACATCAGTGATTCCTGTTGGCAGATATTCTCTGGTTATCGAATACTGACATTCTTCAATCGTCTGAGGGCATCCGATCAGTTTTGCATGACGCAGCCGATTGTTAACACGTTTACTGATTATATCCGCGTATTCTGACCCAATCAGTTCTGACATCAGGGTAAGGTGATCAAGATCAAGAAATAGTTCTGAATGATAGACTTTATCCAGCGTTGCAGCCATGTGAATATTCTTGCTGATTGAAATCAGCATTCCGGAAAAATGGAAATCCGTCTTCTGCTAGACGGAAATCATCTTAACTTAGCTTAATTGATTACTATCTTGGAATGGTCAAATTGTCAATGCTTGCCACAGCCGCCCAAATTGGGCGGCCAACTTATTGGTCTGGAATGGTTATTTGACATTTACTAATAAATCATTTAAGATTTCACATTGGATTTATTAATACGCCAATAGTTTAACGTCTCCATTATCGTTTGTTCAAGTGAAATTTTTCTTTTCCATCCAGTACAATCTTGTAATTTACTGATATCAGCTTCAATGATAGGAACATCTACAGGTCGTAATTTTGTCAAATCCGTCTCAATTTTTATGTTAGCAGTAGAAAACGAGAGAATTTTTTGTAGCAATTCTTCAATCTTAATTGCCTCGCCGTTTCCAACATTGTAAGTTTCACCAGCTGCACCTTTTTGAATTAGTAAGGAGTATGCCCTAACGACATCCCTTACGTCCGTAAAATCTCTTTTAGCGCTAAGATTGCCGACCTTGATAACAGGCTCTCTTAGCCCTTTTTCAATATCAGCCACTTGTTTGCAAAAATCTGCGACTACGAAGATAGGAGATTGTTTGGGACCAATATGGTTGAAAGCACGTATCATTATAATCTCCATCTGGTAAGCATCAGAATAGATTTTACCTAGCATATTCTGACAAGCCTTTGTGGCAGCATAGATATTACCCGGACGGGTATGATTTGATTCTGTTATTGGAGTTTCTTCCGGTAAGATGTGTCCATACTCTTCTCCAGAGCCAATTAAAAGAATGCGGGGGTTATAATCCAGTTCCCGTATGGCATCAAGCACATTAATGCTGCCTTTGATATTAACATCTATTGTTAAGGCAGGGTTCTTCCATGAAAGTGCAACTGAGCTTTGTGCTGCAAGATGAAAGATATAGTCGGGTCTGACTTCTTTCAGTACCTGATGGATAGCTTCTTTATCCAGAATATCTAGGTTATATGGAGTAACATAATCTTCTTCAATAAACTCATTTTCAAGCTTTGTCACTGCTACCGACCATTTACAATCATGATATAAATGATTTATCAGGTAGCTACCTACAAATCCGGCACCGCCTATAATTAATGCTTTCATTTTTCCTCCAAATTAAGAATGTCCCAAATAATTTGAGACATTCTCATTTCTTATTCATTTTTACTTAGTGTTTTTAATTTCCTTTTGTACTAATTCCATATCACTCTTTATCATTCTCTCTACTAATTCGGTGAATGGAATGTTACGTTTCCAGCCTAATTTCTCATCCGCCTTGGAAGGATCTCCGAGCAGGATATCTACCTCGGCAGGACGGAAGAACTTAGGATTTATTTTAACAATTATTTGACCGTTTTCCTGGTTAATACCAACTTCATTAACACCATCACCTTGCCACTTTATTGTAATACCAACAAGATGAAAAGCAGTCTCTACAAATTCCCTGACGGTTCTGGTCTCATTTGTGGCAATGACGTAATCATCTGGTGTATCCTGCTGTAACATTAACCACATTGCTTTTACATAATCTTTGGAATGTCCCCAATCGCGTTTGGAATCCATATTGCCAAGTTCCAGATATTCCTGAATACCAAACTTAATTCTGGCTACTGCATCTGTTATTTTTCTTGTTACAAACTCTTTGCCACGACGCTCACTTTCATGATTAAATAAAATTCCGCTACAGGCAAAAAGTTTGAAGCTTTCGCGATAATTTTTGGTTATCCAGTGACCATATAACTTAGCAACTCCGTAAGGACTTCTGGGATAGAAGGGCGTGGTTTCTTTTTGGGGTATTTCCTGTACCAATCCAAACATTTCGCTGGTCGAGGCTTGGTAGAAGCGGGCAGTAGGTTTAACAGTACGGATAGCTTCCAGCATATTGGTTACGCCAATAGCGTCTATTTCAGCAGTGGCAAGAGGCTGTTCCCAACTGGTAGCTACAAAAGATTGTGCAGCAAGGTTATAAACCTCATCAGCCTGGGATATTTTCATCGCATTGATTAGGGAGATAATATCAGTCATATCAGCATATATGAATTGTATTTTATCCTTAATATGTTCAACATTACCATAATCAACAACACTTTTTCTTCTCATAATACCATAGACATTGTATCCTTTTTCTAAGAGCAGTTCTGCAAGATAAGAACCGTCCTGTCCTGTAATACCAGTTATTAATGCATTTTTCATTGATAGTTAACTCCTTTATTATTATTCTATAGATATTCATTCCTATTACATATTTTAAGATTCTCAAGAATCTTTTTAATGTCTCCTGCACTGTCTTTTTGGCAAATTAATGTGGCATCTTCCGTGTCTACTACAATAAGATTTTCGATACCAACAGCAGCAATAAGTTTTTTGCTTCCTTCTATAATACAATTTTTTGAATCAATAGTTATTACATTCCCATCTACCACATTACCTAATTCGTTACTGGTTTTAATACGTTCCACTGCTAGCCATGAACCGACATCATCCCAGCCAAATGTTCCTGGAAGCGTATAAATATTAGATGATTTCTCCATAATGCCATAGTCTATTGAAATTGACTGTAAATCGCAGAATTCCTTTTCTAAGACAAAGTCTTCTTCGGGTGTTCCTATAGCGGATTGTATGTTAAGGAGACCTGAATATGTTGTTGGCATAAATTCTTTTATTTTATGCAAAATAGAAGATACTTTCCAAACAAACATACCGCTGTTCCATAAATATTCATCGGATGCCAGATATTCCTTAGCGGTCTCGAGATTGGGCTTTTCAACAAAACGATCTACTTCAAAGGCTCTTCCTGAACAGATACTTGGATTGAATTTAATGTAGCCATAGCCTGTTTCGGGATAATCAGGAGTAATACCTATAGTAACAAGGTTACTGTTATTTTGTGCAATATCAATAGCATCCTTTAAGGTATTTAAAAACATACTATTGTATTTAATCAGGTGGTCAGAAGGAAGTACCATCATAATGGCATCTTCATTTTTTTTAGCAATATGTATAGCACCTAATCCGATACAAGGAGCAGTATTACGGCTGCACGGTTCACAAAGTATATTCTCCTTTGGAATGCTTGGAAGTTGTTCTAAAACAAGAGATTTATAATCTTTATTTGTAGATATGTAAATGTCTTCGATACTTACAAGAGGCAAAATCCTTTCAACTGTCAGCTGAATCATTGTTTTACCATCACCAGTAAGTGAAAGAAATTGTTTTGGTAAGTTTTTACGACTTTTAGGCCAAAATCTTTCGCCACGGCCACCAGCCATTATGAGAGCTGTTATTTTCATATTCTTATGTTCTCCCTTAATTCTTAAGTATAAATGTGAATCTAATATATATAATACCCGACATTGCACGATAATGCAATTCAATTTTGGTGAATTTAGCCTTTCTTCTTTTAAGATTGGACTAACGAATTAGCTACTATATTCCATCCTATGTTCTAAATTGGGATTAGACATTTGAATAATATGTTTATGGTTAAATGTTTATAAAATTCAATGTTTTTTAAAACAGGTTAAAATATTACCATAATGTTAAATATCTAATATTGTTGATGCTTTGTGAAATAAATATAATTACATACATAAATATTGATAAAATATATGCAATATTATAAAAGCAACTAAAAATATTTTGATTTAATTATACAAATATTATAATTTAATTTAAATGCAGAAGGAATAATTGTAATCATTAAGCGCTTTTGATAAATAAAATTTATAAGATGAGAAAGCATACTCTAAAATCATAAAACTTTCTTTAGGTTTACGAAATTATTATAAAAGTGCATCCCATTTTAATCAGATAGTTATAAAATATGTAATGATTTTCTGTATATATTAATAAAACAGTAAGCCGTATAAATTACTTTGTAAAGGAACAAACAGGTTTTAAATACTAACCACCGTTAATAACGGACCCACCGTTATTAAATAAATCAAAATTCAGGAGGGAAATTATGAAAAGGGTTAAAAAAATTCTTTGTATCCTGCTAACGGCACTTTTTGTCGTGTCAATGAGCCTGACAAGCTATGCGTCAACCAATACCGCTCAATTATCAACATCAACGTCAACTGCATTTGCTGCCTTTTATGTTGACAACAAAGGCAATGACGCCAATGATGGCAGTAAAAAAACACCATTCCAAACAATCCAAAAAGCAAAAGAAGCAGTAAGAACCTTAATTGCCAAAGGCAAACTGCCAAAAGGCGGTGCCAGGGTGTATCTTCGGGAAGGTACCTATTATGTCTACAATTCATTGGAATTTGGACCGGAGGATTCGGGCTATGAGGACGGAAAGATTACCTATACGGCTTATCCTGGGGAAAATGTAAGGCTGTCAGGAGGTAAGCCTATTGAACAAAGCTGGTTTCAGCCTGTAAATGATGAGGAAAAAG
Organism: Anaerocolumna jejuensis DSM 15929; assembly: GCF_900142215.1. Taxonomy (GTDB): domain Bacteria; phylum Bacillota; class Clostridia; order Lachnospirales; family Lachnospiraceae; genus Anaerocolumna; species Anaerocolumna jejuensis. Next base: position 67,993 of record NZ_FRAC01000015.1, on the reverse strand, counting down.
CACGGATTATTGATCAGGACGCTGCGGGTAAAGTTATGGTCGCAGACCTGAGAGCCCATGGCATTACTGAGTATGGTGTATTGAATACAAGGGGATATCATTATTTTAATAAGGGACAGTATATGGCATCCGAGCTGATTGTGAACGGAGAAAATCAGACACTTGCACGCTATCCCAATACGGGCACCATTCCTGTAAATAATAAAAACCTTTTGCCTGAGGAACTGGCATTCAAATATGATAATGATAGGCCTAACTACTGGGCAAAGGCAAAGGATGTATGGATTTGCGGTACATTATCCATTAATTATGAAAATAACTACTATCCAATTGATTCCATAGATACGGCAGAGAAAAAAATCAAGCTAAAGGAAGGTAAGATTAAGACCTATTACACCAATGGCTGGTACTTTGCGGAGAATCTTCTGGAAGAGATGGATCAGGCAGGAGAGTATTACATTGACAGGGAAGCTGGAAAGCTTTACTATCTTCCTCCTAAAGATTTTAATGCAAAAAGATATACTATGGAACTGTCCACCATTGGAAAACCCATATTCTATTTTAACGGTGCCAAAAACATTGCTGTGACCAATATGACCATTGAGGGCGGAAGAGGCTATGCGGCCTTGGGAACCACCAAGGATTACAAAATGATGACTTATGGTGAGTTTCTGATTAAAAATAATGTCACGAATCCGATAACCTTTGACCCTGCCTCAAAGCATTTCCTAAGACTTGCTGCTCCCTCCAACTATCCGGAAGCCCAGGTGTTTCCGGGCCATATCTGGGATGGATTTCTGGATGACGGACAGGGTGTGGAAGGAATAGAGTTCCGAGATTGCCAGATACGCAATTTTGGACAAGGGGGACTGATTTTCCGGGGGACAAAGATAAAAATTGAAAATAATGAGATTAAGAATATCGGCGGGACAGGTGTATTTATGTCTGGGGGAGATTATGAGACTCTTACTTCAAGTGAAAATACAATTATCAGTAATTCAATACATAGAATCGGCTACCAGCACCGGGCTTATAATCCCGCAATTGCTTTGCAGGGGGTTGGGTGCAGGGTTGCATATAACGATGTATATGACGGGCCCCATTGTATTTTAAACTTTGGCGGAAATGACCATATCTTTGAATATAATAAAATCCATGATGCGGTGAAAGAATGTCTGGATATGGATGCCATCTATACGCGTAATGAAATCAGCCCTCAGCAGAGGGGTACCATATTCCGGAATAACTATATTTACAATCTTGGTATCTACCCCGTAGGAGAATATACCAAGCAGTTTAACGTATGCGGCATTAGAACGGATAATAACGGTCATGCATTGCAGCTTTACAATAATATCTTTGCCAATATCGGGTCTGACAAAGCGAATAATGTTGTGGCTGTCAGGGCCCAGGGTACACGTAATATGGTAAAGGGAAATTTGTTCCTGGACTGTTCTGCCACCTATTGGGGATTTGACAATTATAAACCCGCCATGACCTGGAACACGGCAGATGCAGAGACCAGCAGAAGACTGGAGCTTGTGAAAACCTATGCCGCAAAGCCTGTTTATGCTGCAAAGTATCCGGAACTTCTGACCTTTGACCAGGAATTTTATGCAGCCGTGGCAACCAATGTATTTGATGAGAACCTGACGGTCAATTTAAAATTCCCTCTTAGCCTGACAAATGGTACCACCCTTTCCAGCGGTGCCAGAGGTGCCAAAGAGCTTATGCTTGGCAGCAATAATATTGCCATGACCACAGACCCCGGATTTATAGGATACGGAAGCGGTAACTATGAGCTCAAGGCTGGTCTTGAGCTGTTTAGTCAAATGCCGTTTTTCAAGAACCTCAGTATGGGTGATTTCGGACCACGGGGATTGCCGGCGAAAGCATTGACGGATAATTTGAGGGACTATGTATATAACCTGGATATCAAAGAGGGTTTGAAAAATCCGTTAATAAGTAATCTTAACAATGCTATGGAGCGCCTGGAAAAGGGTCAGTATAAATTGGCATTGCTGGATATGAAATTATTTATGGCAAAAGCCAGGCTTATGGAGCCTAAGATAATCAGCAGGGAGCAATTTAATTATATCATTGCAGAGAGCCTTGATATCTGTAAGGCTATTTGGTCGGAGGCTGAGAGCAAGGCTGCAGGTGGGGAGGAGATCAGCAAGGCAGAGAAGATATTGGAATCCCTTGATAACCTGATAAAAACAAAGGATAAATCGGATAATTACAATGACTTAATAGATAAAGTCAGTGATTTGATTGATATGCTCCAATAACGGAACCTAAAGGTGTTTCATTAGATAAATATTTTATAAAGCGTTCGCTTCGTTAGGACTGCACTTTCTGACAATTGAGAAAGAATGTGAATAAAGGATATTCACAAGGAATACTTTTTCAATTTGTTCAGTAGGTGCAGTCTTTTTCTGTCTTTCATTCAGAAACGATTCGTTATCGGACGTGAATGGCTTCTGCTATTCCAGGCTATGGGTCGATTTTGCCGTATTATATAAGATAAGAAAGTGGTAATAATTTACTATAATGCATTTTACAAATATAACCGAATAAATAAATGGTGGATAAGGCGGCATTTATCACGAATAAAATGCTGTTAAGTACGGCGGCAGCTCCCATACTATCCTGGCGGGAGCATGCAAAAGCACTTTCTCACAAGAAAGTAACAAAAGAAAATTCAAACTATAAACGGAAGGATAAAAGAGCTATGAATGATAAGAAAAAAGAAAAACTGAAAAACAATCTTGTGAAAGCCGGGTTGATGGAGCAGGAAGATACAATTATAGAGTGCCTTCAAGCGAACTATAGGCAAAGATTGATTGGAATAATGGGACAGTGGAAGCAGGGCTGGATTTATTTTACAGAGACACGGGTTGTCTATCCGACAGGTCTTTTGGATAATGATATTGTGATTCCCTATAAAAGCATCCATAAAATTGAAAAATGCACCCAGGGTATTTTTCCTATGGGTATTTCTCTTACCTATGAGGAACCGAAGACCGAAAATCAAATAACAGATAAATTTTCCATGACCAAAAGAGGAAAATGGATGGATTTTCTGGCGGACAAGGCGGGCATTTCTCTCGGTTAAAACCCGGTAAAGGAAAGCAGCAACCGAAAGAAAGGCCAATCCGGCTGCACTTTGGCAAGAACAATGAGTATGGGGTGTGCCGCCCGCAGGCGGTAACCCTCATAGTCAAATAAATGGTGTGAATACAGGAAACAACAGTCATTTAGTGATATGGAAGTTAATATGATTTTCAACCAGATTTTTCTCTTTGCCTTAAAAATTTTCAATGAAGATTTCAGCATGTAAAATTCTCAATGAAGATTTCTGTATGTAAAATTCTTTCTTAGAGGATACTCACTAGGAGCATTTTTCAATATGTTCAGAAGGTGCAGTCTTTTTCTGTCTTTTATTTAGGAATGATTCGTTATCGGACGTGAATAATTCCTGCTATTTCAGACTATGATTTCAATAGTAATATTTTCATAATCTCTTGCCTATAAACTTCATATGGTATAAACTGAAAGAAACTATCGCAATACCAGCTAAGAGAGAGGCCTTGTATGGATGGAATGAAAGCTTTTGTGAAAGCAATTATGAGTGGAATGATTCAAAAGGGCGTGGACGGAAAAGATAAGCCGCTTAAGGATACGCTGGCTAAGAAGGAAATGAACCAGATTGTGGATGATTTTATAAATAAAGTATTCTGGGAAACTGTACTGGAAGAAAAGCCGGATAAAAAGATGCAATCGGAAAATATTCTTCCCAGAACTGCTTCAAAGGCTAAGGAGAAAAAGAAAGCATATACGAGCTCAAAACCAGACAAGCCCAATAAGGAACTGAATGTCATATTTGAGAAAATGCGCAGGTTATCCAGAGAATACGAAGTTTATTATTATGATAATACTTACAGAAGCTTATATGGCAACGGATACTATGGAAAAAGCTATGAAAAAAATTACCTTAAGCAGCGTGCTTCTCTTTTTGTAAAACAGGGAAAGTTGTTAGCGGATTTAGAGGAAGCTTATGAGTGGAAGGCAGATTATAGAAGTACAAAACCCTTTTATGGGGAGATGGACAACAGGCAGCTGCGAACCTATATTACCTGGCGGACAGGAATACGCAGAGGGGTTTATCAGAATGCGGATAATTCGTATTTCATACTTTATCTATCGGAGATTGTCAATAATATAGGAATCAAGGACCGGTATGAGGGGCTGCAGAAGCTTTTCTTTTTGTGGAACAGTATGAGAGCACAGGGATTTACCGCAAATGACAGCCTGTTTATTGCTTACATTAAGGCATACTATGTCTGCAATAATTTCAGGGAAAGCTTTAAGGAAGCTGTTGCACCTTACCGGGAGCCCGGACAGTTCGAGGAGTATTTTATTGATAAAACAGGGACTGGGTGGAAATTTCTTGCTTATGATGGCATATCCTCCTACAAAATCAGTAAAAGTAAATATTATACGAAAGAAAGGGAAGAGGGAATTGCCCTATGCTTTGAGGAACTTTTAGGGGAGCTGGACAATTATTTCAAGGCAGCCGGAAAGGATGTTCACAGTATAATTTATCAGAAATTAAAGGACAGGAGCTGGATTCCTTTTTCCGTAAGCTTTTATGAGGAGTTCCCTCCGAAATATGAAAAATTCGTATATCTTCAGAATGATGAGTATTATTTTTATAACCGAATGGAATGGAAATACCGCAAGGAGGAAGTAAATAATCCCTTTGCAAAACTTTTCCTTGGTTATATTATGAAAAGCATGGAAAAGCAGCTCCGGGAGCTCACGGATTATAAATATAAGCTTACGACGGATAAGCATCGTTTTATTCATGATATTAGCCATGAAAAGATTACGAAGACTTTGTACAAGCTTTTATCCAGTGAAAAACTGGATGAGATTATTAAGAATAGCGTTTTGTTGTTTCTTTCTAAGGAACCCCCAGCCTTTATGACTGGAAGGGAACAAGTTTCTCCTAAAGAAGTAGTTCTTTCCATCGATACAAATCAGCTGAATCGAATTAGAGAAGAAAGCCTTGAAATTCAGGACAAGCTGTCCGTAGGTAATTGTGAAGAGGCTGGCAGGGGAAACCCTCAGGTATCCCTCCCTGTTGCTTTGATAAGTGAGCAGGAAAAAAGTACCGAAAAAGTCCTTTCTGAGAGAAAGCCAGAGTTATCCTATTCCGTTGAGGAGAAGATGGTCTCTGCGAAGGAAGGCCGGCCGCTTCCTGCTTCAGAGGAGCAGGAGCCCGGTATAGCGGATCAGTGGGCAGAGCTTGCAGGGCTGCTAAAGCCGGTTCATTTTGAGATATTAAACCTTCTTCTTCAAACTTCCGGCAACGCTGCAGCCAGGGAGCTTACAGAGCTGTCAAAAAAAGAAAATAAGCTTGTGGAAGTCCTCTATGAGGAAATCAATGAAGCTGCTTTGGAGGTCATTGGGGATAATCTGTTAGATATGGCAGACTTATATCCAGATATTTACGAGGATTATCAGAGTGCTGTAAGGAATATGCTAAAGGAGTTAGAAGATGACAAATAAAATACCTAAGAGAATTGCAAATTCTGTTATGAATTCCCTGCGGGGAGGGGTTGTGCCAAGAATAGGGCTTGAATATATTGCCGTGGGAAGAAAGGATGAGATAGAAGCTCTTCTTTCGGATGTGGATATGGTGATTAGCGGAGGTGCTTCCTTCCGCTTTATTGTCGGAAAGTATGGAAGCGGGAAGAGTTTTCTTCTGCAGACAATCCGTAACTATACGATGGAGAAGAATTTTGTTGTACTGGATGCGGATTTATCGCCGGAACGCAGATTAGTCGGGAATAAAGGGCAGGGGCTTGCCACCTACAGGGAACTGGTTAAAAATATGGCAACAAGGACGAAGCCGGACGGAGGGGCACTGCCTCTTATTCTGGAAAAATGGCTGTCCGGTATTCAGTCTGCTGTCTTGCTGGAATATAACCTGTCTCCCGATGAGCCGGAATTTGAAGCAGCAGTGAATAAGAAGGTGTTAGAGACTCTTAACAGTCTGGATGGAATGGTAAATGGTTTCGATTTCTCAAGAATGCTGCTGCTATACCGGAGTGCATCCAAAGACAGTGACGAGGAAAAGAAAGCACGGGTTTTGAAATGGTTTAAAGGAGAATATGCTACCAAAACGGAAGTAAAGAATGAGCTTGGGGTGAATATTCTGATTACGGATGATAACTGGTATGATTACCTGAAGCTTTTTGCCGGATTTCTGGTAGGGGCAGGCTACGGCGGAATGCTGGTACTGATTGATGAGCTTGTCAATCTTTTCAAGATTCCGCATACCATTGCCAGGCAGTATAATTATGAGAAAATTCTGACTATGTATAATGATGTTCTTCAGGGAAAGGCAGAGCATATCGGCATCATTATGGGCGGCACGCCCCAATGTATTGAGGATTCCCATAAAGGTATATTCAGTTATGAAGCATTGAAATCCAGGCTGGAGGAAGGACGCTTTGCAAGGGAGAAGGGATACAGGGATATGCTGTCTCCCATAATTCGACTGGCACCACTTTCCCATGAGGAACTGTTTGTTTTAGTGGAGAAGCTGGCGCTGATTCATGGTGAGCTCTATGATTATACAGTGAAGCTGAAGCAGGAGGATTATTTATGCTTTTTACAGACAGAGCTTTCTCGTGTAGGAGCTGATAGCAAGGTTACACCAAGAGAAATAATCAGGGATTTTATAGAGCTTCTCAATCTGTCCATGCAGAATAAAGATACGGATATCCGTACTATTCTTGGAGGCGGCAATTTTACCTTTGCAGAAGATAGGATAGGAGAAGAGGCAATACATCAGGAATTCGCAGATTTTGAGCTATAGTATGATAGAGTTTCAGACGGATTATGGTATAGGTACAATGAAAAGGGCAGAATGCTGCATATAGCAGATTTTGCTCTTTTCGCTATGAGAAAGGAAGGAATGGAAATGAGTGAATTTGACAGACTGGCACCTTATATACAGGAGTATATTTATGCCCACCGGTGGGAAGAGTTAAAAGGTATTCAAGTGGCTTCCTGCAAGGCGGTATTTGACACGGATTGCAATGTCCTGCTGTCCTCCGGTACTGCTTCAGGTAAAACAGAAGCGGCATTTTTACCGGCCCTGACCCAAATTTATGAAACTCCTTCCTCTTCTGTCGCAATCCTTTATATCAGTCCGCTAAAATCCCTCATTAACGACCAGTTCTACCGGCTGAAGGATTTATTGTCTGAAGCCGGTATACCGGTTACCAGATGGCATGGGGATGTGGCTGCTGATAAAAAGAAGAAGCTTCTTAAGAATCCCTCCGGAGTATTGCAGATTACGCCGGAATCCCTGGAAAGCATGTTGTTGAACAGAAGGGAAGAACTTCAGATACTTTTTAAAGAGCTTCGGTTTGTTATCATTGATGAGGTACATTATTTTATGGGAAATTCCAGAGGAATACAGCTTCTTAGCAACCTGGAGCGGATTAGCAGACTGATTGGGATTAATCCCAGACGTATCGGGCTGTCGGCAACCCTTGGTAATCCCTCTCTTGCAGAGCAGTGGTTAAATTGCGGCACCAACAGACAGTGTGTAACGCCTGAGACAGGTTCCTCTGGTAAAAGGCTCAGTCTGGCAGTGGAATATTTTAAAGAAAAAGTACAGGAAGATTCAAAGGTGCCTGCTTTAAACTTTGATTTCTACAAGGCGGTTTACCGCCAGACCCTGGGGAAGAAGTGTATTATTTTCTCTAATTCCAGGTCAGAGGTTGAAATGATAATTGCCTTTCTTAAAAAAATTGCCGCAGAGAAGGGGACGGAGGATGTCTACCGGGTTCACCATGGCAATATATCCGCTTTTTATCGGGAAGCCACGGAGAAAGAAATGAAGGAATCGGAGCTTCCCTTGGTTACAGGGGCTACGGTTACATTGGAGCTGGGAATTGATATCGGTACTCTCGACCGTGTGGTCCAGATTGCGGCACCTTTTACCGTGTCAAGCTTTGTACAGCGATTGGGAAGGTGCGGCAGGATGGGAGGCCCTGCTGTTATGTATTTTGCTCTCTGTGAAAAACAAGTCTCTGATAATGCACATGTAATGAAGGCTATTGATTGGGAATTGCTGCGTTGTATTGCAATAATTGAGCTGTATGTGAAGGAACGCTGGATAGAAGAGAACCGGATTCCCCTCTTCCCGGCAGGGCTGTTGTATCACCAGACTATGAGCCATATAGCAGGAGAAGGGGAGGTCTCAGTTCCCGGGCTAGCCCAGTATATTCTTACCCTGTCCCCCTTTTGCAAGGTTTCCAAGGAGGATTACAAAATACTGTTAAGGCATTTGATTAAGACAGACCAGCTTATGTACTCAGAACGGGGAGGACTTATGCTGGGAGGTGCGGGAGAGCGTATTATTAATCACTTTGCGTTTTTGTCCGTCTTTGAAACTACAAGGGAATATTCTGTGAAATATAAAAGCCGTGAGATTGGTACCGTTATGATGCCATATCCCATAGGCTGCAAGTTCAATCTTGCCGGTACTGCCTGGCTTGTTATTGATACGGATGAAAAAAGCGGAACGATTTTTGTAGAGAAGTCTTCTGGTATAGCCAAGACTCCCTTTGTCGGGCCTGACGGAATTGATATTGATATCAGAGTGGTAAAAAAAATGAAGGAAATAATGGAAACCGGGGAGAAATACCCTTATCTGACAGGAGATGCCCAAGAGAAGCTGGAGGAAATAAGAAATCTGTCCAAAGCCTCCGGTATTTTGAAATATACCATTATGGCTACGGAAGTGAATTCCCTTTATGAAATATATCCGTGGCTTGGAACAAAGCAGCTAAGAGCATTGTCCCTTTTATTAGAGGACAAAGGGTATGCCAACAGGCAGAACAGCCCCTATAGCCTGGAGGTAATATACCCGGATGGGGATGAGGAGAGCCTGCTTAAATTGTTAAAGAGAATCAGTGAAGAGCCCGTAGATATGTGTGGAATAAAACCGGAAGGAGAAATCTCTGTATCGGGAAAGTACAACAGATACTTACCCCCGGAGCTCCTGATGAAGGAATTCCTTACAGATTATGTTGATGCGGAGGGGATGAAGAGGGAACTGAAGCAGGAATTTGCTTGTCATGAAAAAATAGCCGAAGCTGAAGCAGGAAATTGCTTGTCGTGAAAAAGCAGCCGAAGCTGAAGCAGGAAATTGCTTGTTATGAAAAAGCAGCCGAAACGTCAGTTAATAAATTGTAAAAATTTATATAAAATAGTTGGAGCGGGATACTTCTTATAAAAACTCATTGGCCGAATGACTATAGAGCGTAATTTCATAGGGACTGCACTATCTGAGAGTTGAAAAAACTGTGACATAGAAGAGGTTACAGTTTTTTTATATTTTTCAGAGGGTGCAGTCTTTTTAAAATGTAAAAATATTTTGGTTAAAATACTACGGTAATGTTAAATATCTATTATTGTCCGCTATTTGTTGAAGAGATATAATGAACTACAGAAAGAGCAAGAATAATTATGCAATATGACGGAAAGGTGTTGGGGCTTATGGCGGAAATAAAAAAGGAACAAGTAAATTTAACAATAAATAGGAAAAGCAAATGGAGGACCTTTAGAGATAATTTTGAGCTGTCTGTGATGCTGATACCCGGTATTCTCTTTTTTCTGATTTTTAGTTATATACCGATGTTTGGTGTGATTATTGCATTTAAGGATTACCGAAATAATCTGGGCATACTGGGAAGCAAATGGGTCGGATTACGGAATTTCAAATTCTTTTTTACCTCCCAGGATGCATGGAGAATTGCCAGAAACACCATAGGATATGGATTGGTCTTTATCATATTGGGCATTGTCTGCTCGGTGACCATAGCAATACTCCTGTATGAAATCAAAAATAAATTTGCATTAAAGTTTTACCAGACGACCATGATATTACCTCATTTCCTGTCCTGGGTCATTGTTGGTTATATTACCTACATATTATTGGAACCTAATATGGGTATACTGAATCAGATCCTTCAGTTTTTCGGGATGAAAAGCATCGACTGGTATCTGGAACCAAAGTACTGGGTTGTCATACTGCCGCTGGTAAATGTGTGGAAGACCGTTGGACTTAGCTGTATTATGTATTATGCGGCTTTGATGGGCATCGATGAGCAGCTCTTTGAAGCGGCAACGGTAGACGGAGCAAGCAAATGGAAGCAGGTCAAATATATTACAATTCCTTCCCTTGTCCCGCTGATGACCGTATTGACTATTCTTCATGTCGGCAATATTATCAAAGGTGATTTCGGCCTCTTTTATAATATACCCCGTAATGTAGGGCTGCTTTACCCTACCACAGATATCATAGACACTTATATATACCGCGGGCTGCAGACAGGTGATGATATCGGAATTACCACTGCGGTAGGACTGTTCCAGTCCTTTGTGGGATTGGTTATGGTTGTTGCAACCAATAAGATTGTTAAGAAGATTTCACCGGAAAATTCATTGTTCTAAAGAAAGCCGTGAGTGAAGTGAAATAGTGAAAGAGAAGGGTGCGATAGGTGTAAAGATGAAAAGCAAGAAAGCAAATATACCTGTAAATATATTTTTCATATTGTTTTCAATGTGTTTTGTAGTGCCGTTTATATTGATAATATCAGCCTCCATAACAGATGAACAGACACTTTTGGCAAATGGATATAAGCTGATTCCCTCAAAGATTTCATTTGAGGCCTATAAATATGTTATGAAAAGTCCGGGACAATTGTTGAACTCCTATAAGGTCACAATTATTTATTCCCTGCTTGCCACCGTACTTAGTATGATTGTTATGACTATGATGGCTTATCCCTTATCAAGGGCAAATTATAAATATAAAAAGCCGGTTACATTTTTTATTATTTTTACAATGTTGTTTTCTGGAGGATTGATTCCTACTTATATATTAATGACTAGATATTTGCATCTTCAGGATAACATTTGGGTTTATATACTGCCCAATCTGGCAAATGCATTCCACATTATCGTAATCAGGTCTTTCTTCCAGGGATTACCGCCTTCACTTGTTGAATCTGCAAAGATTGACGGAGCAAGAGAGCTGCAGGTATTTTATAAAATTGTCCTGCCTTTGTCAAAGCCGGTTATTGCCACAGTTTCCTTATTGAATTTACTGGCCAGGTGGAATGACTGGAATACGGCTTTGATTTATATCAGAAGCAAGAATTTATATTCTTTACAGTTTTTGCTTCAGCAGATATTAAGGGAAGTACAGTTTATAAAAGATATGGCCGAAAGTTCTCCGGTTGCGGGTATCAATATCAATCTTTCCAATTTGCCTTCTGAGACCATAAGATTTGCCATGTGTATTGTGGCGGCAGGTCCTATGCTGATAATATTCCCGTTTTTTCAGAAGTATTTTGCGAAGGGTCTGACGGTAGGAGCGGTAAAAGAATAGAGGTTTACATAGAAAAAAGGAGGGTATTTTATGTTTAAGCGATCAAAAGTTTTTATTGTAATCTGTCTTATGTTTTCACTTATTCTGACAGGCTGCAAAGGCAGTAATTCAACTACGGAAACGGGCAAGGCCAATAATGGGGACAAAGAAAATACCGCTACGCCGACTGAGACTGCCAAGGAGGCAGATCCGGTAACGTTAAAATGGGTAATTATGAGCCCGGGAGAGCAAAAAGATGACCAGGAGGTTTGGAATAAATTTAACGAAGAACTTCAGAAATATCTGCCGGGTACCACCGTTAAATTTGAGGGAATAACCTCAACCGATTATGCGGAGAAATGGAAATTAATCAGTGCATCCCAGGAAAATGTAGATATTGTATGGCATGGCTGGATGATTCCTTATACAACGGAAGTCAGAAAGGGCTCCTACATGGAACTGGATGACCTGATAGCCAAAAATGCTCCGTCCCTGTTGAAGGAAATCCCGGAAAACATTCTGGATAAATCCAGAGTAGACGGCAAGCTTTACAGCATTCCCTGCATGCAGCAGATGGTTTCCTATGTATCCACCCTGCAGTTCCCTGTTAAGATTTATGAGAAATATAAGGATAAGATTGACGTAGAAAAACTGGCAGCTTTATTCAGCTCCCATCAAAAAATGGATCAGGCTTTGTGGGATGAACTTGAGAAATACATTGTGATGATCAAAGACGGCGGAGATTTGAAGAAGGGTGTTTTTGGATTTGCAGATCACGTGGAAAAAGGCTATGAATGGATTTTAAATCCTTATAAAATCGATATTTACAGCGATGATTATACACCCATTAATCTTTACAGAACTCCGGAATATGCCACCTTCGTAAAGGAGTATTCCGACTGGTACCAGAAAGGTTATATCAGAAAGGACATATTGACAGCAGACAATGTATCCCAGGATATTTATGAAGTCCGCGGCGGAGCAAACTACCTTGTAGGACAGGGCTATTTACCTACCGAGTCTGAAATTAAAACAAGTGAAGCAGCAGGCTCGACCGCATATGTAAAGATACCTTTTGATAATTCACACTATATTCCCTATACAGCTTCTGCAACCAACATGGCTATCTCCTCCAATTCAAAAAATCCGGAAAGAGCCATACAGCTCCTCGAATTGCTGAATACCGAAAAAGGAAAGGATTTATACAACTTACTGGTATATGGTATCGAAGGTAAGCATTATAAGAAAATCAATGATCATGAAATTGAACCAATTGGCTATACCTCACAGCCTACGGCTGACAGCCCTTACGGACAGTATAACTGGGCCATTGGTAATATATTTAACGGATATGAAATTTACATGAAGGATAAGCCCCTTACCATGCAGAATGATTTTATCAAGAAGGTTAATGCAGATGCAGCTCCTTCCAAGCTTAAGGGCTTTACCCTGAATACGGACCCCATCAAGACAGAGCTTGCACAGGTAAATGCCGTAGTAGGCGAGTATAAGACCACCTTAAGCTCAGGTGCAGCTCCCGATGCTGATGCCCTGTACAAGGATTTTGTAGATAAGCTGATCAAGGCAGGCGATGATAAAATCGTGAAAGAAATTCAACGTCAGATTGATGAATGGCGGGCTTCCAAATAAAACGCAGTAAGCCATTAATATAGGTAAAATTCTTCTTCTATGCTATTAAGGCTATGAAACAGGCCTTAAATGGCATAGAAGAAGTGCTATTTATATTCAGTTCAGAAGTGGAGAGAGTTATGAAAAAACTGTATTTTGATGTTACGGTTGCAGGCGGAGGAATCGCAGGTATTTGCGCAGCAGTAGCAGCAGCCAGAAAAGGACTGAAGGTTTTATTGATGAATGACCGCTCTGTTTTAGGCGGAAATGCATCGAGTGAAATCGGAATTGCAATTTCCGGAGCCAGCCATCTGGGCTTAAACCCTTCCATCTATGCGAGAGAAGGCGGCTTGATCGAAGAAATCAGGCTTCGTATGGCAAAATACGCCATAGGCGGCGGCTATGATAAGGGTGCATTGCTGGATGCCGTTTTTTTTGATTTGATTTATGAAAATAAGAATATTACCCTGTTTCTGAATACTACCGTTTATTCCTGTGAGGTGGCAGAGCGAAAAATCACACAGTGCTATGCCAGGCATACGATCAGCAATGAAGCTTATTGCATTGAAAGCAAAATCTATGTGGATGCCACGGGAAACGGTATTTTGGCCCATGAAGCAGGCTGTACCTACCATATGGGCAGGGAAGGTAAAGAGGAGTACGGGGAAACCTGGGCTCCGGATAAAGCAGATAAATACACCATGGGAAACACCTTTTATTTTGAAACCTGTGACTGCGGGCAGGAGGTTACTTTTACACCTCCGGAATTTGCCCATAAAGTTGGAGATATGGACTTTATAAAAGATATCCATAATCCAAAAAATTTCCGGAACATCACGGTAAAGGGCGCCCATTGGTCCCTGGAATACGGCGGACAGGTGGATGTCATTTATCAGAGCGAGGATGTTGATTTAGAGCTTCGCAAGCTGATTTATGGCATATGGGATTATATAAAAAACAGCGGGAAATACCCGGAAGCAAAAAATTATGTATTAAAGAGAATTTATACAAGGTCAGGTGCCCGTGAATCCAGAAGATTTATGGGAGATTATGTGTTAACGGAAAATGATATTGAAAATAAGCGCAGCTTTGAGGATGCCGTGTGCATCGGCGGATGGCCCATGGATGTCCATGCCAATCTTGGGATATATGACAGTGCTCCTGCCAGCAATTTTATCCCGGTTACCGGGATATATAATATACCCATGGGCTCCCTTTACTCAAAGGACCTTGATAATCTGATGCTTGCAGGAAGAGATATCAGTGTGAGCCATATTGCACTTGGCTCTACCAGGGTAATGGCAACCTGCGGCGCCATAGGCCAGGCAGTGGGTACTGCCGCAAAATACTGTATTGAGCAGGAATTGTCTCCCCGGGAAGTGACGAAATTATATCAGAAGGAATTGCAAAGAACCCTTGCCGAGGATGATCAGACGATAATCGGAATAAGTAATATTTCCCCGGTTATGCAGAAGTTCACTGCCTCTGCCACAAGTGAAAAGAAATACGAGAATGTTAAGGGCACCGGTACTATGAAGCTGGCGTATGATTACGGCCTGGCCTTCATGCTGGAGACGGAGCATCTTAACAGCGTAAAGGTCAGAATAAGAAATCATTCAGCGGAAGCAAAGCTTCTGCGCTATAAGATATTGACAGGCAGCCACAAAGAGACCTTTCTGCCGGAAAAAGTCATCAAAACGTACGATACCTCCATACCGGGCGAATATGACGGCTGGGTCCGGCTTGCTATTGATGCGGACCGTGGAAAGGATGGCAAACTGTATCTCATATTTGAAAAAAATGATGCCCTTTCTCTGGATACCGCTTTTCAAAGACCAACAGGCGCAATAACCTTGCGTATGCATACCTCTGAAAACTGCGGGGAATGCAATCATGACAGTATTCCTCTTAACAAGGATACCGGATATCTGTTCTTTGAGCACCGGTATGAGAGAAATAGAAATATACTGTTTCAGGATATGGTTCCGGAACAAAGAGTATTTTCTCCTGCTATGGCCCTGTCCCCCTATACCAGACCCTACGGTATGCCGAATCTGTGGATCGGAGAAGGGGAATTTCCTCAGACGCTGACCTTAACAGCAGAAGAGCCCGTTGATGCCGGTAAAATTGCTATTACCTTTGATAGCTTTCTGGAAGGTGAAAATGCCCAGAATATGCCGGACTGTCTGGTCAGGAAGTATGAGCTGACAATTCACAGTAAGGACGGCATAATCAAAAAGCAAGTGCAGGATAATTGGAAGCGGTACCAGGTATTTGATATTAGTGCAATAGAGATTCGGAAAATAGAGATAAAGGTGATAAGCAGCTGGGGAGCCGAAGCCGGCATTTACGGCGTGAATTTATTCTGATAGCTAGAAAAGCATACAGCCTGTACCACCAATAAGGAATAAAGTAATAAGCCAGCATGCAGGAAAATGGAAATAAAAGTGAATGATTATTTAAACCTTTCACTTGGCAAGTTTGTATCTGTGCTGTGCCCGCAAGCTTGAAATGCACAAAATACTGCGCAGAAATGAGGAAAACTATGAATTACAGACAAGTACATTTGGACTTTCATACCAGTGAAAAAATAGAGGGAGTCGGTGAAAGCTTTCAAAAAGAGCAGTTTCAGCAGGCTTTAATAAAAGGCTGTGTCAATTCCATCACCTTATTTTCCAAATGCCATCATGGATGGTCCTATCATCCTACCAGGGTAAATGAAATGCATCCTAATCTGCATTTTGATTTATTGGGAGAACAAATAGAGGCGGCCCATGAAATAGGTGTAAAAACACCGGTGTATCTGTCGGCAGGCTTTGATGAAAAGACGGCCCGCAGGCATCCCGAATGGCTGGTAAGAATGCAGGATGATTCCCTGTTATGGACAAAAAGCTTTCTGGAGCCGGGCTTTCATAAATTATGCATCAATACGCCATATTTGGAGGAATTGCTGAGCCAGATCAAGGAAGCCTGCGAAAATTATGAAGCAGACGGAATCTTTCTTGATATTGTGGGAGTTCAGCCCTGTTACTGCAGGTATTGCAGAGAGACTATGGAGCAGGAGGGGATGAATCCTTTCAACAAAGAGGAGGTTATGACCCTGGCGGAAAGAGTCTATGCCAATTATACCAGGCGGGTACGGGAGACAGTGGACAGTGTCAGACCTGGTTTACCGGTATTTCATAATGGTGGGCATATCAGGCGGGGAAGAAGAGACCTGGCGTATAGGAACACCCACCTGGAATTAGAGAGCCTGCCTACCGGGGGCTGGGGCTATGACCATTTTCCCCTGTCGGCGGCTTATGCCAGAACCCTGGACAGGGAGTATCTGGGCATGACCGGAAAGTTCCATCAATCCTGGGGAGAATTTGGCGGCTACAAGCATCCCAATGCACTTCGCTATGAGGCAGCATTGTCAGCGGCAAATGGAGCGGGAGTTTCCATCGGAGACCAGCTTCATCCCTCCGGTGAGATGGATATGGCCACATATTCCTTAATCAGCCAGGCATATGGAGAATTAAAGGAGAAAGAACCCTGGCTCTTAGAAGCTAAAAATATTGCGGATATCGGTGTGCTTTCAGCGGAGGCTGCCTGGGAAAAGAACAGGGCTTTCATGGATAATACGGTAGAAGAAGCACAAAGGGCAGATGTAGGAGCCGCCAGGATTCTGCTGGAGGGTCATTATCTGTTTAATGTAATTGATCAGGAAGAGGATTTTGAGAAATATCAGCTGATCCTGTTACCGGATGTTATTTTGCTGGAGGAAGAATGCAGGAATAAACTGATGCAATACGTTAAGAAGGGCGGAAAAATTCTGGCAACCGGCAAGTCGGGCCTGGACAGCAGCAAAACAAAGTTCCTGCTGGATTTTGGCGTTGATTTTCTGGGTGAAAATCAATATTGCCCGGACTATTTCAGACCAGGGTTTACCCTGCCTGATTTGGATAATGCAGCTTTCGTTATGTATTCTCAGGGCTACCATATCGAAAATGTGTCGGGAGAAGAGCTTGGTAGCAGGGAAAATCCATATTTCAACCGTTCCGCTATGGCTTTTTGCTCCCATTTGCATACGCCGGGAAGGAACGAAAAGGCCGGTCCCGGAATGGTAAGCGGTAACGACGGAATTTATATTTCCTGGGAAGTATTTCAGGATTATGCCACGAAGGGCAGCCTGATTCTAAAGCGTATGGTTCAATATGCCATCGATTATCTGCTGAAAGATAAGATGACCCTGAAAACATCCCTCCCTGCCCAGGGGATAAATACATTGACAAAGCAAAAAGGCCGTTATATAGCTCACCTGCTCTACGGGGCTCCCGTAAAACGCGGAATAAATACGGAAGTCATCGAGGATGTACTGCCTGTTTTTAATATACAAGTCTGCTTGACCGTAAAGGAGCAGATAAAGAAGGTATACCTGGCACCTCAAAATGCTGACCTGGAATATACCCAGGAGAAGGGCACGGTCCATATAATTCTTCCGGAGATGAATTTGCACCAGATGATAGTATTTGATTTTTGATTTCATAGTGTTATAGGAGGGGTATCAGGAAAATAACAGGAATTTATGAAAGACAGCAGAACGGTATTCTTAAAAATAAAACTAAAAAATTGAAATACTAAGAAAATATATATATATTGGGGAAATAAAAGCACTAAAAAGCAAAAGAATATGGAATACAAAAAGGAAAACAAAAAGACCATATGACAAAAAAAATCAGGAATTAAAAAGACCAGGAACACAAAAGTATAAGAAACAGGAAAGGATAAGTGTATGAATTATAAGGTCTATGTAAATGGAGAAAGTGCCGGAATATACACAACCAATGTATTTCCCATGCCCTATAACGAAGTGCAGGTCATGGAGTATACCAGCTTCCAAATGAACCAGCCGGTGGATATACGCATAGAATCAGAAGCTTTTTTAAACAATGTCATGATACGTCCCCTCAGCCTGGGGTTGGAATTTACATATAAGGATCATGAAATCGTAATCCATTTGGAGGAGCCGAAAAAATTTTCAGTTGAAATAAATGGCAGCTATTACAATAATTTGCTTGTATTTGCAGAAGCGCAGCAATATGAGGATTTTGACAAGTATGCTGAAAATGTTATTTATTTTAGCCGGGGAGTTCATACAGTGGATATCCTTACCGTCAACAGGGATAATACGGTCGTTTACCTGGAAGAGGGAGCTTTTCTGAACGGCAAAATAGATTTGGACCATTGCAATCATGTTACCATCTGCGGTTATGGAACCATTAGCATGGAAAAATACCCTCTGGAGGTCAGAAATATCTATCACCGCTGTGTCGATGCGATGAATTGCCGGGAGGTTTGCATTAAGGATATTACCATAACCGACAGTAATGACTGGAGCTTAAGAATCTTTGGATGCGAGGAGGTCATCATTGACAATGTAAAGATTTTCGGCTGTAGGGGGAATTCCGACGGAATTGATATCTGCGGTTCCAGAAACGTACTTGTTCAGAATGTATTTACAAGAGTTTGGGATGATTCCCTGGTGGTAAAGGCATTTAATACCGGCAATCTTGAGAATGTAACCTTCAGGAGCTCCATCCTGTGGAATGATTTTGCAAGACCCATGGAGGTCGGTGTGGAGCTTCGGGCCGAAAAGGTCAGAAATGTCCGGTTTGAAAACATTGATATCATCCATTCCCCCACCGGATATCCCTTAATGGGAATCCATCACGGAGACAGAGCGGAGATTTCGGATATTCATTTTGAAAATATACGGATTGAAAATGCACCGGGAGCACAGCTCTTTGATATCAGAATCCGGGATTCCTTTTGGAACAGGGATAAGGAAAAGGGAAATATTAAGGATATCTTTTTCAAAAATATTGACTATATAGGCAATCCAGGAACGGATTTGCTTCTGTCCCGCTCAAGATTACAGGGGCTTAGTGAAGAATCAGGTATCCGTAATATTACCTTTGAGAATATCAAGATTCTTGGAAAGACTGCCGCCAGTGAAAAGGATTGCGGGCTGCTGGTCATGGATTATGTGGATAATGTGGTGCTCCTCTCGGAGGAATGTACACAAAAAATTAATTTGATAGATACCCGTATAGAGATTCCGGAAGAATTTGTTCAGGACGATAATGGCTTTTATAAGGGCAGGGTCCGGGTAGAGCTTGAAAACACAGGGAAGGAAGACCAGAGTGCGGTATTTTGGCTGCAGATTTCGCCTGCCCATGTGGGAGAATATAAACGGGAAGCAGAAGCCTTTCTCCTGAAAGCAGGTGACAGCAGGAGTTTTGATTATGATATCAGCCTGCCTCCCGGTAAATATGTAATAGCAGTCCAATCGGATAATGCCAATGTCAGCTATGCCTGGAAATTCCTGCAGCTTGACTGGGTACTCCGGGAGGGGGCAGAGGTAAATAAGGCTCCTGAACTGGAATTTATCAATTACTACAATATCAGAACCAGGGGATTAAAAGCTGCTGTTCATAAGGAGGAACTTATCCTTCAGTCGGATATCTTAAAGGATGGAAACAATAGTCTGGTACTTTATACGGCCCTGCCGGTGGACAGACGGGAAGAGGAAGTGATATTTTCCGTTGAAGAGACTGATTTTGGAGTGGTTCCTGCTGTTATTAGCGGTAAACACAGTCTGGAGCTTGCACCCCAATTACGCTGTCCGTTGGAGATAACTCTGGTATTTAAGAATGAGCCCAAGGTGAAGGAAATTAAGAAAACCCTGATTCCCGGAGGAGGGAATGGGACAGTCGCCATACCGCTTACAGAGCTTGGACTGGAGCCTGGAATCAGACATTTTTGGATGGAAGTCGAAGCCAGGACACAGGATGTCACAGAGTACAGATACCCCTATACAATGTTTCATTCGGTAACGCCGGAAACAAGCGCCCACATGTTTGCAAATGTAGTAATAAATACGGATGATGCCATTCGTTAAGTAAATAGAAAGAAGGTAAATACATATGGCAAAAACAATATTATTTCAGGGAGATTCTCTTACGGATGCTTGCCGGGATAAGGAGGGAAAGGATAAGAACCGGATACTGGGAGACGGCTATGTTAAGTTTATCGGAGCCAGCTTAATGTGCGATTATCCGGGTATCAATATTCTGAATACTGCCATTTCCGGCAACAGGATTTCGGATTTATATGGCAGATGGATTGAGGATACCTTAAATATTGACTTTGATATCCTGAGCCTCTTATGCGGCATCAACGATATTGGCTTTGCTTTAAGACTGAACATGGGAGCCGATGCCGAAAAGTTTGAATTTGTTTATGACAGAATGCTGTATGAGGTAAAGAAGGCAAAGCCCCAGGCAAAGATAGTTCTCTGTGAGCCCTTTTTATTCAAGCTGAATATCGATGAGGTAAAGGATGGAACGGATATTATTGAAAACTGGGATGTTTGGAACGGACATATGCTGGAGAGGAGAGCCATCGTGAAATCCCTGGCAGAAAAATACCAGGCAATCTTCGTGCCCTTTGGCAAAGCCTTTGATAAAGCACTGGAAAGTGCTCCGGCTAAACACTGGTCAATAGACGGTATCCATCTGACCATGGCCGGGAATGAGCTGATTGCAAGAGAATGGCTGCGCTGCGTAAAAGGAGACCCCAATGTATCATTTTCATAAGGAGAGAAAAGAAATAACAATTGATAAGTATAACACACCGACTCCCTGGATGAATTATTTATCCAACGGTACTTTTCATACCATGATTTCCCAGGCGGGAGGCGGCGTGGCATTTTACAGGTCGCCTCAGATATGGCGGATTAATCATTACCGTTTCTTTCACCTGCCAATGGACCGGAGCGGTTTTTATACCTATATCAGGGATGGCAAGGATATCTGGTGCCCGACCAATGAGCCCTGCAGGATGAAGCCGGAGCAGTGGAAGGCTTCCCATGGCATGGGCTATACACGCTATGAGGCAAAAAGGAATGGGGTTGAAGTAAAGGCAACCTACCTGGTAGGAAGCTATGAAGATGCCCTGATATGGAACTTAAAATTCAAATCCGATGAGGATAAGAAAATAACGGTCTACCCCTATGTAGAGCTTGGTATGATGGAATTCATGAGAGAGCTTCAATGGCAATGCTATAACAAGCACCAGCTTTCCGCGTATAATCTGGAGGATATCCTGGTATACCGCTATGGAGTGGAGGATCAGCCAAAGCCAAAGGAAACCCCCTATGTATATTTTGCCAGTGATGCTGCCATCAGCGGCTTTGACTGTGACCGTGATGAATTCATCGGAAGCTACCGGAGTGAAGAAAATCCAATAAGAGTAGAGGAAAATGCCTGCTCAAACTCCACTCTGTTTGGCGGAGACCCCTGTTTTGCCTTTCAGATAGAGGTTGACCTGAAGGCCGGAAAGGAGAAGGAAGTTACGATTTTCCTTGGAACGGCAATGACAGAAAAGGAGATACTTGATTCTGTCAGAAACTGCAGGCAGGAGGGTTTTGTATCCAAATCCCTGCGGTCACTGAAGGAGGATTGGGACAGCTTTTTAGAGAACTTCCAGTGTGAGCTGCCGGATAAGGAAGCGGAAACGATGATTAACATCTGGAACCCCTATCAGATGGAGCGTAATTTTCAGTTTTCCCGTAATATAAGCTATTATGCCACCGGAACCTTTCGGGGTGTCGGAGTAAGAGATACGGCCCAGGACATCCTGGCAATGATACCCTTTGATCTGGAGAGGGCAAAGAATAAATTGAATTTACTGTTTACCCAGCAGTATCAGGACGGTCACTGCAACCATTATTTCTTTCCGACGGAAGGATGGGAGCCGGTTAAGAGAATTCATTCGGATAACCACCTCTGGCTTGTGATGGACGTGTATAATATTATTCTGGAGGAAGGAAAACTGGACTATCTGTTTACAAGTCAGCCCTACTATGACGGCGGCAGGGATACGGTCTGGGAGCATATCAAAAGGTCAATTGAGTTTACAAAGAAGAACCTTGGCGAAAGAGGATTCCCCTTAATGCTTTCCTCGGATTGGAACGATATGCTGTACAAAGTATGCCGGAAAGGAAAGGGTGAGAGCATCTGGACCTCCATGCAGTATGGTACCGTATTGAAAATGATGGCCCATCTGTCACAGCTTATGGGGGAAGAACCATCCGAATATCTCAGGATTTACGAGGAGCAAAAGGAACTGGTAAATTCCGTGGCCTGGGACGGACAATGGTTCAGGCGCTGTATTACCGACGACGGAACCTTTATCGGCTCGAAAGACCAGGAGCAGGCGAAAATCTGGCTGAATACCCAGAGCTGGGCGGTTATCAGCGGAATGGGCGACCAGGAGAAGCAGCTTCAGGCCATGGACAGTGTTAAAAAGCACCTGAATACAGAACTTGGAATAAAGAAAATACACCCTGCCATGAAGGACTATCCTTCCAAAGAAGACCCCCTCACCTATTATAACAAAGGCTGCGGAGAGAATGGCAGCGTCTTCTGCCATGCCAATACCTGGGCTATCATCGCAGAATGTATGCTGGGAAGGAGTGATTTGGCATATCAGTACTACCATCAGCTGTTACCGATGGTTGTCCAGTCCAAAGCCGGAGAAGCCCGCTATAAAGCCGAGCCCTATGTATATGCCTCCAACATATTCGGACCCGAAAGCGATAAATTCGGCCTTGCCAATGTATCCTGGCTTACAGGAACCGCCGCCTGGATGTATCTGGCAGCCACCCAATACCTGCTAGGAGTCAAACCAAAATGGGAAGGCCTAGAGATTGCCCCCTGTATACCGGAAGGCTGGGAAAACGTCCATATAGAAAGAGTATTTCGAGGCTGCAAATACCACATTACAATAAAAAACAGCGGCAGTAAGGCTTTTATAGAGCATGTAGAAGGAAGAAAAGAATTCTCAGTAGAAATATAGAAGGTTAAATACCAGATATTTTGACTATAGAATTAGAACTATGTAATTCTAGTAATATATTTTTTAGATTATAAATGCCGAAGGAAGAGGGCTCTCAGAGCAATTCAACTATTAGAATTAAAATATTAAAACATATTTAAGAACGTATTTTTAAAATAAACTTTTAAACTATACTTTTAATTATACTTAAATACATTTTTAGCTTTATATTTCAAACAATATTTTTAATCATATCTTTAATCAATATTTTTAAATTACATTTTTTAATCATATTTTTTAAGCAATATATATTTAAATCATATATTTTCAAGTAAAAAAGTATTAACATCACAAAATGCAGCAAAAATATTATAGTAAGTAACCAGATGATTTTGACTTACCTTTTAACATTTCCTATTGAAGCGTCCCTAATGACACTTAAATGGCGGCAGCTGTGACTAGATTAAATTATACCATTGTCTGAGCTCACAGCCTTGCAGCCTTACTACCTTAACAGCGAGTTTGGTATAATTTAATCTGCCAGTCACAGCTGCCGGCATTTTAGTGGAATTTGGGACACTGAACGAGAAAATGTTAAAAGGTAAGTCAAAATCATCGTCCACTCCCAAAATCAGGACCCTGCCCAAGACACTTTCACTATATTCCTGCCTTTCCAAAGGCCCGGCCCTGACATAAGGTTTACTTGTATTTTTCAGTGTGCTATAGTATTTACAGAGCATTTTTAACCATGCTAAAATCAGCAGCTCTCAACGAGGAGATGAGGTATGTATAGGGTAATCGTAGTAGATGACGAACTAGTAATACGTAGTGGGATTACGCATTTCATCAATTCTGAAATGAAAGATTTTGAGGTTTTGAACAGCTTCGGTGACGGTGCAGAAGCAATAGACTATTTCAAAACAAATGACATTGATTTAGTGATATCGGATATAAAGATGACCCATGTATCCGGTATAGATCTTGCAAAATATATATTTGAAAACAGGCCTTCCATTAAAGTGATTTTATTGAGCGGTTACCGTGAATTCGAATACGCCAGGTCGGCCATCCAATACGGCGTAAAATATTACATCCTGAAGCCTACAAATTTTACGGAATTCAAGGATGTGCTGGCAAATATGAAAAGCGAACTGGATCAGGACAAATCCAGAAAAGACCAGGTACTTTTTATGGATAAAATCAAGCTGCTCTACTCCAATATTTTATCCAATAAAAAGAAGGAAGCGCAGGATATTCTGCTGTCCGTCTTTGAGGATGTCAAGGATTGTCCCATATCTAAAATAAAACAGTATTTTTATGACTTATTTGAAATCATCTTTGACAAGTTCAATTTATATCTGAAAATCCAGATAACTGCTGAAAAATTTAATCTAAATCAGCTGTTATCGCTGGAAAGCGTAAAGGAAGTAAAGGGCAGTGCTCTTGATATCCTTGAGAAGGTATTCCACCTGCTGCTAGTGGAAGAGGAAGCACCCAATGTATTTCTCCTGCAGGATATAAAGGAGTATGTCCAGGAGCATTTGCAGGAGGATATCTCCCTGCAGGATGTTGCCGATAAAATGTTCTTCAGTACGGTATATTTCAGCAGATTTTTTAAAAAGCAGACAGGTGAGACCTTTAGCAATTACCTGTTGAGAGTCCGGATGGAACAGGCGGTAAAACTGCTGCGGAAAAATAAAAAGGTAACGGAAATCAGCGAAGCCTGCGGGTATCATGACCCCAGTTATTTTACACGGATATTCAAGGAATACTACAATTATACGCCAAAGGATTATGCACGCAGGTTTATCAGCTGTTGATAAGCTTGTGCCCGGGTAATACCTGGCACAAGATGAAGGCGTACTATGGGCATGCATAGGGGGCATAAGGTGAAGAAGAAAAATAACACATGGTCATATATAAAAAATTATAAGTTCAACAGCATGTTCATCCGGACATTTCTGCTGATTTTTATCATGTTTTCCATTCCATTCTTTATACTCAGTGACTTGTATTACAGGAATATGGAACATGTGGCAAAACAGGAAATTATTACAGAGAATAACTCTCTGCTTTATGGGGTAAGGGATATTTCAGACAGTATATTAAGCGACTGTGACATGCTGTGCACCTATATCTCCTATAATGACAATGTCCAGATGTTCATGGTAAATGACTGGTTTACCAATATAAACAGTGAATCCATGAAGGAATTTACCCGGTTGGTAAAGGCCCTTCCCCTGATTTATAAGTATATAGATTCCATCTATGTTTATTCCGAATACAACCAATCCGTATATATCGGGGAAAGAAAAAGCCCGATCAAGAGATTAAAGGATATCTCCTGGATGGAGGAATATAACAGAAGCGAGGATGTTTCCGGCAGTACCATCCCCAGGCTGAAGAACGATAACTACCCCAGGCTGATAACCATTATTAAGCCCATTTTCATTGATAAAGTGAAGAGGGGAGCGGTTGTTTTAAATATCAACAGTGAGAAGCTGCATAATATCATTACCACGGAGAAATACCAGAATCAAAGTGATATTTATATGATTAACAATACCGGTAAGGTCATTATGTCCAGTGAAGAAAAACAATTCGGAAGAGCCGTGAAGGATATCCCCTATTTTAAAAGTATCATCAAAAGCGGCAGCTCCGGTTCTGTAATCAAAAATATAGACGGGATTAATTCTATCGTGTCAGTCATACCATCTGCCAAGTTTGGGTTTACCTATCTCAGTATGACCTCCATGCTGCATTATCAGAATAAGCTGGATCAGCTGAAGCTGCAAATTATCATACTGAGTATACTTTTAGTAGTATTAAGCCTGATATTTGCTTATTTTACAGCCATTCGAAGCTACAAGCCGGTGGCGGAGATAATAGGAGTATTAGAGGAACCGGAAAGATTTAATACCTACGATGATTCCAGGAAGGCAAGACTGAATGAGCTCAGATATATTATCAGCACCATTTTAAAGCAGATAAAGACTAATGAGAAAATGAAGGATGAGCTGGACAGTAAATTAAAGCTGCTGGAGCAGTCCCAGTTTGCCATGCTGCAATCCCAGATTAATCCCCATTTTCTGTATAATACCTTAGAGACAATCAACTGGATGGCCTTTGACCTGGCAAAGGGTGATAATAAGGTATCAAAAGCAGTGAACAGTTTGGCGCAGCTGTTTCGGAATAATGTTTATATGGGCGATTATATCATTTCCATTGACCAGGAAATAGAGAATACCAAAAACTACCTGGATATCCTTGCACTGCGGTATGGGGATGTCTTTCAAGCCAGATGGGAAATTGACGAAGCAATAAAGCCGTATTCCATCATAAAGATCTGCTTGCAGCCAATCATTGAGAATGCCGTATACCACGGTATAAAGCCAAAGGGTACAGGAGGACTGCTCAAGATCCGGGGTGAGATAAACGGTCTTGATATTGTATTTACGGTAAGGGATAACGGTGTTGGTATGGAGCAGGTACTGGTAAATGAGATTAATCAGAAGTTAAATGACAGGTCCAGTCTGGCAGAAGACCACATTGGAATATATAACGTCAATCAACGGATTAAAATCGTATTTGGCAAGGAATACGGAGTTTTAATAGAATCCCGGAAGAACCTTGGGACCTCTGTTATAATAAGGATTCCTTTAGTAAATTTACAATGAGAGCCTGAAGCAGGAGAAGGGTGATTCTACCGATATTAGTTATGAAGGATATTGGTATTTCAATCATAAAGAAAAGAACAAAGGCAGGTGCATGGCAATGAGAAGACAGGGATGGGAAAGCAGTGAGGATACCCTAAGCTTAAGAAAGCAAATTGATGAATATGTAAAGCAGGCGGCCGGCGGGAGTATCCCCCAGCCTCTCTTTTCCGGGTATCAAAGATATATTGAACAGGGCAGCAGGGCAGAATCAGAGGCAGTTTATTTTGAAAGAAGAAAACAACTGGCAGCCTTTGGCTTGTACCTCCAGTATCATCAGAAAACGGAAGATAATTACGGAGAAATACGGAATTACTTCCAGGAGCTTATATGGTCGGTCACAAATGAATTTTCCTGGTGTTTAGCCGCCCACCTTCCGCAGGATAAGAATGGCTTTTTGGAAAGTCCCGGGTTTCAGATAGATTTATTTGCGGCGGAAACAGCGGATACTCTTGCCGAGCTTTTATCCATTCATTCGGATATTATCCATCCGTTTATACAGGGACATATCAGAAGGCAGATCTCCGAACGTATTTTTGAACCCTTCCTTGAGAAAAGCTGGTGGTGGGAGACGGCGCAAAGCAATTGGTGCGCTGTTTGCTGCGGTTCTATCGGTATGGCGGCATTATTGTTAGAGGAGGGCCAGCGAAGAGAGCAGCTTCTTAATAAAGTTGACCGGGGCCTGGTACATTATTTGAATAGCTTTGGCGAGGACGGGGCCTGCGAAGAGGGAATCGGATACTGGGTCTATGGATATGGCTATTACACCTATTATATTGCCATGAGAAAGGAACTGGATGCAAAATTCCATTTGAATGAGGAGGACTTTGGAAAGCTGAAAAAATTGGCGGAATTTCCAAGCCTTGTTCAAATGAGTGAAGGTTCCTTTGTTCCATTTTCGGATGTGCCGGACAGAACCCTCCTTCCTACGGGGTTATTGTCCTATCTGCAGCAGGAATATGCAGTGGAAATGCCTGCCTGTATACAAATTACACCCTTTGATTTTGACCATTGCTTCCGCTTTGCCCATATCAGCCGGGACCTTTGGTGGACGGACAGCCGGATATTTCATAGGGAACTGGGAAAGAAAGCAGTCTATCTGGAAAACCGCCAATGGCTCCTTCAAAGGCAGGACGGCTGCTTTTTCGCCATTAAGGGCGGAAATAATCAGGAACAGCACAATCATAATGACACCGGCAGCTTTGTATTTGCCATGGACGGAGAGCTG
This sequence comes from Anaerocolumna jejuensis DSM 15929, assembly GCF_900142215.1. Classification (GTDB taxonomy): domain Bacteria; phylum Bacillota; class Clostridia; order Lachnospirales; family Lachnospiraceae; genus Anaerocolumna; species Anaerocolumna jejuensis. The sequence goes on along the minus strand of NZ_FRAC01000015.1, from coordinate 40,077 downwards.
CTTCTCGCTGATTTGGGAGCAGGCAGGTATACGGCGGATTATTTTGGTGAGAAACGCTATGAACATGTACATACCAGGTCACGCTATCATAATCTGCCTCTTATCCAGGGGCTGGAGCAGGTTCCTACTGCGGAAGAGTGCCTTGTGGAGCAGGTTACGGTAAAGGGAGATTTAGCCGGAATAACGCTGGAGCTTGCCAGGCTGTATCCAATTCCGGAGCTGAAAAGCCTGAAGCGTACGGTAATCTCAGATATGGCAAAAGGGTGCATTCATTTAAAAGATACGGTAAGCGCAGCAGAAGCTGCTACCATGGAAGAAAGCTTTATCAGCTATATCCGTCCAACGCTTTTAGAAGATGGCAGGATTGTTATATCAGGAGAAAAAGGGCAGCTGGTCTTATCCTATGGAGAAAATCTGCTGGAATATTCCCTGGAGGAGCTGTCTGTTGAGAATCACTACGGGGAGCTGAGAGAAGCTTACCGGATAGGTCTGAAAACCAGGGAGCGGAAAGAGAATACAGCACTGGAGTTTTTGCTTACCTACAAATAAAATATTCCGTTGCAGCAGTACAAGACATGCCGGCATGAAATACCTTGAGGTGTCTGATATAACACCCCGGATATATTTTACAAAGATACTCAGAAGGATTGAGATGTCTTAAATTTTGGAGTATAATGTAATGTAGTTGTAAAGTACCGTAAAAGGAAGTGTATTGTATTGACAAAATCAGTTACAATAATGAATTTTTCCGGTATCTATGAAAAGGAAAGCTTTTACAAAGATATGGATTACCAATGGATAGAGCTAAAAGACATCAGAGGAACCAACTGTTACTGTGATGAAGCTGCCCAGGGAAAGCTAACGGGCATACTGAAAAGCTATACTCCCTACGGTATTCACTTTATCGATTCCGGGAATTATCATTATACTACAAAATTTTGGACGGCTAAGCTGACCAGGCCTTTTTCCTTAATCGTATTTGACCATCATACGGATATGCAGCCTCCGGCATTTGGAGATATCCTGTCATGCGGGTCATGGGTAAGGAATTTACTGGTTACCTGTCCGAATCTGGTTAAGATTTATCTTATTGGCATGCCGGAGAAGGTATGTTATTTTGCAGGGCGCGAGAAACATAAAAAGCTAATATGGATCAGTGAAGAAAAATTCATGGCAGGAGATAATTGGAAAGGATTCTTTCAAACCTCCTTGAAGGAACCTGTCTATATTTCTGTTGATAAGGATATCCTTACTGAGAAAACCGTTAAAACCAACTGGGACCAGGGAAATGTTACTATCGATAAGCTGGAGGAAGCTCTTGAGACGATACTGGGAAACTGCCCTGTCCTGGGTATGGATGTATGCGGTGAATACATTTACCGGGAATATAGCAAAGAAAAGGAAAGCATACTTGCCGGTCAGTATTATAAAATGCATGATAAAATAAACAGGCTTCTGTTGGAATGTTATTTGAATACGGAAAGCAACCTGCTCTGGAAAATAAACTAGTGAGTAACCAGCTAGTAAGTAAGAAACTAATAAAAACAAGCTAATAAAAACAAATTAATAAAAACAAACTAATGAATAACCTTGGAATATTGAATTAAAAACCATAAAGCATTGATGCCGAAAGTTTTGTCATCAATGCTTTATGGTTTTTTTATATTGCAACTATTGATTTGGATTTATAAAATATCTCAGCCTATATCTTTGATATCTGGGTTATAAAAATGCAAGGTCGTGACTTTCACGGAGCTGAGTGTATTTTTATAACCCAAATATCCATTCAACAAACCTAACGTTATAACAATCAAATTATTATGTATTTTCTTTACTCGCCGCCACATATTGCATGGCTCCGGCGTTATCAGGATGATAAGTAGGTACCAGTTCCATGATTCTTTCTCTGATATCATCTACCTCTTCCTTTGCAGCCTTGTCCAGCTCCAATACCTTTTCCAGAAATTCCTCTTCATCGATATCGATCTGTTTCCCGATGAATATCAATTTATTACTGGTGGAAGACAAGCCTTCCTCTTCCATGAGAAGCTCTTCAAATAATTTCTCACCGGGACGGAGTCCGGTATACTCAATTTCGATATCTCTGTCCGGTTCATATCCGGAAAGGCGGATAAGATTTTTCGCCAGGTCCGCTATTTTTATCGGTTCCCCCATATCCAGGATAAAGATTTCACCGCCCTTTGCATAGGCACCGGCTTGAAGGACTAAGGATACGGCTTCCGGAATGGTCATAAAATACCGGATGATGTCAGGATGGGTTACCGTTACAGGACCGCCTCTTTGAATCTGCTCCTTGAATAGTGGGATTACGCTGCCATTGCTTCCAAGGACATTACCAAAGCGTACAGCTACGAATTCAGTTTTGGATTTCTTATGAAAAGCTTGTATTATCAATTCGCAGATACGTTTGGAGGCACCCATTACATTTGTGGGATTTACTGCTTTATCGGAGGAAATGAGGATGAATTTTTTTACTCCGAAGAGATGGGCTGCCATTGCCATTTTATAGGTACCGCCCACATTGTTTTTGATTGCTTCGTTAGGGCTGTTCTCCATTAAGGGAACGTGCTTGTGGGCCGCTGCATGGTAAATGATATCCGGGTGGTATCGCTCCATTATTTTATGAATCCGCTTTGTATTCCTTACGGATGCAATCAGTACGGTCAGATTCAGGTCCGGATGGGTGCTTTTAAGCTCCTGCTCAATGGAATAGGCATTGTTTTCGTAAATATCAAGGATAATTAGCTGCTTTGGTTTATGCCCTGCCAGCTGCCTGCACAGCTCACTGCCGATAGAGCCCCCGCCGCCTGTTACCAGAACGACCTTGCCGCTTACATAATTCATTACTTCCTCTAAATCGATTTTTACAGGCTCTCTTCCCAATAAGTCATCGATTTCCACATCTCTTAGCTCTGTTACACTGACTTCCTCATTAATAAGCTGATACATACCGGGCAGTAATTTTAACCGGCAGTTTGTTTGCTTGCAGATCTCAAGTATTTCCCTAATTGCTCTCTTGCTGGCAGAAGGCATGGCTACAATAATACTGGTTATTTCATATTTTTCAACAGCCTCCAGAACATTGTTCCTGTCACCGACTACTTTGATTCCCTGAATGTAGCTTCCCATTTTGTCCTTGTTATCGTCAATGGCACAAATGACACTTCCATTCACATAGACACTTCCTGAAATTTCCCGGATAATGGAGCTTCCGGCTTCCCCTGCTCCAATAATCATAATACGTTCTTTTACAGCTCCGAAATTTCTTCTGGAAAGTCTTCTGATATAGCGGTAGAAGAAGCGCCCCATGCTGATGAAAAAGATTAGAAACAGGGTACTGGATGGGTAAAAGCTTCTGGGCACATGTATTCTAAATACGAAATGCATTAAAATCAGCTGAATGGCACCGGCACTTACACAGGCAAATAAGATGTTTGTCAACTCGTCTATTCCGGCGTATTTCCATAAACTGTTGTAAAGTCTGAACAACGCAAAAATTATGATTGTGACCAGCGTATTTATTAAGGTATAGGATAACACCGCTTCCGCATAGTTTGTTGGTACCTGGCTGATTCGAAAGTCAAAACGAATGATAAGTCCCAAAAAAGATGCCATATTTATAAGAATAGCATCAAGTAATATCAGAAAAAGCCTTCTGATAAAAAGCTTCCTGTCTTTTATAAACTGTTTCATGTGCCACCTCAAACTATTTGATTTTATACCTGGCAGATTGACCCTCGGAACAATGTCCGGTTAGACCATGTACGTGGGGATTTTGAATTAGAACTTCTATATTCTAATGGAATAGCTCCTAACTTCATATCATATCACAATTTCTTTTTTCTTACAATCAGTTTGAAGAATAAACATAAATATCCTAAGCAATCTTATACACATGATTGTGCCTGGGAAATCCTCAGCCCAATCTTGTGATAGGAAGGCATGGCTGTTAGTTTGAAAAATGCGTTGTATTTTTATACCCAAAATTTACATAGATAAAATCTGCAGTTACTTATGACACTCGAATCAAAATTGTTTGAAATCACTTCTTTCATTGTCAATTTTTCATCTTATATCGCCGCATTTACTTCTGCTTGTGTTGAAAAAGTACAAAAAACATCCGGAATTAGAACAAAAATTATAACGAATAACATATATAAACAAATAATAACAATTCTGTTTCATTACTATTGTGTTAAAATCATGTAAAATTAATAGTAACAAAAAGAAAATAAGCAACTTTAAATAGAGCGCAGAAAGAAGACAGGAGGATAAAGATTATGGCTAAGTTAACGGCGGAGGCAAAAAGAAAGGAGAGGGGCTGGGGAAGGAAGAAAAAGACGTTATTACTGCTAAGCATGGTTGCTCCCGGAGCTATCTGGTTAATTCTATTACGTTATCTTCCCATGTTCGGTATCATAATTGCCTTTAAGAATTACAAGATTTACACAAAGGAACCTACCTTGCTTAACAATGTAATGCACAGTAAATGGGTGGGACTGGAAAATTTCAAATTTATGTTCAAGACCACTGATTCCTGGATTATGATACGGAATACCCTTGGATATAATCTCCTATGGATTTTGCTTGGTATTGTAGTGGCAGTCAGCTTTGCAATTATGCTGGATCAGATAACAAATAAATTTGTGGCCAAGAGCTATCAGACAATGATGTTTTTCCCTTATTTTCTCAGCTGGGTGGTAGCAAGCTACTTTGTACTGGCTTTTCTGGACCCTACCAGAGGATTAATTGTACATTTTCAGAAGTCCCACGGAATGGATGTTATTAACTGGTATAATGACACGACCTATTGGCCCTTTATTTTAACCATAGCGAATATGTGGAAATACATAGGATATTCAACCATTCTTTATCTGGCGGCAATTACCGGAATTGATACCACCCAATATGAAGCAGCCGGCATCGACGGTGCAAGTAAATGGCAGCAGATTCGGTATGTGACGATTCCTCACTTAAAAACGATGATTATTATATTATTCATACTGAATATCGGAAAGATTTTCAATGCTGATTTTGGTCTTTTCTACAGTGTGCCAATGAACTCCGGACCATTATTTCCTGTAACTCAGGTTTTTGATACTTATATTTACCGTACTTTGATGGCTACCCATAATGAAGGAATGAGTACTGCTGCAAGCTTAATGCAGAATTTCGTTAATTTCATTTTTATCATGACAGCAAATACCATTGTACGTAAGGTGGACGAAGAAAGCAGTTTATTCTAATCGGCTGAAGTGCTGCGGCGGATGGGAAGAAAATTTGACAAAGAAGGTTAGGGTGAATTATGAGTAATATAGATTATACAATAACGGTAAAAAGTAAAAAAAGAAGACTGAATTCCATCAGTCTTCCGGCGGAAGTCATTATCAATATTATATTGGGACTTTTCTGTCTCGCATGTGTCCTTCCATTTATATTTGTTGTGATTATATCCTTTAGTTCTCAAAACAGCATCAGAGAAATCGGATTCTCCTTTGTACCAAAGGAGTGGTCGTTAAATGCCTATAAATACATTATGGATTTAGGAGCGCAGCTTTGGGTTTCATATTTTAACAGCTTTTTTGTGACCATTCTGGGAACGATTCTCAGTGTTCTTATGTGTGTACTGTACTCCTATGCATTGTTCCGAAAGGATTTTAAGTACAGAAGGTTCTTTACCTTTTTCAGCTTCTTTACCATGCTCTTTGGCGGCGGCCTTGCACCGACCTATATGGTCTGCAAGAATATGCTGGGCTTAAGTGATAATTACGCGGCATTGATTGTGCCCATGCTTATAAATCCTTTCAATATTATTATTATGAGGACCTTTTTCCAGTCCTCGGTTCCTACGGAGCTGATTGAATCTGCTGCTATTGACGGCAGCGGCGAATATAACACCTTGTTTAAGATTATTGTACCCATATCAAAGCCCGGCATTGCCACGGTCGCACTGTTAAATGCCCTGGCTTACTGGAATGAATGGTTTATTCCCATGCTGTATATTAAAAAGGCCCACTATATACCATTACAGTACCTGCTGATGAAAATGCAGAACCAGGCGGATTTCCTGGTCAGAAATGCAGGTGTTCTGGGAGCTGAAGCATCAAAGATCATGAATACCATTCCGCAGGATACCCTGCGTATGGCATTGGTAGTATTAATCGTTATTCCCATTGCCTGTGCCTATCCGTTTTTCCAGAGATTTATCATATCAGGCCTTACCATTGGTTCCGTAAAGGGATAAGTACGGCAGGTAATTTTGCCGCTTATATAGAAAAAGAAGGAGGATTTATATTTATGAAGAAGGTAGTATCTATCATCCTTACACTGGTTCTGGTATTTTCATTAGCTGCCTGCGGTAGTAAGGAAAACAAGAATACTTCCAGTAATGCAGGAAGTACAAATCAGAGTTCGAATTCGGGGGCTAATGGAGGTACGGATGCTTCCGCAACAGAGGCAGCCACAGAGACACCCGGGGCACCTGACATTTCCGAGCCTGTTACCTTGAAATGGTACCTAACCGGCAGTACTGTTACAGATGACAAAGAGGTGATTGCAAAAGCAAACGAGTACTTAAAGGAAAAGCTGAATGTAACATTGGAACCCATTTGGGGAACCTGGGGAGATTTTGATAATAATGCTGTGCTTGCCATAAATGGCGGTGATGATGTGGATATTTATTTCACCAGCTCCTGGAGCGGTGACGAATACAATGCATTTGCCAAGAAGGGTGCATGGGTTCGTCTGGATAATCCGGATAACAACCTGATCGAAAAATATGCTCCCGACCTTTGGAAAGCACTTCCTACTGTACTGACAGATGGTGCCAAGATTAACGGCTCCGATGGTTTAGGCGTGTATGCAGTTCCCGGTTACAAGGATATTGCCACACAGAACTGCTGGGATATCAATGTACCTTTACTTCAGAAATACGGCTATTCTGTGGATGATATCAAGAAGCTTGATTACTACAGCTTTGGTGATATCTTAAAGAAAGTAAAAGAGGGTGAAGGGGACGATTTCTATCCTCTGTTAGTAGAAGGTGCCGTACTTGAAAGAATGGTGGACAATTCCATTATTGTCACCGGTGATGCCGGAAGCAATAACCTTCTTTCCTACTATATCAATCCGACTGACCCTTCACAGCCCGGCTCTTATGAAAACAAGATTTTAAGTAAATTTGAAACACCGGAATATAAGAAATTTGTAGAAAAGACCCGTGAATATTACAATGCCGGTTATATTGACCCTGCAATGGGCAATGCAAACCAGGCAAATGATACCCGTACAGCCAAACAGCTTTCCGGACAGTATTTAATCGGAACCCAGAGCTATGCTCTCGGATATGAAGTTCAGGCAAGCAGCGAGCGTGGATTCGAGGTTGCAATGGTACCCTGTACACCTGCTTATGTTGATACCACATCCTCTCAGGGTGCTATGATGGCTATATCCACTTCCTCCAAGAATCCGGAACGTGCCATGATGTTCCTTAACCTCTTAAATACAGATCCCACACTTTTCACACTGTTGGATTACGGTATTGAAGGTACACACTATACCTTAAAAGACGGCAAGGCTGCCTTTACAGATAAGCGTAAAGATTACCAGCCCTGGACAAATGGTATGGGTAATGTAACACAGCTTCCTCCTTTAGACGGACAGGATGCTAACTTCTGGGATAACTTCAAGTCCTATTATGGCTCTGCAAAGAGCATACCTGCTTTAGGCTGGGCATTTGATCCTACCAGCGTTGAAACAGAATTAGGCTCACTTGCCAACGTAGCCGCAGAATATGCACTTGCATTAAACACCGGTACTGTTGATCCCGCAACGGAGTTACCGAAGTTCATCAAGAAATTGAAGGACAACAATATTGATAAGATAGTTGATGAAGCAAATAAACAGTTAACAGATTATCTGGCAACAAAGGGGAAATAAACTGTTAACAGATTATCCGGAAACAAAAGAAGATTAAACAGAAAATAATCAGGAAATAAAACAGGATAAAGCTAAAAAGTCAGATTATAAGATGGATTTGGTTATAAACTGTAAGTAAACAAGGGGAAACACATAAGAGAAATAAATAGAAGTAAAGAAGAGAAATAAAATATGTAAAAAAATAAGAGAAGTAAAACAAGAGTAAATCAGCAAAACAAATTAGCGAAAGCAAATTTGAGAAATTCAACAAGAAACTCCACGCCTCTTCTGCATAATAATGCAGGAAGGCATGGAGTTTCTTGTGTTGGAAGGTTGCGGCCAGGAGCCGCTGTATCTGGCGGATGCCATTTATCCTTTCGTTTGCCAGAATGTGGCTGAAAGCTGAGTAAAAGGTCCAGCCAATTAGTTCGTTCATTGGCGGTCAGTGGATTTTCTTGCAATCAGTTCTGTCTTAAAATAAATCTGAGTCGGTTTTATATCCGGATTATTTATATGAATTTTAATAAGGTCATAGCAGGAGGCTGCCATTTGCTCCATGGGAATGTTAATTACAGTTAGGGAAGGATTACTGTATTTGGTATATTGGGGGTCACCGTTGCCGATAGCAATAATGCCGATAGTATCAGGAACAGGAATGGCATACTGCTGCAAAGCATGGATAAGGCCAAGGGCAATTGCATCGGAATCACACAGGAAGGCATCAATGGATTGGATTCTGTCCCCGGTCATATCATGCTCATAAATAAACTCGGCTCCGCCTGCAATAGAATTCGTTACGTTTCTGATATTTTCATCAGGTATTGTAATTCCATAGGTACTCATCTGGGCAAAAAAGGCCTCCCGGCGCATGGAAGCTCCCGGGAAATTTACATGGGAACCGAGTATAAAGGGGTTACGGTAGCCCTTCTGGTATAGATGGTCCGCAGCCAGCTGGCCAATTAACGTATCATTCATATTGACGGAAGAGAACCGCTCGGAAAACCGGTTATAAAGAATAATAGGAATAACCGTATCAAGTTCTTCCAGGAATTGCAGGTCTTCTTTCGAAGCATTTGCTACGATGGCAGCATGGAAGTGGCTTCCGTCAAAATTTTCAGCTTCCCGGTAGAGCTCTCCGTTGGTATAGGGATAGATAAATATACTGGAATTGGCCTGCATAACCTGTATTTTTTCCTGAAGTCCTGAAAAGAACCGGGACATCATTCCTTTACGAAAGTCGAAGGTCCAGAACAAGGCTATGATGAGTTTATCTGCATAGCCTCTTTTCAGCTTCTTTGCGGATATATTCGGATAATAATTCAGGTCTGTCATTGCCTGTCTCACCCGTTCCTGGGTCGCCTTAGATATTTTTCGTTCTTCCGCTTTTCCATTGACTATAATTGAAACAGTGCTTAGAGAAACACCTGCTCGCTTTGCAACATCTTTTATGCTGGACATGGGAATAAATCCTCCATTCTTTCTTACCTTATTCTAATTATACACTGTTTTATTATCAGGTGTATATCCTTTAAATTGTTAGTATAACGATTTACTTAATTGTAGCATAAATAGTAATTAATGTATAGAAGTATTTGGAAACAGTGATAAATATGGTAATAATGACAATGAAACTTCGGTAAGAGAATAAAAATTAATACTTTTATCTAAAAAAAACAAAAAAATCGGTTGACAATACAGCACATGTATTATAATATAGTGCTTAAGTAAAACGTTATAGTACAACGTTGTACTTAATAAATCAAAAGGAGAACAGGTATGAAAAAAAGATTGTTATCATTTCTATTGGCGGGGTTTATGGTAATGACCTTGTTGGCTGGATGTACGAAAGAAGGAAGTAAAAACGCTGACGCAGATAATGGAAATGCACCAACTTCCGCAGACACCAAAAATGAAAAACCTTATCATGCGGTGCTGGTGTATCTGGTTGCAAGTGATTCACAGGATCAGGAGAAAGTGAACGAGAGGTTTAACGAGCTGACCAAGGAACAGTTGAATATGGAAGTAACATTGATGCCGATGACATGGAGTACATGGCAGAACCAAATGCAGCTGATGCTGTCAGGCGGTGAACAGGTGGATTTATTTCCAATGCTTATGAACAATGCAGCAACCTATATAGGCGCAGATTACATAACTAATATAGCACCATATCTCGAATCGAATGGGCAGTATCTGCTGGATAATGTAGGAAAAGACGATATCTGGTGCTGCAGTTTAGGGGATTTCCTTTGGGGAGTACCTACCATGAAGGAAAGAGCCAATCCGGTTTCTATGTGTGTGCGTACGGATCTTTTAAAGGAAGCGGGTATTGATCCCGCTACAATAAAGAGCTATGAGGATATGTCCGGGGTATTTGAAAAAGTAAAGGCCCTTCATCCGGATATGATAATGTATGGCGGTGCTTCCAACTCAGCGCCTGCCTCTCAGACCAATGAGCTGGATATGCTGGGAGACCGCTTTGGCGTTCTGGAGAATTTCGGACAGACTACAAAGGTAACAAACTATTATGAATCTGACCAGTATAAAAGGCTGGTAAACCTGGCAAGGAAGTGGTACGAAGCCGGTTATACTTCAAAAGATATGGCTACCAGCAGCGACAGTGGAGAAACCTTAATGAAAGCCGGCAATTTATTTTCTTATGCTGTTTACTGTAAACCGAATACGAAGCTGGAGAAGGATGATCAGACCGGCTATGATACAACGATTCTGAAAATGGAAGGAAACGAGCTGAATACCTGGGGTACGGGAAGTCTTGGATACGCTGTGGGAAGTGCTTCTCCTGATCCTGCAAAAGCAATTGAACTGTTAAATTGGATTTCAAAGACAGAAGAGGCAAATGATTTATTAAACTGGGGTGTAAAAGGTGTCCACTGGGTTGAGAAAGAGGATGGAACCATTGATTTTCCGGAAGGTGTTACAGCTCAAAGCAGCGGATACCATCAGAACTTTGGATTTGCGCTTCCCAATCAGTTCAACAGTCATGTCTGGGCAGGCAACTCTCCTGATATATGGGAGCAGTATAAAAAATTCCGTGATGAATCAACAAAATCCTTAGCCTATGGTTTTTCGCCTGATTTATCGGATTATACCACGGAGCTTACGGCCTTGGCAGCAGTTCAGAGCCAGTATGATGCGCAGATTGCAACAGGAAGTGTAGACCCGGTTCCTGCCATGAAAGAATATAATGCTGCACTTTATGCGGCAGGCTTGCAAAAGATTATGGATGAAAAGCAAAAACAGCTGGATGAATGGCTTTCAAAGCAGCAAAAATAGCAGACAGGGAAACGGAATTCTGCTTCCACGGAATTCCGTTTCTATAAAAGCCTGAATATCGTGTTACTATACCTGTTAAACCGTTTATACGAAGGGCATGCTGCCTGCCCATTATGAATCATAATGTTGAAAGGAAAAGGTTTATGAAGAAGAAAGAAATCCATGGAGAGGCTTCCTTAAAAAAGAGACTGCTTAAGTCAATTCCATTATACCTGATGCTTTTGCCGGGAATGGTCTATCTTTTTATTAATAATTATATTCCTATGGCCGGAATTGTCGTGGCTTTTAAAAAATATAGCGCACGTAAGGGTATATGGGGAAGTAAATGGTCTGGCTTTGATAACTTTACCTATTTATTTCGAAATGATGCATCTTTGATTATCCGTAATACCTTATTTTATAATATTGTCTTTATTATTCTGAATCTGGTCGTGGGAGTAGCTTTGGCGATTTTAATCTCAGATGTTGCATCAAATTACGCAAAGAAAATATACCAGAGTGCTATTATGCTGCCTTTTCTGATTTCGATTGTTATTGTAAGCTACATTGTATATGCGTTTTTGTCCGCGGAAACAGGTATGATTAATAACAGTATTTTAGAACCCTTAGGCAAAAAAAGTATCCTATGGTACAGTAATACGAAATACTGGCCGTTTATTCTGGTCTTTGTAAATACGTGGAAGACGGTAGGCTATGGATGCCTGATCTATATAGCTGCCATTGCCGGTATTGACAGGTCCTTTTATGAAGCTGCTCAGCTGGACGGGGCGAACAGATGGCAGCAGATTATGAAAATTACACTGCCGTCCCTGACTCCCTCTATTATAACTTTATTAATGTTAAATATCGGGCGTATATTTTATTCCGATTTCGGTCTGTTCTACCAGGTACCTCAGAATGCGGGGGCGCTTTACAGCGTAACGAATACAATTGATACCTATGTATACAGAGCCCTGATTTCTGCAGGGGGTATCGGAAGGTCATCCGCAGCAGGAGTGTTCCAGTCAATCGTAGGATTTACGCTGGTTATGCTAAGCAATATGATTGTACGTAAATTCAGTAAAGAAAATGCGTTATTTTAGGAGGAGAGCAGATGATTAAATCAAAAGGCTTTAAATTATATCAGCTTATTATTAATATAATCCTTATATTGGTAACGCTAAGCACTGTAATACCCCTGGTGCTGCTATTTATGTCTTCCATATCTTCGGAGAGTTCTTTGATTGCACATGGATATTCTTTCTTACCGAAAGAATTCAGCCTGGAAGCTTATGCTTATATTTGGCAGAACAGGGGAACTATCTTTAGGGCTTATGGCATTACCATACTGATAACGATTTTCGGAACGCTGGGAAATGTAGGACTGTCTTCCATGATGGCATTTGCATTAACTAACAGAAAGTTACCCTTCCGGAGAATTATCAGTTTTTATATCTTTTTTACGATGTTATTTAGCGGCGGACTGGTTCCTTCCTACATAATGTGGACAAGTACCTTTCATATCAAGAATACGATCTGGGCATTGCTGTTACCGAATTTTTTCTTAAGTCCCATGAATGTAATGCTGATTCGTACCTATTTTGTCACAAGTATTCCGGAACCGTTGTATGAAGCAGCTGAGATTGATGGTGCGGGCTATTTCACCGTATTTCGTAAGGTGGTACTTCCCCTTGGAAAGCCGATTCTTGTAACAATGGGACTTTTTTCCGGACTGACCTACTGGAATGACTGGACAAACGGTTTGTATTATATCACCAATTCCAAATTATACAGTATACAGACCTTGCTTAATAAGATGATTCAGGACATCCAGGCGATTCAGGCAAATGCAGCAGCTTCATCGGGTGCGGCAGTAGCGATACCGCAGGTATCTATCCGAATGGCAATCGCTTTTGTAGCGGTGCTTCCGATTCTTATAATATATCCGTTCCTGCAAAAATATTTCGCCCAGGGTATTGCCCTTGGTGCGGTGAAAGGTTAAAGAAAGAGGTGCAATATGGCAAAATTTAACTGTAATTTTATTTCCTATACATTGACCCGTGCTGTGGATATAACAGTGGTTATCCCTTCCGTTACAATACCGGAAGCAATGGCAGCCGGCCCCGGTGTTTTAGATGCTGTAAGTGAAACAGATGTGAATGGAGATATGGAAGGAATGTCTGCCGGTATTTCGTTCCCCAGCCATAGAAAAGAAAATAAATATCCGGTATTGTACCTGTTACATGGAATGGGAAATAATCATGCAACCTGGACCGGTTATACCAATATTGAAATGTTTGCGGAAGAACGCAATATTGCTGTAGTTATGATTTCAGCTGAAAATAAATCCTATGTGAATCATAAAAGCGGAGACAGGTTTTATGATTTCCTTGAAACAGAATTACCGGAATTTATCGGCGGGATGTTCCCGGTATCTGACCGGCCGGAGGATACCTATATAGCAGGGCTGTCCATGGGGGGCTTTGGCACTTTGGTACACGGTCTTAAGTATCCGGAGAAATACGCCGCCATCGGTGCGTTTTCTTCAGCAATTTTTCTGGAGCCTTCCAGGTTGGCAGGCGGATTAAAAGAAGCAGTGAATCCGGATTACGACCCAAAGACCTTGGCTCTGCGCCTTGAAAAAGAAGGAAAAAAAGGAATCCACATATTCATTGCCTGCGGGGAAAATGATTTTTTATATGATGCCAATAAAGAATTTCAGCAAATGTTAAAAGAGCAGGGGCAGGAGGTTACCTGGGTATCAACACCTGGTTTCGGACATGAATGGCGGTTCTGGAACATGATAGTAGAACAGTTTTTAGACTGGCTGCCCAGAAGTGACGCCTATAAATCAGTTGGAAAACGGCAGATATAATAAAAGATATAGATGATGATAAAGATATAGATAAAGATATAGATAAAGATACAGATAGCGATACGATATAGCTAGAGAAAAGATAAGATATAGATGGAAATAAAATATAGAAATAGATAAAGATGTAGGTATAGATAAAGATATAGATGAAGAAATAATAAGGAGGATAAGGATATGGCTTTATTGCAAGTAAATTTCTTTTCAAACAGTCTGATGCGCACAGTAACGGTGCATGCAATTATACCTGCGGATAAGAGAAATTTTGACGGGAAACTGCTCAGAGAGAAAAAACCGTTTAAAACCCTTTACCTGTTACATGGACTGCTGGGAGATGATACGGACTGGATTGGGGGTACCCGCATTCAGAGGTGGGCACAGGATCAGAATCTGGCAGTTATTATGCCTGCCGGAGAGAATCATTTTTATGTAGACAGTGAAAACAGCGGTGAAAAGTATGGAGAATTTATCGGAAAAGAGCTGGTGGAATTCACAAGAGATTTATTTCCTTTGTCAGATAAGAGAGAGGACACCTTTATAGCGGGGCTTTCCATGGGAGGCTATGGGGCAATCCGCAACGGTTTAAAATATCAGGACACCTTTAGCCATATTGCCGGTTTATCAAGCGGCTTCATTCAGGAAGGGGTACTTGCTTCGAAAGAAAATGACACATTTTTTACAGGAAGCAGAAAGTTCTATACCAGTGTATTCGGGAATCTGGAAAAACTGGAAGGAAGCGATAAGGACTACAAGGCGTTGATCAGAAACCTAAAAGAAAAGGGGCTGGAGATTCCCAGGATCTATTTGTGCTGCGGAACGGAAGATTTCCTTTTACAGGCTAATCGTGATTACCGAGATTTTCTTCAGAAAGAAGAGATAGACTTTACTTATGAAGAAGGTCCGGGCAGCCATGACTGGGATTTTTGGGATACTTATATCAAGCGTGTACTGGACTGGCTTCCGTTAGAAAATGCAGCACAGGGAATCAGCAGTGGAAATGTACATTAGCTTAGGAGGAAATAATCATGGGAAACGTCATTATAGGCGGAGGCCAGGGGTTCTGGGGTGACAGCAGTGATGCAGCTATCCATATGGTACGCCGCAGTAATATTAATTATATGGCATGTGACTATTTGGCGGAACTGACATTATCTTTAATGGCCAGACAGAAATTGAAAAACCCGAAAGCAGGTTATGCCGGAGATTTTATCACTATGATGAAAGAGTGCGGGAAAGAGGCATTTGATAAAAAAATTACCGTATTGACCAATGCAGGCGGCATGAATATCAAGGGAATGGTCGAAGAGCTTGGAAAGCTGTCATCCGAACAGAAGCTGCATGGCTTGAAAATAGGATATGTATTAGGGGATGAAATATCGGCAGACATCCCGAAGCTGGAAGCGGAAGGAATTCCTTTTCAGAATATCGATGACATAGGTGATTTTAAGGAAATCAAAGATAAGATTTATAATGCCAATGTTTATTTTGGACATGAGCCTACGCTGGCATGCCTAAAGCAGGGCGCCAATATTGTAATTACCGGACGTTCAACGGATTCCGCACTGTTTTTGGCTCCGGTCATGCATGAACTGGGAATCGCGCCGGATGACTGGGATAATCTTGCCAGGGGAATCATGGCCGGACATCTGCTGGAGTGCGGCGGCCAGGGAGCCGGTGGGAATTTTGATTACGGCTGGCGGGATGTACCAGGGATGGATGAATTGGGATTTCCCATTGCAGAGGTATCAAAGAATGATATGATTATTACCAAAGCCCCGGATTGCGGCGGATTGATAACAGAGAAGAGCTGTAAGGAGCAGTTTTTGTATGAGGTCCATGACCCGGCTAATTATATCACACCGGATGTAACAGTGGATATCAGCAGGGCAACACTGACCCAGGCGGGAGATGACCGGGTACGGGTAGGAAACGTAAAAGGAAAGAAAAGACCCGATATGCTTAAGCTGTCCATAGGATATCATGCCGGTTACCAGGTGGCCGGCATGCTGAGCTTTGCATGGCCCGACGCTTATGAAAAAGCACAGTATGCGGCAGAAATCTTAAAGAAGAAGATGAAGCGAAAGGGCTTACTGGCTGAGGAAATACGGGTGGATTATATCGGATTGAATGCCTTGCATCTGAATGTGGCGGAGGTATCCAAGGAACTGCTTAAAAATATGAATGAAGTAGTAATGCGCTTTGCCATACGTACAAAAACGAAGGAAGAAGCCATGAAATTAGTACCGGAAATTGCACCGCTTCAGCTAAACGGACCTCCTGGTGCCAGTTTTTTTGGAGGCAGGCCCAAAGTGACAGAGCAGATTGGACTCTGGCCGACCCTGATTCCCAGAGATGCGGTAAAATTGACATCCCATATCCTGGAGATTCCGTAAGGAGGAGAAAACAATGGAAATATATCTGAATCAAATTGCTCATGGCAGGTCAGGCGATAAGGGAGATACCAGCAACGTTTGTATTTTTGCAAAAGAAAGCAGGTATTATGAATTAATACGCCGGGAAGTTACGGTTGAAAGAGTGAAAGAACATTTTAAAGATATGGTGCAGGGAGAGATTATCCGGTATGAGGTACCTTCTCTGGAGGGCTTTAATTTTGTAATGAAACATGCCTTAGGAGGCGGGGCCACCCATTCCCTTCGGTTGGATACACTTGGAAAATCTATGGGCTCGGCATTCTTAAGAATGAAACTACAGGTTAACGAAAACGAATTGTAACACAGGGGGGAATTATGACAGAACATAGGGCTTTGGAAAACATCACAGTAATTGATATGACACGGGTTGTAGCCGGACCGTTTTGTGGAGCAATGTTAGGAGACTTGGGAGCAACTGTTATCAAAGTAGAAATTCCGGGCAGAGGCGATGATTCACGTGCTTATGGGCCGTACGTTAACGGAGAAAGTTTATATTATTCCAATCTTAACAGAAACAAATACGGGATAACATTAAACTTAAAGACAGAAGAAGGCAAAAAAATATTAAAGGATTTGGTAAAAAAGGCGGATATCTTAATCGAAAACTTCCGCCCGGGGGTAATGGAACGGTTAGGCCTGGGATATGAGGAGCTTTGTAAAATAAATGAAAGGCTGATCTATGGAGCTGTTTCGGGGTTTGGAAGCTATGGACCATATAAAGACAGGCCGGGTTATGACATCATAGCACAGGCTATGGGCGGTCTTATGAGCCTGACAGGACAGGAGGGAAATCCGCCGACCCGTGTAGGAAGTGCTATCGGGGACTTACTTGGAGGGCTGAATTTGACCATTGGTGTTACGGCAGCTTTAAATGCCAGAAATATTACAGGTAAGGGACAAAAAATTGATATAAGTCTTGTAGATTGTGTGGTTGCAAGTCTTGAACAGGCTGTTCAGCGTTTTGAGGTGTCCGGGGAGGTTCCGGAAAGACATGGGAATATGTATGAATCCATAGCCCCTTATGATATGTATCATACAAAAGACGGCTATGTTGTTATAGGATGCGGCAATCAGAAGATGTTTGAAAAGTTCTGCAATGAGATACTGCAAACACCTGAACTGATTATCGATAAGCGGTTTTTAACGGTTCCGCTGCGTGTAAAGAACAATAAAGAAATGAAACAGTATATCGAAAACTGGACGGAAACACTTACTGTCAACGAAGTGGTTCAGAGGCTGTTGGACAGCGGAATCCCTGCAGGTCCTATTTATGACCTTTCTGATATTGTAAAAGATGAGCATATTGCCAATGCCCGGGAGATGATTGTACACACAAAGCATCCGGTTATGGGGGATATTGTGCTTAATGGTAATCCCATCAAAATGTCTGATACCAGAGTGGATATCCATAAAGCATCTCCGACTTTGGGAGAAGATACGGAAAATATACTGACTCAGTATTTAAATATGGAAAAAGAACAGATAACAGAATTAAGAGAAATGGGAGTAATTTAGCCGGTAAATTACCACAGGGAAAGAGGTTGCTATGAATGAAGAATTACAAAAAATAGTTACATATATGAAGGAATTGTATTCTCAGGCGGAGCAGAAGGAAAGCCATTACGTAGCAAAAAAGGAAGAAATCATGCTGCCGGTGTCGGATGGAAGCCGCTTAAAAACAACGATTTGGTATCCCAATGACATGGCATGTGCTCCCGCTGTACTCGTTCGTTCCTGTTATCCGGATTCCAGAGTAATTCAAGAAACGGATGCGGAAGAATTCTGTAAAAGAGGATTTATTTTTATATTGCAATGGTGCAGAGGCATTGGAGGCTCCGAGGGAGTCTGGGAACCCAATGTGAATGACAGAAAGGATGGATTGGACACTTTAGAATGGCTGAATTCCCAGGAATTTATTGAAAGCATCGGCTATTGGGGCAATTCCTATCTGGCTTATACCGGCTGGTGTATGGCAGATGCGGTGCCGGACAAGGTAAAATGCATGTATCTTGGAGTATATGGCACTAATCGCTATATCTCTGCCTATAAGGACGGAATGTTCCGCCAGGATATATTAACCTCCTGGGCACAGGGTAATGCAGGAATACCAATTGAAGCAGATTTGCTGGAGTCCTATTCCTTCCGCCCCCAGATCAAGGTTGACAGGGAGCTTTGGAAGGCTGATCTGGAGTGGTACCGTACCTGGATATCAAATACCGATGGTGACAGCGATTACTGGAACAGCGGGCTTTGGGGCAGGCTAAAGGAAACTCCCTCGAAAATGAAGATACCCGTTTGTATGTGGGAAGGCTGGTATGATCATCACTTAGGCAGTGCTGTTGCAACCTATATGAACTTATCGGAGGAGGCAAAAGCACATAGTGTATTCCGGATCGGGCCTTGGAACCATAGTCATCAGCCTGCTATTACCCACCAATCTGTTAAAAATCTTGCAGATGATTCGGTACAGGCTCCCCTTAGCTGGTTTACACAGATATTAAAGGACAAGGAGCTGCCTGGAGGAAGGGTGGAAACCTACGTAATTGGTGCAGACCGGTGGGAGACATGGAAAACTTTACCGGTACCGGCAGAGGATAGCAAGGTATTTTATTTGAGCAGCAAGGCGGCAGCCGGAAAAGAATATGGCATGTCGGGAAAAACAGGGGGAAAAGAAGGAAGGGTCACCTATGTATACGACCCTTTAAATCCTGTAATGTCAAGAGGCTGCGAATCTGCCTTTTCCACCCAGACGGCGGTGGGAAGCATGGAGCAGCCCCCCTGCGGCTTCCGCGAAGATGTTATCAGCTTTGTTTCGGAAACAGTAGAAGAGGCCTTTGAAATAAATGGTGAAATACAAGTAAAGCTGTTTGTCAGTACCGATGCAGAGGATACGGCATTTACGGCAAAGGTAATGGAAATCTTTGAAGATGGTACTGCCGTAAATATCAGGGGAAGTATCACAACACTTGCTTACCGGAACGGTGCTGCCGCCCGCGGCACCTACAAGCCGGACAGCATAGTTGAAATAACCGTTTCCATGTGGGACATTGCATGGCTGGTGCAAAAAGGTTCCAGGCTGCGTGTAGATATCTCTTCCTCTGATTTCCCGCAATACAGCGTTCACAGCAATTATCCTGGGGTGTGGGCATTACAGGAAAAAACGAAGAAGGCGAACCAGACGATTTATTTCGGAGGGGCTTATCCTTCCAGAATTGAGCTTCCCTGTGTCAGGCTTTAAAACAGAAAGGTAATGGAAATATATGGAACGAGAAGTGGTCTTAGCAGGGGCCTGCCGTACGGCTATCGGGCGTATGGGAGGTTCTTTAAGTGAAATACCTGCCGCCTCCCTTGGGGCAATTGTTATAAAAGAAGCACTAAGCCGTGCAAAGGTCCCGGCAGAAGAGGTGGACCAGGTATATATGGGGTGCGTGCTGCAGGCAGGCCTGGGACAGAATCCCGCACGTCAGGCTGCCATTAGGGCAGGGTTACCCGTGGAGGTACCGGCGGTCACCCTGAACGCAGTCTGCGGCTCGGGTCTGCATTCGGTGAACCTGGCAGCAAGCCTTATCCGGGCCGGCGATGCCGATATCGTGGTCGCAGGCGGCATGGAAAATATGTCACTGGCACCTTATCTGATAAATAAAGCAAGATATGGGTACCGGATGGGGAATGATATCCTGGTAGACAGTATGGTACAGGATGCGCTATGGGATGCATTTCATGATTATCATATGGGTATTACGGGAGAAAATATTGCAGATAGATGGAACCTTTCAAGAGAAGAGCTGGACGAATTTTCCCTGCAAAGTCAAAGAAAAGCAATAGAGGCTCAGCGAAAGGGAATATTTACAGAGGAAATCGTGCCTGTTGAAGTCAATAGAAAAAAAGAAAGTTATATTTTTTCGGCAGATGAAAATCCCAGGGCAGATGTCACGATGGAAAGGCTGGGAAGGCTTAAGCCTGCTTTCATGCAGAATGGTGTAATAACAGCGGCTAATTCCTCCAGCATCAATGACGGGGCAGCGGCAATTGTGGTAATGAGTGCAGAAAAAGCCAGGGAGCTGGGTGTTATTCCTATGGCTTATTGGAGCGCAGGTGCTTTAGCAGGTGTGGCACCGGAAATTATGGGCATCGGGCCGGTGGCAGCAACTAGGAAGGCAATGAAAAAAACAGGCATAAGGGCAGAGGACATAGAGCTTGCCGAAGTTAATGAAGCGTTTGCTGCCCAGGCAATTGCCGTAGCCAAGGAACTTTCTCTTAACACAGAGGCTTTAAATGTGAATGGAGGAGCAATTGCCCTGGGGCACCCGGTAGGAGCTTCGGGATGCCGTATATTAGTTACACTCCTCCATGAAATGGGACGAAGAAATGCCAGCCGGGGGCTTGCCGCGCTTTGTATTGGGGGCGGTATGGGATGTGCGGCTATTGTTGAAAGAAAATAGGTATTTATAAGGGACTGTTTTGAACGGAAATCCATACGCAGAACAGTTTCATTTAGTAAATCCAGTGGACTGAATCCGGTATTATACAGGATTCAGTCCTTTTGTCCTTGTATAAGGAGGCAGGATGCATTTTTCAAGGCAGGGATCAGGAGTGACATCTATACGTTGACATTGTAGTAAAATGTCCATATAATGAGAATGAAACTCAAGTGCATTAGAAATATTTCAGGTGAATTACAGTGAATATAAATAAAGAAAAACTAATCCGCAGCTTTGCCGACGGCTGCCTTCAGGTGGATGACTTCTTCATCATATCCGTCATACCCCATACAAGGGTATATGACAATCATACCAAGCCGGGGGTCTGCGGGCTGGTCATACCGATAAAGGGAAAAGCAAGATTTACCATCTGCGGGGAAGAGTACGAACTGGAACCGGGAGCTGTACTCCATGCAGGGCCTTCCATGGAGCTGGATAAAAAGGTGCTGGGAGAGGATGTCTGGGAATTCGCCCTGCTGCATTATTATGTGAAAGGGCCGGAAGAGATAAAGGATTATCTGGAGAACCTTCACGGCAGGCTGTATTTTAGTCCTGCCGGATTTAACGACTTACTGGCCCTGGTAAAACAGCTGCATCATGTCAGGAGAAGTCCGGGACCATTAAATGAGCTGCGCAGCAAGGCTCTTTTGTATTCCATTTTGGAACAGCTGTTATCCCACGGTATGGACAAAAAGAAAAATACCGATGAGGATACCATTCTTTCCATGGTGGAATACATTGACAACCATTATGACCGGAATCCTACGGTTACGGAGCTTTCCGAACTGGCAGGAATGGATGTGAAGCGGTTCTCCTATCTTTTTGGAAAGGTAATGGGAGAGTGCCCTAAAAAATACATTAATATGGTGAAAATAAACCGTGCAAAGGAGCTGCTGATACATGATACCATTTCCATAACAGAAATCAGCAGCCTTATCGGATTGGAAGATGCTCTGTACTTTAGCCGGTTGTTTAAAAAGTACACCGATTTGTCTCCCAGTGTCTTTCGGGAGAGGTTCGGAAAAAGTCCATGGTGATTTGAAAATATGTCTATTCCTATTTGAATTGGTGTATGATATAGTTTGCATGAAAATGAAAATCATAATCAACAAATGGAGGACATAATGAAAAAAGCATTTAATATAGTGGCGGTTTTAGCCATTACAGCTGTTCTTTTTACAGGCTGCGGCAAAGCAAATGATAACACACCGGCTTCCGGAAATGGCAATGCTGCAGATACCGCAAAGACAACCTCGGCAGAAGGAACAGCAGAGCCGGCAGAACCTTCTGGGACCAAGGAGGCTTCCGGTGAAGCTTCTGAAAATGCGGCAGTTACACCGTTACAAGTGGAAGAAACGGTTTATCCATATACATATACTGATGGGGAAGGCAGGGAAATTACCATTGAAAAGCAGCCTCTTAAGGTGGCTATCAATTATCTGCCCCATTGGGAAACTTTGATTCTCCTTGGAGTGATGCCCGTTGGAACAACAAGTGCGGAGCATTATATTAAAACCTGGGATGCCTTACAGGGCTACGACTTAAGCTCAGTGACCGATTTGGGAGATGCGGATATCAATTTGGAGCTTCTTGCCGGGCTGGAGCCGGATATTATCTTACAGCAGAGCTATAACAAGGAATCTGTTGAAAATCTGGAAAAAATAGCACCTGTTGTTGTATTTGGCCCTCAGGTCAAGATGGACTGGAGATACAGCCTGAGAGAAATCGGCAAGGTCGTAGGAAAAGCACAGAAGGCAGAAGAAGTTATTGCGGAAGTGGATCAAAAGCTGGCAGATGCCAGAGGAAAGCTTCAGGAAAAATATACCGGAAAAACAGTTATGCTGATGTCTCTCATGGGAGAGGACAAGTATTATTGTGCTTACCGACCGGATTTGTATGACAGCAAAACCGGCTTAGGATTAAATGTTCCCGAGGGCTTCCCGACTTCGGAGCAGTACGAGCAGGTATCCATGGAGGCACTTGCCGAAATGAACCCGGATTATTTATTTGTAAATGTCTTTGACGGGGATGAGGCTTATCTGGAAGAGCTGAATAATAATAATTCCGTTTGGAAGTCCTTAAAGGCTGTCAAGGATGGACACGTTTACCGGCTGGATGGCTCCGGTCATGCTGCCAGTGCAATTTCAACCGTTTACACCGTTGATACCATCATTGATAAATTGCTGGGTGAGAAATAGACAAAATCTGAAAAACTGTAGAGGGCAGGGGTGTCGGAAAAGGTATCAGAGTTTCGGCATCCCTCTCTTTTGCAGGGAGAATCGGCGGGGAATTTTTTTATATAAGAATGAGGTAAGCTATGGAACGAAAGAATGACGGAAAGCTCAGGAGAAATCGCGGCTACAAGGCATTTTTGCTTATGGTGGCCGGGGGATTGTTTCTTCTTTTTTTTATGGTGCTGTCAATTATGGTGGGAGCAGCTAAAATACCCCTTTCTACGGTGGGTGATGCTTTTTTACATTTTGACGGGGAGAATATGAAACACCTGATGGTAATAGATTTAAGGCTTCCGAGGGTAATCAGTGCGGCTGTCACCGGAGCAGCCCTTGCTGCCGCAGGAGCCGTTATGCAGGGGATGACAAGAAATCCCCTGGCGGATTCCGGGCTGATGGGGTTGAATTCCGGAGCGGCTCTTGCTATGGCAATCTGCCTGGCCTATGTAAATAAGGCAGCCTATTCCCAGATTATTCTCAGTGCGTTTATCGGGGCAGGAGCAGGAGCGCTGGCGGTGTATGGAATCAGCAGTCTTGTACCCGGGGGAAATAAGCCTATGAAGCTGGTGTTGTCGGGAGCCGCGGTAAGTACTTTCCTTGTGGCGGTCAGCCAGGCAATTGCCATTGGTAACAAGATGACCCAGAATCTTAATTTCTGGACGATGGGAAGCGTAACGGGAAACAGCTGGAATCAGTTAAAGGTTGCAGTGCCGGTAATGGGCAGCGGCATATTGATAGCCATCCTTCTTTCCAGGAGGATTTCCATTCTCAATATGGGGGAAGAGGTAGCCCTTGGCCTTGGGGTCCGTATTGCTTTTGTGAAAACCGCAGGAACCCTCGTGGTGGTTCTGCTGGCAGGCACTTCGGTGGCGCTGGCAGGCTCCATTACCTTTGTGGGGATGCTGATACCTCATTTTGCAAGATATCTGGTGGGACCTGACTACCGTTTGATTATTCCTTTAAGTACCATACTGGGGGCATTGCTTTTAGTGGTGGCTGATATCGGAGCCAAGACCTTAAGTGCTCCCGGTGAGTTACCCATAGGCGCATTGATATCCTTACTTGGGGTGCCGGTATTTCTTTACTTTGCAAGAAGGCAGAAAGGGGAGCTCTGATGAAGAAAAAAAACAGAAAATATGTGCTGTTTCTGCTTCTCCTGCTGCTTCCTGCGGCTGTATTTATCAGTATAAATGCCGGGTTTACGGATTACCATGTTACGGATATCCTCCGTATATTAGCAGGCGGAGGAAGCGGGAAGGAAAATCTTGTGGTACTGCAGTTCCGTATGCCCCGTATTTTGTTAGCTTTGCTGATTGGAGCAGGCTTTGCCCTGTCCGGCTGTATCATACAGGGGATTACAAGGAACCCTCTGGCAGACCCGGGTATCCTTGGTATCAATGCAGGTGCGGGAATTATGGTATTGCTGTATGTGGTGCTCCACGGGGCCGTCTCCTTCGGCTCTGTCTTTGGCCTGCCTTTTCTCTCCCTTATAGGAGCACTGGCTGTGGGAGGGCTTATTTATGCACTGTCGACCAGCAGGACAAAGGGGGTATCTTCCATGCGGCTGGTATTAAATGGTGTGGCTATTCAGGCGGGCATTAATTCGGTTATGACCGTAGTAATTATGAAACTGGATGACTCCCAGCATGAATTTCTTGCCAAATGGCAGGCGGGAAGCATCTGGAATGCCAACTGGAAATTTGTTGCCGCCCTGCTGCCCTGGATTGTAATGGGAATTACTTATCTGATCTTCCGTTCCAGGCACCTTGACATACTGGCTATGGGAGATGACATTTCCTTTGGCCTTGGTGTGGCCGTGGCAAGGGAAAAATACAGGCTGCTGTTTACGGCCGCGGCCCTGGCGGCAGCCTGTGTGGCGGTTAGCGGCAGTATAAGCTTTGTCGGGCTTTATGGCACCCCATTTGTCAAGAAAACTGGTGGGCTCCGGCCACCGGCTTCTGATACCGGTATGTGCCCTGGCAGGAGGTCTTCTGGTGCTAATTGCAGATACTGTTGCAAGAACGGTAATTGAACCCTCGGAAATTCCTACCGGAATCGTGGTATCCCTCCTTGGAGCGCCTTATTTTGTATTTTTGCTGTTAAAAGAGAGAAAGAATACGGTAAAGGGTTAAATAGAGGAAAGCAATGGGGAGGGAAGAAAGCGGTAAAGGATTAAGGAAAATTGAGACAGGAATAGAAGCAGGCAAATGGGAAATGTAAAAGCATAGGGCTTAAAGATAAACAAAGAGTAATAAAGGTGTTATAAGCAGGTTAACAGCAGGCTGCATGGCAGGACTTATGCAGGTGAAAGGAGAGAAAACCATGAAAAACGGTATCTGTACCGACAGCATAAAGGCGGCATACGGTGAAAAGGTCATTATAGAGGAACTGAGCATATCCATCCCCATGGGTCAGATAACAACTATCATCGGCCCTAACGGCTGCGGTAAATCCACCTTTTTAAAGACCCTGGGAAGAATTCTGGGGATTAAAAAAGGATGTATCTATTTGGATGGGGAAGAGATTCATAAGCTTCCTACCAGGGAGCTTGCCAAGAAGCTTGCCATACTGCCCCAGACGCCCCAGGCTCCCGATGGACTCACGGTAGAAGAACTGGTTTCCTATGGCAGATTTCCTTACCAGAAGGGCCTTGGGCGTCTTACCGGGGAGGACAAGGGGATTGTCGCCTGGGCGATTGAGGCTACGGGATTAAAAGGCCTGGAAGGCCAGGCCACATCTGAGCTTTCGGGAGGGCAAAGACAGAGGGTCTGGATTGCCATGGCTCTGGCACAGGAAACGGAGGTCATCCTCCTGGATGAGCCTACTACCTATCTGGATATGGCATATCAGCTGGAGATACTGGAGCTGCTGGAGGATTTGAACAAAGAGCACGGCTGTACTATACTGATGGTTCTTCATGATTTGAATCTGGCTTCCAAATTCGCAGATCATATGATTGCCTTTCGGGAGGGAAGAGTGGTAAAGGCCGGTACTCCCTGGGAAGTAATGAATAATGAGACCTTGAAGGAAGTCTTCGAAATAGATGCTGCCATCGTAACGGACCCTCTGTCCTCAAGGCCTGTTTGCATGTCTTATCAGCTATTAAGTAAAGCTGGAAATAAGGGCAAGGTGAAAAAGGGAGCCTGAGCGCTGCCCTGTCCAATGGAAAGGAAGAAAAGGATATGAGAAAGATTGCTGTATATGGGAAAGGCGGAATCGGAAAGTCCACGACCGTATCCAACCTTTCAGCAGCCCTGGCTGCCAGAGGCCTTAAGGTAATGCAGATAGGCTGTGATCCCAAAGCCGACTCTACCAGGAACTTAACAGGCGGAGTTAAGATTAAGACCGTACTTGATGTATTAAGGGATAAGTATGAAGCCACTCTTCAGGACATTGTTACGGAGGGGGAGCTTGGTGTACTCTGCGTAGAGGCAGGAGGACCGGTACCCGGAGTGGGCTGTGCAGGAAGAGGCATTATAACTGCTTTTGAAAAACTGAAGGAACTGGAAGCCTATGAAATATATCAGCCGGACATTGTCCTTTATGATGTGTTAGGTGATGTGGTATGCGGCGGATTTGCCATGCCTATCAGGGGAGGATATGCGGATGAAGTCTGTATTGTGACCTCTGGGGAGATGATGTCCTTATATGCCGCCTCCAATATAGCATATGCGGTCAAAAGCTTCGGTGGGAGAGGCTATGCTTCTTTAAAAGGGCTTATCCTGAATGCAAAGAACATTGAAAAGGAAGAAGAGCTTGTAAGAGATGCCGCAAAAGAAATGGAAGCCCCTATGCTTTTCAAAATAGACAGAAACCCACTGGTACAAAAAGCAGAAGACCTGGGACGAACGGTAGTGGCTGCATTTCCGGACAGTCCCCTGGCGGCTGAATACGAAAAGCTGTCAAGGATTCTATGTCCCTGACATAAAAAGGAGTGAAGCAATGGCGGATAAAAATGAGTATGGCTGGCTGCCT
This sequence comes from Anaerocolumna jejuensis DSM 15929, assembly GCF_900142215.1. Lineage (GTDB taxonomy): Bacteria > Bacillota > Clostridia > Lachnospirales > Lachnospiraceae > Anaerocolumna > Anaerocolumna jejuensis. The sequence continues at coordinate 12,875 of NZ_FRAC01000015.1, read as the reverse complement.
CTGTCTAAGGCAGCCGTAAGAACCGGTATCCCATTATCCGGTACACCGGGCAATCCTGGCAGGCACTGCCCTATGCACACGGCACTGGCCCTTGCCAAGCAGCTGGGGCATGTGTCCACTCTGGTAGTGGGAACGGCGGAATGCGGATATTACAGCCGTTATGTAATGACGGAGCCCAGGGGAAACAGCGGCGAGCTCCATTATGTCTATGAGCTGGATGCCAGTGAGGTGGTATTCGGCTGCAGAACAGGGCTGATGGAAGCTGTCATTGAAATGGACAGGGAAGGGGCGGCACTTATCCTTTTGATTCTAACCTGCGTACCGGCTTTAATCGGCGAGGATATGGAGGCTGTTATTCGGGAATTGAATGGAAAAATAAGTGCAAAGCTTATTTACATAGACGGAGCCCATTTTAAATACAACGGATATCTTAGCGGATATTTAGACACTTACAGCCGATTGGGAGAAGTGTATAGAGGTTGCGGTGCCGATGAGGTAAGAGGCAAAGAAAAGGGAGAAGACAAAGCAGCAGGAGAGAAAGTCGCAGAAGATTCTCTAACAGATTATGCAGCGGAAGAAATAAGTAAGCAAGAAGACAGACGAGAACAAGAAGACAGACGAGAACAAGAAGGCAGACGAGAACAAGAAGGCAGACGAGAACAAGAATACAAAGGAGAGCAGGAAGATAGCAGGGAAGTAGACCAGGAATACAACAAAGAGAACAGACAGGAAGGGGAACGGGCAGAAGGCAGAAAGACTGGTACAGGTACAAAGCAGATTAATTTTCTTGGGAATCTTAGAGGAAAGGAAGCCCTGGCACTAAAAGCTGCCTTAACCGGAGCAGGGTATGAGCTTCTGGAGTTAAATCAGCAGGATATAACCGGTAAACTGGAGAAGCTTTGGAGCGGCTCTCTATCCATCCTGCAGGATCCTAATCAGGGGCAGCTGGCAAAGACATTGAAAAAGCCGGTAATATCCCTTTGCAGAAGCTTTCCGGCAGAGGATATAAGAGAGAGTTACCGTGGGTTGAAGGAGGTGCTTGGCCTGGAAGGGATGGAAGCGGAGGAATTTCTGGTGAGTTCCTATGAGCTCCTGAAAGAAACGGAGGAAAGAGCCCGCAGGGAGTTAAAGGGGATTCCTTTTATTATTACCGTACAGGAACTCCTTGCCCTGCCGGCAGCCTCATATCTTGCGTCACTTGGAATGGAGCCGAAGCTTCTTGGAGTCGAACGCTTTCTGGAAGAGGATGGAATATACCGGGAGAGAATCTTAAAGGAGGGCTTTAATCCTTACCTGGTAACCTTAACGGAGGAAAAGAACGTAAAAGAGTGGGCAAAGGCTCATCCACTGCTTTCTATCGGCCACAGCACAGCGGTATGGGAGAACAGGACGGTACAAAATCCCCAGATACAGAAAATCTTTGCCTTACTGGGCTATGAAAGAAGCATATCCCTCCTTGATTGTCTGATGGAGCTGGCAAAAGGAATGGAAAAAGGAGGAGCAGATAATGGGCTTATATAAATACCATCCTGTCCCTTCCGGCAGGATGGGGGCTTTGTGGACTCTGGCAACCATAAAAGGAGCCGTTGTTCTGGAATTCGGCTCGATGGGGCATATGATATATGCGAAAAGATGGCTGGAGCAGGCAGGATATTCCAAGGACTGCCAGGCCTTTGTAACCCATCTGGATGAAAAGGACATAGCCCTTGGAATGACGGACCGCATAGAAGCAGCATTGGATGGAATACTGGAAAAACAGAAGGCGGAGGCGGTATTTCTTATTCCTTCCTCCGTTCCGGAGGTTATCGGAATAGATATGGAGGCTATTTGTCAGGAACTCAGCTTTCGCTATGAGGGGCTTCCTATTCTCTATTTTCCCTGCGGAGGCTTTGACAGGGACTACCATAGGGGGATTGAGACCGCTCTATATGAACTTTGCAGGAATTTACCGGAAAAGACTTTAAGGACAGAGGAACTTACCTGCAATATCATAGGTTCCGGCATTGATTTACATTTGTTCGAGGCAGACGCCAGGGAAATTGAAAGAATGCTTTGGGGAGCCTTTGGCATGAAGGTATCCTGTGTTCTCTCAACCAGAGCAGATATGGAAGGTATTCGGAGATTGGGGGAAGCGGATATTAATCTGGTGCTCAGAAGAGAAGGAATCAGGGCGGGGGAAACCTTAAAAGAACAGTTTGGAACTCCATATCTCTATGGGAGGCCCTATGGAATACAGGGCACCGTCAAATGGCTGGAGCAGGTCGGAAAGCTGTCGGGGCGTCTTGTTAACACGGAATTTATAGTGGATGAAATCAAGGACTGCAGCACTGTATATGACAGTCTGAAACATATCCTGGAGTTCTTTGGAGAAAGACTTGTATTCAGTGCCGGAGGCAGCAGGGATGTGGTACAGGGATTGAAAGAGTTTGCAGTAGAAGAGCTTGGTATCAGGGAAGGGCTTTTTTGGTGTGAGGCCAAAGAGGATGAAAAGGAAGGGATTTCCTGCCTGACGGAAGAAAAGGTGTTAAAGGAGCTTGGCCATCTGCCCCAGGGTATTCTGATGGCAAGAAAGGAATATTTAAAGACTGCAGGCAGGAATACAGGGCTTTTGACAGACAGAGGAATCAATGAATGGAATTTTAACCCCTATGTTCCTCCCTATGTGGGATTTCGGGGAGTTACCAATCTTTGCAGCCTGTGGTTTCAGGAAATAGAATAGGAGAAGGGCCTTTTATTTCTGTTGAGGTGTACATGAACGACTGGTTGTTTTACTTATCTCTTATCAGATGATATGATTACTGTAACAAAAGGATATCAGATTAATACCTGGTAAAAGCAAGCAGGACCAAAATGTAAAACACCGGAGGTAAGTACAATGATTCGTGATTTTGAGGACAGGCTGATTAATGCAAGAAAAGATAATAATTACACCCAGGACGAACTGGCACAGCGCCTTGGCGTAACACCCCAGGCGGTATCCAGGTGGGAGAGAGGCATGGGATATCCGGATATCGAACTGATGGTGTCCCTTTGTCAGATTTTAAACTGTTCCCTGGATTATATGCTGAAAGGCGAAAACAAGGTGGAGTTTTCGGAAAGGGATGGGCTAAAGCCTTCCAGAGAACTATTGGACAGTATTATTTCGGAACCGTTCCTGCTGGAAATCGGTACGGGACTTATTTCTGCGGCCAGGGAGGAAAGTGGCAAAGGCTTCCCGGAAATAGCGGAAATCAGGAAAAGGGCAGCGGCTTCCCTGGGATTACTGCTTCCCCAGATACGAATCAGGGATAATGAGGACATGGATAAACTTTCGTACCACTTTTTATCCTATGATAACAAGCTTTATGAGAATACCTTTACTGCGGAAGAAGAAATCTCTTTTCTGCAGATCTATAAAGATTTAGAGCAGGTATGTATCAGGCATTACGGGAAAATAATCAATAAGCAGCTGACAAAGAGGCTGGCAGATAATCTGGAGGAAAAATATCCGGAGGTCATAAAGGGAGTAATACCGGAGAAAATATCCCTGATACAGTTTCAGAATATTTTAATTCAAATATATGAGAAAAAGGGTACCATACATAATTTTATTAAGATAGTGGAGCTGTTGGATGAGAAAGCAGGCAGCATCCGGGATACCAAGGTACTGGCGCAGGATATCCTGAAAGAGATATAAAAAGATTTTGCTTTCAAAACGAAGTTCATCTAAATTGGACATAGGGACTTTACCTTTCGTATTTTGGGGTTGTGGTGACTTCATTATACAAAAGTTAAAGTCCTTTTTTCATGCAATTGTATTTCATTTTTTAAGTGAAAGTTATTTTATATGATTTCAAAAGTAAGGTTCAAAAGTAAATTTGTGACATAAAGCATATAATTTGGAATATTGGGTTGAAAAATGTAATATTATGGTATATAATGGAATGACAGAACATTAAAAAACCTTCACATTTTCAGTTGGACGTTTCGCCTTTGACGAGAGCGGAGTTTTTTCTGAGATGGTGTCATCAACCATAACTTTATATTTTTATGGTAAAATATTGAAGCAAAAATGCTCATTTATAGCGATATGCTAAAAATGTCACATAATAGAAACAGGGGAAACAAGGGGAAAATAGTAAGAAGCAAAGGTCTATTTTTGGTGTCATTTTTTAATTCTATCCGTTCTTATAATGCATATTACAGTGTTTGCTGATGAGCAGACATCAAGTATGAACAAATCTGTTATTTTCCTTTTTGATTCCAGTGGAAGTAGGAAGACGAAATTTATTTTAAATCTGGTCCAAATCATAATCTGATTTAGACAATTTGGCAAGGGGGATATTGTGTTTGAGGATGAGACAGGTGAGCTGACGTTCCGATACAAAGACTTAAAACCTTCTGAAATGCATAAATGTCCGCATTGACAGAATGGAATTAAATAAATGAGCAGTATGAGAAAGGGAGTGGTAAATGATGGAGATTATAAGCCAAACTAACCGAACAATCTTGTTGGACTTGCTTACATTGGTTGGTGAGGTAAAAGGAATCGACAGCTTGAGTGATGACCAGATGCAAGAAAGTAAGGAATGGGAACCATGTGCCAGGGAAGCCCTTGCCGCAGAAGCGAAAACAATTTTAGTTGACTGAGAGGCCGGTATGACAAATAGATTAAAATCATCAGTAGAAGAAAAAGGAAGAGATAGCGAAAAAATTCTTCATGAAAGGAGTGGCAATAAATATGAAAAGAGAATTTTTTGATGAACAGATTCTTGATCTTAGAAATCAACAGGAAGGAGAAGAGGCGAAAAGTCATTCATTATCTGACGTTTCCATAGAGAATGAAAATGATTTGTATGCCAGCCAGGTTCCGCCAGAAGAGAGGAATATATATACGGGAATCAGGATTGACGGTAAGTGGATTTATTTTGAACGTCGTTTTTTATGGGAGGAAGCAATTAGTATAATGCTTCCTAAAAGCTTTCACTCCATGAGTTTAGAAGAGGCCAGAATTAAATATCCTTCCGAGCATCGGCCGCAGTGCATTCTGACCGATCCCAGCGGATCAGTCAATCTTCTGTTTCAACAGATGATTGGAACCGTAACAAATGAAGGGATAGAGGATTTTCGGAATCAGGCTTTTGGAATGATGAAGCGGATCAATCAGGGAATTAAGCCAAAGGAACAGGGAGTAGTAGAGGTAGAAGGAAAGCATATTGCTTATGTGGAATTTTCTAATCCTGCAATGGATGGGAAATTGTATAATCTTATGTTTTTCCTGGAAGCAGAGGGAATCCCTTATATGGGAACTTTTAACTGCCGTACGAAGGGAATGAAATACTGGAGAACAGCGGCATTTGAAATGGTCAGGTCAATTGAGATTGTTCAGAACAGGAATTAAGGGGGTATAACAATGGGAAAACAGTATGATGAAGAGATTACGTTTCAAAATCTGAAGATTGCTCCTTATGAAATCAAGCATTTACTAAAAGCTGTGGTGATTCAGAAAATGAATGAACACAGTACTCTTTATATTAAGGCGTTATTGCCAGAGGAGAAAAAAGACAGTGACGTGCAAAGATGTACTGGGGGGAGCAATATCAGTTTTTCTTACATCCGGGCAGATGGAAGCGAGTATGTCTTGTTTCAGGGCCTTGTGAAGGATATTCAGGTACAGAGCATAAATGGTATGTATTATATGGAAGTCAGTGCTGTTTCCTACAGCTATCTGTTAGATATTGAAAAGCGGACACGTACCTTCCAACAAAAAGGGATGTCATATAAAACGCTGATGGGACAAGTATCCGCAGGATATGGGAAGGCGGGTGTGGCAGACTTCGCTTCCCAAGGGGCAGCCATTGGACAGCTTCTTGTTCAATATCAGGAAACAGATTGGGCGTTTTTACGCCGGCTGGCTTCACATTTTAATACTGGCTTGGTAAATGATGTCCATATTGCCCTGCCATGGATTTATTTTGGTATTCCTAAGCGAAATAGCAGGGTGGCTGCAGCCACAGAATATCAGGTGAAAATGAATTCTTCAAAATATTTACAGTTATCTGGTGCCGGAGTTTCAGGCCTTAGTGATCACGATTTTCTTTCCTATCAGGTGGAATGTGATCAGGAGGTTGATATTGGGGATGTGGTGACATTTAAAGGGCGGACCTTGTATGTCAGTGAAATCATTGGACAGGTGGAAAAAGGGGTATTTCGTCAGATTTTAACTTTAACCAGTATAAAAGGAATGAGTCAGCCGTATCAGGGGAATAACCAGATTGCCGGCTGCTCTTTGAATGGAGAGATTCAGGAGATTAAAAATGATCAGGTAAAGGTTTCCTTAGAAGTGGATCATGCAATTAACCATTCCCCAGGAACGCCCTGTTTCTTTCCCTATTCTACGATTTATTCCTCTAAAGATGGAAGTGGGTGGTATTGTATGCCGGAGACAGGGGATAGTGTGCGTGTCTATTTTCCGGATGAAAAAGAAGATCATGCTTATGCGATCAGTTCTGTACATAACCCTGTTGATTCTTCTGTGAATACCTCTATGCAGACGGGGGCAGGAAGTTCAGGTGCCAGTGCCGGAGGTGCAGGAGGTGGGTATAGTGGTCAGCGGGATGATCCGAATGTGAAATCTATCCGCAATAAAGATGGAAAAGAAATTCGCCTGACACCAGAAGGAATTTACATTCTTGCAGATGGAACGTATATAACCCTTTTGGATGATGGCGGTGTTTCAATCTCAAGTGACCAGGATATTACCTTTGAATCAAAGAAGAATATCCTTTTGTATGCAGAGCAAAATGTTAACATTGTTGGAGATACAGGAGTGGATTTAAGTTGTCTTGAAACTGCTTCAATAAAAATGAAGGATAAAGTGGAAATTGTTGGTCAGGAAGTAAATTCCAATTAAGAAAGGAGCAGTAATGGCAGAGGGTTTTAATCTGAACCAGAAGAGTACAGAACTATTAAATCAGTTAGACTTATATATAAAAAAACATTTAGATGAACTGACGGATCAGCTTTCTGACTGTATTTCTAAATATGGAGAATTGATTTATGAAATGCAGAAAACGGGAGAAAAAGGAGCCATTGCATATCTGCAATTTTCACTGCTACGTACCAACATTTTGTTAAATAAACATGAATTGCGATTGGACGCTTTCGATGAAAATTGGTATCTGGATACGGTGGAATGCAGTGGCAGCTACGAAGTGAATGAGGTTTTAAAATATTTGACTGAATTTTCAGATATGGTAGAAACCTTGCGTAAAGAATCTCCTATGAGAACGACACTCCGAGAAGCGCAAAGCCGTATTTTTGAGGAAAGCCAGAAATATCAGATATTTTTGGCGGAATTGATTCGATTGGGAATGCGGAAAGTGTTTCAGACAGAAGGGTATAGAAAGATTGTAAAGGCTCCGGTTTTTGTAGTATGCATTGGCGGACTTCTTGATCGTGTGGATATTTTATATAAGGAAGACATTACGGAAAAGGATTTCAGAGAGGTTAGACGTTATTTACAATCAAAAGAACAAATAGTATTCAACCACGAAATCTATGAAAAGCTGGACTTGTCAAGGGGGAATTATGACGGACTTAAATTTTTGTATTCCTCTTTTGCCGGAAGTGATTTTACAGAGAGCAGTTGGAATAAAGGCCAGCTACTGTTCAGTGATTTTAGTAAGTGTATCTTAAAGAATACTAATATGGAAGAAACTCAGTTTTTTGAGGTGAATTTTTCTGGTGCGGCTCTTGAGCATGTCAGCTTTGCAGGATCGAAGTTAAGTCAGGTTTCCTTTGAAGGAGCAACTCTTTCCAATGTGGATTTTGACGGTGCACTTTTAGTAGAAGAGGTGAATTTTAACAACGCAGTTCTTGAAAATACCAGAATACCAGAGAGCAGGTGAGAATATGGAGTATTTTATGATGCAACAGGATAACCGGCTAAAGCATTTACCATTCATTCGGATACCCCCCGGATTTTCTGACGGAGAACAGTGTAAGGATGAAAAAGCTCTTTTGACACTTTATGTAGAAAACCTGGGACTAAAGGACCAGTATTCTGACTACCTTCTACAACCTTTTCCAATGATTGGGGAAAGGATTCAGAAGGTGATGGGAAAGTACCAGAGAGATATGAGCTTTCAAAGGATTATCCTGATTGATAAAAAGGAAAGTCTTCAGCATAACTACTACCGGATATCTGTACCAGAGATCGATTGTGTTTCTGCAGAGGAGTTTGATATTGGCAGGAAGTATAAAGAAATAAAAATTGTATTAAATCAGAATCAAGTGGAGTACGCTAAAATCTTTCGGGTAAAGCAGCTTAAGGGCAATTTACTTGTACGCCTTGATGTGGCGGAAAGTATCTTACGCCGTGAGCCGGAGGGAATCTGGTTTACTCCGGTCAAATTTCTGTAAAAGTTATTGATGAGAGAAAAGGAGGACTGAAATGGCAGAAGAGATGCAATATCCATATGTGGTACGGGGAGCACAAATTTATTGTAATTGTGGAACACATATCAGGAAGCTGGATATGCCGGCATCCCATGGCTCAAAGATCAGAGGGAAGGCAATGCTTCATGAGGAAGACTGTAAGGTTGGGCTGGATCAGAATATTCCGCCTTTTGGAGCATGTCATTCAGAAGAAAATGGGGAAATTACAATTGAAATTAATGATACCAGGGATTTGTTACCAATGACAGATGAGAATGGGAATCCAGCAGAGGTTACTTTGCCAATCCAGGGGAAACTATGTGTGCCAAAGCTGGGAGCCAAGTGGCTGGATGCTCAGACAGAAATGTTGGTAGATGGAAAACCGGCAATTACTGTAAAATGCACGATTGCATGTGCGTATGGCGGAATCATCACTTTTATAGATGATGGTCAGGGGGTTTAGGAGGTATTTGTATGTACAAAAGCGGAGCATTGGGCCAAATGGATAATGGATTCACCGCCGGGCAGCTTCAGGTTGAATCACCCTATCCCATTCAAGAAATCAGCAGTCTTACCATTATTCAAAAAATGAATGAGCATGCACAGCTTCATTTAGAGGGAATCCTCTGGGACAGCAAGGGAGCAGACTGGATTGAAAGGACTACCAGTCGAGATCCGATTGCGATTTATGGAGAGAACCAGGAAGGGAGAAGCCTGCTTTTTTCCGGTACGGTAACAGAGGTAGAGGTGCTTGAGAGGAATCAGCTGCACTTGATTCGTCTTCGGGCGGCTTCTTATAGCAGCTTTTTAGATTATCAGGAAAGAAGTCGTTCCTTTCAGGATAATGGGATGAGTTATCACAGCCTGATTCAAAATGTGCTCCATGCGTATCCTGGCAGCACGTTTCTAAGTCCTGCTATTTCAGCAGGGCAGACGACTGGTCAATTATTCATACAATACAGGGAAACGGACTGGGCATTTTTAAAGAGGATTGCCTCTCAATTTCATACAGTATTGATTCCGGACGTCTCAGGAACTGTTCCCAGATTTTCGGTTGGGCTGACGAAAAAACTGACAGAATTATATGATGGCTGTCATGTGGCGATGGAACGGGATATTGGTCAGTATCAGGCGGCTCTGAGCAAGGGGCTGGAGGTTTACGAGGAACAGTATATAAAATATCATTTGGACAGCAGGCAGAGGCTGGAGTTGGGAAATCAGGTGATTTATCAGGACCAGCTTCTGGTCGTGGAAAGCAGCCGGGCATTTCTACAGAAGGGACTTCTTTGTTTTAGTTACATACTTGGGTTTGAAGCGGGAACAGCTGTCCCGGTGCAGACCAATCCCTGGCTTCGTGGTGTTTCTTTGCTGGGAAGTGTTTTGGAAGCAAAGAACCAGCAAGTGAAACTGAAGCTGAGAATTGATCAGGGACAAGCTGGAACAACAGCCTGCTGGTTTCCTTTTGCTTCCCAGGGAGGGAATTTATTCTATTGCATGCCGGAGGAGGGAACTGAACTTTCCCTGTATTTCTCCAGTGACAGGGAAACCAGTGCAATAGCAGTGAATGTGGTGCGAAAAAATGGAGGCAGTTGTTCCAAGACATCAAAACCCAGCATGAAGTACATGGCAACTCCCCAGGGAAAAGAATGGAAGCTTGGAGAAACGGATATCAGCTTTACAGCACAGGAAGAGTTGTTTTTGGCTATGGATGCAGGTCAGGGAGTAAGGATAAAAAGCCATGAGGATTTGAACATCTTTTCAAAGCAGAAGCTTATCCTGACAGCCAGGGAGCAGGTCAAAGCTTTTGCAGAAACAGGGGATATCATTGTTAATGCAAACGAGGTATCTTCTCTGTATTTGATGGGTGGTGCAGCCGGGAATACCCATATCAGGGCAGGGGCAGACCTGATGTATAAGGGAAGGTACAAGGAGGTCTTTTCCCAGCGTCTGAATGAAGAAATCGCATGGGAAGAGAAGACTTTTGACTGGTGGGAGCTTGGTAAAAATGTTCTGATTGGCCTGGCTGCCGTTGCGGTAGTTTGTGTGGCTGCGGCCGCAATCGTGGGAACGGGCGGCCTGGCAGGCCCTATTATAATGGGTGCGGCGCTGAGCGGAGGCCTTGCTGTTGTGGGAACTGCGGTTGGAGATGTCATGCGGGGAGAAGTCAGCAGCACGGGGGATTATTTACTGGCTGGATTAAAAGGAGTAGTTGAGGGAGCGGTCTCTGGGGCTATCCTGGGGCTGCCGGTATTAAAGGGAGTCACGTTGTTAGGTAATAAGCTTTTGGCTAAAATGGTAATCAGTGGAACAACCTCCCTTTTCACAGATGCCATTTCTCAGGGAATCGATGTGTTCAGCGGCCGGTCAAAGGGATATAACTGGGAGCAGGGCTTGTTTTCTTTTGGTGTCGGATTTGCCATGCCGGCCGTTGCCAGGGGAATGAACGTGGGAGCAAAGAAACTGGCTGCGCGTTATGGTACGAAAATGCCAGGCTGGATGCAAAAAGCGTTGTGCACCTTGGGTGGTGAGCCAATCGATTTAATTGAAGGAAATGTCCTCTATGATACCGTAGACTTTGAGCTTCCAGGCCCCCTTCCTCTTGTCTTTCGAAGAAACTGGTGCAGTGCCAGCCGGTTGGTTGGACATCTGGGACATGGAACCCGCTTCAACTTTGAAATGGGAATGGAGGTGCTGGAAGAGGATCGTGCTCTTGCGGTTTTCCTCAATGACGGCAGGGTGGGAATTTTCCAGAGTCTGCTGACCGGAGAGGAAACCTTCAGCTATGAGAACGGGCTGCTGCTGAGAAGGATGGAAGAGTTTTATGAACTTGTTGAGCCGGAGAGCGGTTACCGCTATAAGCTGATGGCATGTGAGGGCGGATATCTTCCTTATAAGCTGAACCGTGTTAGCAACCGGGCAGGCCATGCCATTGAATTCTCCTATGATGCGACCGGGTATTTAAGCCAGATCAGAGACAGTGCCGGAAGAATTCTGAAGGCTGCTGTCAATGAAGCAGGCCGGCTGACTGAGATTGCCTTACAGGAAGCTGGAGGACATAGCCGTACTCTTGTCCGCTATGCGTATAGCGAGGAGCAGGATTTAATCGAAGTAACGGATGCCATGGGAAAGGCCCTGCATATGAAGTACAGTAATCATCTGCTGCGCCAGAAAACGGACAGGAATAATCATTCCTTCTATTGGAAATACGATAAAGAAGAGGATGGTGCAAAGGCAGTCGAAAGCTGGGGTGATGGCGGGGTACTGACCATTCTGATTCAATACCATGAGGAAGAGGGCTATAATGAAGTATGGACCGGCCGGGATGGAAAGCCTGCCAGATACGATTATGATAAGCGTTCCCTGTGTACCAGGATCACCTATCCGGACTTTAGTGAAACAGGGAAGACCTATAACGAGCGGTACCAGGTGGTACAGACCGTAGATGAAGAAGGAAGAGCCACTGCATTTGAGTACAATGATTGGTCCCAGGTAACAGGAATTACTTTTGCAGATGGAAGCAAAACAAAATTTGCCTACAATCAGGAAGGTGCTCTGACCAGCCGGGCGAATCCGGAGGGCCACAGCCGGAGTTTTCATTGGAAGGAGGATGGAACTCTTGGCAGCACCCTTGACGAAGAGGGAAGAGAAACCGTTTATCGTTATAATGGACAGAAGCTTGTGGAAGCAATTGTAAATGCGAAGGGAGAGGAAGTAAGCTTCTGTTACGACCAGCACTTCAATCTCAGCCAGATAACACTTCCAGACGGCAGTTCTTCTCAGTTTGAGTATGACAGCAGAGGAAACTGTATCAGTGAAAAGAATCCGTTGGGAGCTATGGAAACTTATCAGTATGATTCCCTGAACCGGATGGTAAGGGCATATCTATCCGATGGAAACCAGATTGCCCTGACATATGATGGCTACGATGGCGTGTTAAAAGCGAAAGACAACAATCGGGAAGTAAGCTTTACCTATACCATCTTAGGCAGTATCACCTCCCGTACCCAAGGGGAGAGGGCTATCCGATATGATTATAATAGTGAAGAACAGCTTGTTTCCGTCACCGATGAAAAAGGGGAGATCTGGCAGTTTGACCGGGATGAGAAGGGAAATATTACGAGAGAAATTCAATATGGCGGTCAAACATATGTCTATGAGCGGGATTATTCCGGCCTGATAACAAAAATCTGCCGTCCGGGAGGGCGGTATACCAGGTATCAGTATGATAGGATTGGTCAGGTGGTTCGTACGGATTACCATGACCAAAGCTTTGATGCTTTTGCTTATAATAAAAACGGTGATCTGGCAGAAGCAGAAAACCAGCATGTGAAGCTGAGACTGGAGAGGGACAAGACCGGGCAGATCATCAGGGAATGGCAGGATTATGACTGGGCAGCCAAGGAATACGATGAGTCAGGAAGCTGTACCCGAATAACCAGCCGCTTTGGTGCCGATAT
>NZ_FRAC01000016.1 GCF_900142215.1 Anaerocolumna jejuensis DSM 15929 | reverse complement strand
CCTACTATGCCAGGCATGAGCACCTTGCCCGCAAGGCCTATGATGCCTACTATGCCAGGCATGAGCACAATGCCCGCAAGGCCCACGATGCCTACCATGCCCGGAATTCCCACAGCACCGGTAAGGCCAGTTATGCCAGCAGCTCCTGGAAGCACCTCACCAACAGCACCGAATATTCCAGGGTTTACAACCCCCACCATGCCGACTGTTCCATTTGGCAACCTGATTCCCACCTTGCCTTCTGCACCAATGACAGCTCCTGCAAGGCCCGCTTATACCCTTCCTGTACTGCCGGCTATTCCCTCCATCCCAGATATTCCTTCTGCTCCGGGAAATAACACGATGCCTGGTAATATAGGAAATACCATTTCGACCCTTCCCAATCCTTCCAGCTCCTTCCCTGGAACCATACTTCCAACGAATCCTCCGACGCCCGGTTTTATCCCCAGAGCGCAGGATTATTCCGACAGTGAAGCAAATCATAGGGGCGAATATGATTATGACTACATGCAAGGTTATACAGCAAGCAATATCTATATGACCGATATATCTCCTTATCACGTTCCCCTTGCTGTTCCCATGATGCCTTTATACGGCTATGATAACTGTGAGGATGCAACAAAGGATTTTGACTACATGAAGCAGCTGTATCCGAAGAAAGCAAAGCTGATTCTCTCCTTAATAGAGGAAGAATGTGATAAGCTGGAATACGACGGCAGCTGTATGTTTGACGAATATCCGGATAGGGTTTATTTAGGAAGGCTCGTCGATAAAATCTATAATAACCTGGATACCGTAAAAGAATCCAGTATTTCTGACGGCATTACAGCCTCTGACAGCATCGGATGGATGAGAGACATGACAGAAATACTCCTATATAATGAAATGCTTGAACGCCGGAAACGCTACAGAGGCAGAAAACGCTGGTTTTAAGAAAACGCTGATTCATACTTCTTAAAAACAGAAAAACCGTTGTTTCACCTCTTAACTCCCTGACAGGCAGCTAAGAAGTGAACAGCGGTTTAATATCCTCCATTTATTACCGGTGTTCCAAGATAAACAATGGTGGTATCCGTATCTTTATCGTATTGTATTGCAATATGAATATTTATTTTTGTGCCCATGGAGGTTACATATTCCTTTAAAAGACCGCTGTAAGCATAAACAGTAAAAAGTTCTTCTTCTCTGTTTGCATATGCTATTTTCCCTCCCAGGCTTTCAATCATGCCATTTGCAATCTTATTCATACTATCCAGGTTTAAATGCCCTTTATAGGTGCTGGAAAGCTGCATGGTTGTCTGTATATTTTCCGCCTTTAATTCCTTCATCGCTTTTTCCAGCAGATTGCGGTAATCCATTAGGCTCTCTGTATTTTCATAAAGCTTTAGCCGGACCAGGATATAATGATGGAAGTTAGCCACACCCTCCTCCTGCTGGCTTAGGGTAGCGACCTTGATTGAGGTATCTGCATTTTTTCCGTTTTTTTCAACGGTAACTTCTGTTTCCTGCCCATTATCTGAAATAACCGGAGTGCCCTCCACCTTAAGGCCTATGCTGTCCGCCAGATAACGGACAAGGTTCTCCTTCTCCTTATCACTTAAATAACCTTTTCCATAGCTTGCGCACATTTCCAGTTCAAAAGCGGAAACATTGGTATTGGTGCTTACGAAAGCCTGTAAAAGACTTGTCTTTGGAAGCAGCAGATGATTTACTCCCACCTGTACAGCTACCGCCATCCATAATATTCCCAGGACATACAGCCAGACCTTCTGCTTTCGTTTGAATAACACCTCTCCCAGCTGCTTGTAAATACTTTGTTTTGAAACCATAAAACACCTCCGCCTAATGTAAAAATACCATTGTTCCTATATGGTATTTTTGCCCATTAAGCGGAGGTTATTCATTAATATTCCAATGCATGAGCGGGGAATTGGAAAACTGCAATACATTTCCCTTTTTCCTGCTAGTCTTCGATGAGATTGATTCTTCTTACATGCCTTTCATCCTTTGAAAAAGGAGTATTCAGGAAAGTGTCCACAATCTTGAGCGCGTGTCCGGGCCCGATTACTCTGCCTCCCATTGCAAGGATATTTGCATCATTATGCAATCTGGTAGCCTCCGCACTAAAGCAGTCATGGCAAAGTGCCGCACGAATGCCTTTCATCCTGTTGGCGGCAATGGAAATTCCGATTCCTGTTCCGCAGATCAGTATGCCGAATTCACATTCCTTACTTAATACCGCTTCGGCAACTTTCTTTGCATATACAGGGTAGTCACAGGAATCCTCCGTATAGGTTCCATAATCCTTGTAGGGTACTCCCTTGTCCTTAAGGTGCTTTATTATTTCCTGCTTTAATTCAAATCCTCCGTGGTCACAGCCTAATGCTATCATGCATTTTCCTCCTCGTTGAGTTTATAAACAGTCTTTTTCACAAGCCTTGCCAGCTCCACATAGCAATCCTCATAATCAATGAGAGTTCCCCCGTAAGGGTCTGTCACATCACCGCTTTCACCGACAAATTCCTTGATTGTATAAATATTTCCCGTATCCTTAAAATCTTCTATAACACTCTGCTTTTGCTTTTCTGTCATGGTCAGTATCAGTGTATTTTCGTCAATATCGGAATTCTTAAGGGGCTTTGAGAAATGTCCCTCCAATTCCAGATTATGATTTTTCAGTACCGTATCTGCCTTTGGATTAAAGGGCTCTGAAAAGAGAACCACTAGCCCTCTGGAAGTCACTGTAATATCACTGTTGGTTTCCATACTCCTATATATGGTCTCTGCCATGGGACTTCTACAGGTATTTCCAGTGCAGACAAATATAATTTTTTCATATTTTATCATATATATACCCGTCACATACCACTTTTGCGGTATTGCCATAAATTAGCAGGCCGGAAGAATTCCTGCATGGCGTCCTTTCATTCAAAATATATTTTCTTTTCTCCTAGATTTTCTCTATATGATAACCGGCTGCTTTTAGAAGACGGTTCATGATAGCCTGTCCGAGAGGATTATCATAAAAACTTTCAGAATAGATATAATCCGCCTGCTCTGTATCAAATTCCCTCAATAACCGGAACAGGCCGCTGGCTATGGTTTTTTCATCTTTTCTCGTGCCTATGGTTTTAATAATACCGTTCTCATAGGAAGACAGGGTCTCATCCGTTGCTATGATTCCAACCTTAAATCCTTCCGACTGCTTTTTCGCCGCTTCTTTATTGATTGCCTGTATAACATTCCTGCTTTCACCTTCATAAATCGTAAGCTGGCCCTTGGGTGCATAGTGCCTGTATTTCATACCAGGAGCCTTGGGCTTGAAATTTTCTGTTGACGGCTTTTGAAAGAGGCTCCTGTCGTATTCCGCCTCTCCTGTAACCCTCTCAATATCTTCCAGTGTGATAAATCCCGGTCTAAGAATTACCGGAATCTCTCCGGTAACGTCCACAATGGTGGATTCCAGTCCGATATCCGCCTTGCCTCCGTCGATTATCATGTCTATTCTTCCATCCATGTCCTCAATTACATGGCCCGCTGTGGTAGGGCTGGGTCTTCCTGAGGTATTGGCACTGGGTGCGGCTACATAAACACCTGACTGCCTGATAAGCTCATAGGCAATGGGATGGGAAGGCATACGGACGGCTACCGTATCAAGTCCTCCCGTTGTTGTCAAAGGCACCTTTTCACTTTTGTTAAATATAAGGGTCAGCGGTCCCGGCCAGAAGGCCTGTGCCAGCTTTCTTCCAAGGGAAGAATCTCCCTTTGTCAAATCATCAAGAGCCTTCATAGAGCTTATATGAAGAATCAAAGGATTATCAGAGGGCCTTCCCTTGGCAGCGTATATTTTCATGGAAGCATCCTTGTTTAATCCATCTGCTCCCAATCCATACACCGTTTCTGTGGGAAAAGCCACTAATCCTCCATTTTTTAATATATCAACGGCTTCCTTTAACTTTGTGCTGTCGATATGGTCGTTGTCTATTTTTATAATTTTTGTATCCATACGCTTTCCCAAACCGGAAATTCCATTCTTACTGCCGGTCTTCTTATGCAAATAATTCATATTTATTCGTAACAGCTACATTATAACACCATATACCTTTAAATACCATGTTTTTATTCTTTCACTCTACTCCCTTTGCATACCGCAGATAAGTCTGCGGTACTGCTATAAATAATGTGTGTGAAAGTGCTTTTCTTTCACTCTTTCCCCTCCATGGTATTAAGATAACGGAATATTCCAAGATGAATGGCCCAAGCCAGCTTTTCCTGATAAGCCTCCTCCAATAAAAGGTTTGCCTCCATGCTGTTGGATAGATAGCCGCATTCTACAATTATAATGGGGCATTCTGTTTTTCTCAGCATATAATAGGAATCATTTGACTTCGCTTCTCTTCTGTTTCCGTCGTTTAAGGTTGCCTTTAACTGGCTCTGCATTATCTTGGCAAATTCCTGGCCCGGTCCGGATTTCGTATAATAAAATACCTGGGCACCCTTGATTGCCTCACTGGTGTAGCTGTTCTGATGAACACTGACAGCCAATACAGCGCTGCTGTTATTAATAATATCGACCCGTTTTCGCATGTCAGCCGCTTTTTTATTATTGTCGCTGCTGCTATAAAGTCCGCTGTCACTATCCCTGGTCAAA
This sequence comes from Anaerocolumna jejuensis DSM 15929, assembly GCF_900142215.1. Classification (GTDB taxonomy): domain Bacteria; phylum Bacillota; class Clostridia; order Lachnospirales; family Lachnospiraceae; genus Anaerocolumna; species Anaerocolumna jejuensis. The sequence goes on along the minus strand of NZ_FRAC01000016.1, from coordinate 152,465 downwards.
ATTACCTTAATATCGTTCTGCTCCAGCAGCTTTTTTAATTTTAAGGCTATCGAAAGATTAATGTCCTTTTCCAGGGCTCCGTTAACCCCAACCTTTCCGGGATCAAACCCTCCATGACCGGGATCCAGAATAACAGTTATCTGCCCGTCAGTTTTACCAGATTTCGTTTCCCTCTGCATAACATCAACGGAAGGATCATTCAAGGTATAAACTGCCAGGCAGACAAAGCATAAAAACAGTATGTGGAAATAATTCCTGTAGAGCTTTCTGTGGTTTTTCACAATATAAATCCATTCAGGTTGTTTTACTATATTCTATGAGTAAAAGCCCTGCCCTATGAATCACATTGCGGTAGTTACCGTTTAATTTATATATTTCGCAATGACATTCCAGATATTATGCTTTTCAAGGCCCAGTTTCCAGCCTGCAATACCTGCAACATCCCCATTTGCCACTGCCTTTAATTTTGCTTCAAAAGAGTCCTCTTCCTCTAACCAAATCTTAAACAGAGCACCCTCTTTTTTAAATTCGCCGTAGTACTGTCCGGTCTTGTCATCCCATTTTGCGGTGACTCCGTTATCGGTAAGCAGGTTTTCGGCTGCCTTCATTCCATAGGCTTCCGAAGTGATTTTTACAGTACCGCTATCGTTCTTGGCTTCCTTCCATAACCTGGTATAGAAGGGCAGACCAATGACTACCCTCTCCTTTGGCACGGACTTAATTATCTCACTCAGGGCATTCTCTACAAATCCCACAGAAGATACGGAGCCGCTTTCTTCTGAGTTGCTGTGGTGTTCATCATAGGCCATAATAATTACATAATCCGCCACTGCTCCCTGTTCCTCCCAGTCATAATGAGAGTTATAGCTGGCAGGGACATAATTGTCAATAGAAAGAACAATCCCGTTGCTTCTGCATTTTACAGATAATTCACGGATGAACTGGATATAATCCTCTCCTGCTTCCTTGGGGATATTTTCAAAATCAATGTTAATTCCGTCAATTCCATATTTGATAGTCTCTGCAATAAGCTCATTCACCAGCTTCTTTCTGGTGGAGGTGGAAGAAAGGACTTTTTTCTTATCCACGTCCCTGTTAAAGTCATCTACCAGAGCCCAGACCTGCACTCCAAGATTGTGTGCCCGTTCCACATAGGTTTCACTTGCCAGGGAGGTAATTCCTCCCTTGTTATCCGAAAGCTTAAACCAGGTGGGTGAAACACAGGTTACTCCCTTGGTATCTTCCAATAAAGGAATCAAATTATTATTCGCATCTGCAACGGTAACCTGATGCCATACCAGATTAACCTTCCCGTTTTGTGTTATGTGGGAATAGGAGGGAGCCTTAAAGCTGCTCTTTTTCTCCGTATAATATGGCTTTACTACATGGTTTGCCTTCACATATCCGATAACACCGTCCACGGTCATGGCTTTATAAAATTTTCCGCTTGTTACTTCACTGGTATCAACTAAAGCAAGCTCTTCTCCTTCTTTTAAATTCTTCAGAATATCACTCTTGATGCTTGCTTTCACTCTTAGCTGGGTCTTCTTCTTTACCTTCGTTCCAAGAGCATCTCCCCACTTGTACTGAATTACCACACGGGAAGGGTCTTTATATAAAGTATAATTCAAATCAGAGTACTGCTTCACGAAATCAAGAGCTACGTATGCCGTCTGATCTTCTATTATAACCGGCTGGTAATCTGTCTTGACCTGGCTGTTATTCTCATTGTAATAACTGTTGCCGATCTCTGCTCTTATAATTTCCGTCGGGGTTGTATAGCTTAGAATATTTTCATTGGAATCCCAATAGAATCTTTTATTAAAGACATCTGCTACTGTTTGATAATCAAGATATACCTGGCCGTCCTTTAATATGCCTTGTTTTTCATATAACGTATCCTGAAGCACCACCTGGACGTTATTACCCTTTACATGATAGTAATCCTTCAATGCCATATGCTCGTTGCTGGGAGTGAATTTTCTTACAACGGCAGATAGTATAATAATCAGTAATATTACCAGTGCAATTGCTATTCCAGCCACCGTCATATTCCTTTGTTTTCTCATATTACCTCTTTCCTGAATTGGGACTGCGGCATAATTGTCCTGTAGTAAGCCAGATGGTATTCCATACCCCAAATACGGCATGAAAAGACTGTTAACCGGCCATTGCAGCAGTTCCTTCCTGTAAGTGCGTTTAAACTGATACTATTATAGCATTGAATTCTCCTAACGTCATTATGAAATTCGACTTTTTTATAAAAAGTCCTGCCTATTATACCATAAAAGGAACAGGGACTGCCATTCTTAGACAGTCCCTTCCATTTGTCTGCTTATGTACTGAGGATACCCGATGCAGACCTTTATTCCCGTATCAGTTTTTATTGCCTTTTTTGGATAAGCAGGTCATTTGTGATATGTTATACTTAACCCAAGGGCAGTATGTTTATATAATGTTCTTTGTAAAGTTCATGGCACCCGGTGACAGAAAAAACGGGTCCCTCTCATAAGGAACAGGAAGAACTCTTCGGTTAAGGCTTCTTGCCGCCACAGCCACCTCCCTTTCAGCAGCGAAATTTATGGCATAAATCCAGTCGGAGCTTCCGGTTATCATTTCAGATTCTGCAATGAAATCCTCCAGACAGTATCGTTTCCAGGGAGTAAGGCTTCCGACTACTATCTTTTTGTCACAGCGCAGGAATTCCTCCCTATGCTCTTTGAAGGCATTTCCAAAATCCATCACAATGCAGTCATAGCCCTTAGCCAGTATCTCTGCCATTCTTTCTTTTCCCACTCCCGGATAAAAGGAAGCCTTCGACACTGTAAACTCTTCTCTTTGTTCACTATTAAACAAGTGTCCACTTCTGCATATGCCTTCCTTCCCGGGAATGTTCTTATTCCCGGATATGCCTTCATCCTCAGAAAAGAAGTGGTTTCTTAGCAGGCAGATGTCCCTGCTGTCCGGCCAGTGAAGAAATGCGGTGCTCAGCCCGATTCCCTCACTGATGCAGGAGGTCAGCATAAGCCCCAGATGGGTCACGCCAACTCCTTCATGTGTGCCGGCTATGCCAATGACCAGCCTGCCAAGGCTCCTGTATTCCTTTTTGCTTTCTTTGAATATGTGCAATTTACCACCTCCCCGGGGCAGGCTGTTATTCTTTGTCCAGTAATTCCTCCAAAAAATCCTTCATCTCCTGGGACAGATTATCCGAAAAAGGATCCGGTTCATAGGGTATGCGGTAATACCTGCAATTATACTGCCGGTAATACGGGTTGTCCTTTTCTTCCCTGCAAAAATCCCTGAACTGCTTTCCGCTTAAGAAGTTAAGCAGTATCTTACTGCTGCCAGGCTTCAGGTTATCCTCTGCCTCCTTCCAGCTTTCTACTTCCCAGTCCTTTGTCCCTGCCACCAGCAGCCTGATATCCGCTTTGTTAAATTCATCCCTCCCTTCCTGAAAAGCTGTCCCAAAGTCATATAAGATAATCTGGAAGCCTTCTGTCAACGGTGTGGTGGATAACTGGGAAAAGGGGAGAAAGAAGCCTTCCTTCAGATGCCAGATACCATCCGCTCTTAATTCGCCCTTCCGGCTGTTTAAAATTGCCCTTAAATGTCCCGTCGGATTTTTCTCCATATACAGGCATTTTACTCCTTTGCTGTTAAGATACCCGGCAAGGAGCAGGGCCAGATGTGTAACCCCTATTCTGCTCTGCACTCCTGCGATTGCTACTTTTATGGATTCCCCTGATATTGCATGACCGCCCTTTAATTTCCGATTTTGTTCTGATAATAATTTCTTATTTAATTGGGCAACCGAAAGGTAGCGGAAAGCAGAATGGTACCTTGACGCTCTTTGAATAATACGCAGGAGTCCGGCCGAATACAGTTTCCTGGCAGCGGCATCGGGCTGAAAATATCCTGATTTAAAGGACACTCCTCCCATGATCAAATAGTACAAAAGAGCTCCGATGGCATATACATCACTTCTCTCATCCGGTGAGCCGGTCTTTAATTCAGGCGCAAAAAAGCCTCTGGTCCCCAGTGAAAATTTCCGTTCTTCCGCTTTTTCCTTGTAGACACAGGCGCCAAAATCAATCAGTTTCACTTCCAGCTTATTAAGAATAATATTTCCGGGATTTAAGTCCAGATAGAGGACCGGATTGTCCAAAGAATATAAATATAGAAACAGGCTGCAGATAGAAGTGCCGATAGAAACTACCAGGCTTTCTTTTAGCCGGCCTTCTTCTTTCAGGAAGTCTTTTAACAGAATACCTTCCATATATTGTTCTATAATATAGGAATATTCTTTATCTTCTTCAAAATCATAAATTACTGGAATACATGGATGTGACAGACTTTTTAAGATAACAGCTTCCTGAAGGAGCTGTTGGTGAAGGGGGTTCCCCTTGTGAATTCTTTTGATTGCGCAGAGAGAAGCCAGCTTTCTATGCTCTGCTAAAAACACTTCTGCGCTTCCGCCCTTTCCCAGGGCTTTTATAATACGATATTTATCAAACCAAACCGGCTTGTTCATTTTCTCCTTTCTTATCAGTTTCATGACGGAAAAAAATACCAGGGACTCCTCTTTTATTATAACGGCATCCCCAGTTATTCACAATCCTTTTTTATTCATTGTAATTCACAAATTTTTCTATATATCTTCGTCAATATGACTAAGATAAAAAAAAGTAAATGTTTGTTATCTTAAAGCATATATTATAATTAACAAAAAAGATATTCCTATAGCGTCTTTCGTGTATCAAAACCCGATTTTGGAGAAACTGTATATGTACGAAAATCCAAGAATTTGGCGGAAAAAATCACTTGACTAAGTAATATTAATAAATTATACTTTGAATACAACATCACTATAGCTATCTTTAATACCTAGTACTATATCAATGTTGCAGCACTCATAGTCTATTACAGCAATAGAATGCCTGCACGGCTGCCAAATCCTAATGCAGGACAGCACATAGAAAAGGATGTGATTCTATGAAGATAGAGAAAATTAGCGAACGTCAGATTCGCTGTACTTTGAGCAGAGATGATTTAGTGGATCGGGAATTACGTATCAGCGAGCTAGCCTATGGTAGTGAGAAAGCAAAAGCCTTGTTCCGTGATATGATGCAGCAGGCTAATTACGAGTTTGGATTTGAAGCAGAAGATATACCGTTGATGATAGAAGCAATACCTGTTTCTCCTGAATGTTTGATTTTGGTCATAACAAAGGTTGAAGACCCTGACGAACTGGATACAAGATTCTCTAAGTTCTCACCTGACGATCATGACAGTGACAATTTATATGAGGAAGATAATGAGGATTCTTATGCCGATGAGATTATCAGTTCCTTTGGACAAATAGATGACTTGCTCTCCGATGGCACATCGGAGGATAACGAGGACTTTATACCTCTGGCAGAGGCCTTATCCATTAATAAGGAAGAACCTTCCGAACAGCTGGCAGAAACAAAATCCGTATCCTATCAGACCAATCTGATGAAAGTATATTCCTTTAAAACATTGGATGAGGTCGAAAAGCTGTCGGCAGTAATCAGGCATTGCTACAGCGGCTATAATACACTGTATAAAAATCCTTTGAATTCTGTTTATTACCTTGTGATTTCCAAATCCGAGCATACGCCGGAGGAATTTAATAAGATATGCAATATCGTATCAGAATACGGTAAGCTTGAACCTACCACTTATGCAAGTACCTACTACTACGACGAACACTTTGAGCAAATTATAAAAGGGAAGGCTGTGCAGGTCTTATCCCAGTTATAAGAAAACCCTCTGACACTATAAGCTTTGAAGTATCAAATAAACAAAAAAGATTCTGTAACAAAAGCTGTTACAGAATCTTTTTTTATCTATTTATTATCCAAGTATTCATTAATTGTTTCCATTAATTCATCTGCATCCATTCCATGAACCATAGCTGCTTCTTCCAAAGACTCTCCCTGTGAAGAAGGACAGCCGATGCAGTGCATCCCTGACGCTAAAAGAATAGGAATAATACCCTGATCAACCGTAATGATTTCACCGATTGTCATATCCTTAGATACCTGTGCCATTTGAATTCCTCCTTGTTTATTAAAAGCTTACTTATTTTTCTGTATTGTTACATATTACATTATAATCGAAGAGCATGTTATCGTCAAGGCAGTATTTCTTTTCGAAGTTTATGTATATTTTACTTGTATTATAGGCCTGTTTATATTAAAATAATAGATGAAAAATTTGAAAAGGAGGTACATAATTATGGCATATAAAATTAGTGATGAATGTATTAGCTGCGGCGCTTGCGCAGGTGAATGTCCTGTTGGAGCAATTTCTGAGGGTGCTAGCCACTATGAAATCGATGCTGATGCCTGTCTTGATTGTGGTGCTTGTGCTGCTACATGCCCTACAGGTGCTATTGAGGCTTAATATATTCAAAGAAAAAGACTGCCTGCTTCATCAATCCGATAAGCTGCGGTCTTTTTTTATTTTCAAAATTTTTTTGGCTTGCCAAAGGCTTTTTTCCGTTTCTTCATAAGCCCTGCGGCCGCCTCGGATCTTCCCAGCTGCAGTTCCCTTAAGGTCCTGTCGAACTGCTTGTATCTTTCTTCCTCCCTTTCCTCCTTAATCCGAAGCAAATAATCCATTTCCTTAATCACATGGTCTGTTACATTTTCGCTTACTGTGTCTGCCATAAGCTCATTGTTATCCCTTAAGGCGTCTATAAAGAGTCCTTGCATAATGGCTTTAAACTGACCTAATTTCTGTTCCGTTTTTGTATATCCGTTTCCTTCTTCCCTTTTGGGTAAATTTTTCTCCGGAACTGAGACAGCGGCTTCTTCCTCCTCTTTTACAAGCTCATCCACATATTTCTTATCCCATTCTTCCTTCATCCTACCAATTTCATTTTCATCCAGGTTCTTTTCTTTTTTCAGCTCCGGCAAGAGGATTTTGATAGCCCTCAGCTGATACCCCTTTTCCTTTAGTATCCTGACGGCTTTTAATATTTCTATGTCCTCTTCCCTATAATATCTGTGTCCCATTTCGTTCCGGGGTATATGTAAATCAAGCTCTTCTTCCCAATAACGCAGCGTATGCTGCTCCACATCCACTTTTTTTGAGGCCTCCGATATTATATACCGCACTTCCTGCATTCCTCATCCTCCTCTTATATTTGTAATTTATTTACATTAATCCTATTATAGCATAGAGCCTGTCCAATGCAATAAAAAGCGGGTATTTTCTTTCAGTTCTCATCGACACCATAGAAGAAAAGACCGCACCTGAAAACAAAAAAGACTTTCAAAAGGAGTAATCTCCTTTCAAAAGCCTTCTTTTTACAGTATATTTTTACATAATGTCAAATTTTAAAGGTATCCGGCATTAACTTCTTTCCAAATTGGCAAACTTCGTATACTGGGACTGCCATGCCAGCTTAACGGTACCGGTAGGACCGTTTCTCTGCTTGCCGATGATGATTTCTGAAATTCCCGCTTCTTCGGAATCGTGATTATAATAATCATCCCTGTATATGAACATAACAATATCGGCATCCTGCTCGATGGCACCGGATTCACGAAGGTCTGAGAGCATGGGCCGTTTATCGGGACGCTGCTCAACGGCACGGCTTAACTGGGAAAGTGCAATTACCGGAACATTGAGTTCCCTTGCAATCCCCTTTAATGACCTTGATATTTCTGAAATTTCCTGTTGTCTGGAATCGTTTTTCTTGCTGCCCGTCATAAGCTGGAGGTAATCGATAATTATCAGGCCAAGATTATATTCCAATTTGAACTTTCTGCATTTTGAACGCAGCTCACCCACTGAGATACTGGAGGTATCGTCAATAATCAGATTGGAATTTCCGATTGCTCTGGCACTCTCTACCAGCTTGATCCAGTCCTCATCGGATAGCTCTCCCGTTCGGATGGACTGGGAATTAACTTTTGAATGCATGGACATAATACGCTTTACCAGCTGGTCCTTTGACATTTCCAAGCTGAAAATGGCTGTAGTCGTATTTCCCTTTAATACCACATGCTCTGCAATATTAAGTACAAAGGCTGTCTTACCCATAGAGGGTCTGGCAGCGATCAAAATCAAATCAGAGGGCTGAAGCCCTGCTGTCTTATAATCCAAATCATAAAAACCGGTGGCAACACCTGTGACACTTCCTTTGTTCCGTGCCGCAGACTCGATGCTCTCCAGGGACTGGAATACAATATCCCTGATACCGACGAAATCACCGGTATTCCTCTTTTGGAGAATGTCGAACATCTTCTTTTCGGAATCCTCCATGATATTCTCCAGCTTTTCCTTATCAAGATAACATTCATTGGCAATGGACTCCGAAACCTTAATCAATTGCCGTAAGGTGGATTTCTCCTTTACAATGCTGGCATAATAGCGTACATTTGCCGAAGTGGGCACCGAAGCTATGATATCCCGGAAGAATTCCAGGCTGCTCAGCTCTTCCGGCACTTCTAATTCCTTTAATTTATTTTGCAGAGTAATTAAATCTACCGGCTTACCTTCATTGTACAACTCCAGAATGGCATCAAAGAGCACCCCGAAACGCTGCTCGTAAAAGTCCTCTCCGGTAACGAGTTCTGCCGCAGCCGCAATGGCATCCTTATCCATTATCATCGAGCCTATTACGGACTGTTCAGCCTCCCCATTATGAGGAAGAACTTTTTTTATAAATGCCTCATCCACGGTATTTCCTCCCTTAATTCCCGTAACCTGCTCTTACAGTTCACTTACCTTTACTTTTAATTCTGCCGTCACCTGAGGATGCAGCTTAACAGGAACAGTATGAGTACCAAGAGTCTTAATGGGATCATTTATCTGAAGCTTCTTCTTATCAATGTCAAGTGCATACTGGCTTTTTAATTCCTGTGTGATTTCCTTGGAGGAAATGGAGCCGAAAGTTCTTCCGCCTTCTCCTGTCTTTATCTTAACTTCCAGGGTCTTGCTCTCTAATTCTTTCCCAAGGGCCCTGGCTTCTTCTAATATTTCCTTCTGTCTTTTTTCTTCTGCTGCTTTTTGTAATTTTAAATCATTCAGGTTCTTTGCATTGGCTTCCAGCCCTAATTTCTTAGGCAGGATGAAGTTTCTGGCGTAACCGTCACTTACGTTCACCATTTCCCCCTTCTTACCCAATGCCTTTACGTCCTGTGTTAATATAATCTGCATCGTTTACACCCATTACATATCGCAGGCTATCCAAGGGACCAGTCTGCAATACGGCCACTGGCAATCTGTAAAACAAATCACCAAGTAAAAGAATCTGTGCGTGGCATCCTTTCCTATTAAAATTTTCTTTCACTCTTGTTCTTATTACATATCTCAGGCTTTTCCGCGGTACAACCTTAAATAATAGAATGCTTCAACCTCCAAAAGCCCTTTTCCATAAACAGGCAGTTTGTATAAAATAGAAAGCTTCCAGCGCCTATGGAAATGTATTAGAAGTCCTTTTCTCTGAAGATTTTGTGCTATATCCTCAAACAGATTGTTTGAGCGTAGCGAGTTATCTGTTTGAGGATATGCCCGGCACAAAATCTTCAGAGAATTAGGACTTCTTATACATTGGAATCGAAGCAGGAAGCTTTCTATTTTGTGCAAACTGCCGTCCCTTTTTGAAAAACTCCTTTTGCCGGCAAACTTATTACAGCTCGCCTTCTTTTTTCATCGCTGAAAGCGTAGTTTTTAAATTATAAACAGCTTCTGACTGTGTACAGCCGGTAAATTGTGCACCGGCAACGCTCATATGCCCGCCGCCGCCCAGCTTCTCCATGATGAGCTGTACGTTTACTTCATCTATTGACCTTGCACTTAAATAAATCTTTTCACTGAACTCCGTAAAAACAAAGGATGCCCTGATATTCGTGATATTCAACAGTTCATTGGCAACCTGGGCCCCCAGTACGGTAGGGCTGTTGATACCGGCACTGGTACATACCGTTATGGCATAATGCTCCATATAGACTTCCGTGGCACTGATTGCTTCCGCCTTTGCCTTATATTCATCCATATCACTGCGAAGGGCTTTCCGGATGCGGGTAACATCTGCGCCGCTTCTTCTCAGGAAAGCTGCTGCTTCAAAGGTTCTTACGCCGGTCTTTGTAAGAAAGTTATTGGTGTCAATCATAATGCCGGCATACATGGCATCTGCTTCCACCTGCTTTAATCTGAGTCCGTCACCGATATACTGCAGAATTTCCGCAACCATCTCACAGGAAGAGGAGGCATAGGGCTCTATATAGGAAAGTACAGGGTTCTCGATTGCTTCCCCTGTCTGCCTGTGGTGGTCCAGTATCACAATGGTCCTGGTCAGGCCTAACAGCTCCTTGCATTCCGTATAGCTTGGCCTGTTTACATCTACAATGACCAAAAGCGTATTGCTGTCAACAATTCCGATAGCCTGCTCACTCTTTAGGAACATATCGTCTTCATAATCGGGGTTATTAATAAATCTAGTCATTAACGGCCTTACGGAGGTAGTTACCTCATTAATGACAATATGGGCTTTTTTATTGAGGGTCTTTGCAATGCGGTAAATTCCGATTCCTGCACCAAAGGAATCCACATCCCCAATGGCATGCCCCATGATTACGACCTTATCCTTCGCTTCCACAAATTCCTTCAGGGCATGGGCTTTTACACGGGCCTTTACACGGGTGCTCTTCTCCAGCTGGATACTCTTTCCCCCGTAATAGAAGATCTTGTCCCCATCCTTTACCACGGCCTGGTCTCCGCCCCTTCCCAGGGCAAGGTCTATGGCAGCCCGGGCATATTCATAACTGGTCTGGTAGGAATCTATATTTGCACCAAGTCCGATACTAATGGTAACGGACATTTCATTTCCTATATTAATGGTTCTGACTTCCTCCAGCAAATTAAATTTATTGCTCTGGAGCTGGGCCAGATATTTTTGCTTGAATAAAAAGATGTACTTATCCTTTTCCACCTTTTTGACAATGGCATCAATGCTTTGCATGTATTTGTTGATTTTACGGTCTACCAGTGCGACCAGAAGGGACCTTCTTACTTCATCAATGCTCTCAAGGGCTTCTTCATAATTGTCGATATACAAAAGGCCTGTTATCATCCTCTGTTCCTGGTTCAGCCTGGCAAGGGATTTAATTTCCGTTTCATCGTAGATGTACATGCCAATCAGGCTGTTGGTGTCATCCCCATGTCCTTCTTCCGCTATATCCCATGACTGGTCATCAAAAAAGCCCCTGGCTATGATTTTGCGAAGAAGTATTTTGTAAGAGCTGTTTTCCTTCGTCAGGTGTACGATCTGGTCCTGCATGTCGGTGGGAAGGACCGCCTCCGTAATTTCAGGAAATATCCGGCTTATGGATTTCTTCGCCAGCCTTTCATCGCCAACGACTTCCAGGAATTCGTTATTTCCCCATAAAAGCCGCCCCTGACAGTCAAGTACACCGTAAGGCAGAGCCATATCTTTTAAAAGCTGCTTCTGGACCTGTCCATAATCAGCGGCGTATCTCACAATGTCTCCCAGAATATTGGGTCTTTTAAAGAAATACAAGGCCATAGCTATGATGATATACACTACAACAAAGCCGTTCATCATCATGCCGGCTTTTCTGTCTGCCAGATTTATACCGATATCCATGGCTATTAACAGCAAGGACAAAAAGAGGGGCCATCTAAGATAGGACTGCAAGGCTCCTTTAACTTTTACTTTCTTTTTCATTTCCTTCATCCTCTTTATCATTGCACGAAAGTACTTTTAGTATTGCTTATTATACCATCTATGCCCGAAGAATAAAAGCCTTTTTTCAGTGTGTTTCTTTTTTGACAATAAAGTTGACAAATCAATTTTATAAGAGGTATAATTACCCGGACATAATAAAATAATAATACCAGAAAAAGGTACCATATGAATATTAATAATTCTTTAAGCAGACGAGTAGGACATATTTCCAAATGTACCCAGCAGCATATGGATATTGCTTTAAAGCCGCTGGAGCTAAGCAGCGGTTCCTATCCTTTTATTTTGACCTTAAGTGATGAGGAAGGCATTAACCTGGAAAAATTAAGCAGGCTGATCCATGTGGATAAAGCTATGTCTACACGTACCGTGCAAAAACTGATAAAACTGGATTATATAAGGAAGCTCCCCGACAGCAAGGACCAAAGGGCCTGCAAGCTCTATCTGACCGACAAGGCAAAAGAGGCTGTACCCATCATAAGAAAAGCTTTGAATGACTGGCTGGAGCAGATCACAGCAGATATTCCGAATGATAAGCTAGAGGAATTATACAGCACATTGGACACTATTCTGGTACGTGCAGAAGAAAAGTAAAGGAATCTATACTATGGATATTGTAATGAATGAAAAAGAACATCAGCAGGCTGTCATGCCTAAGGGCGTGCGGTGGGGCATTTTGTTTGTTATTGTTTTGTCAGTCTTTATGTCCACTCTGGACAGCAGCATTGTAAATGTAGCACTTCCGACCATGTCAAAGAGCCTCTCGGTATCCTCAGGAGCCATTGCCTGGGTCGTAAGTATTTACCTCATTGCCGTTTCCGCAACGATGCTGCTCTTTGGAAGACTGGGTGATATTTACGGAAAGGCCATTGTCTTTCAAATTGGCCTGGTCGTTTTTACCTTGGGTTCCCTCCTATGCGGAATCTCAGACTCTCTGATTATACTGCTGACAGCAAGAGTAATACAGGCTGTGGGTGCTGCCGGATTAATGTCCAACAGCCAGGGTATCATCACTCAGGTATTTCCCGATAACGAAAGAGGAAGGGCTTTGGGAATAAACGGGGCCTTTGTAGCCCTCGGTTCTCTGGTAGGTCCCTCTCTCGGAGGCTTTATTGTGGATTATACCAAATGGGAATATATCTTCTGGATTAACATTCCTATCGGCATTATCGTTGTTATTCTCTCTCTGAAATTACTTCCCCGTTCGAAAAACAAGCTTGATGAAAAGGTTGACCTGCCCGGTTCCCTTCTCTTTTTGGTCTTTATTGTACTGCTTTTCGGCGGTTTGGGACAGGTCCAGCAATTAGGCTTCTCCTCTCCCTCTGTTTTAATCAGCCTTTTTGTCTCTGTCATACTATTCTGCTTATTTATAAGACGGGAGAAACGAATAGAGATGCCTTTATTGGAGCTTTCACTTTTTCACAGCAAATGGTTCAGCATCAGCTTAATCTGCAGCTTTATAACCTTTTTGGCTATTTTTTGCTCCAATATTGTCATGCCCTTTTACCTGCAGGACGCGTTAGGCTTATCTCCTAAAAATGCCGGGGCCTTTCTTTCAATCTATCCTCTTGTTCTGGCATTGGCAGCTCCGGTAAGCGGTTATATCTCCGATAAAATCGGCTCCGAAATTTTAACCTTGATTGGACTCTGCCTGATCAGCGCCGGCCTGCTTTTAATGTCAACCTTGGATGCCAGCCCCAATTACTGGGCAATGGGTATTTATGTGGGAATCATGTCTCTTGGCAATGCCTTGTTCCAGTCCCCGAATACTTCCCTTGTAATGTCCACTCTGCCGAGAAATAAGCTGGGTATCGGAGGCAGTATCAGCGCCCTTGTCCGTAATCTTGGCATGATTGTGGGAATTACTCTTGCCACTACCCTGCTGTACCAGTCTATGAGCGCCAAGGTCGGCCATCATGTGAGCGATATCGCTGCAGCCGGAACTCCTGCTTTTATTTTTGCCATGCGGATAGTATATTTAACGGCATTTGCTATCTGTCTTGTGGGAGCTTTTATTACGGCCTTCCGTCTTTTTTCAAGGAAAAAAGAACGCACAGAGTAAGGATTTAACAGTCCTCCCATAAAGATGTTTAAAACAATGAGGGTATCGCTCCATCATAAAATAGTATGATGGAGCGATACCCTCAATTTCAAAATCGAATAGCTTACTTTGCTTTCACAATTATCTTTGTCTTATACGTATAGGTCCCTCCTGCCTGGACTACCTTTGTTGTTATGATAGCGGTTCCATTCTTAAGGCCCTTTACCGTACCATATTTACTAATGCCCGCCGCACCCTTGCCGCTTAGCTTAAAGGTTACTTTTGCTCCTTCTAAAAGGTTGGACGGCTTAAGCTTAAGGGTTTCTCCAACACTCAGTTGTTTTTCAGCTGCCAGGGCAGGCAGCAGCGGATTGACCGTTGTCAGGACATATACGGAAGAAAGATGTTTTATGGTCAAGTTCACCTTACCATCTTTTCCTCCCAGGCCATAGCCTGCATTCTCAATCTTTTTTGTATTTTTGTTGTAATAATTTAAAAAGAGATATTTTCCTGCATATTTCACTGGTACCGTAAGTGTTACAGAGGCAGTAAAGGGTAAGTTTGTGTCCTGAGCAAATTCCACCTGGCGCAGCTGAATATTCTTATTCTTTAATCCGCTGTGCTTTAAGGCTGCGTTTACAGCACTTGTAACATCTGACCTGATATTCCCATTGGTGACATCTGATACTGCCAGATTGTATTCCTCCGCCAGGGCTGTTTTATCCTGTATGGATTTTCCGTTAATAGTCCAGGTATAAGTACCATAATCCAAAATAAGATTAATGTTCTTACCTTTTATGGCAGAAAGTGCAGCTCCCGGTACAGCCACTTCCTTATTCATTGCAATATTAACATTATGTTCAGCCACGGTGCCGCCGGTCATACTCTCAGCAAGGTCCTTTAACTCCTTCTTGATATTTTCCCAGCCTGAAACATTGCTATCTTTTATGCCAGGCTCTTTCTTATCGGAGGAGGAAGAATTATTGCTGCCGGAATTACCGCTATTACCGGAACCATTATTATTGTTATTGTTGTTGCCGGGATTCTCATTATCGGAACCTTTGGTTCTTGTAATCTTAATATTTACGGAGGCTGTCATCTGGCTGGTAATTCTTCCTGTATCGGTAAGCCAGGGGAGAGCTTTTGTTGCTTCCGTAGGTTCAATGTGCAGTGTAAATATATTCTCACCCACCGACAGCGGTATATTATTAAGCCTTACATTACCGTAGGAATCCAGTGCCCCTGCCTGTATGGAATTAATGTTTTTCCCGTTTATTGTAAAGATTCCGCCATAAGGAACACAGGCCTGGAGATTGAAGCTGCTGTCAGTAGTTGTATATTTGATATCCTGCCCGTTATAGGATGTTCTGGGCACCGTTATCATAATCGGCATATCAACCCAGCGCAGGACATAGTCGTTTATCAGCATCTTATTGCCGCCCTGATTGGTAACTGCTGCACTGATATTGGTGTCGGTGGAGCTGTAGCCGTAATTACCTGGTGAGGTGGTATCTCCTTCCATCTTACTGGTCAGGGCTTCTGTGGCCCAGGTGCCTCTGGTATATTTGTACTGGAGCTTTTTACCGGACATCATCTTAAAGGTGTATTCCACTATGCTGTTGTCCGTCGCGCCGCTTGGCTTCTTTAGCAGCCAGCCGGAAACATTCCAGCCGTTTGCATCGCCAGCCACATAAATATTATCCGTAGCAGAAGGTGCCACCTTATCCGGAATATGCAGTCTTATGGTGACCTCCACCATGGTAAGCTTTGGCGTTACGGTTACCGTATTGGAGCTGCTTCTGTTATATTCACTGTTAAAGGCAGCCACACGGTAAGAATAGGTTGTATCGTTGCTTACCAGAAAGTCCGTATATCCGGTTACATTTCCATCCAATACGGCAATCTTTTCTTCATAGGAATTGCCTGCCAAAGCCTTGGCACGGTAAACCTCAAAGCCGGTCTGGTTACCGGGAGCTGCACTCCATTTCAGTGTTACCCTGCTGGATTCCTGAACCGGCTGTTCCAATACCGGTGCACCGGGTGCCGGCTGTGTGAAATTGCTGACCGCCGTCATACTGCTTTCCGCTGATTCGGTATAGGTATAACCGTTATTTACCGTTATCCTGGCGAAATAATGGTAGCTGCCTTCTTCTGTCGGTTCAAAAGAGGCGCTGTATACCTTTGCACTGCCTTCATCCTTTTCATAGCGCAGCCTTGTAAATAAAGCAGAATTCCTGCTGCTGCCTTCCTTGTAGTACCCCAGCAGCCCTGTAAGTCCCAAGGCGTCCTTGACCTTATAGTCGGCATTATCCGTAAGCCCCGGTACGGTTACCTTTACCTCAATAGCCCCGGTCTTTTTTCCAACCCCGATCGTAACTTCCGGCACCGCTGTCGGAACGGTGACTTCCGTTATCTTAAAGCTTGGCATAGCCGTAGCTACGCTGCTGCTGATGCTTAAGATACCGTCTTTCACACTCTTAATATAGTAGTAATACCTGGTTCCGTTTGTTACGGTATTGTCCGTATATTCTGTTCCAGTAACCGGAATGCTGTTCAGCAATACAGCCTCTGTGCCTTCCAATAGTGTCCGGTATACATAGTAGCCTTCCGCTCCCTCTACGCTGCTCCACTTGATATTTACCGCTGCTGTTGTGCCTTGGGAAGCTGTTGCCGTAACACCTGCCGGTGCCAAAGGAAGTGCCGTGAGCTTCGTAGCAGATACCATCATAAGTCCGGTAAGGCCAGGTACATGAAGTACGATTTTTCCGTCTGCCACCGTACCGGTAATACCGCTCCCAAGTTCATCCTTAAGCGTAAGTCCTTCCGGAAGAAAATCCTTTACATCTGCCGTTATATCCGCATCCTTTTCAGAACGGTTAATCAAAGACAGACCGCCTTCATCCGCACTCTTTCTGGCATAAGCAATAACTTCTCCCTTCGCGTAGGCAGTTTTAATCTCTCCGGTGGCAAAAAGGTCCAGATGGGCATTTCTCACCTGCGCTGCTTTTACATAGGAGTTAAACAGGTCTCCATAGGTGCCTGCATACGCATCCGAAATCTTATAGGAACCATCTGACTGCTCGGTTACCCTTTCCCATGGATAGGTTCTTCTGGAATCCGGGTCCTTCGTGCCGGTCACTCCTACTTCATCGCCGTAATAAATGGTAGGGGCACCGGGATAGCTTAACTGGAATATTGCCGTTAAGGCTTGGAGCTTGACAGCTCTATCGGAAGCATCCGGTGCATTCTTTGTATTTTCTTCTTCCCAGGTCGGATTATCAAGCTTTGTAATATTTCGTACGGTATCATGGGAATCTACCAGGTTAAGCATTGCCTGCCAGGCTTCCCTGGGATAATTCTCCCGGATGACCTCCAGGGCATTGTTAAGGTCCAGGGCATCGCCCCCATTTACCAAAAAGCCCTGTAAAGCGGCTCTGAACTGATAGTTCATAACGGAATCAAACATATCGCCCAAGAGATATTTGGTGGCTGTGTTCCATTCCTCCCCTAATATTACCGGATCCTCGATTTGGTTCCCGTTAATGTCCGTCTTTCCGGCGGCTGACTTGACCGCAGTACGGAACTGCCTCCAGGTATCATCGGATACATCCGGTGCCACATCAAGCCTCCAGCCGCCAGAACCCATATAGAGCCATCTCTGAGAATTGGCTGACTTCATGGCTTCTGTTACATTCGCAACGTTGGAAGAGTTCAAATCATAGCCGATAACATTTTCTCTGTAATTTACATTGTTGTATTCATGAGCCCCTGCAATAGTTGCATAAGCGTCATTGGTAAGGCTGGTCTGCTCTGCTTCTACAGCAGTAATTACCGGCAGTGAATCATAGCCCCACCATCCCTCGTAAGCATATCTCACAAATTTACCGGTCTTATCGTCATAAACCTTCTCGGGTCCTACCTTGAACCAGTTGATATAGCAGAAATCAGCATCCGTATATTTCTTACCGGTGGCAGGATTTATGGAAGACTTATAATAATCCTTAACTGCCTTTTCTGCTTCTGCCTGGGTCAGCTTATCAGTCTCCACCTTCTGCCATACCCTGCTCCAGTACTCATAAGCACCGATTTCCGGATATTTCTCATAACGGTCAAAGTAAATGGAATCATCGCCCACATGATTAAATACACCGTCACTGATCAGATGGATTCCCACTTCCCTGCAAGCCTTTGAAAAATTTGCGTAGACCTTATCGGAAGCTGCCTTGGTTGCCTCATAATTTAATCCGGAGGAGGCGTCTCCTGCAATATTATATACCGGCTCTCCAAACATGGGGTCCAGATGCTTGTAATCCGTTGCATCGTATTTATGATTGGAAGCTGCCCAGGATACAGGGTTTAAGTATACTGCTGTTACACCCAGAGTTTTCAGATAAGAAAGCTTTTCTTCAATACCCTTAATATCTCCGCCGTAGAATTCATTGCTCCAAACACCGTCGGTTGCGGCATTGGGATAATAGGGTTTATTGGCTTCTTCTGACTGTCTGGGATTTTCCGGAAGGGCAGACCACTTATCTCCCTCAAAGAGCTGAACCTTATCTCCTCTGCTGCCATCCTTATCCTTTGCATGGTTATTAGAGGTATCCCCATCATAGAAACGGTCAGGGAATATCTGATATACCACTGCATTTTTCATCCAGTCCGGGGTCTTATAACTGCTGTCATAGACTGTTAAGTTATAGGGGGTCTGTCCGTCCTCCGATACAGCCCCTGTACCGCCGCTTGAGCCATCATCACCATATTCATATTTTGTGCTTCCGTCGATTACAATAAATTTATAGCTCCAGATACCGATTTCATGAAAGGTTTCTTTGGGCACGGTTACTTCCCAGTAATCTTTTCCATTAAGAACCGTTGCCACAGACATGTTAAAATCTCTGGAAATACCGTTATAATCTATTAATTCCAGTTTGACCAGCTGTGCATCTCCCGCCTGGGCGGCAATACGGAAGGTAACATCTTCACTGTTTTCCTTCACAGCGCCAAAAGGTTTTTTATAAGTAATATCCCTGCTGTCAAAAAAGAGAGCTGCTTTATTAATGACTCCGTCATAAAGGGAATCCTTCGGTTTATAATTATGTGTGAGCACCTTAGAGGCCGCAGACGTATCGGTGGAAAAAGTCACATCCGCCGCAGTATCCAGTACCTTTACCGAAAGGTTCGAGCTGCTGTCATCCGGTCCTCCGTAATTCGGACTGTTCCAGCTATCTCCAAATACCACCTTGCACTCATAATTTCCTTTTGGAAGAGTCCTCTGTATTTTATAGACAGAATTATTAAAGTAATAATCTACAAACATCTGCTTTGCTTTATCAGGAGCCCAATTAGCTCCCTCCCCCAGTGCCTGCTGAAGATCCCCGGTCAGTCTTGGCCATGCGCTGTCTGAAAGTACCGGTACATATTGCTTGATGCCCTGCTCTTCCAGGGAGGTTATATTCGTACGAACCTTATCCTTGCCCTCTAATTCGTCGTTCAGATAGAAATTAACCTTGGACTTTTCTGTTAATGTCATGGTAAAATTCCTGGCATTATTATTGATTCCATCGGAGCCAATGGCATTGTCCCAGGAACCGTTTTTCGTAAATTTAAATTCATAGGTACCTGCCGGCAATACAAAGGACTTTGCATAATACTCACCAGCCAAATGGCTCATAACGGTTTTGGCATTGCCTGGATTCCAGCTGTCATAGCTTCCAAGAGCTCCGGTAACCCGCCATACACTGCTTCCTCCCGGCTGGGCAGTAAAAGTATCCGGCAAAGTTTCCGTCTCCCCGGATAGCGGAAAAGAGAGAAGCCCGGCTATGCTGTTATAGTCATTTACCGTATCATATAAAGCTCCGTTAGCTTTATCATAGAGGAAAAGGACCCTTTGCCCACTTGTCTGGATGGTAAGGGTTTTACTGTCTCCGTCTGCCAATTTATCCTGTGACCGGTTAAAATACTTGTATTCATAGGTCCCGGCTGTCTGAAAGGTCTTATCGAACAGACAGATATTCTGGCTTATTGGCTTGAAATCAAATCCGTTATAAGCTGTATTCCAATCATCTCCCCCTGCTTCCCTGACGGTTCCGATTAACGAAATTGTCTGAAATAGTGCAGGTGCAGTAATGGAATCTGCTATGTAGCCGGTATTGGTATCCGCAAAGATTGTGATACCGGTACTTCCCGCCGGTATTGTAATATCTATGTTACTGCCTGCTTCCCCCTGATTCCAGCCATGGTTATACGCTACCTTATAGCTGAGGGCCGTATCGCTTGCAAGGGCGGGGAAAGAAAAGGCCTTTGCATAGATTCCTCCCCCAAGATAGGTAAGGTCACCGTTCGTATCCTCCGGTGCCCAGCTCTTTAAGCCTGTCCCAAGCACATCAAGACTTCCCGCCCAGGTAGCGGAGCTTTTAAAAATATCCGGATTGGAAACGGAATTGCTGACTTCTCCGGTTATGGAATTGTAGCGCACATGAACACTGCCTGAATTTCCCTCCAGCCAGCTTGTAATTCCTTTTTCCCGGCCATTTACAACTACGGTAAGTGCAGAACCGGAAACTGCATTTACCGTGCCTTCATAGTTACCTCCCTGGTAAAGAGATAACGGCAAGGTTTGTCCCCTAATTTGGCCGCTTACATCATCTGTTACACTTCTTACGGGCGTATTTCCTTCTGCCAGTGCCTTTGTCATAGAAGGAACCATCGTAAATAACAGCGCAACAATTAAGACGAAACTGACTAATCTCTTTTCTTTCTGCTTTGCTTTCATATACCTTCTCCTTTTCTTATAATCAAGCCTGTGGAAGAAATCCTTTATTTTCCTATCCACTAACCTATCATATCATTGAAAAGGTATTTTAAGTATAATTATTTCGAAATATTTCGAAAAAGTTTTGAACTCATTTTTGTGCAATTTGCATAAATAGTATGTTGTTTTACTATTTTTATTACCAATTAATACAGATTTTTCTTTCTACCATTTCATATTTCCTGCCAGTACGTCCTTTACTACTCCAAAGAACTCCCGAACATAATAATGCAAGGTCAGCACATCGTCATTTGGCGCACCAAGTCCCTGTACGCTCCTAAGCCCCTGGGTCTTTGCCAGTCCCTTTGCTCTGAAAACATGAAATTTATTTGTAACTACAACGACCTTCTCTGTCTTTGATTCGGATTCAACGGTACTTTTCTTCTCATCTTCCCTGCTGTCTGTTATTTTTTTGCTGTCTATTACTTTTTTACTGTTTCTTAGATTTTCATAGGTATTCGTAGATTTATCCTCAGACAGTATCCGGTCTTCATTAATCCCCTTGCCTTCCAGATAAATCTTCATAGCCTGAGCTTCCGATATCTCTTCTCCCTTTCCTTGTCCTCCTGATACAATTACCACTGTCTGAGGATTCTTTTTAAGATACTCATAAGCGGTATCCAGGCGGTTCTTAAGGGCTTTTGATACGGTCTTTCCTCTGACCTGTGCTCCCAGTACAATAACATAATCCGCATTATCCGAAACCTTGCTCCTGCTTGCGAAATAAATATTTCCCTCTACCAGGAGAAATACTCCTGCGGCACATAGAATCAAAAGTATGAATACGCCATACCATACCCTGTGGAACAGGATGTGCTTTTTATGCAGCAGAAAGAAAAGGGCGGATGCCAAAAATCCTCCCGCACCAGCCAGTATCCAGAACCATAAGAAATCCGTTCCTGCCCCAGAATAGGCTATTATAATTAAGGTATATGCTCCGCAAATAATCCCGGCTATCAAAAATAATAAAGAAAATAAAAGTAACATTCCTGCCTCCGTTATTCATATTCTTTCCTGTTATCCGAAAGTCATGCTATAACCTTACCATATTATTGTTTATGAAGACCAGTTCTTCCGCCTTAATTTTCCATTAAGATTTTATGTAGAAAAGGCTTGGATGCTGCCAGGCTTTCCAGAAGCCAAAGCTTCTCCCGCTCCGGGCGCAAAAAAAGAGGCACCTCGATGCATATGCTTAATACCAAAGATTGGCGTTGATATCGTTTACTATCAACGGCATCTGGTATCTTCATCACATTTTGAAGCAGCCTCTTTTATATTTTCCTATCCTGTTTTCCTTCTATCAGAACCCTGCTTTTCTGATCCACTCCTGGGCTATCAGGGCATGACCTGCCATGGTGGGATGTACTCCGTCCGCCGCCCAGGTTTCGGGGCTTCTTTGAGCAGCCGCACTGTTAATCAGACCATCAAGGGGCAGGAGCAATGTATGAAATTCTCTGGCCAGGCTTCTTACCGCATGAATCTTGGGATCCAGGTCTTCCCTCCACTCTTTTCTGTCCTCCGGAACAGGCAGAACAAATGGCTCACACAGCATTATCTCTGCATTTGTCTTTTCTTTTACCTGTAAAATAATCTTTCTGTATGTGTTTTCAAAATCCTGTACGGAGGTAGGGTCATTGTTGTCATAGCGCCTCCAGGTATCATTTATTCCAATAAGAATCGAAACAAATGCAGGTTCCAGGTTTATGCAGTCCGTATCCCATCTTGACTCAAGGTCGGTTACCCTGTTCCCGCTGATTCCCTTATTAATGAAACGGATATTTTTCTCAGGATATCTGGCCTGAAACCAGGAACTGATCAATAAAGGATATCCGTTTCCCATATCCTTTTCATCCTCCCTGTTCCTGCCGCAGTCGGTCACACTGTCACCTTGAAATAGAACTACCCCATTTTCTTTCAACATCTTTTACACCATTGCCTGCCACCGCCAGACCGGTAAGCCGGACTGCATAGCGGCATCCTTTCCTTCCTTACAATCTCCTTCACTCCTTGTTCCGGCAGCATATCCCAGGCTTGCCTGTGCTGCTGCAATAAATAAGGTGTGTGAAATGCTCCAATCAGCTTTTAACGCTTGAATTCCAGTATACCAGTATCATCCATTCAGAACAATGTACTATCTTCTATACTAATTGTGATATTGGCTCCTGAAGGCAGTCGGTGTCATTCCGTAGGTATTTTTAAAAAGAGTGGCAAAATAGGTGGAATTCGTAAAGCCGACCTCTGCTGCGATATCATTGACCGTTTTTGCAGTCTGAAGCAGAACAAGCTTTGACTTCTCCAACCGGCAGCTTGTAATATAGGATGAATATGCCTCCCCCTGAACGGATTTGAATATCTTTCCCAGATAGGCCGTGGATAATCCAAACACCTGTGAGATACTCTTTAAGGACAGATCGGGATTATTGAAATTGTATTCCGTATATTCCAGGATGGATTCCACCAGCTTCCTGTTCTTTTCCTGATAATTTGCACTGACCTGGTTATTGGCATCTATCAGCTCTTCCCGGTTGATCAGCTGGTTCATCTCCATATACTGCCTTGCTTTATGATAGGAGGCATAGATATCCCTCCTGCTGTCGACCACAATCCCCAGACTGCCGCTGACCAGGATAGGAAACATCTTCTCTGCAAATTCCTTCAATTGCCGAAAGCATAAAGCATATTCCTCCTCAACTGCCTTCTTCTCAAGAAAGAAGAGGAGTCCTACCTGATCCTCTCCCATATCCACAGCCTTGCAGCGGAAATCATCTCCAAAGATTTCATCCGAAAGATTACAGACAGCATAGCGGTAGAGCTTATACTCCTCCTTACGGACAGAGGGGTCAAGGGGACTTTTATCCTGGATTTTTAAAAGCATTACACAGTAATAATTTCCGCTGTAGTGCTCCTCCAGATAGTTCAGCTCCTTTTGTGGTACAAACAGCGGCATCTGCTCCCCTGTCAGAAGGTTATACAGATACAGGGTTTTAATATAATTTTCTTTTAAATATTTCTCATGTGTTCCCCTGGCAATGGCCATGTCCAGCTCCACCAGAGGCTTTTGGATCTTTCTGTTGAATATAACGGAGATAAGCAGGCAAAAGGACACCAGGGCCAGAGCTATTCCAACAAAGGTAATGCTTATTTTTTGAAACCGGCTGTTGAAATAGGAATAATCCTGCATATCAATAAACCACCAGCCAAATTCCGGGGATTCGGAGAAAAAGACCAGCTGCCGCTTTACTTTATCATCATAGACAAAGCTTTTTTCCCTGGGATTTAACCTGGTTATAATAGAGTAAAAGTACTCCGACAGGGGCTGGTTATTTACCACGGCCCTTGTATTACTGGTAACAGCGCTTCCGTCAACATCGATAATATACACCTTTCTGGCTGCCCTGTGGTTATCGTTAAGACTGTACTGGAACCAGTCGGCATTTACATCCTCTATTACCATTGCGTTATAATAAGGCAGATACTGTAAAAAGGACACAACATTCTTTGTCTTCTGTATTTGCTTGATTGTTCTTACACCAATATATTTTTTTTGCTCCAGCATCGATAAGGCATAGTCAATATTAGCCTTACCGCCCCCATTGTTTCCTATTGCCTGTATACACTTTCCGTTATTAAAATTGACAATGGAAATATCCTCAATATAAGAATAAGCGCTTTTTATTTCCTGAAGCTTAAGGAATAAATAGTAATTATCCTTTTTATTATCCTCTTTATTCTGAACAAATTTCAACGTCCTGCTGTCACTTGTAATTACCGACGCAACATTATCAATATCTGTCTTTAAGTTATCTACCTCTCTGACTAACTGGCCTAAAAGCTGTTTGGTTGAATCAATCTGGTTTTGTTTGATGCTGACAATAAAGACACCGTACAAGCTCATCAAAATAAGGGTAGTAATAACAAGAATACTGATAGAATAAGTAATCAGTGTCCTCCGGTACACAGAATAGGACAACAGTTTCTTAAAATACTTTCTCAACCCCAGCTCCAATCTGTGCAGTGTACACTAAGCACATTTAAATTCTATTTCAGCGGAATGCAAAAGG
This sequence comes from Anaerocolumna jejuensis DSM 15929, assembly GCF_900142215.1. Lineage (GTDB taxonomy): Bacteria > Bacillota > Clostridia > Lachnospirales > Lachnospiraceae > Anaerocolumna > Anaerocolumna jejuensis. The sequence continues at coordinate 127,806 of NZ_FRAC01000016.1, read as the reverse complement.
GATATTCAATGGTAATCCGGCCTTCCATAGTATCACCGATACCTGCGTATAAATCTGCTTTTCCGTCCCCTCTCATAACAATTCCCGAGGTAAAGGTGCAGTCAATCAGATTTGGTACCTTGGCCGGCCCTGCCGGATAGCAGGAACGGGTACCGATAATTTTTCTGTTCTTCACCTCAAAGGTCCGGGGGTCAAATTCAAAGGAGATATTCACATAGACCGCCAGTGCCTTCTCCCCTTCCACCGGCTGGGTATAGCACTGGTGCCCGATTACACCGAGCGTGCCGTCTGCCAGCAGGTATACCTGGTTACAGCCGCCCCACTCTCCCTTATCAAAGATACCAAGGATGGGCTCCGCAGATTCTATCACCTCATTGGTCAGCTCCTCCAGTGAGGATATTACGGCAAAGCCTATCACGGAAGCGCTGCCGTATTTCTTTTCAATTTCTTCGTTTCTGGGTCTTGAAAAAACACCGATTCTGCCGTCGGCCAGCTCTACCAGGCGGATATCCTTCATATAATCGGGACCTGTGGTAAAGTACACCAGGTCCTTCAGGTCCTTCCCCCGGTAGAAATAGCCGTAATAGGTATCCACTGCACCGCCGCGCTTACGCACATGGGTTCCCCCAAGTACTATTTCTCCCTGGACAACGCTGATATAAGGGTCCTCCAACTGATAGATCATATGGTCCTTCACCAGCGTATACTCATCTTTTCCCGTCTTTTCAAAGAGCCTGGCCCAGGAGCGGGCCCATTCATCCCTTTTTTCCACTCTTCCGTAAATATATTCTTTTCCGTCCCAGGTAAAGGGCAGTGAGCAGTTATAAACGTCAAAGCCCTCTGTTCCATGAAAGGTCAGTACTGCGCTGTCATATATCTTCTGATTTTTCTCCAGTTCAAACTGGTCTTTTATTTCCTTAATTGACATATCTCTGTCTCCTGTTCCTATGTAATGTCGTTTTTATGTCACCCCGCTGACTGGTCAAGGCCTTTTCAATGGCATCCGAAGGACAGCACATCCTATTAAATAATATATCATCCAGAGCACAATGCTGGCAAGACCAAAACACTTCGATACGGTGAACGCATACTGCCGATTCATTCCCTCTGCCGGGAGCAGTACCTCAGGCAGCCAGGCTGCCTGGTATAATGCTGTATCAGCAGATAGAATAATCGGCAGTGCCCTTCCTCTGATATTATCTGACTATTAATGCTTTACATTCTTGCGCTTTAACAAACAGACCTTCCATAAAGCCTTGTTCTTCAGAGCCTGGTTTCCGCAAAACCTGTCCAGGCATCCTTACTGCTGCCTGCTGGTTTCCAGCTGGCTCTTGAATTCATTGACCAGATCATCAATGCCGGCTTTTTTAAGAAGATTAAGTGCTTCTTTGATACTGGAATCATAATCTACAACACCGCATGCCATAGGCGCTATTACAGCCGCAATCTGAGTATTTACATCGGCAAGCTGGGTCTGCACATTGGAGCCGTCAAAGGTAAACTGGGAAGCATATCCTTCCACTGCAGTTTTATCAATGTTATAAAGATGCTCATTGGTAACCTTCGGTGCTGTGGAATTAGTATATTCAAAGTTGATATTTCCAATCATCCAGGTTGCAAAGGAATAAGGCACCTGTCCGGAAGCCGCATCGGTAATTGCTTCGTAGTTTCTGTCATCCAGCTTCTTATAATCCGTACCTTCGGTTCCGTATACAAAGAGATCAAAATTCTCCTGGCTGGAATATAACCAGTTAATAAATTTTACTGCTGCTTCCGGATGCTTGCTGGAAAGAGGAACCGCCTGGATGTTACGTGTTCCGTAAGGACGGATTTCCGGTGTTGCTGTATCAAAATCCAGCCATGCAAAATCATCTGGGGTAATATCCGGATAGCTCTTCTTCATACCTGTAATATCCCCGATGGTTCCTGCATGTACGAACCAGTCGCCGTTGGTCAGCTGGTTATCCTTCTGGTCCTGGGTCACCGTTAGAACATCGGGATTAATCAAGCCCTTTTCGTACCAGATTCGGGCTTTTTTACAGCTTTCCTTAAAGGCATCTGTCTCAAAATAATTCTTTACGGAGCCGTCCTGTCCTACATAGAACATCTTATCGTACAGTACGTAATTGTTATCACTGTTAAAGAAATATCCGCCGACCTGTTCGGTTCCAACCATGGGAATAAAAGGCTTTTGTGCGCCGTCCCAGTTCTTCATGACCGTTTCAAAGGCACTGGTCAGCTCCTCAAAGGTGGTTGGCATATCCAGGTTGTATTTTTTAAGGATATCCGTACGGATGGTTGCCTGATGATCCAGGGCACTTTCCACCCAGTAAGCAGGAATACCGTACTGCTTCCCGCCTACCTGTCCGGATTTCATTGCAAGCTCGGGATTGGCAGCTTTGATGGCAGAGCCATACTGGTCCATATAGGGGGTAAGATCTGCCAAAGCGCCTCTGGATGCATAATTGGCAAGGGAAACGCGGTCATTCATAACGTGGAACATGTCAAATTCCTCACCGGTGGAAAGCATGATGTTTAATTTCTGGTCCCATACATCCCAGGCATAATACTTAAGCTCAATTTCCACACCGACTCCGTCGGCAGCAAGCTTTTCATTCACTGCCTTCAGGCCTCTTTCCAGGTCTGCCGGTGCATCGCCGGGAACAACATAAATTAACTTTACAGGTTCACTTGAACTGGTATCTGTGTTTTTGGAGTCACCGGAGGTATTTGAGGAACCATTCGTCTTCCCGCTGTCCTTTCCTCCATTATCTGCCGATTGCTTACAGCCGGCCAGCAGTGACATCATCATCACTGCAATGAGTAATAAACCCAATACTTTTTTCATAGAAAATCTCCTTTTTGTTATATGTATTTTAACCCTTTACAGAGCCAACTACCAGACCTTTGACATAATACTTCTGCAGGAACGGATATAACAGGACAATGGGACCGATGGTAACAATGGCCGTTGCCATCTTTATGGATTCCGACGGTACTGTCATACTGGTTGCACCGCTCAGATATTGTAAATCCTTTAGCATGGAAATCTGGGATTTAAGCTGAAGGAGCAAATACTGGATCGGATACAGCTTTTCATTATCCACAAGCATAATGGCATTCCACCAGTCATTCCAATAGCCCAGACCGTAAAAGAGGCCAATGGTCGCCAATGCCGGAACTGTTAAAGGAAAATAGATCTTTAGCGCAATTACAATATCATTTGCCCCGTCTATGGTCGCCGACTCCCGCAGGGAATCCGGCAGGGAGCTCATAAAATTACGTGCCAGAAACATATTAAAGGTACTGAACAATAAGCTCGGGACAATGAGTGCAAATATATTGTTACGCAGATGCAGCATATTGCAGATTAAATACCAGGGAACAATACCTGCTCCAAATACCATAGGGATAAAGAAATACATTCCCAGCGCATTGCGGTACTTTACATTTTTATTGGACAGGGTATAGGCTGCCAATCCGGTAATCACCACTGCGGATAAGGTACCGACCACCGTAACAGCTATGGATATGATATAGCTCCGTATTACAGAGGAGCCGTCCCGAAACATCAGCTCATAGGCATAAAAGGAAATTTTCTTTGGAAAGAAGCTGTAGCCGTCCCGCATAATGGTTGTTTCATCTGTTATCGAGACCATAAAGGTCAATACCATTGGAAGCAGGCAAAGCAGAGTAAATGCTAAAATAAAGAAACCAATGAAGAAATTCCCCCAGGAAAACTTTTTCATACTGTAACATCCTTTCCGCCGCCGTAAGCGGCTTATTACTTTTAATAGAGTGCCCCGTCGGGGTAGAATTTTCTTGCCAGCCAGTTGGAACCATAGACCATGATAAAGCCAATTCCCGACTGGAATAAACCAATTGCGGTAGACTGGGACATGTCACCAATCTGGCGCATGGAGCGGAATATATAAGTATCAATAATATCCGTTGTCTTATATAAGGTTCCATTATCGCCCACCAGTGCATATATCATACCGAAATCACCATACATAATTTTTCCCAAGGATAGCAAAGTCATAATTACTATGGTCGGCATGATTAACGGAAGGGTAATCCGCTTCATCATCTGGAACCTGCCGGCTCCGTCAATGGCTGCTGCCTCATAGAGTGATGAGTCAATACCGGTAATGGAGGCTAAGAAGATAATGGCGCTCATTCCCGCTCCCTTCCAAATCTTCATTACTACCAGTATACCCGGCCATACATTGGGGTCCGTGTACCAGTTGACTGCTTTCATTCCCATGGACCTTAGAGCCGTATTGACAATACCGTACTGGGTCGAGAACAAACTGATTAAAATATAGCTGACCATAATCCAGGAAATATAACTTGGAAACAGCATAACGGACTGTGTTATCTTGATAAACCATTTGCACCGCAGCTCATTCAGCAGGATTGCCAGCAATACTGCCATTACCGTACCGGTAATAATGAACAGGACGTTGAGATAAATGGTATTCCAGGTTACCCGGAAAGCGTTCTGGGAGGAGAAGAAGAAATTAAAATTCTTGAATCCGACCCATTTCCCTTTAAAAATAATATCTACGATGGAATTATTTCTGTAATCATAACGCTGAAAGGCTATCAGCATGTAAGGATATGCCATATAGTTAAACAGGAAAACATAAATTATTGCTGGCAGGGCTATTAAATAAGAGAATTTATTCTTAGCCACGTCACGAAAAAAGCTCTCTTTTTTGACTGTATTATTTCTCTTCATATCTTGATGTCCTCTCTCCTTCGTTCTGTTTTCATTTTAATCCGCCCTGCCGATTAGTAAACTAAGAAGAAGTTGTAACATGCTTTGAAAAATAGCAATTTCACCTTTAAAATCAAGCTATGGATTATAAAAATCAGCAAAAAGGTATCAATAAACAGAAATAAGTGCTGTTAGAAAGCTAACTTCCAAGCTTGCTAACAGCACTTATCCAATGCCAAAAGAGGGCACCCCATAACTGACTAAGCTGTCATATGGGATGCCCTTCTGAATATTTAATTAAAACCATTGCCTTATTGATACAACAATTCCTTACTCCGCATTTCCACAGCAGCATCTGATTCCACTCCCTGGCAGCATAATCCTACCCCTATCCTGTCAGCCATATACCTCCATGCAAGTCCGCTGCTATGCTTCACTTCTTATCAGATAATCAAAAGCGCTTAATGCGGCATTCGCTCCGGAACCCATGGAAATAATAATCTGTTTGTACGGACTGTCCGTGCAATCCCCTGCGGCAAAAACACCGGCAGCACTTGTATTGTTGTGATTATCAATGGTTATCTCACCTATCCGGTTACGGGTAAGGGTGTCCCCCAGCCAATCCGTGTTAGGCACCAGACCGATCTGGACAAATACTCCCTCCAGCTCAAGATGCTTTTCTTCCCCATTTTCCCGGTTGGAAAAGGTAATTCCATTAACCTTATTGGTTCCGGTTATCTCTTTTGTCTGTACATTTTTATAAACAGTAACATTGGGCAGGCTGCTAAGGTGTGTCTGCAGGATGGCATCAGCCTTTAATTCCGGCATGAACTCGAGAACGGTAACATGTTCTGCCACTCCGGCCAGGTCAATAGCAGCCTCAATGCCGGAATTACCTCCGCCGATGACTGCAACCCTTTTTCCCTTAAATAAGGGACCGTCACAATGAGGACAATAAGCAACGCCTTTGTTCTTAAATTCCTCTTCGCCGGGTACATTGACCTTCCGCCATCTGGCACCGGTGCTAAGGATTACCGTCCTGCTTTTCAGAGTCCCGCCGCTTTCCAGTTCCACTTCAATAAGGTCCTTCTTTTTAAGGCCCTTTGCCCGCTGGCCCTTTATAATATCCACATCATAAGCATTTACATGCTCTTCCAGGCTCTGGGCCAGCTTGGGACCCTCCGTATATTTTGTACCGATAAGATTCTCAATTCCCAGGGTTTCAAGCACCTGACCGCCGAAACGTTCCGCAACAATACCGGTGCGGATGCCTTTACGTGCGGAATAGATAGCTGCACTGGCTCCGGCAGGGCCACCGCCTACCACCAGAACATCAAAGGGCTCTTTTTCATTGATTCCCTCTGCCTCCACGGGGGCGTCAAGCTTTTGAAGAAATTCCTCCAGGTCCATCCGTCCGCCGCCAAAAAATTCTCCGTTCAGATAAACTGCCGGCACCGCCAGGACATTCCTATCCTCTGCTTCCTTTTGGAAGGCAGCTCCGTCAATCATGGTATGTGTAACGCCCGGATTCAATACGCTTATGGCATTTAATGCCTGTACGACCTCCGGACAGTTATGACAGCTTAAGCTGATATAGGTCTCAAATTGATAATCACCCTTTAGTGCCTTGATTTTCTCCTGTACCTTTTCTTCTATCCGGGGAGGTCTTCCGCTGACCTGTAAAAGAGCAAGTACAAAGGAATTAAACTCATGCCCCAGCGGAATACCGGCAAAGGTCACGCCCTTTCCCTCACCCTTTTTACAGATCTGAAAGCTTGGTGTTCTGGGTAAGAGCTCTTTCTCTACGGTGATTTTATCCGACAGAGAGCTTACTTCTTCTATGAACCTTACCAAATCCTCCGATATGCTGTCAGAACCTGCACTTACCTTAATCTCTATATCACTTTCCAGTAAATTTAAATATTCTGCCAATTGATTTTTGATTTCTAATTCCAGCGCCATATTTTCCTCCTTTCTAAACCTTTATATACAGCTTTGTTTACTGTCTTACCTGAACAGGAAGTGTGAAAGAAAAGTGCTTTCACACTCCTTTATTTATGGCAGTACCGCAGACCGGTCTGCGGTATGCAATGGGAGCAAATGTGAAAGAAAAACACTTTCACACTCCTTTATTTATGGCAGTACCGCAGACAAGCCTGCGGTATGCAATGGGAGCAAGTGTGAACTACTTTTGTTTCCCGCTGACATACATACAGTATCGCAGGCAAACCTGCGATACTGTCAAATAAGTGTGAAAGTATAACGCTTTCACCCGCCTGCTATTCTCCTTAAATCTTCCCTACCAGGTCAAGACTTGGCTTCAATGTTGCTCCGCCTTCTTTCCACTTTGCAGGGCACACCTCACCGGGATTATTTCTCACATACTGGGCAGCTCTCAGCTTATCAACCATCGTGTCAGCATTTCGTCCGATATTTCCGGCATTAATCTCCACAGTCTTGATTACACCATCGGGATCAATGAGGAAGGTTCCGCGGTCCGCAAGTCCATCCTCTTCAATTAATACATCAAAATTTCTGGCAAGGGTATGGGAAGGGTCCCCAATCATAGTATAGGTTATCTTGCGGATAGCCTCCGATGTGTCATGCCATGCCTTATGGGTGAAGTGGGTATCGGTGGATACGGAGTAAACCTCTGCACCAAGTTTTTTAAAGGTTTCATAATTGTTCTGCAAATCCTCAAGCTCTGTGGGGCACACAAAGGTAAAGTCTGCCGGATAGAAGCAAACAATGCTCCATTTTCCCTTGAAATCCTCCTCTGTCAGCTCTACAAATTTTCCTTCACGATAGGCCTGTGCCTTAAATGCTTTTACTTCTGTTCCGATTAATGACATAATTAATACCTCCTGATAATTTTTGTTATACTATATTTATGGTTTCTTTTAAATAATTAATATCAGTAATTATTACTATTATTATAATATAGAATTCTTTTGAAATTGTCAAGGGATATTTTTTATTTTTTCCAACATTTTCATACTTTTTAATTTCATGCAGGATTCGGGTGTCTTAAGTTATTCTCAGATCTTATCTGTGTATATTTGGAGTATAAAAATCCAGTGAAGCGGCTTTCATGGAGTTGAGTGCTTTTTTATACTCCAGGTATACCTTCACTAACTTGACATTGAATTATGACAACCAAATCAAATATTTTTCAAACTTTTTACCCTTCCAGGCTATCTAACTATATAGCAGGGCAAAAAAATCAAGTGCTCTACAATCAGCTGATAAATGAAACAGAGAGAAGGTGAAGCTTTGTGAAAGACAGTGTGTACACACAGTTAACAGAATACATAACCGGTAACCAGAATAAGTTCTACCGCCTGGCTTACAGTTATCTTAACAATAAGGAGGCGGCCCTTGATGCCGTGCAAAATGCAGTCTGCAAGGCCCTGGAAAACTACCCTTCCCTTCGTAATCCCGACTATTTAAAGACCTGGTTCTACCGTGTCCTGGTAAATGAGTGCCTGGCCTACCGGAAAAAATACCGCAGGGAGCTTCCTCTGGAGGAGGAGTTCATAAAAGAAGATTTTTATTACCAGAAGGAATTTGATGCAGGCTATGAATTATACGATAAGGTTAACAAACTGCCTGATAAATACAAAACCGTCATTCTTCTTCATTATTATGAGGATATGACGTTAAAGGAAATCGCAGATATCACGGGAATAAATTTAAGCACCGTAAAAACACGCCTTTACGCCGGAATACGGCAATTACAAAAGTCCCTGAAAGGAGAACTCATATGAAGGAAAGCCTACGATTTGATGCTGCAAAAAACATATATGATAACCTAAAGATTCCATCGGATTTAAGTCAACGGATTGAAAAGGAAATAGCCATTAGGAAAGTTCCTTCCCTGGAGGAACCCCCTCTTAAAAAGCCGCATATCCGTCTGAAATTCACTCTCACTGCCGCTGCCGCCTGTGCTGCCTTACTGATTACAGCCCTGAACACCAATGCAGCTTTTGCCCAGAATGCAGGAAATCTCCCGGTCGTCGGCTGGGTCGCAAAGGTTCTGACTCTCCGCAGCTATGAAGAAAAAGACGCGGATAAGACCGTGAAGGTCACTCTGCCACAGGTAACCTCCGAGAAGTCCACTGCGCAAAAGGTCAACCAAATGATCGAGGAGAAGTCCAAGGCATATTTAAAGGAGGCAAAGGAAAGGGTTGAGGAGTATAAAAAGGCCTTTCTGGATACAGGAGGCACCGAGGAGGAATTTAAGCAGAAAAACATTGAGATAAAAGTAAATTATGATGTAAAATACCAGGATGATAACATGGTTTCCTTTGTGCTCTACGGGGCGGAATCCTGGGTAAGTGCCTATGACTTTAATACCTTTTATAACATCAACCTGAGTACCGATACCGAAATAACCCTTGAGGAGCTGCTGGGAAAGGATTATGTCCAACGGGCAAATACCGGCATCCGGGAGCAGATGGCGGAAAGGGTCAAGGAAAATTCCGATAATATGTATTTCAAGCCCGATGAAGGCGGTTTTCAGACCATCGACCAAAATACTAAATTTTATATTAATCAGAATAAGAATCCGGTGATTGTTTTCGATAAATATGAAATTGCCCCGGGAAGCATGGGAATGCAGGAATTTGAGATTGCAGCGAAATAAAGAGAAATGAAGGGGTTGCGGTAATTTAACAAAATATGCTCTCTTCCGGGCAGACAATTTTACCTGCCTGCCGAAAGGGAGCATATCAACTGTTAAGTATTTTATTTTAGAAGCCTTTTGTTTTTAACCAAGCCACAGCCTCGTCTTCATTTAAAAAGGCCTGCTGAGGGAATTTGGATGAAACCGCCCTGTTTATCTGCATTTTAACAATAGCACTGTCTACAATAACAGCCGCACACTGAATATTATTTTCAACCAGCCAGTCGGTATGCTTTGCCATTACATCCCCAAGATCAGACATCTTATATTTTCTTACATCGGTAATAGCTGCCCAAGGCTGTTTACCGATAGCGGGTCCGATTTTGTTTACATACTGTTCGTGGTATTCGTTATAATCCTCTTTTGTCCAAAGACCTACAGGTGTCTCGTATATTAGTTTTTTGTCAGGATCATAATTAATGGAATACAGACCCCTTGGATGTGTTATCATCATAACAAATTCCTCCTAAGTAAAATTTATTTTGAAATGGAGTAAACCTCCAAGACAATCGGATGTTCTGACTTATTCCAGATTGAAAGCTTCCAGTTTCTCTTTGAGGACTTGTGCAATGTTAGACATCTCATTGGAGCACTCTGCAACCAATTGAATCAGATTGTTCTGTTCCTCAACCGAAGAAGAGGCTTCCTGTGTCCCTGCTGCCGTTTCCTCCGATATACTTGCAATGGTAGCAATCATATCTTCGGCTTCCCTTGCATCATCTGTCAGAGTCTTGGTGGCACCGGCTGCCGCTTTTACCTTTACACCGATAGAGGATACTTTTTCGGAAATATCGGAAATGGAGCTTACTGTCTGCTCAAAAGCTTTTCCCTGCTCCTGGGAAAGGGTATTAGCCGTCTTAATCTGCATAACGGTGTTTTCGATACCCTGCTGGACATCGTTGATGATTTCCGTTATCTGCTTGCCGGATTCAGCGGACTGTTCCGCCAATTTACGGATTTCCTCGGATACAACGGCAAAGCCCCTTCCGTGCTCTCCGGCTCTTGCTGCTTCAATAGCAGCATTTAAAGCAAGCAGGTTGGTCTGCTGCGCCACACCCTTTATAACCTCTAATATCTTACCGATTTCCTTCGACTTTTCCATAAGGTCTGTAATGGCAACTTCCATATTTTCCGTAATGACCTTGTTTTCCGTCATTTTCTCTTCCTGGAAGCGAATGGACTCTTTTACATCTGCCATGGCTGCCATCGCTTCATCGGAAACCTTATCGGAAGCAGCCATATCCTCGCCGATGCAAATAATCATTTCGGTTATGTTGTTTATTCTGGTGCTGCCCTTTTCCGTTGACTCTGCCTGCTGGGTTGCACCCTCTGCCAATTGGGATATGGACAGGGTGACTTTGCTTGAAATGTCACTCATTTCACCGGAGGAATGTTTCATTTCTTCGGAGGAATACGTAATAACTTCTACAGATTCCTTCACATGCTGAATGAATTCATTAATGTTCTCCTCCGTATTGACCGCCGGCTTATTTTCGCTGTAGACGGAATTACTTTCTGCTCTTACTGCCGTATCATTTGCCTGAGCTGCCTTATTCAGCCTGGCATTCAGCACGAACGTAAGGCAAAGGGCTGCTAATTCCAATACCACTGCTATAAATATCAGAGGCTGCACTCTTAAAAATGCTCCTGCCGTTAAAACAACAAAGCAGACAAGCATTACAGCAAGGTTGGTGTTCATTACACCCCTTATTACTTTTCTTTCGTTATGACTCTCCACATCTAGACCTCCTAATGTATTATATCTGTATTTATTGCATAAAAAAAAGCCAAATGCAGTCGCCCACAGATGGCTACATTAACTACAGTAACCCGACTATCCTAGCATATGCCTTAGACTCGTGGCTTTGCGTCCTTACCTTTCGATAAGTTTGCCTTTTTTAAGTTAGTATAATTATGAAACAAAGTTCTATATGGATTTCATCAACTTTACAATGTTAGAAAACTTCCAGATTTTTAACATATCGTGTCGATTTATATATTTGATTATACACAAATTTGCTCATAAGTCAAATTTTATGTACTAAATTTTGCGTAAAAACTAAACATTTTCTTTCTGTTTTTTTACAGTTATAGTCTGAAGCAGTTTCAATTGTAAATCCGGTACTATACCTTGAATATATAAATCCATTACAACTATTGATTTTCTTAAGTTTCATTCATTCAAAAAAGTTGTCTTACCATATTTATAATTTATACACAATTTCAATTCTTTTCCAGTTTTTCAATTTCTATAAAACCGTCCAAAAAAACCACTGCCATTAAGCAGTGGTCCAATGATAAATATTTGCGGATACCAGGCTTTTGGCAGCGGCTGTATTAATTTGTATCTATATTCAAATAGATGGACCGTTATGCCGTGAAACAGCATGGCTGCGGCTACAGCGTTTAAAAAGAGCATCGCGTATTTGGCAGCCAGCCGGACAGTTAAGAATCCGGCTTAAACGGCAGCTAAAGAGCGGCTATCTTCCTATTCCTGCATCTTTTACATACGGTCAGTTTATTTCCGTCACCTGTTATCAGAGGATAAAGCACTTTAATTCTTTTGGTATTACATACCGGGCAGGTACCTCTGCCCCGTGACGGCAAGGTTCTTAATGTTTTGCCTCTATGGGGTTTTAATGCCATATGATTCATTCCTTTCTATATAACATATCCTGAAATAATCCCTTTGGGATACCTTCTGATATCACTATATCGGAAATCGGAAATGAAATCTATTGCACAAATGATTCTGTATGGATTTTACGCATATTTTCTTACCTGGCTTATAATGCGCCGGACACTCTGCTCGGATAGAAAATATTTCTCCGAGAGCTTTTCTACCGTTGCTCCCTCCCTGTATTTATCATAAATTTCAATATTTCTTGCTTTTAATAAATCCCTTGTACCGCTTTTTTCTCCCCAGGATTTCTTTTCCCCCTCCTTACGAGGTATATACAGATAATCACCGCTTACATAATTCTGCAGCAATCTTACTAGTTCTTCCGGCAGTACGTCCTGTGCTTTTTTATATTTCATATACTTTGCTCCTCTAATCATAATTTCATAATTACTGTTCAGATGAAGCAAAGACCATAAAAAACTGCAGCGGACGTACCCGCTGCAGTTAAGATTTTTATCAAATCCTTATCCAAATCTTTAAAATAGGAAAAGTGAAAAGAGTATGCAAACAAAACCTCCATAAACTATTGAGGTCAGACAATGCCATATCTTATCACCGACTACTTTAAATACCGGACCTCCGAGCAAAGCATCGCCGACTACTGAAATTGTGGTCTCTGCGCGGAGGTGAGTTTTTTATCAATTGCTTTTAAAGCTTTCATAAGGATTCCCTTCTAAGGTGTTAAACACCGCTGTTTCGTTATGTTAATATCTTTTACAGTATATCATAACGGCAGCTTAAATCAAGTTCAAAAACAATTCTGTACTGTTTCTGAGCTGCAGCTCACCCACCAGGTCGAACTGTAGCTCAGAATTAAAAATAATTACCCTGTTTGCTTGCACTGCGGAGGAAATAGGACTATAGTTAAGTTGCGACCTTACAATATTAAGCGGTAACAAATAGCTTAATATTTATATTTTGTAAGATTACAAACTATAAGAAAGAAGGAGCAACATTATGAGTGAAGAAAAAGAAATTGAGAAAATCCAGAAGCTGACGGAAAAGAAAAAAACGGAAAAGGTTGAAAAATTCCTTCACGATAAGGATGTAGAAGTCGTTAAAGCAGCAATAGCAGGCCTTGGCATCATTCAGGATGAACTAGCTTTTAACCTGCTGAGCAAGCTGATAGATAATGAAAATCCGGAAATCAGAAAAGCAGCAATTGTTGCATTTGCCAACTCCGGAACCGAACAGGCCAGAAGCTTTTTGCAGCTTCTGTTATCCAAGGAAACGGATGCAGGCGTAAAGGAAGTAGCTTCAAAGGCATTACGGGAATTTAAAATAAAATAGAACCGGCAGGGAAACATAAGTGCCATAGCAGGGTTCTTTGTTTCCAGATATGATAAATACCCTCTGGCAGCGAGCAAAAATTTGCTTGCTGCCAGAGGGTATTTCCTTTTATCGGATTCGTTCTTTATTGACTGAACTGTAACATTTTTAATCCATGACACTCTATGCATAATACCGGGCCTGTGTGGTATAGAGCGATGCATAAATTCCATTTTCCCTTAACAGTTTATCATGGCTGCCGCGTTCTGCAATCTTACCGCCGTCTATTACGATAATATCATTGCAGAATTTACAGCTGCTCATTCGGTGGGAAATATAGATAGCTGTCTTGCCCTCTACCATGGTATTGAAATTCTCATAAATTTCGGCCTCTGCTATGGGATCAAGAGCGGCTGTCGGTTCATCCAGGATTACAAAGGGTCCATCCTTATACAAAGCTCTTGCAATGGCAAGCTTCTGCGCTTCCCCTCCGGAGATTTCTATACCCTCTCCATTGTTTTTATAAAGGTTTGTTTCCAACTTACCCGGCATTTTTTCTACCCTGTTCTTCATGCCTGCCTGCTTTAAGACCTCCCACAGCCTTTTATCATCTGCTTTATCACCTAAAGTCAAATTATCGGCAAGGGGCAGTGCCAGCAGTTTAAAATCCTGAAATACAATAGAGAATACCTTTGTATATTCATCGTAATCATAATACCTTATATCAATGCCATTTAACAGGATTCTTCCCTCCGACGGGTCATAGAGCCTGCACAAAAGCTTTATCAAAGTCGTTTTTCCGGCTCCGTTTTTTCCTACAATAGCGTATTTTTTTCCTATTTCAAATTTAAGATTGAGGTGGTCTAATATTTGGTTATCCGTTCCGGGATACTGAAAGCTGACATTTTCAAAGGTGAATTCATATTCACCATCTAAGCGCTTTTCAACAGGAAGCGTTCCGGTATAGCGGGTATTGGGCTTATTGATAAACTCATTATAGTTATTCAGATATTCCATCCTGTAATAAAAACTATTGTATTCTACGATTTCACTCCGGACAGCTCCGGTAAACTCAAGGATGGCTCCGGCGTACATAAACACTTCTCCGATACTGATAATACCATAGACTGCCTTTCCTCCCAATACCACATATACCAATCCGGAAGTTAACTGGGTCAGAAATACAATTGCTCCCGTATATTTTCCGTCAGTAACGGACCATTTCAAAAAAACACTATTGACAGGCTTCATGACGCTTATAAAATAATGTTTCAGGAGTCCCTGCATGGAATATATACGGATATCCTTGCCATGCTGGTAGTTGTGCATAATAGCAAGCATGTACTCACCAATGGAATTCAGATGTTCATTTTTCTTTTCCACCTCGTAGAATTTTTGATAGGATATGGCAGATAGCTTAAGGCACAGAAGAAAAACGATTGCGAACACAGCAATTATCAAAAGAGAAGACCATTGGGAACAAAAGAAATTCCTGCTGTCCGCATCTACACGGGTAAAAAGGGATATCACAAAGGCAAGTGAAAACAGGATGGAAAAACCTTTTTCAACGAGAACATAGATACTTTGTATCTGGTCTCCGATTCCTCCCGAACTGTTCTCTCCTCCCTGCACTCTTCTGATGGCATCCATCGTCTCTGTTCTTTCGAATTCTTCATATTCCATGGTAAATGCCCTGTTTGCGGTCTTTAGATATATCGTGTCCGCACAGGTTTCCCTTAGCACTATGACAGACTGGTCACAGGCCTTCTTAATCAGGTTCAGTATCAAAGCTGTAATCAGTAATATCAGGACATCAAGGATACACTCTTTGTATTGTCCTTTTAATACCTTATTTAAAACTCTTGCATAAAAGAACAGCTGTACAAAAGGCCCCGCAGCTCCTGCCAATCCACCTATCACAACAATCCATATTATATTCGGATGGTCTGCTTTGATCAATTTTATAAAGGAAACAGATTCATGCCATACTTTCTTCAGTTTCATCCTCTTCCTCCTTATAATATTTACTCTGCACCTGAAACATCTCAGCATATCTTCCGTTCAATTTCATAAGGCTTTCATGGCTGCCCGTTTCTGCGATTTTACCATTTTCCAGAAACAGGATATTGTCACAGTATCTTGTTGATGCCAGCCTGTGGGAGATAAATAAGGCAGTCCTTCCGCGAAGCAAATCCTGATACTGCTCATATAACTCACTTTCTGCTATGGCATCCATGGCAGCAGTAGGTTCATCAAACAGAAGAAGCTTTGCCTTCTTATATAGAGCCCTGGCAAGCAGCAGTTTTTGCAGCTCACCGCCTGACAGTTGTATGCCGCTTTCTTCCATATCCTTGTTTAAGTAAGTGCCGGTTCCTTTGGGCAGGCCGTCAATCTTCTCCTTTAGCCCTGACAGCTCTATTGCATGATCAAGCTCTTCCCTGTTGATTTTACTTCCCGGCACACCGCTGATATTCTCTCCGATTGTGAAAGACAGTACTGCTGCATCCTGGAAGACGACCGCGATTTGCTTAAAGTAATTTTCTATATTAAGTTCTCCGATATCTATCCCATTGATTAGTATCCGCCCACCTGTTGGCTGATAGAAACCGCACATCAGCTTTACAAGAGTTGTCTTTCCCGCACCGTTTACTCCCACCAGCGCAAATTTATCCCCTTTGCCCATGTGAAAGCTGATATCTTTCAGCACATAATCGGAGGAGCCTTCGTACTGGTAGGATACATGGTCAAATACAATATCAAGGGCCATGTCCTCTTCTTCCAGCTCCCTTCCGCTCTTATGGGAAAAGGTATCTTTTATATCACAGAATTTTCGGAAGTCACAAATCATATAATGGCATCTTCCAATTTCCGAGAGGTCCTCCGTAATCTTCATCATCCAGCCAGCCAACCCGCCTACGATACCCAGGTAAAGAACAAAGTCAGATACCGGAAGGCCATGCATCAGCAAATAAATCAAATACCCATAACATAAGCCGTCCCTAAGAAATTTTAACAGGATTTCTACGATATCATTGACATAATAAACCCCTCTTATCTTTCCTTTGATTTTCTTAAGCCGGTTATTCGCTGCCGCGTATACCCTGCCGATAAGCTTATCCAGCTGATAGAGCCTGATATCTTTGCCAGCCTTCAGGTCGAAGGCCTGTTCCTGTAAATAGCCCTGTGTAACTCTAATGCCGGACATTTCATTCTTCTGCTTGTGCTCATATAGTTTGGCACGGTGAAATACCAGTATCTGAATTACTGAGAGTACCAGCAAAAGCAGCAGAAAAACCGGATTAATCCATCCAACTACAAGGGCATAAGTTAAAAGCCCCAATACATTGGTAAGCAGGCTGACATTTCTGTGCATAAAGCCCTCAAGTCCCTGCCAGTTGCCATAAACACTGTCTCCCGACTTTTTTAACTCCTCCCGTGTCTTCTCCTTTTCCAATTGTCCATAATCCATGCTAAAGCATTTTTCAAAGAGGATGATGGAAAAGAAATTCAATCGGATATCAATGTACTGGTTTCTGTTTCTTGATGTCAAAAAAGTCTGGACTGCCGACACTATACTGTATACTAAAAATACAAGTACCATGGTCTGAATAAACTTCTCTATCCCCGCCTGCCTCTCTAAAAGTCCTACCACAACAGACGGAAGAATAACCGTGCAAAGAGGCAGAATTACATTAAAAATGATTTCAGCAAAACCATAAAAAATCAATGATTTATCATATGCCCACATATTTGCATAGATAAAATGGAAGTTGTCCCCTAAAGAGTAGGGCACTTCTTTCCCCTTTTTCATATACACACTCCTTTTACTAATCCTTTGAATTCAGGAAAAATCTGCTCCCTGTAAAATTTCTTTGAATAATCAATGTCAGTAATATATCACCTTTTGCCGCTTTGTTTAAAAAAAGTGCACGAATAGCAATATTCCGTGCACGAGTGGTAGACTCTTTAGAGAGGAAGCATGATTTCTGTCACAAATACTCCCGGTTCATTTTTTCTGTTTATATATCCCTCATATTTTTCCACAATGTTATTAATGCGTTTAAGTCCGTGTCCGTGATTTCCCCGCTTTGTTGTAATGTAGTCTTCGTCCAGCTTTCTTATCACTTCATTGGTGGCATTGGTAACGGAAATATAAAGCTGCTTTTTCAGCACTCCGACATAAAGCCGGATAAATTTTTTTCCATCCTGTTCTGCCATTTTACCGCAGGATTCCACCGCATTGTCTATCAGATTTCCAATCAGTACGCACAGGTCAATATCTGACACAGTCAGGTCTTTGGGCACCTCTGCCTTATAATGAATTTCTATCTCATCCTTTAGGGCAAGGGAAAGCTTAGAATTCAGAATGGCATCCAGATTGACATTGCCCGATTCTATCAGATAATTGATGCTGTCCAGGTCATTTTCCAGCCTGTCAAGATACCCTCTAGCTTCCTCTGCCTGATTTACTTTTAAAAGTGCCTTCAGGGTCTGCAGGTGATTATGATAGTCGTGCCGCCATCCTCTCATAGTCATATAGATATTCTGCACTTCGTTTACCTGTTTTGTTAAGAGCTGGTTCTGAAACTGGACTGCACTTTCTTCATAGGTCTTTCTCAGATAATATCCACTGCTTTCCGTTAAAAAAACCAGCAGCAGAAGGGTGTATTCACTGAATACCCTGCTGCCTGGAATAAATAGCCCATTCACCGTGATAACCGCAGTTACCAGAAAGAAGAGCCCATGATATAAAAAAGACATCTTACGGTTTCTTACCTGATGCACCTCAAAAGAAAACAGCTCTAAAATAACCAGGGTCAGGATACTTGCGATACCCTTGCTGTAAAGATAAGCAATTCCCCACCATATCCCTGCTGTTATAACCGGAACAGATGACAGGGTCTTTTTATTTCTGAGCTGCCTTAGGAAGAGAAATAGGGCCATCATAACCACCGGGAAAACTTCAAGACAAACTGAAATCAAAATTCTCCTCCTTTGTAATAGCTGATAAAGGCCTGATTCACTGACTCATAGGAGTTTCTGCTGATTGGGACCTTCTCTCCACCGCTTAGGAAACAGTCCGTCCTGGTTATCCGCTCTATCCAGCTTATATTTACCAGATAGCTTCTGTGAGTCGTGATAAAGTCCCCGCCAAACTCCTTTGCTATCTCATTCATATTTTTCTTTACCTCAAGGCTTCTGTCCGCCATATGGATTATAATATAATGCCCGAGAGCTTCCACATAGCTGATATCCTTCACCAAAAGCTTATGTTTCTCTCTTTCATTTCCAACAATAATATAGCTTTTCTCCTCCTCCAGGGATTTTTGTACCATCGTAAGCAGGGGAAAAAGCTGCTGCTTTGTCAGAGGCTTCATGAGGTATCTGACGGCCCCTACTTCATAGCCTTCAAATACATACTCCCTGCTGTTTGATAAAAAAGCTATGGTTACCTGCTTGTCCGTGTTTCGAATCTCTCTTGCCAGATCAATTCCGTTCATCCTGTCCAGCTCAATATCCAGAATGATAAAATCAAAGGAAAAGGACCCTGTATTTTCAAAGAGCATTTCCTCTGCGCTGGTATACACGGTAATGTCACAGCTCTTTCCCGATAGCTTTTCCCATTTATCTGTCAGGTCTTTCAGAAAGATAGACTGGCTTTTCTCGTCATCACAAAATGCAATTCTCATCATACATCTCCCGTTTTTGTATTTCCTATGATACACCTGCTCTGTTTTATCATTATATTTGATAAGATAGAACGATGTAAATATATAAGTTGAAATAAGTTTTTTAAAACGCTTCCAGGTATAAAAAAGCCAAATATTCAAGCCTTTTTATACCTGGAAATGGAAAAAGCTAAATTCAACATATACAGCTAAATCGGATAATAACTGCTTAAATACTTTTGGATAAAATGAGAAGGGTAAGCTATCCGGAGAACTGTTAGAATATCCCCAAAATAAAAGAAGAGGATACAAGGCCTTACCAGACCCTGTATCCCCTTCCCATTTACCAGATTCCCTGAGCCATCATGGCCTCTGAAACCTTTAAAAAGCCTGCAATATTGGCTCCCAGCACATAATTTCCTTCTGCGTGGTACTCCTTTGCCGCTTCCGACATGTTATGGAAAATATTTTTCATTATCCGCTTTAACTTTTCGTCCACTTCTTCAAAGCTCCAGCTGAGCCTTTCACTGTTTTGTGACATCTCCAGTGCGGAAGTTGCAACACCTCCGGCATTGGCCGCTTTACCGGGAGCGAAGAGAATACCGTTTTCCTGGAGGTATTTTGTGGCTTCCAGATCCGTAGGCATATTGGCTCCTTCAGCAACTGCAATACAGCCATTAGCTGCCAAAGCCTTTGCATCCTCCAGCAGTAATTCATTTTGGGTGGCACAGGGAAGTGCGATATCACACTTTACTGTCCAAAGGCCCTTTCCCTGGGTGTACTTTGCATCCGGGCGGAATTTAACGTACTCCGTCAGCCTTTCCCTTCTTACTTCCTTGATTTCTTTTAGGACTTCCAGATCAATTCCGTCCTTATCATATATCCATCCATTGGAATCACTTACGGTTACGACCCTGGCACCCAGCTCCGCTGCCTTCTGCACGGCATAAATTGCCACATTACCTGCACCGGAAACAGCCACTGTCTTCCCTGCCAAAGAATGCCCATGGGCCTTCAGCATTTCTTCGGTAAGGTATATAAGTCCAAATCCTGTTGCTTCTGTTCGGACAAGGGAACCGCCGTAGGTCAGGCCCTTTCCTGTAAGTACACCCTCATAAGTACCTCTGATCTTCTTATACTGTCCATAGAGGTAGCCGATTTCCCTGGCGCCTGTTCCAATATCTCCGGCAGGCACATCCGTATCGGCACCAATATATTTGTACAGCTCTGTCATGAAGCTTTTGCAGAAAGCCAATACTTCACGGTCAGACTTTCCCTTGGGGTCAAAATCCGCTCCACCCTTGGCTCCGCCAATGGGAAGTCCGGTCAGGGAATTTTTTAATATCTGCTCAAAGCCAAGAAACTTAATTATTCCCTTGTTGACTGACGGATGAAGTCTCAATCCGCCCTTATAGGGTCCGATGGCATTGTTGAACTGAACACGGTAGCCGGTATTTACCTGCACCCTTCCGGTATCATCCACCCAGGGTACCCTGAAAATAATCTGCCTGTCCGGTTCAACCAGCCTTTCCAATAATGCTTCTCTGCGATATTTTTCTTCGTTGGCTTCCACCACTGGACGTAAGGATTCCAATACCTCCTTTACTGCCTGATGAAATTCATATTCGGAAGGATTTTTACGAATTACCATTTCTATCACTTCATTTATATAATCCATGCTTCTTCCTCGTTTACCGCCCCTTTGCGGTACCGCCACTATAAGGCTGTATGAAGAATCTGTGGCCCTCTCTGTCATATTTTCATACATCCTAAGCTTAAAAGCCGGATTGCATATCATTGCATAAAATTAAAAGGGTAACAAAAGAATTTAGTTGCCCCTGGCCTCGCTCATACATAATTATACATTATTATGTATGGCATATCAATTCCTTCTTACACTTTTTTGCTTTAACGCATTCATTTAATAAAAATCAAACCTTTCATCAACCAAAATGTCCGCTCACGTAATCCAAGGTTTTCTTATTCTTGGGGTTTACAAAGATATTTTCCGTGGTATCATACTCAACCAGATCGCCCAGCAAAAAGAAGGCGGTCTTATCCGCTATACGTGATGCCTGCTGCATATTATGGGTAACAATAACAACGGTATAGGTTTTTTTCAGTTCTCCCATTAAGTCCTCGATTTTATAGGTGGATATAGGGTCCAGAGCACTGGTGGCCTCATCCATCAGTATCACTTCCGGGTTAAGGGCAATGGTCCTGGCTATGCAAAGCCGCTGCTGCTGCCCGCCGGAAAGAGACAGGGCACTTTTTTTAAGACGGTCCCCCACCTCATCCCAAAGGGCCGCCGCCTTTAAGCTGCTTTCTACGATTTCATCCAGCTCTCTTTTCTTTTTTCCGTGGTATTTGGGAGCATAGGCGATGTTATCATAAATACTCATAGGAAAGGGATTGGGCTTTTGAAATACCATGCCAATCTTTTTGCGTATCAGCATGGGGTCAATTTTACTGTCATAAATATTGATACCGTCATAAATTACTTCCCCTGTAATTTTGCAGTTCGGTATTGTATCATTCATACGGTTCAAGGTCTTTAAAAAGGTGGTCTTACCGCAGCCGGAGGGACCGATCAAGGCCGTAATCTTATTCTTTTCGATATCCATGTTGATACTGTTTATTGCCTGTTTATCCCCGTAATAGAGGTTTAAATCCTTTGTTGTAATAATACCCATTAGTTGATGCTCACTTTCTTTTTGAATAGTCCTGCAATAATATTGGCCGTGAGGTTAATGACAAATACCAGAATCATTAATACGGCAGCCATGGCATAGGGCACCCAGTCAGGAGATCCGCCCTCTGTCGCATATAAGTACAGCTGTACCGTAAGGCCTGCCCCCGGCTCTGTTATGTGCTTTACCACATTGGAAGGCATGGTATAATCCACACCTGCCGTATAGAGAAGTGCCGCCGACTCACTGACAATTCGGCCGATGCTTAAAATAATGGCAACAACAATGCCCGGAAGTGCGCAGGGCAGCAAAACCGTACGAATAATATGAAGCTTGGAGGCTCCCAGGGAAAATGCCGCTTCACGGTAGGTCGGATTTACCTGCAGCAGGGCTTCTTCCGTGGTACGAATCATTGTGGGAAGAACAATCAGCGTACAGGTCAGGGCTCCCGCTATCATAGAACCGCCGCTGCTTCCGGCCTTTAATGCATTAATAAAAAATGCCAGTCCAAACAAGCCGTATACGATGGAAGGAATTCCTGCGAGAATTTCAATAGAGAACCGGATAGCGGATATTATCTTACCGGGCTTTGAATATTCAGCAAGGTATATTGCCGTTCCGATACCAAGGGGTATGGAGACAATCAGGGAAAGCAGGACAATATACAGGGTATTTATAATCATAGGTGCTATCCCGTAGGTCTCATCCAGACGGGAAGGCGCCTTAAACAAAAAATCCCGGTTAATATAGGGTAAGCCCTTTATAATCAAATAGGCAATTATTGCAACAACTAAAGCGACCACAATTGCAGTCACCGTATAAATCAAGGCCCTGACGGCTATAATTCCCGGCCTTATGCGTTTTTCATAGGTAGTATTAGCCATTTTGAGCACCAGCCCTTTTCATAAAAATATGGAAGATGGAATTGATAATAAAAATAAATACAAACAGGACCAGACCTATTCCAATCAATACTCCTCTGGTTTGTTCTGTGGCATAGGACATTTCCGTCACAATTGCAGTTGTCAGGAAGCGTGCAGGCTTTAGCATGGAGGGCATCTGTGGGATGTTTCCGGCCACCATCATAACTGCCATGGTTTCTCCGATTGCCCTGCCCACACCAAGTAATACCGCAGCCATAATTCCCGATTTCGCCGCAGGTAAAACAATGGTAAATAACGCATATTCCTTACGGACACCCAGGGCAAAAGCAGCTTCCATATAGCCTTTGTCCACGGCATTGATACTGGTCTCACTGACGCTGATAATGGTCGGAAGGGTCATAATGATCAGGACGATGACAGAAGAAAGCATGGTCAGGCCCGACGAAAGATTGAACAGCATCTGCACAATGGGAACAATGAAAATAATTCCGAGAAAGCCGTAGATAACCGAGGGAATTCCTGCAAGCAGGCTGATAACTGACCTGATAATTGTTCCAAGTCCTTTTGGCATAAGCTGGCCGATGGCCAGAGCTACCAGAATAGAGATTGGGACCGCTATTAAGACCGTAAAAAAAGTGGAATAGAAAGAAGATAATATAAATGCCAATATGCCGTATTGGGGAGGTTCATTTGCCGAATTCCAGACCTTGCCTAACAGGAAGTCCTTCAGTCCCACCCTGGCAATACTGGGACCGCCGTTTATGACCATGAACACTCCGATTAAAATAACGGATAGCACAGTAATAAAAGCAAAGAAAAAGACAATTGCCTTAAAAATATTGTTATAGATATAAACTTTTTGTGTCTTCATCCTTCTCCTTTAAACTGATATTGCCACTGCAAAATTGCAGTGACAAGGTCAGTTCTCTCTATTAAGAATTTCAAGAATATTTCTAAGCTTTATTTGGTAACAGTAACCTTGCAGCTTGCTGTCTTTTTGCCGCTTACTGTTGTAACCGTAATCTTTACCTTTCCTGCCTTCTTGCCTGTCACAACACCTGTTACGGAAACAGTTGCAACGGAAGGATTGGATGAGCTCCAGATAACTGTTTTGTTGGAAGCGGTGGAAGGATTGATGGCTGCCTTTAATGCTACGGTCTTTCCAACCTTAACGCTGGCAGTGGTCTTATTCAGTTTTACGCTTGCAACAGGATTTTCTACTGTAACCAGGCAGGTCTTGCTGATGTCTGTTCCATCAGTTGTCTTAACGGTAATGGCTGCTGTTCCGGCCTTGATGCCCTTTACTACGCCTGTTGAAGAAACGGTAGCAACCGCGCTGTTGGAGGAAGAATAGGTTACTTTCTTGTTATCTGTATCAGCAGGTGTAACAGTTGCCTTTAAGGTTGCACTGGAACCGGGCTTTACATTAAGGGAAGTACTGCTTAAGGTAAGGCCGTCTGCCTTTGTTCTTACAAGATTATTCTTAACAAAGCCCATCTTGTCGATGATGCTCTGTCCGTCTGCGCTGGAGATAAAATCTAAGAATGCCTGTGCTGCGGGAGATACTTTTGTCGTTTTATTATAAACAAGTAAGAAGGGTCTTTTAATTGCATATGTACCGTCTGCTACTGTATATTTGGAGGGTTCAACTCCTTCAACTTTTAATGGCTTAACCTTTTTGTCATCCATATCACCAAGTGACATATAACCGATAGCGCCGATATTATTCTGAACGGAGGTCTGTACAACACCTGTGCTTGCAAGAGAGCCATCCAGCTTTACATCATAGCCGCTGGGAAGTGCTGTGCCATAATCAGCCTTGAAGAAATCTTCAAAGCAGCTTCTTGTACCGGAGCCTGCTTCACGTCCGAAAGGAGCAACCTTAACGCTTGTTTTATAAGAATCGCTGATCTGATTCCAATTCAGTGCGGAAGAATCTCTGGTATAGATTTTATAAAGTAATGAGGGAGAA
This sequence comes from Anaerocolumna jejuensis DSM 15929, assembly GCF_900142215.1. Classification (GTDB taxonomy): domain Bacteria; phylum Bacillota; class Clostridia; order Lachnospirales; family Lachnospiraceae; genus Anaerocolumna; species Anaerocolumna jejuensis. The sequence continues at coordinate 103,232 of NZ_FRAC01000016.1, read as the reverse complement.
ATCTCATTAAGGGGATTCTTCTTATTTACAACAACAGCAAGTCCATCCATACATATCTGTACTTTTTCTAAGACAGCAGCTTCATCGCTTGTCAGATTTCTGCTGGACATACCAAAATCAACATTGCTCTGAGCATTTTTTGCATCTGCAATACCTGCTCCGGAACCGGTAACATTTTGTTCTACGATTTTGATGCTGGGGTTCTTTTTCATAAAGGCTTCTGCAAGCGCCTGTACAAGCGGATTAACGGAGGTCGAACCGGATAATACGACATTTCCGCTGGCAGCCGATGAAGCAGATACCGTAGTGGCAGGGTAGTTAAAAACAGAAATTGCTAATGCGAAAGATAAAACCAATGATACTAACTTTTTCATAATACTTCTCCTTACCTGTTATTTTTTATTAATTTCATTTGATTGCAAACATACTATAATCTCTGTAAGTAAAAATAAATACCATCAAATGTAAATTGTGGAAATAATAATGTAAAGAATATGTCAAGTGAAATAATACACACCTGTATTGACTTTTTAAGGAGTAGGCTTTATAATAAATTTGTGCAAACGTTTGCACAACAAGGAGAGATAACATGACCGCAACAATCAAGGATATTGCTAAGAAAGTAGGGGTATCGCCGTCCACCGTATCCAGAGCATTGAACGGCAATTCCAGAATATCTGATATTACCACGAAGAAAATTCAGGAAGCAATGGAGGAGCTTGACTATCATCCCAACAGCCTGGCGAGGAACTTTGCCAATGGATTGACCTATTGTATTGGCCTGATCATCGATGCAAGGGATGAGAATACCTTTGCCAATGCATTTTTTAACCGAAGTGTTTTTGCCATAGAGAAGGTCATCCAGGAGTATGGCTACAGTCTTATCATAACAAATGACAGGAAAAAGGGAGCCAAATCCACCGTAGAAAACCTTATGCTTGAAAAGAAGGTGGACGGGCTTATCATGCCCTCCTCCGTTATGCGTCCGGAATTGATCAAGGAGCTGAATCAGGCAGGATTTCCCTTCATTGTAATGGGGGAGCCCAAAAAGTATAAATCGGAAGCCACATGGATTGATGTGGATAATGAGCTGGGAAGCCACATGGCGGTAGAGCACCTGATCCAGCAGGGATATACAAGAATTGCACTGGTTACGGAAAAGCCCAATACGGTATTTTCCCAAAAACGTCTGGCAGGATACCTGGCCTGTCTGAAGCAGCATGCTATCCCAATCAACCAGGAATTCATACTGGAGTATGGACAGGATATAACGGCAGATAATAAACGTATAGAAGAGCTGGCTTTAAGCAGCGGACATCCGGATGCCTTTTTATGCGGAAACAACATCATAGCTTTTAATGTGTTAAAAACATTAAAAAATAGAAATTACAGGATTCCTGATGATATCGGAATCGTCACATTTGACAACTATCCTGTTGCAGAGTATACAGACCCTCCCATGACGGCGGTTGATGTTGATACCTATGGTATGGGAATTCAGGTAGCGAAGGAGCTGATTCGTAAAATCCAGGATAATTCAAATGACAGAAATCATATGTACATTCCGACCAATCTCATTGTAAGGGAATCATCAATGAAAGGAGACAGAGAAAACAATGATAAGAACGGTGGTGCTTCATAAGAACACCCTGGATTATGTCTATGTCAAAGCAAGGAACAAACTGGTATTGAAACTGGAGACAGCCAAGGGCAGCTTTCAAGAATGCAGACTAATCTATTGGGCCAGAACAGAGAGTGATACCCGTAAGCGCAAGAGCAGAAAAATGGAACTGCAGTACCGGGATAATATGCTGGATTACTATTATGCCGAAATGGAATTTTCAAAGACAGCACGATATACAAAATATTTTTTCGAGCTGATTGATCAGGAGGGTAAACGCTTTTATTATACCGAATATGACTTTACGGAAGAATACCCGGCAGATGGCTACTTTGAATATTTATATGCCAATCCCGGTGATGTCCTTCATATCCCGGAATGGGCCAGGGGGCAGGTCTTTTATCAGATTTTCCCGGAACGCTTCCGAAACGGAGATTCCTCCAATGACCCTGCGGGCTGTGCCGGCTGGGGAGAAAAACCGACCAGGGAAAATTATATGGGCGGGGATTTAAGAGGTATCCTGCAGAAACTGGATTACATCCAAAGCCTGGGTACGGACTGTATTTATCTGAATCCTGTATTTAAAGGGGATTTTAATCACAAGTATGCCACGACGGATTATTACCGGATAGATGAAAGCTTCGGCACAAATGAAGATCTGAAGGAGCTGGCGGATGAATGCCATGCCCGTGGGATGAAGATCATTTTAGATGGTGTATTCAATCACTGCGGGACTTCCTTTGAGCCCTTTCTGGATGTGATGGAGCATCAGGAGAATTCAAAGTATAAGGATTGGTTCCATATTACAAGCTTCCCAGCAGGAATCACACACAGGGATTATGAATGTGTAGGTGCCTATAAATGGATGCCTAAGCTATGTACCTCCAATCAGGAGGTATGCCGGTTTATCCTTCAGGTCATGGAATACTGGATCAGCTATGCGGGCATTGACGGGTGGAGGCTGGATGTAGCGGATGAAGTTGACCCCTATGTATGGAGAACTGCAAGAGTGTATCTTAAGGAAAAGTACCCGGATATTTTACTGGTGGGTGAAACCTGGAGCTTTGGAAGAAAAATGCTCTCAGGCGACCAGATGGACAGCGTGATGAATTATGTATTCCGGGATGCCATGCTGGATTTCATTGCTTATAAAAAGATTGACTCCGTGGAGCTTGATGAAAGGCTCAACCATATGATGGCAGGCTATTATGAAGAATATAACCATGCAATGTACAATCTCCTTGATTCCCATGACACTGCAAGATTCCTCTTTTCCTGCGGAGAAGACAAGAATAAATTAAAGCTTGCCGCAGCCTTTCAGTTTTTAATGCCGGGTGCCCCTGCTGTCTATTATGGGGATGAGATAGGATTAACAGGTGATAATGATCCCGACTGCAGAAGAACGATGCCTTGGGAAGAAGAGGAACAGGATCAGGAACTGCTCTCCTGGTACCGGCGGTTATCCGAAATCCGCCATCAGGAACCTGCCATCCGCCAGGGCAGTTATAAGACCATACTGGCAGAGAAAGAAAATAATGTATATGGCTTTGAACGAAGCCTTGATAATATACATATTAAAATTCTAATAAACAATTCAGAGAAACCGGCAGAAATCAACTTATCAACCGGTAATGGGGCAATACAAAAGGAAATTCCTTTGGGTGAGCAAAACTACAGGAACTTTTCGGAAAATGGGGACAGCCTTCCAATAAAACTGGAACCTTATTCCGTTAAGATAATAAAATTTGAGGAGGTAAAATTATGAACAAAGCAAAAAAATTACTGGCAATCCTGCTATCAGCCGTTATGTGCCTGGCAGCTCTCACAGCTTGTAGCAAATCACCAGTAGAATCTGAACCCGGCAAAAGCGGGGAATCAGCAACAAAAGGAGCTGGGGATACTGATGTATCCGGCTCAAAAGAGGTAACAATTAACTTCTGGCATCATTACAGTGCTCAATCCGCTGAAAACGATACTCTGACAAAGGTATTGATACCGAAGTTCGAAAGTGAAAATCCCGGTATTAAGGTAAATGCAGTCTCCCATGAATGGGCAGACTTGCATAACAAGATTCTGGTCAGTGCCCAGTCCGGCACCTTGCCTGATGTTGCCCGATTGGATGCAGCATGGATTCCTGAATTTCAGGCAGCGGACATCCTGACATCACTGGATGAAAAAACATCCGACTTTAAGGATGTATCCCATGCATTACTTGACAGTGCCATGAGCACTGCAAAAATAGGTGACCATTATTACGGCCTTGCACTTAATACCAATACCAAAATCTTATTTTATAATGTAAAGGCCTTCAAGGCTGCAGGAATAACCCCGCCTCAGACCATGGAGGAATTCATAAATGATACGAAGAAATTATCCGGCACCAACGAGAACGGCCAGCAGATATGGGGTTATGATGAACCTGCACTGGCTGGATGGAATCTTTGCCCTTTCATCTGGAGCTACGGCGGTGATTTGCTGAATCCGGAACAGACCAAGGCCAGCGGTTATATAAACAGCGAAAAGACCGTTGCGGCAGTTCAAATGTTTGCCGGTCTGTATAAGGATAAGGCCATTACCGGCTGGAACAGCGGTGATATTCCCATGACGGACGGCTTCGGAACAGGTCGCTATAGCATGATATTAGAAGGTCCCTGGAAAATTGCCGAAATGAAAGGCGCTTATCCGGATTTTGAATATGCAACTGCTCCCATACCTGCCGGTGACGGCGGCTCCGTCTCCGTACTGGGCGGTGAAGACATCTCCTTGTTTAACACCTCCGGTAATGATGCTGCAAAAGAAGCTGCCTGGAAATTTGCTAAATTTATGACCGGTGAATTTGCACAGACCGAAATGGCCAAGTGCGGTCAAATACCGGTAAATAAAACCGCATTGGAAAGCGATACGGTGAAAAATTCCGATTTCGCACCCTTCATCGAAGCTATAAAAACCGCAAAGTCAAGACCGACGGTTGCAAGCTGGTCTGAAATTGACAGCGAATTATCAGCTGCGGTAACATCCGTTATAAACGGAGAAAAGACTGCACAGGAAGCAATGGACCAGCTGGCAGTGAAGGTGGACGGCTTACTGGCAGGAAAATAACCACTGTTATAGGAACCTTGTCTGCCAGACATTACTAAAACCCGTCTAAAAGGCGGAAACAGCATGGACAAAACAGATGCTGCAGGGTAGCTGCCATCTGTTTTGCCCACAATAAAAACATTTCAAAAATATAGTATAGTATAACAAATCCGGTTATATTAATCAAGATAATGTTGGCGGCTTATGGAGGCAGCTTATGAAATATAAAACCTTAAAAAACAAATTACAAATTACCGTTCTACTGTTACCTGGGATGCTGATTTTTGGGCTCTTTACCATTTATCCCATTATTAAGCTGCTTGTTATCAGCTTTTTTCATTGGGATTTCAGCTCTATCTTAAATCAATCCTTTGCAGGATTTGATAACTATAAGGCGGTCTTAAAGGACGGCTATTTTCAAACAACCTTTGTTAATACACTGGTATATACCCTTGTTACCGTGCCGGCCCAGATGTTTCTCGGATTGATGGCAGCTCTTTTAATACATAATGTAAGTCATTTTAAAGTGGGCTTTCGTGTATTATACTATCTGCCGGTCATTACCTCCTGGGTAATCGCATCCCTGGTCTTTAAATATATTTTCAATACGGAAGGCCTGTTTAATTATTTCCTGAAGGATGTGGTGCATTTGGCAGACCATAACATCCGGTGGCTTGATTCCAGATGGAGCGGCCTTGGGGTAGCTATGATCTTAGGCTCCTGGAAGGGAATCGGCTGGAATATGATTGTATTCCTGGCAGCCCTTCAAACGGTTTCCCTGGATCTATATGAAGCAGCTTCCATTGACGGAGCGGGTTCTCTGGTCCGGTTCTTTAAAATTACGCTTCCCAGTATTAAGGGAACAATTCTGTTTGCTCTGGTAATGTTAACAATCGGGGGATTTAACGTATATACCTCTATCAAAATGATAACGGGAGGAGCTCCAAGCCATCAGACGGATACCATACTGTCCTGGATGTACTACAAGGCCTTTAGTACCGGAGATTTTGGCTATTCTGCCGCTCTTTCCTTTATAACGGCATTTGTTTTAGCCCTGCTTGCGGTAGTGCAGTTCAGGCTGATGAAAAACAATAATTGACGGAGGTGAATGTCAAATGAAAAAGAATACTGCATTACAAATAGTACTGTATCTGGTTCTGATTGCATTTGCAATCCTGTTTACACTGCCCATGATATACCTGATCAGTACCTCTTTAAAGCCTAACGGGGCATTGTATGAATATCCTCCGAAATTTTTTCCAACTTTAAAATCAATTACACTGGAGAACTATGTTTATATTATTAATCAGGGGAAATTTTATATGAATTTTCTCAACAGTGTCCTGATTTCCATTTTGACGGTATCTATTGCGGCTATTGCGGCTTCCGCTTTGGGCTTTTGCATCGGCAGGTTTCAGTTCTTTGGGAGAAATGTTCTCTTTTCCTTCATTATACTGACAATGATTGTACCCGGTATGACCTTAATCGTACCCCAATACGAACTTGCCGTTAAATTGAATGTGATCAACAAGCTTCTGGGGCTGGTTCCTTTTTATGTAGCCTGGGTAATTCCCTACTCGACCTTTATGATAAAAGGCTTTGTGGAGAATATCCCCAGGGAATTTGATGAGGCGGTCCACATGGATGGCGGCAGTATCCTGACGGTGTTTTTTCAAATCATCCTTCCCTTGGCAAAGCCCGGTATTGCCTCTATTTCCATTTTTAATTTTTTAACGGCATGGGAAGAATTCCCCTGGGCCAATACGGTCATTAACGATAACATAAAGCGTACCCTGCCTATTGCCATTTCCGGCTTCTTTGGAGAGCATCAGTTCACCCAGTGGGGATATGTTTTTGCTTTATCGGCCTTAAGCCTTATTCCGATATTGATTGTATTCATTTCCTTCCAGAAATATTTTGTAACAGGCATAACCACCGGCGGAGTGAAGGGCTGACAGATAAAGCCACCTGCTGTATTTCGCTGATTTTTACTTTATAAACAGTAGTGTAAACAGGCTTACAGTGTGCATAGATAGGAGTTACTTTGAATAATTTAATAAAAGCATGTATATTCGATTTGGACGGCGTACTGGTAGATACGGCCGTATACCATTATATGGCCTGGAAAAGGCTTGCCCTGGAGCTTGGATTTGATTTTACCCAGGAGCAGAATGAAGGGCTGAAGGGTATCAGCAGAATGCAGTCCCTTGAAATACTTCTGGCGGAGGGCGGCCTGGTCTTTGATGAGGCTGCCAAGCTTAAGCTGGCGGATAAAAAGAACCGCTGGTATTGCGAATATATCGAAAAAATGACGGCTGATGAAATCCTTCCCGGAGCTGCCAGTCTTTTAAAGGAGCTTAAAAGCAATGGTATTAAGACTGCCCTGGGCTCTGCCAGTAAAAATGCAGAGACGATATTAAGGAACACAAATCTGCTTTCACAATTCGATGCCATTGTGGACGGCAATAATATAACCAAGGCCAAGCCTGACCCTCAGGTCTTTCTGCTGGCGGCCAGCCAGCTTAAGGTAAAACCGGAGGAGTGTGTGGTATTTGAAGATGCCAGGGCCGGTATAGCAGCCGCAGTAAAGGCAGGCATGCACAGTGTGGGAATCGGAAATCCCGCCTGGCTGAATCAGGCAGATATCGTAGTTCCTGCACTAAAGGACATCTCAATAGATACATTAAACAACTTATTTCATACCAAGGGGACTTCATATGAAACAGTATATTAAAACAGACGAATGGAATATTATTGAGGAAGGCTTTCATCCGGAGGACCAGCTGCTGTCGGAAAGCATTTTCAGTATTGGAAACGGGCACATGGGACAAAGAGCCAACTTTGAGGAGCAGTATAGCGGAGAATCCCTTCAGGGCAGTTATATGGCAGGTGTTTACTATACCGACAAAACCAAGGTCGGCTGGTGGAAAAACGGATATCCGGAGTATTTTGCAAAGGTACTGAATGCTGCCAATTGGATTGGCATTAACGTAATCATTGACGGAGAAACTCTGGATCTGGCAAAATGTGAGGTAAAGGAATTCCGCCGTGTGTTAAATATGAAGGACGGCTATCTTCAAAGGACTTTAATTGCAAGACTGTCCGGTCAAAAGGAAATCCGGATAGATGCCAAAAGATTTGTCAGTATGGCCGTAAAGGAAGCCGGGCTTATCCGGTATTCCGTCACCCCTCTGAATTTTGACGGAGAATGCCTTATTACACCTTATCTGGACGGAGACATAAAAAATACGGACTCCAATTATGATGAAAAGTTCTGGGAAGAGATATATAAGGAAAACAGCGTGGACGGTGCAGCCTTAACCGTGAAGACCAGGAAGCTGGACTTTCATGCAGGCTCCCTGATGAAATATGACATCCTCCAGGGTGGTAAGAAAATCCAGTGCAGCACAGAGCCGGTTGAAAAGGACAAATATGTGGGCTGTAACATAAGCTTAAGGTTAAAACAATCCGAAGAGACCGTATTATATAAATATGTTATTAATGTTACCTCCCGGGATAAGGCCAGAGATGAGCTGATACCCTATGGCAGGACCCGGCTGGAGGAAATCAGTCAAAAAGGCTTTGATGCCATGCTTCAGGAGCATTCAGCCGCCTGGCATAAGAAATGGAAGGAGAGCGATATTGTTATTGAAGGAGACCTATCAGCCCAGCAGGCCATAAGGTTTAACATCTTCCAGTTAAACCAGACCTATACGGGCGAAGATGCAAGGCTGAACATCGGCCCCAAGGGGTTTACGGGAGAAAAGTACGGCGGAAGCACCTACTGGGATACGGAAGCCTATTGCCTGCCCTTCTATTTAAGTACCGCAGACCAGAAAATCTCCAGAAATCTACTGATTTACCGCTATAAGCAGCTGGAGAAGGCCAGAGAAAATGCTGCCAAGCTGGGCTTCTCAAAGGGAGCCTTATATCCAATGGTCACAATGAACGGAGAAGAATGCCATAATGAATGGGAAATAACCTTTGAGGAAATTCACCGGAACGGTGCCATTGCCTATGCTGTCTATAATTACGTAAATTATACGGGGGATTGGGACTATCTGAAGGAGTATGGTCTTAAGGTCCTCCTGGAGCTTTCAAGGTTCTGGGAAGAAAGAGTCAATTTTTCAGAGAGTAAGAACAGCTATGTAATCTTAGGCGTAACAGGCCCTAATGAATATGAAAACAATGTAAATAACAACTGGTATACCAACCGCATAGCTTCCTGGACCCTGGAATATACCCTGGAAGTGATCAGCTGGATGAAAGAAAAGGACTATCCCGCTTATAAAAACCTGGAAGACAAATCAGGCTTAAGGGAAACAGAAATAAGCAAGTGGATGGATATCATAAAGCGCATGTATTATCCGGTGGATGAGGAAAGAAATATATTTCTGCAGCAGGACGGATATTTAGATAAGGAACAGTGCCTGGTAAAGGAGCTGAAGAAGGAGAACCTTCCCTTAAACCAGCATTGGTCCTGGGACAGAATCCTGCGTTCTTGTTTTATTAAACAGGCCGATGTTCTGCAGGGGCTGTATTTCCTGCAGGATAAATATGACCTGGATACCCTGCGGAGGAATTTTAATTTCTATGAACCGAGAACCGTTCATGAATCCTCCCTTTCTCCCTGTATTCATGCAATCCTGGCGGCAAAGCTGAAAGATAAGGATAAAGCCTATGAAATGTATCTGAAAACTGCCCGGCTGGACCTAGACAATTACAATAATGATACGGAAGACGGCTGCCATATAACAAGTATGGCCGGAACCTGGATGTCAGTGGTGGAAGGCTTTGGCGGAATGAGGGTGGTAAAGGAAAAGCTGCACTTTGACCCTATCATACCGGACACCTGGAAGTCTTTTTCCTTCAAGATCAAGTTCAGGGAAAGCTTGCTGAAGGTAACCATTACGAAAGCCAAGGTAGCCATTAAAAATGAGAATGGGAATGCAGTCACCTTATCGGTTTATGGAAATGATTATAGCCTAGATAAAGAAATAGTTATACTGGTACAATAATTTTATTCCAAGAATTGCAATGCAGGAAAATCCCCTCCTTAGAGGGGACTCCTGCACCTTTAATATCTTTTATTTTAATTCATTTATTTTTAATTCATTATTCTAAATTCAGCTATTTTAATTCATTCTTCCAAAGGCCGTCAGCCTTATACCAATAAAGCTCACTGATATCCTCTTCCAGAAATACCTGTAACATTCTATCCATTCCATCTGCCAGCTTTTTATCCTTTAATTCCTCCAGCCTGGTCCAGTAAATATCTCCTTCCTCCGAAGAAACAATATCACCCATATATTTATTTGTCTTATAGAACAAAACAACATACCGTGAGCCGTCAGATTGCATAAACTGTTTAATGCCGCATAACTGGGGATGAAACACCGTTAAACCTGTTTCTTCATAAACTTCCCTTATAACAGCATCTGTAAAGGATTCCTCTTTTTCAACATGTCCTCCCGGAAATGTAATTCCGCCCCATTCCGGGTCTTTTCTGTCCTGGACTAATACCTTCCCATTATTATCGTAAATCATGCACATATTAGTAAATACGGCCCTTTCGCTTCTGTCCATCTTCCACTCCCCTTTTGTGTCTGTTTCATGTATCCAGTTAAATAATGTTCCGGCAGAATTTATTTATTTAAGGTCTTTAATATCTTACAGATAGAATCAATTTCCTCATCGGACAAGCTTGATATGTTATCAATCCTGCCCTTTATCATTTCCAGGGTTTCTTCCTTTACTCCTTTGTTATTAGCTCTTAGAAAATAACTGGTTATGGTACTGGTAATGGAACCAATCAAGCCGATACCAAATATCATCAGCACCGCCGCAATAATTCTGCCCAGATCGGTAGAGGGGGACAAATCTCCGTACCCTACCGTAGTGGCCGTTACGAAAGCCCACCACAAACCGTCCTCAAAGGACATCTTTTCTGTATACATGATACCAACGGCACCAAGAAAAATAGCCAGAGCAGTAAGGATAATGACATTCTTCAGCCCATTGGTGTTTATGAAAACTTTAACCTTCCGAAAAGCCTTACGGGGAAAAGCCCCCACAATGCTAAGACTTAAAAGCTTCGCTAAAGAAGCGGCGCGGAAAATCCGAAAGGCAGAATGAAAAGGGATGATTGCTATTAAGTGAAATATATTCTCCCGAAAAAATACTTTTTTGTCTTTGGCAAGAACCAGCCGTACAAAATAATCGACGGTTAAGATACCTAAAATTGTCCAGTCCATCCAACTTTGCCAGTAAGTTAATCCTCTGGTTATATCAATAACTGCAAGTCCGGTTCCAACTAATGCAAGGACACAGATAAAATATTCATAAATTAATCTTCTTTTCTTTTTATTCTTTTTCTTATTCTTGTTTACAGGTTTTATCGGTGGATTTTTTGCTGCTGCCTGCTCACCTACATTACCCTTTTTCTCCAATGGCATTCCTCCTTTATATAGAACGGAGAAATTCGGTTAAGCGCTGTATTTAACAGTCTTAGCGAAATCTCTTTGCCTATATTATAAGTCCAATTTTTCCACTGTCAAGGTATTCTCTTTTGGTATATAAATATCTTTATATAAACATTTTATAAATAAAAAAACCTTCAATAAACAAATCACCTAAATAATTTGTCAATTGAAGGTAATACCCTGATTAATCATAATGTTTAGAAAAAGGTCCGAAAACAAGTACCCCTTCGCCTGAGCCGAAGGGTAATCAGATATTTACAGTATCCTCTTACAACTTAATATCAAAATCCCTGATATTACTGTTCAGTAAACCGCCCTGATAATCATATCCATCCGATTTCTGTTTATCCTGCCCCTTTTCCTCTTCTTTGATATCTTCCGGAAGGCGCTTATATTGATCGGTTTTCTTAAATTCCTTTATGGCCTCGTTCACCGTATTTATCATAGCTTCCCGGTCTGGGTCCTTCTCACTGATCGCTCCCAGCTGTAAGCCTGCTACATCTTCTACTTCCTTCTTGGATTTACAATTTTTCAGGCAGCTTTCGACCGCATCCCGTTTCATCTGGAGCCGTATAGCCTTCATATACATTTCAGGATTGTTGGTCCTAAGATAATCCAACTCATTTGAAGTTAACCTTTTACCTGCATTGAGCTTTTGATAAATCCTGTCTTCATAGTCTTTGTTCGCCTCTTTCGTTTTGGCCTGAGAAGCCTGTAAGGTTTCCCGGTACTTGTCCAAGGCCTCTTTTATAGTGCTTCTGGAACTTTTTACTTCTGCTGATTTATAGTCTTTATAGGGTTTTAAGCTTATATTCATACCTACCTCTTTTCCGCTCCCACTACACTGCTGCGTGTATAAGGTGCTTCATACCATCACTTAATGACTTAATTATGAGAGTTACCGAGTTTACAAATACCATCTAACTATCTGTTCAACTCCCGGAGATACTGATATACTTCTTCGTATACCTTTCTATATGAATATATCGGCAAAATAATCCAATTCCTGAATTTTGTAATTTCTTCTATAAAATAGCTTTATCTTTCCTGATATGGCAGCTTACAATGGCTTCTCTTTTTGCAGGGTATCCTTCAGCATATTTTCCAGCTGCTGCAGGAAATCTATGATTTCGCTAATGATAATGGATTTTTTGCTCATTTTTATATTTAATTCAGCCAGCTTATCCCCAAAGGAGGTTATAAGGCTCACAATGGAATGAACACCCTTTGCCGTTCCGTTAATGTCTTTACTGGTATTTTCAATGCCCGTTGTAATCTGCCTGCTAAAGTTCTTTACCTCATCGGTACAGTCCGAAACCTGTTTGAAATTCTCACGGACATTTTCTGCGTATAAAAGGTTCTCCTGTATGGAGCTTTTGGATACCTCTATCTCACGGCTTAATGCTTCAATGCTCTGATACAGAGAATTTACGCTTTCATCGATTCCTTTTACAAGGCCTGCCGTAGAGGCTGACAATTCCCTTATCCTATCTGCCACAACAGAAAAGCCCTTGCCGGCCTCTCCAGCTCTGGCGGCTTCAATGGAAGCATTCAGGGCCAAAAGATTTGTGCTGTTTGCTATGCCCGTAATGCTCTTTGACATATCTTTTATCCTGTCAAAATCCTTTTTCAGCATAAGAAAGGTTTCCGTTATGGAATTCAGCTTACCGCAGGTTCCTTCTATCTGCCCTGCCAGTATATTCATTTTATTTTCCGCTTCCTCTACGGCTTTATCGGATTTCTCCATGATTTCATTGATTTGGCCGGCATACCTGCTGAACTCCTCAAAATCCGAATTCACTTTTGCTATGGTATGATTGATACTGTCGAACTCAGTGAAACTGGAATTGATATATCCCAGATTACGGGATACCTCAACCTCCTCCTTCATGAATTCTTCCACTTTTCTTTCAATATGCAGAACACCATAATTTAGATATTTATTATAATCAAATCCGGCATCCGCTATTTTACCTTGCGCTGCTTTATCATGTGCTGCTTTTATATTTATGATATCTGTGTTTATGATATCAGTATTTATAATTTCAGTGTTTATAGCATCTCTTTTCCTGTTCTTCTGAAATAATTTCATCCCGATCCCCTCCCTTATTCAAATACAGCCAGAACCATGGTCTGGTTGAAATGCTGTTGGTTCAGCTGTTCTCCGTAACCTGCAAAACCAACGTAATTGCCGAGGGTACCGCCCATTTCTTTGGCAAAATCATTCAGGTAACCATCCTTTTCAAAAAGTAAGGACCTGGCCAGGCAGTGTATCATAATGGTAAGAGAGGGGTTGGGTACATCCTTTTTTACCTGCTCTCTGGTTCTCCTTAATACCTCTTTGTAATCATCGGGCTCCAGCAGCACCATGTGGGAATTATTATAGACCCTGGCATGGTAAGCCATGCCGCCATGGTCCGTAATGCCCTGGTTAGCAGTTATGTACATATCACTGCCGATTAATCTTCCCAGGGGATAGCTGTCCAGATACTGGGGCAGGTTTTTGATGTCCGTATTTAAAGCCTTTGCCATAACCTGTGCTGCCGGCTCATAGTCGTATTCGTAGACAGTGCGATTCCTGATATCCACCTTTGTAGCGGTAAAATAATGATTTGTGGGCTTGTAGATATTTTCACGGTACAGCCTGATGCCGCCGCCTAAGTTCTTGAGAACTACAAAGGCGCAGGCTTTCTCCATTACCTTTCCGTTAAAGGATATCATCGTCTTTTCCGCATTTCCGCGGTCACCGGCAGAACCTCCGAACAAAGGAATCCCTTTATCCATCAGTACGGAATTAAAGGTGGACAGAATCAGTTCCTCGCTGCTGATCAGCGCCGAGGATACTTCAAAGCATACGGTATTTTCCGTATTTTTAAACCGGTTTACGCAGTTCATAACACGGTCTATGTATTTTAAGGGGTATTTGTCCACTTCCTCCAGTACATCCCCATAGCATTCGATTCCTTCCTCGATACCAAGGACCAGAAGTGTATCCTTATATGCTCCCTCCCTGCATAATCCCACAAAAGTGGTGGAACCGATTATTATGCTTTCGGGAAATAATCTTTTCATTTCAATGGTATATTCGGTGAAATTATCCGTCTCTGAAAAAAATAGTATCAACTTGGGATTTTTAAGCCCTTCCACCGCTTCCTTCACTGCCTCTTTTCCCTGGTTCTTCTTGCTTCTTCCGATTCTGTACTCCATCTTGCCTCCTAAGTAAGTCTTTATCCTTTCTGCCTGATTATTCCATACAATATTTCTATGATATGCTACCATAATAAGGTATACTTTACAAGTAAGTAAACGTAAAATTAGTATCAATAAAAGAACGCTGCACAGCCTGATTGCCGTGCAGCGTAACTCTAATTCCTTATACAAACCATATAATTTCTTATGCAAACCATATACAGGTTCTATAAGCTCTTCATTAAGCTCTATCCTTAATATGGCACTGTTTCCCAATCCTCCTTATGAATGCAGATCATAAGCCGAATGAGCCCACCTGTGAAATTTATTGCTTTGTATCTTCGCATAAACAGAGCTGTTAAAGGGGAAAATCCGGTTTAAGGTTCGGATAACAGCATATGCTTTTGAAGGATAGATAAAATGCCTGTCCTTCTCAACTCCCCTTACAACACTTTTTGCCACCTTGTCCGGGGCCTGAACCGGCCACGGTACGGGAGCCTTTTGGGCTGCATTTGTAAAGAAATTTGTTTTAGTTGCAATGGGATAAACAAAGGAAATTAATTCATTTTTCCTTGTCTCATATTGAAATACCCTTCCAAAGCCGTTTATCGCATGCTTTGTAGAGCAATAGAGGGAATAACCGGGCAGCGGGACCTCGCTTACCGCGGAACAGGTTATCACAACGGCATATTTTCTCTTACCGTTTGCCACTCTCATTTTTTCCACAGAATATATCGGTGAGAACACATTGGTACGAAAAATTTCTTCCATATGCTCCCAGTCAGCTTCCCTGATCTGCTCGCAAAATGCGAAACCTGCATTTGCAAAAAAAATATCAATATTGCCCAGCTTTTCCTGTGCATATTCAAACAGCTTATCCACTTCCTCCTTTTTGGATACGTCACAGGAATAAGGAATTACCTTTTCATTACAGGGTATTTTGGATATCGTTCTCGAAACAGCTATTATTTTGACATCATACTGCTGCAGTCTTTTCAGAATCTCTTTTCCAATTCCCGATGATGCTCCTGTCAAAACGATATTCTTTCCATCAATCTTCACAAGCCGCACCTCCCTTATAATTGCCGGCTTACTACAACCGTCATTTCATTCAGATTGTACATGCCGTCATGTGAGGTTCCCGGATGATGCAATGCCATTTCTCCGGGCCTGGTTACAATACTGACACCTAATAATGTCATCTTTTCTATGAAGCCTTCATCCTCTCCGCCGTAACCCATTGTCTGCAGATAGGCCTTCAGGTTTTCCTCTATGTAATCATGCACCTCATCACTGCTCTCATAGGGGCATACAAAAATAAAACGGTTAAAGCAGCGGTCGATATCTTCCTTATCCGGCATTTTACTGTTTAATATAACCGTATAGTCGGCGTTATAGGAGGAATATAATTTAACATCCTGCTTTTCCTTTACCCCATATTTCAGCAGGCAATATTGCCTGTCCTGTATTACCTTCATGGAACTCCAGGGATTTAAATAGGCCTTTGGAAGAATCACCGTATATTTCTTTAAGATATCTCCGATTGCTTTTGCAAGAACACCGGTATCTATTTTGTTATTTACAAATATGATTCTGGGGGACAGGCATGCTTTCTGTTCCCAGCAGATAATATCCTTTGTAATGGCTTCTGCCGTGGCTTTCATATCTTCCACCTGGTCGATTACTTCAAAGCTGATCTTTGCTCCGTGCATAATCAAATGACTGTTATATTTCGCACAGAGCTCAGCCATAATTCTGCCGGAATATTCCCCGCCCCAATGTATGACACAGTCTGAACTTCTTACAATGGTGTCATATAATTCCTGCTTGCTGCTGTCAAAATAGAGAACGGACAGGCGTTCCTTTATACTTGGGTCTATCTCACATAAGCTGTTATAAAAAGCATAGGCAAAGTACGGCTCATCCCCCGATACCTTGACCAGATTACAATTCTTCGACAGCAGCCCCATGGATATGCTGACCGGTACTACCACAAAGGCATTGCCGGAAATATTGTGGAACATCATTCCCCTTGGCTGCCTGTGCACTTCCCCGTAGCTTGTCCTGACCCAGCTGTCTAATATATCACTGTTTCCAAGCTCTTCTGTTACTATCTTTTCCAGATTCTCCTTTAATAGCATTTGCATGGAGCTTTCCAGTTCATAGGTTACCAATTCCATACTCTGGTTTAATATGTGGGAAAGAATCTCAACATGGGTCCTGGAATAGTCTCTGTCCAGCCACCTCCTGCCGCATTGGTCCAGTAAGTCCAGGGTATACTGCAAAGGAAGCTCATGTGCCTTTGCCCTGTTGGCTCTCAGCCTTTCTATTTCAGCAATTATTTCATCCTCTTCCGAGCAAAAAAGGTCAAGACTAATATCATTTATATTCCTTGCTAAAGCTGTATTTCCACAGGTATATTCAATCTTCATCCTCTCATCCTCCCCTTCTTCAGCCTTTATTATTTACGTTCAGAGTTGCACCGCAGCCCTTTGCTTCTGCCCCTTTTACTCTTCCGATTATTTTTATCGTCATGAGATTACTCTTACAGTCCGGGCATTCATCCATAGATAGGATTTCCCCTATATCGTCAACTAAAACAGAGGCTCCGGCATAGGTACTTGTTCCATAAGCATTCAGCATCTGGATAAAGCCCTTGTCACCCGGATTACTCAGGGGCTTTAAGGTCTTCATATCCCTGATCATTACTTTTCCCCAGCTTGGAATATGGTACAGGTAATCTTTATATTCTTTTGAGTAATGTCCTGTCACAAGGAAGCAGTTTTCCGTAAAGGAATAGGAGTCGATGAAATTTTCTTCGGGTATACCTAAGAAATCTGAAACACATTCCACAAAGTCCTGTTTTTTTATGTCCGTTCCAACACTTACGGTTCCTTTCTTGCCATCCCATCCGCCGCCGCCTGTGTGGACCAGTACATGGCTTCCAAGGTGAAAGGGATTCATTGTATCTTTTAAGGCTTTTACCGCACTGTAAAGCAAAGGTGTCGAGCCTCTTATTGACAGGTAATGGTCAAGTCCGTCATGTTCTTTCAGGGCTTTGATAAATCCCTCCATATCAATAGTCAGGTCGTCCCCCTCCGGTTTGATAACAAATACGGTGTTTTCTTTGAAGTGATATATATCCAGGACGTTTCCGATAAAGGATTCTGTATGTATTCCATATATTACCTCACTTCTGTACTTTTTCATTACCTCCGGTTCCGGATAGAAAACAATGTCCTGCTCCGTATCCGGGCGAAACACGCTTCGATCCAGTTCATTAAACTTCTGCAATTGTAAGAGGTCACAAGCCCGTCTCCCCACGATGCTTGGATCTCCGCTTGTACTGCTTGAGACTGTCCATTTGTCAACGGACTCCAACGGTACCCTTAATAAATTTGTAAACATCTGCGCCGACTTCTTGAACATTGTGGTAGCAATAAAAGGTGCCTCTTCCACATCAGCTATGGAATTCAAATGAATGGTGGGATTGAAGCCCTGGCTATCGCACAGGTACATGTAGGCAGGACAGGTCAAGTACTGGTCAACCAGATTGTCCCTTAAATCTTGAAAAAAAGTTCTCATAGTATACCCCCTTTAAAAATTAAAATAATGACTCCTATGTTATACTCCCTCTATAAAAGTTATGCAAATCCACATATGTTGAATTACGCCACTTATTTTACTTTATCTTACATTATTTAACTCATTTTGTCTCATTATCTTCCATTTTCTACCTTTTTCATTTATTTTTTTAATAAATAATAAATCCTAATAAATCCTTCCATCAAAAAAGACTGGTGTTTAAAATCCAGCCTTTTATAAGATATCCGGACAACGGGCTCCCCTTTATCACTAAATCTGCCGCTGTTCCAAACCAATTTTCATTTTTTTACGGTCTGCCTCTGCCAAATCCAGCTGTTTTCTCATCCAGCCGGTCAGGGTATGGGTCTTATCACAGCCGTATTCCCAATACATCAGCCCGAACAAGCCCTTCTCCTCTGCATATTCTGCTTTTCTTTTTAAGGATTCCTTATCATCATAGCTTATGAAGGTCTCTCCATTAAACAGGTAAGGCGCTTTTGCCTCCTCGTCCCAATACCGGACATATCCGTTCTTATCCACATAATCCCGTATAAGACTATGGTAAGCCGGGCCGTATCCTCCTGTTGTTCCTGCCATCTGGTGGAGCCCATGCTCAACATCCGGTACATTTCTCCATTCCCTGGAATAAAAGGCCCCGCCGATTACTAATTTTTCTTTGGGTACCCCAGCCTGGATAAAGCATTCCACCGCCCTGTCCGTACTGGCCGGAAACAAATCCCTTTTGTTGGAATACAGGCTGGTATGGTGACCGGTAAAGGTCTGAAAACCTCCCTTTAAATCGTAAGTCATCAGCTGGACATAATCCAGATACCCCTGTACTTTATCCATCTCGGTGCAGGAGGTAAAATAATCCCCGCCTCCTGCTGCAATGGTTAACAGATATGTTCTATCCCCTGCTTCGTCCAAGGTCCTTCTTAAGGCTTCCAGAAGCAAAGTGAAGTTTTCCCTGTCTTTTTCACTTCCGTCGATTCCCGCAACACGAAAGCAGGGATATTCCCAATCAATATCGACTCCGTCCAAATTGTATTCTTTTATAATATCCAAGGCGGAGGCAGCCAGCTGCTTTCTGTTTTTCTCTGTCATAGCAGCTTCTGAGAATCCAGAGGCACTCCAGCCTCCTATCGACAAAAGAATTTTTATATCAGGATTCCGGGACTTTATCCGTGATAAAGCAGCTTTGCATTCCGGATGGTTCCATTCCGCCCGGCCCTGCCGGATGTGCCCAAAAGCTATATTGATCACATCCAGATTATTTACATCCTCCGCAGTCACCTCGTTTAAATCCCCGGTGCCGACATATCCGATTAACTTACCCATTATCCGTTTCCTTATCCTCCCCGGTTTCCCGTCTTCTTATCTTGCTATATATATTAAATTAACCTCAACTGTCTGGCAGATTAATACCAGGGGGATATTTGCCCCTCGAGCATCCTTCTTTTTAATCCAGACACCTCAGTAAATCCGCATACCATATAATAATATCCTGCAGCCGGTAAAGCTCTGATTCCCTGCTGACCGTCCTCCAGACTTCCTTGTAATCATAGAACCAGTATTCCAGCTCCCTGGCAAGTCCTTTCTTTGCTTCCCCTGCTGCTTTGTATTTCCCGCAGGCAATGGCAGCCCCGATATTGTTAAAGAGTATCATTCCATCCACTGCTACCAGGTAAGCCTTTATCAGGCTTCTCTTTTCCGGTTTCATGAAAACGAGCCCCTCATAAAATTCCTGTTTTAATTTTGTCAATTCCCCATTGGCAGCAGGAATTTTCTCCAGTGTTTCCTTTTCCGTAAACTCCGTATTTCCGAATTCTTTATACATTACCACATGCCACCAGTCAAATACGGATTTCTGGGAGGCTGCGGCAACCCTGTCCACAAATTTTCCGCTGCAGTCACCATACTCTATGCAGGATACCTGTCGGTTGATTTCCGAAAATTCCAGCTGCTCCCGGTTCCAGGAAAAAGCAGCTCCGTATATAAGTCCTGTTGTTGAAAATTCCGGGTGGTTGATATGTCCAAAATCACCCCAGTCCGTATTCAGGACACCCAGGGCCTGATATTTATGGGCATAGGAGCACATCTTCGATATATTCTGATAGGAGCTGTCTATCAGGTTGATGAACTGGTTCCAGCCTCCTACCCCCGGGCATACATACTGCACTGCTCCGGCATCATGGAGGGCCTTTGTCTCATTCTCCTTCTGCTCCGGTGAATATCCCCAGTTCAGACAGATTACCTCCTCCGGAAGTTCGCGGACAGCTTCCGGAAATCCTGCGATAATATCCCCCCAGAACATAGGGCGTTTTCCTTTTTCTATTACAAATTCACACAGTTCTTTCACAAAGTCCAGGTAAAGCCTTTGAATTCCCTTCTTTTCGGCCAGCTCCCTGCTCTTTCCCTTGCCCAGATCAAAGGTTTCATCGGCACAAATATTAAATTGTCCTGAGGTAAACAAAGGCAGGAATTCCTCGATTTGCTTCTTTGCAAATGCAATGCTCCCCTCATTGGATACATCCAGGGTGTGATGATGCATCCGGTCATGGAAAGAAAATTCTTCTTTTGCCTGTTCGGGTGCTTCACAGTAGTTTCCATAGGTTTTCGTACTCAATACCTTGTACAGATGCCCGAAAGTGGACACGGAAGGCACCAGCTCAATATTCAGGCGCCGGCAATAGGCATCCAGCTCCAGAATATCCTGGGCTGTCAGAGGCGTATCATCCCTCCAGACCTCACTTTGATTCCGGAAAAGATAACTGTGCTCGATGTACAGCTGCAGCTGGTTCATTTTATAATAGCTTAATTTGTCCGCCAGAGCCTTAAGGCTTTCCATGGTGGGAATCCGTCCTCTGGTAACATCAAAATAATATCCCCGGTTGGCTATTTCCGGATAATCCTTAATTTCACAGCAGGGAAGCAGGGCTCCTGCCTGGGAGACCATCTGGCGCAGGGTCTGTATGCCGTATAAAAGTCCCCTTTCACTTCCGGCCGCCAGTTGAATCCCGTCACTGCGGATATCCAGATGATACGCTTCTTCCGGGAGGGAGGCGTCAAGTCCCAGCAGAATATCACCTGCCTCTCTTTCTCCCCTGGTTATGGCAGGCACGTAGCCCAATTGCTTTTGTAAATCCTCCTGTAAAAGCTTTGCATAATAATGGCTATGCTCCGTAACCGCAGCAGCCACTGAAATTCTGCTATGGTAATCCAGTAAAAATACGCCTTCTTTTTCTTCCCATTGCTGGGGTACCGGTAAAATATACATGATTTTCTCCTTTTCTGAGCAATTCTTCAGGCATTTAATTTATTCTCTTACTTACTATTCGAAGTGACCTCTAAGGCGCCTTCCCATACCGGGCCTTCCCCATCCTGTAATAACAGCCGGAAGGTGCCGGGCTCGGCCTTAAACTCCATCTCTCCGTTCCAGACGGAAAGCTTCTCCTCATCCAGTGCCAGCATACCTTCCCTGGTCTCTCCCATGGGAACCCATACCTTACAAAAGTCCTTTAATTCCTTCACTCTCCGGATGGTGCCTGAGGCTTCCTGACGGATATAAAGCTGGGGCACGCAAAAGCCATCCATTTTACCGGTATTGGTAACCGTAAAGTGGAGCCGGATTCCGGAAGACTTTAGCTGTTCTCCGGTTATAGCCGGCATTTCCTCCGTCCTTTTTCCTTCCTCCGGGACTTCCAGCCGGATATTGCCGAAGGAGAATGAGGTATAGCTTTTTCCGTAACCAAAGGTATAAAGAGGAGTATTATCCAAATCCCGGTAACTCATGGCACGGTAGGAAGCTTTGTAGTTATAATAGACCGGCAGCTGCCCTGAATGCCTTGGAATGGATACCGGAAGGCAGCCGGAGGGAGAAAGCTTTCCAAAGATAGCCTCCGCTACTGCCTGGCCCCCTTTCATTCCCGGATAAAAGCAGCAAAGAAGACCATCTGCTTTCTGTGAAAGCTCTGTTATTGCATAGGGTCTTCCCTGTATGCAGACAGCAATTACCGGAACGCCGGCAGAGAGCACTTCCCTGACCAGCCGGTTCTGCAGCCCTGGAAGCTCCAGGCTGTGCACATCCATTCCCTCTCCGCAGTCCATATCTGCTTTGCCTCCGGATATGGCAGCACCGTTGGAATCAAAGACAACTTCCCCAAAACGGCTGGAGGAGCCTCCCAGTACCAGAATGACTGCCTCCGATTCTTTTGCTGCCTTTACCGCCCTGCTGATATCGTCCTCCGAGGTGCTCAGAAGGCCGCAGCCCTTTACATGGTCTATCCTGATTTTCCGCCCGGTCCGTCCTTCATAGTCTCTGACTGCCTGCCTTATTCCCTCCAGTACCGTTACACCCTCTTCTTCCCTTACAGGCGGTGTGTAGTCACCCAGCTGGTTATATAAGGCATCGCTGTTGGGCCCAATTACCGCCACAGACTGAAGACAGTCAAGGGAAAGGGGAAGGATATTATTCCGGTTTTCCAGCAGGACAAGGGATTCCCTGGCTAAATCCAGGCTTTCCGTGTTCTTCTCATAGCTATAGATCGAACCCTGGGAGCTTTCCTCTCTATAGGGATTATCGAACAGTCCTCTCTCAAACTTTACGGTAAGCACCCTTAAAACAGCCCGGTCAAGCTCCTCCGTAAGGGTGGCATCTCTTTCTACCGCTTCCTCCAGCCTTCCAAAGGCCTGGTCCCATAAACCGACATCCACACCTGCCCTTAAGGCCAGTGCTCCCGAAAGTACATTGTCTCCCGTCATGACATCCAGCTGGTCTATGGCAACTCCGTCCGCCATTACGATTCCCTGAAAGCCCATCTCTCCCCTTAAGATGTCTGTTAGGAGCTTTTTGTTGGCATGGCAGGGAATCCCGTCTATTTCATTATAGGCTGCCATCACTCCCCTTGCATGAACCTTGGCACAGGCCTTCATCACCGGCAGGTGGATTTCCCGAAGCTCCCTTTCCCCGATTCTTGCGGCGCTGGCATTAATTCCTCCGGTTCCTTCTCCCTGGGCACAGAAATGTTTCACTACTGCGTCCACGCCTTCGCACTGGATACCCTTTACGGCGGCTTTTGCTAATTCCCCGGCAAGATAAGGGTCTTCACCGTAGCATTCTTCACTTCTTCCCCATCTTGGGTCTCTCAGAATATCCAGGGTGGAAATCAATGCCATATCCACTCCCATTTCCTTCAGCTGCCTGCCGCAGACCCGGTAGGCCCTTTCCAGAAGCTCTGTATGGAAGGTGGCACCTGCTGCCAGATTTACCGGAAGAAGATATCCGTCCAGTGCCTGATGCCCATGAGGGCACTCCGAGCTCAGCAGCATGGGAATTCCCAGTCTGGAATGCTCTATCACATATCGCTGCACCAAATTATATGCCTTAGCGGCATAGGCTCCTGTCAGGCCGTTGTCAAAATTTTTGCCGGACCAGGGGTCAGCCCGGTATAAGCCATAAAGCACACCAAGTCCGCTGAATTTTTCAACTTCCTTTTTGAATTCCTCTGACAGAAGGATATCATCCTCCTGTCCTTCTCTGGGAACCCTCTGGTAAATTCCAAAACCATACAGCCTCTGATTTACCTGCCCTATCTTTTCCTTTAGAGTCATCTTAGCCAATAGTGCTCTTGCTCTTTCTTCTGCTGCTTGCATGATGCCCAACCTTTCTTTCCGGCTCCCTAAAAGACGGACTGCTGGCATTTATCCATCAGCCCGTCCGCTCTCTGTCCTGCTCTCAAAGCTTTGTACCTTCGGATAGATATACATGCCCATATAGGGCATTTACTGCACTATCTGAATGCGGTATGTTTTTATTTCATAAGGCTTAATATTAATAGGGAAACCATCCTCCTGTACTTCTGCCTCCGTTATATTTTCCTCCATCAGGCTGCACTCTGCAACCCTAAATTTTTTGCCTCCAAGCTCCAGCCGGATAAATGCCTTCACCGCAGCATTTTCGAACTCATATGCACGGAGGATTATACCATTGCCGTCCTCCGCCTCTTTTATGGTCTCCAGCATGACATTCTTTTTATCCACGGAGGCAAGGGAATACCGGCTTCCCTTTTCCCCGCCGGCTACTGCATAGGCCGGCTGGTTTAATTGATAGGCTTCCTGCACCGTTTCGCTGTTGCGCCAGGTTTCTGCATGGGGATAAAGGGCATAGGTAAAGAAATGTTCTTCCTGGTCCGTAGTCGGATTCGGTTCAATGCCCGATTTAATCAAGGTAAGGGCCATATTGCCTTCCTTTACGGAGTGGCCGTATTTGCAGTCATTTAGCAAGCTGACACCATAATGCCCTTCCGAAAGGTCCATCCATTTCTGTCCGCAGCTTTCAAATCTTGCCGCATCCCAGCTGGTATTGGCATGGACTTTTCTTGTTACATTACCGAACTGTATATCAAAGGCCGCCTCATCCGTATGGATATCCACCGGAAAATGAACCTTTAACAGGTGCTGGTGCTCCTTCCAGTCCACATAGGTGGAGAAATCAATCCTCCTGCTCTGTGCATAGAAGCGGATCTGCTGTTTTATCAGGGAATTGCTGACTTTACGGTCGATTTCCAGCACGGTGCATACCTCTCCCAGCTGAGTCCATTCCAGCCTGGTAACATCGGTTACCTCCCAACTCTTTTCCGTATAATAAATATCGATATCCCAGTTATCATAATACATGGGCTTATCCTCATACATGCAGAATAAATTTGCCTCTTTGCCCTGCTGTATGACTTCCCTGTCATTTTCCTTATCGTAAAGGGAGACAATCAGGCCCTTTTTATTAAAGCAGATACGGTAGTAAGGTGTTTCCAGACAATTCTCCTCCAGGCGGAAAGGCAGATTACCCTTTCCAGGTGGTTTCTGAGCAATGTCCTCTTTCTCCCTGTCCGTCTGAAAGGCTTTCCACCCCTTGGAGGGCAGGCCTTTTACAAAGGCAAGGGCTCCTCCGGATGTTTTCTGGACCGGATACCTGGTACCGTCTTCCTCTATTAAGGCAGTCCCGTCAAAATCCCCCAGATTAATCACATCATCCCTCTCAAAGCCCAAGGTATTATAAAGGGTAATACAATCCTTTCCATCCTCACCGGTCAATGCCCTCAGACGTTCTCCGATAAGAGCTTCTCCCTTATCCTTCAATTCAGCATATTCCTGTCTGGTTACTTCATAAACCTCCTTAATGGAGGAACCGGGAAGGATGTCATGGAACTGGTTGATCAGAACCGTTTTCCACATACGGTCCAGCTCCTTCGCCGGATAGGCACATTTTTCATCGGCCAGCAGAGAAAGCAGCTCCAAATCCATAAGCATCAGCTCGCTCTTTCGGTTGGAACGTTTATTTCTGGCCATGGAGGTATAGGTTCCCCTGTGGTATTCAAAATACAGCTCCCCTTCCCAGAGAGGAAGGCGCTTATTTCCTTTCACCCTCTCTTCCAGCTCCTTAAAATAGGTTCCGGAAAATTCCTGGCGCACTTTTGGAATCCCCTTCACTCCCTTTTCCATACGCAGGGAGGTTTCCAGCATTTCTCTGGTAGGACCGCCGCCGCCGTCACCGTAACCATAGGAAATCAGAATATCCTCGTTGATATCCTTATTCTGGTAGCGCGTCCAGCCGCCCATGATGGCATCGGGATGCAGCATTCCGTTATAGGTAGTGAAAAATTCCTTATTGCTCTGTCCCACTCCCAGTGTGGTGATCAAATGAGTCAGAACCCTGGTACCGTCAATTCCCTTCCATTCAAAGGTATCAAAAGGAATCTTATTGAACTGGTTCCAGGCAAGCTTTGTTGTCATGAAATAATCAATACCGCTTTTTTTCATTATCTGGGGCAGCGCACCGGAATATCCGAATACGTCCGGCAGCCAGAGCACACGGTTATCCACTCCAAATTCCTCCTTGAAAAACCTCTTTCCATGGAGGAACTGCCGAACCAGGGATTCCCCGGAGGTAAGGTTGCAGTCCGCCTCTACCCACATGCCGCCTTCCGGCTCCCAGCGTCCTTCCTTTACTCTTTCCTTCAGCCTTGCATACAGCTCGGGATAACGTTCCTTCAAAAAGTAATATAACTGGGGCTGGCTGGACATGAATTTATAATTTGGATATTCCTCCATCAGCTTCAATACGGTGGCAAAGCTTCTTGCCACCTTCTCCCTGGTCTGCTCTACAGTCCACCACCAGGCCACATCAATATGGGTATGCCCGATGCAGGTGGCAATGACATCCTGAAAGCCTGCCATGTCCTCATATAAAGCCTTTGCAATATAGCTTTCGGCCTCATCCAGGGAAGCATAGAATTCCCCGGAATAGGGGGTCCGAAGGTCCAGTAAGTTGACTGTCTCGTTCAGTACTCTTTCAATATCCATCCGTACCCTGTCGTCCTTTTCCATACGGGCAAAGGCACTTAAGGGTACACTGATATCATAATAGAGCTTTTGAAGCTTCGGGTCCACTTCCTGAATCTCTGCTATCAGATTGAATTCCGAATGCAGGGTTCCCGTATAGGCTTGCAGGTCAAGCTGGTAAGTACGGCCTTTTACAGCCTCCTTTGTTAAAAGTACCTGACGATGGTTCATATCAATTCCCTGGGTTGCGGCACCATCTACAAACAGCAGGAACTGAGGGTTCTTTCCGTCATCCCACTCCTCAATCTGGGTCTTCACCTTGAGCCATATGGATTTGCCCTCAAGGCCTTCCGGCACCATAAAATCACTGCGGAACCAGTAGTGTTCATCGGGTCCATACCAGTGCATGGTATTGCTGTCAAAGCTCTCCCATTCCGGGGATGCCTTCTGCACCTCCTCCGGATGTATGTAATTTCCCTTCTTATAAAGCCAGTTTTCCACCGGTACCGCCTTTACGACGGATAACTTTTTCAGTTCATTGCAGATAACACTTACTCTTTTATCTAAAAAATCCATGGCAGCCTTCCTCCAAACCTTCCCGGCAATTAAAATGTATGTTCCTTCGTAAATTGAATCAATTCATCCACCGTAGTAAAAGCCAGGCCCGTTACCGTATCGGCACAGCCATAATAGAGCGCGATCCTTCCGGTATCCTTATCCGTTAAGGCAGCACAGGGAAATACTACATTGGGCACATCGCCTACGCACTCATAGTATTCTTCCGGTCCCAGAATATAATACCTGGAGCGGTATTTTACCTTCCAGGGTTCCTCCAGGTCCAGTATGGCGGAGCCCACACGGTATACAAAGCCGTTGCAGGTATTGATAACGCCATGGTAGATCAGCAGCCAGCCCTCGTCCGTCTCTATGGGAATGGGGCCAGGTCCAATCTTAGTCCCCTGCCATGCGGATGCATCCCCTTTGTAAGAGGACATAACATGTCTGTGGTGTCCCCAGTATTCCAGGTCACTGCTCTGGCTGTAAAATATATCTCCGAAAGGAGTGTGCCCCGTATCACTGGGCCTGCTCAGCATGGCGTACTTCCCGTTGATTTTCCTGGGAAACAGGACACCGTTGCGGTTATAGGGCAGAAATGCATTTTCCAGCTGATAAAAGGTCTTAAAATCAAAGGTATAGCCTACGCCGATGGTAGGCCCATGGTAGCCGTTGCACCAGGTAATGTAATACCTGTCTTCGATAAAGCACACCCTTGGGTCATAACGGTATTCTCTTTTCAGGATTTCCTGGTCATCCCCCAAAAAGGTAATGGGCTTCTCCTCAATATTCCAGTGGATGCCGTCTTCACTGAAGCCCGTAAAAATGTCCATGCTCACCGCTCTGCTGTCACAGCGGAACACCCCTGCAAAGCCTTCTTTATAGGGGATTACCGCACTGTTAAAGATACTGTTGGAGATTGAAGTGGCATCCCTTTTTATAATCGGATTACTGTTATAGCGCCAAACCGGCTTTTTATACCCCTCAGGTTTATCCTGCCAGGGAATGGACGGCAGGGAATTTCCAATAATTTTACTCATTTGTTTTCCTCCTTTTAATTTGCTGCTGTTCCAGAAGTTTCAGCATAAGCTCCACACTGCCGACATTATATCCCGAGCAGGCATAAATGCCGGTCAGCTCTTTTTGCAATAGAATAAGGACAGGTAGTTTGTCCGCATCCACATGCATCGCAGCGGCCGCTCTTTCACAGCTTCTTTCTTTGTCATAATACAGTTCTATTCCGGTGAGATTCTCTAAAACCCTGTGCAGGGTCCCATTCTTTTGTTCTCCCGGTTCCCGAAGGACCATAATCATTCTGGCAGTTATCCCGTTCCAATGGACTGCCGATGCCAGCAGTTCATTCAATACATGCTCCGTAGGCTCCGCCCCTACCCCAAGGAATGCCAGAATCCCCGGCTCCTCTGTCCTAAGTTCGGAAATATTGTATTCCTTTCCGGTGTTATCCTGGAGTTTAAAATCCTTCAGAGGGTAATTCACCAGTATATCCTCTGCTTTGTTTTCCCAAAGTATCATTTCTATGGATTTTTGCTCCCCGGGCTTTAAATAAAATACCCTCTGGGAGGCCTGCTGGCCTCCATCCGGCATTCGCAGTGAAGTGACAAGGCGGTAAATTCCAGGCTCCAGCACAAGCTCCAGGGCATTATTTTCAAAGGGAACTCCTTCGTAGTTCAGCGTATCAAAATGTGCGCCTTCCAGCCTGCCAATGGTCCAGGTCTGGAAATAATTCCATTTGCTTCCTTCCGCTGCTTTCAGAAGAAGGGATGCCCCATCCTCTTTTGCGGTGCTTTTTACTTTCTGTCCATTTGTAAAGCCTTCCGGTACGGTAAAGGTGCCCTGGTTCAGATATTCCGGAGCCAGTGTGACCTGATTCAGTCTTGCCGGAATATTCAGGCTCCGGCAGATTGCTGCAAAGAGGATGTTCTGTGCCAGAGGGCTGCCCTGTTTCATTTTCAGGCATCCAATGGGAGTGGCGCAGATTGTCTTATAATCCACCACTGTGTCATAGCGGATGGCAGCTTTGATATAGCTCCAAATCTGCTCCGGGTTCTGCACAAAGCGCTCCTTCTCTTCCTCCGTGAAATATTTCTTTATAAAGCTCCGGTAAGGTGTCAGCTCCTCCCGGTGTATTCTTGGGCAAAGCAGATACTTCTCATATAGCTCCCTTGCTAAGCTTCCCTGCTCACAGCACAGGTGGTCTTCCAGGATGTCTGCTTTCAGATCCTTGTAATCTTTTACTGCCAGACTGTGAAGCATTGGTTTTCTGTCGGGATTTTCGTCCCTTGTAAGAAAGGCAAGGATTTCACCGATATTTTCACCTGATACCCTCAGCATTCCTGCTTCCGCTGTATATGCCCGGGCCAGTTCCTCATCATAGTAAGCTGCAAAGCGCTGTTCCCGAATCTGTCCAGCTTCTTTTAAACGTTTTTCCTTCCGTTCCTTCTGTTCCCGGGTTTCCTTCTCCAGATGCAGCGGGCACTCTTCAGGTGCGGATACTTCTGTCCGTTCCCATTTATCAGTCACCCAGTCCGTTTTTTCCCTGCTGCACTCCAGTAACAGCTCTGCTTTCCCCGTTACTTTTAAGGATACCTTCTTTTCCCCAAAGGCATCCCCCTTCCAGGCTCTTACCCTGACATCCCCAAGGCCGGCTGAGACATGTACTTCTCCCCTGCTGTCCGTTATTAAGGTAACCGCAGGAAAATATTCCGCCATGTTAAGGATTTCCAAGGCCACAAAGGCTCCTTCCGCCGGCTGTCCCACAGGGTCCTTTACTGTCACGGCAAGCTCTCTGGTCTTAGCGTAATAAGACGTATTATTGTAATAGGTCAGCAGGTCTTCTTTTCCAATGCATTCCTCGGAGGGACTAGGCATAAAATCGGAAAATGTACGGCTGTGTATCAAAATAGCCCGGTTGGCAGGTACAGTAAACCATCCTTTATTCAATACCTCCTCCGGCTCACAGGCTCCAAGGAAATACCATTTTCCATGAAGATATACTTCCACCCAGGCATGATTATCGTCACAGTGGGCCCATCTGGGTGTGTAGACCTGACGGGCCGGAATTCCCACACTCCGGTATGCCGTAACTGTGAACGTCGATTCTTCCCCGCAGCGGCCCTTTCCGCACCGGAACATTGTCACAGGAGAAGCCGTACGTTCATCCGTTGCTTCATACACGGCATTTTCCGCACACCAGTAATTGATTTCAAGTACGGCCTCTTCAAGGCTCCTTCCCTGAATTCTGCCTTTCAGCTGCTCATAGAAGAATTTCCGGCAGTCACTGATATCTTCCGAATTAATACGGTAATACAGCACATGGTGGACAAAAATATCCTCCGGCAGTTCCCTGCACCATTCCATATTCCTGCGGAGCCAGAGGGAATGCCGTACATAGCTTAAGAATACTGAAAAATCATATTCTCCTGCATCCCGTACCGGCATTGTCCCATAAAGGAAGCGCATCAGGACCGCCTCTTCCTCCGTACAGCCTTTTAATGCTTCTTCTATTTCCTCCCACAGGGCCGTGTAATACTTTTTTCTTCCCTGATATTTATTCAAAGCATATTCCTGCAAATGTGCAGTAAACATCTCCTATTCCTCCCTCCTATTATAAATTGACTTTTTCTCTTCCAGGTAAAATACTATTTATTCCAGCTATTTTTCTTTCAGTTAAAAAAACTGGTAGCACTTTTATACCTGAAAGAGATCAGAAAACTCAACTCAACTTATAAACCTGATTATACGCTGTTAAAATCTCTGCTCACACCTCCAGCTGATATACTCTGGCAATAGGCGCTGCTGTTTTGTCATAGCAGGGCGGCTTTACCGTTAAGCCTCCTGTACTGCTGGTAAACAAAACCTTCTCGCCGGTATCCAGCATGGTCACATTCTTTACTTTTCCTTCATAGGGAATCCATACCTCACCGGGAACGGCCGTATCCTCCTCCGAAAACATCTCCAGGGCATATACGTTTTCCCCTTTTTTAGTAAAAGCGATATTTTCTTTTTTGTAGGGTGCGCAGACTCTGGTGCCATAGATAGCCTCACCGAATACGTTCAGCCATGCTCCCATTCCCTTTAAGGCAGCCACTGCCCCCTTCGGAAGGCGTCCGTCCGGCTGGGGGCCAACATTAATCGCCAGGTTCCCGCCCTTTGCCACGATGTCCGTCAGCAGATGGATTACCTCTCTGGGAGATTTATAGGTATCCTCATAGGCAAAGGAAAATGATGTACCCAGCGTGATGCAGCTTTCCCAGGGTACTCCCAGGGGTTCTTCCGGCACACACTGTTCCGGTGTAATATAATTCTCATAGGGCCCGCCGATGGTTCTGTCCGCACACAGCATTCCCGGCTGCCAGGTCCTGATTTCATCGATTACTTCCCCAAGGCGGATATCCTGGCCTGTCTGCTCACATACCCAGCCGGCATCAAACCACATGATATCCAGCTTCCCGTAACGGGAGGCCAGTTCCTTAATCTGATTCCCCGTAAACCGGACGAATTTCTCCCATTCCTCCGGGTGCTCTGCCGGCACATAGGAAGGACCTCTCCACATATAGTCCCCTCTCGGATATCCCTTGGCCCAGTAGCTGTCAATATGCCAGTCTGCCTTGGAAAAATAAGCGGCTATGCCGATTCCCTTCTTCCGGAAGGCTTCAAATAAATGCCCGCATATATCGGCATATTGATTTGTATGGTAAGGGCAGTCCTCTCCCGTAATTTTATAGTCCGAATACTGCGTATCCCACATACAAAAACCGTCATGGTGCTTTGTAGTAAATACCAGGTAACGGATGCCTGCCTCCGCCGCAACATCTGCCCATTTTTCCGGCTCAAAGCGGATAGGGTTAAAGGTCTTGTTCAGTCCAAAATACTGTTCTTTGAATTCTTTTCCGCTGAGCTCCCAGTCAATTCCCGTTCTGGACCATTCCGCATCTGCATCCGAAAGGGCCCAGGACTCCACGACTCCAAGCTGGGAATAGGGTCCCCAATGCATCATCAGGGCCAGCTTCTGGTCCTGGAACCATTCCAGCTTTTGAAGGACCTTCTCATCTGTCGGCCATACATATTCGTCGGCTCCACTATAATTGTGCACTCCCTGCTGTATCTTTTCTTCCTGCTCCTGTTCTTGGAGCACCTCCTGTTCTTGGAGCACCTCCTGTTCTTGGAGCAACTCCTGTTCTTGGAGCACCTCCTGTTCTTGGAGCAACTCCTGTTCTTGGAGCAACTCCTGCTCTTGGAGCAATTCCTGTTCCTGGAGCAATTTCTGTTCTTGGGACACTTCCTTTTCCTGGAACAATTCCTCTTTCCTGAGCAATTTATTTTTCTGGGGCAATTCCTTTTTCCTGGGCTGTTCCCCTTCCCTGGGTTGCTCCGTTCCATTTTCTGCTGTTATTTTCTCTGTCTCATCCATTTTCACGGAATCTAGTAAGTCATTTTCCATATCCGGCACCCTATCCCTTTCTTTTAGTATTTATCTTTCATGCAAAAGCTGTAATTTTCAAACTTATTTGTGAATATCTAAAAGCTTGCTTTCGATACTGCTTCAATAGCAATTTTAGAAATTCAGCACATTTTTATACTGATCCATTATATACCACTGTCATTTTAAATATCATTTTTCCCTCAGTCGTTACTGGTCACAACCTCTCCGTGTCCCAGATTGTAGGTAATCTCACCTTCCAGCTCCACTTTCAGTACGGTAGCAAAAGGATGTAATTCCATATCTCCTGCCCAAATCCAGAGAGTACCCGGAATTCCGCTCCAGGGCAATGCTCCCGTATAGGTAAATTTCACTTCCTCCCGGCTGTGAAGGACACTGACCCTTTTAACCGGTGTTTTAATGCCTTTCACGCACAGTGCTTCCACCGGCTTGTCATATACGAACAGATAGATTGTTCTATTATCAGCGGATAAGGTGCTGCCACCCAGGAACTGTTGGTAGCTTAAACCCCTGACCGTTCCATATACTGCTTCTGCATGGTCCCGTATCCAGTCTCCCAGGTCCAGGAGCACCTTTTCCTGACGTTCATCCAGGGTACCATCCTCCTTCGGGCCAACGTCCAGCAGCATCCTGCCTCCAAGAGTAATGCAGTCACAGAACATCCGCACAATCTGCCCGCTGGTCTTGTAAGCATTGTCAGAGGGACGGTAACCCCAGGAATCGTTAATTGTGGTGCAAAACTCCCATTCCCCTTCCGGTCCGTAAAGGGGGATTCCCTGTTCCGGTGTCTCATAATCACCATACCCCTGCATCCGTGAATTCAAAACCACATTAGGGTTCAGAGTATGAAGGTATTCACGGAATTCCGGCATCTTCCACTGGGCGGCACTTCTTTCCCAGTCACCGTCGAACCACAGAAGGTCTACGGTCTTATAACCGGTCATCAGCTCTTTCAGCTGATCCTTATTAAATTCGAGAAATTCTTCCCACTTCCCGTAATCCTCTACGCCGCCTGCCGGCGAACCATAGATATCTCCCAGGCATTCCTCTTTTTTCAGTCCTTCCGGATAAATACTGCGGTAACGGGAATCCGACCAGTCAATCAGGGAATAATAAATCCCCACCTTCAGCCCGGCTTCGCTCATTGCATCCATATATTCCTTCACCAAATCCCTGGACGCCGGCGTTTTCTTTACCACACTCAGATCACTGTACTTTGTGTCAAATAACGCCATGCCGTCATGGTGCTTTGAAGTCATAACCACATACTGTGCTCCTGCCTTTTTAAACAGTTCAGCCCACTTGCCCGGATTATACCTGGAAGCTGTAAAGCCTTCACACTGCTTCATATAGTCCTCATAAGAGATATTGCCGTTGTGGAATGACCAGGATTCCGACACATCCCCCACTGCATAAATGCCATAATGGATAAAAATACCCAGCTTCGCCTGCCTGAACCATTCCTGCATCATAGAAAAACCCCCTCTTATCGGAAAGTAAGAAAAGCATATTACTATGCAAAACTGTAATATGCTTTTCTCCGGTACCGCTTCAGCACCAGCCTTGGCGCCTTGCGGTGTAAAATTCTTCCTGCTATTCTGCTATTGTTTCAATACCGCGCATCTTAGCCCAGTCTTCCAGTCCTAAGGAGTTGAGACCGTCTACATATGCTTTCCACTGCGCATCATCATTAATATCCTGCTCACCTGTTACAAACAATGCCTGCTGTTGATTGAAATAATTTGTAAGAGCAGTACTGATATCAGAATATCTGTCAATGTCATCAAGGGCAATCCAATTAGTAGGAATCACATCTTTCGTCAAATTCGGTTCATAGACTTTCTCCATGGCCTTTTTCTCGTCATACAGAGGTTTGTCTTCAACAAACTTAAATCCTACAGGTAAATATTTAGGAAGTGCCTGAGGCCACAGATTGTTCCAGCTGACCTTTTCCTGCTGGTCTGCCGGCAGGGTGGTCGTATCGATGGCACGGTATCCCTCACCTTCTTTTAATACAACGGTACCTACGGGGCCTTTGCTGCATCCGATACCATTTTCCAGTGCAAATGCATTATCAAACCAGCGGCAGATAATTTCCGGGTTCTTTGCCTTATCTGTAATAACTGCTTGTGTTCTGTATACGCTGAAGCCATTGGTATCTCTCAGCCATACGCCGCCCTTATCCGTATTCAGCACAGGAAGAACATCAAATTCGCTCTTTTCTGATGTCTGTACAATACCTGAAAATTCACTGCTTCCGTAAGCAATGGATACACCGTACATATCCTTATTGCCCTTGCCTTCCCAAGTGGAGCTGTCCTGGGTGAAGAGTTCCATATCTACCAGACCCTCTTTGTAAAGACCGTTAAACCAGCTTAAAAATTTTCTGTAAGCATCGCTGGCACCGCCGTAAACCACTTTATCATCCTTTACAGCAACACCATATTTGTCCATGGGCATACCAAACCATCCGGCCATAGCCTCGATGTGCTTATTGTTCGGGTCAGCAGAAAAAGGAATTTCATCGTCGGCATCACCATTTCCATTGGCATCCTTTTCCTTGAAGGCTTTTAATACTGCCTCGAATTCATCTGTGTTGGTAGGCATTTCCATACCCACATTTTTCAGCCATTTGCCATTGATATAAGGTGTATAGCCGACGGTTGTGTCACCTGTTACATAGGGTATTGTGTAAATATGTCCGTCAGGAGCCGTCATTTTTTCCCTTACACCCGGTAAATCCAGAATTGCGGAGATATTGGGGCAGTATTTCTTAAAATAATCCTCCAGGGGAATGAATATTCCCTGCTTTACTCCATAGGTCAGAATCATACTGTCATTTAAGGTCCAGCCTCCGATTACATCTGCATAATCACCGGAGTTCAAATCCAGATTCAGTCTTTCCGTAGCTGTTTCATAGGGGAAAAGTTTCAGGGTTACATCTACATTTGTTTGTTTCTTCAGTTCATCCATCATGTAGAATTCTCCCGTTTCACTGGAGTCATCCACAAAGATGGAGAAGCCGTAAGCGCCTTCGTCTACAAGGGGAAGTCCCTCTTTATTCATCAGGCCGTTTACCTTTCCGTTTTCATCGGTTGTGTCTGCCGTAGCATCAGGTGCCGATGTTTTGCTGCTGTCTGCCCCATTATTTCCTTTGTTGCCGCAGCCTGCAAGAGTTGTTGTGCACATGGCCATAGCCAGTAAAAGTGCAATCACTTTTCTTTTCATAATAAATTCCTCCTCTTTTTATTTATTTATACACCGGGTTTTAAAAACTGCCGGCAAATAAACGATTCCTTTTGGAGTTCCTCTCAGCCTTTTACAGAGCCAATCATTACTCCCTTGACAAAATGTTTCTGGATAAAGGGGTAGAGAACCAGCACCGGAATGCTGCTGATAATAATCAGTGAATATTTCATAACATCTATCAATTGCTGCTTTTCACGAAGGGCTTCTCTGGCAGCCTTTGTAGTTGCCGTCTGTGACAGCGCCGTCTCATTGGTAATCAGTATATTTCGCAGTACCAGCTGCAGCGGATAATGATCCTTGTCAGAGATATATACCAGGGCTGAGAAGTATGAGTTCCAATGTCCTACACCATAGTACAGTACAAGAATGGCAATGATGGCCTTCGACAGTGGAAGTGCAATTTTAAAGAAAAACTTTCCCTGGGAACAGCCGTCAATCTCGGCCGCCTCATACAGTTCTTCTGAAATATTCGACTTGAAGAAGGTTCTGGCCACGATCATGTTATACACGCTTAAGCAGCCCGGAAGAATCAGTGCCCACATGGAATTCAGCATATGTAAGTTCTTAACGACTAAATAAGTAGGGATAAGGCCGCCGCCAAAGAACATGGTTATCATATAAAATATTGTAATTGGTTTCTTTCCTCCAAATACATTTCTGGACAGGGCGTAGGCCGTAGGAAGGGTTACAACCAGGTTAATAAGAACTCCGCAGACGGTATAAATAACGGAGTTCAAAAATCCCCTCATGACCGCACTGTTCTTAAATACTTCCACATAGCCCTTCAGCGTAAATCCAATCGGTTTCCATAAAACATCACCACTGGACACAGCACTGGGACTGCTGATGGATGAAATGACCACCCAGTACAGGGGATATGCCACAATAATTAAAATAACTGACAGAACAAGGAATGTCACAGTATCAAAAATTACATCTTCCCTGCAACGCTTTGTTCTTTTTTTTCTGAAAGATTGAACTGACCTTTCTTTTTTCATTTTCTCTTTCCTCCTACCATAAGCTGTTGCCTGAAAGTTTATCAGCTGCTTTATTTACAGCCACAAGCATAACCAGGTTAATTAATGTATTGAAAAGGCCAATTGCCGTCGAATAGGATATGTCGTTGTTAATCAGACCCACCTTATATACATAGGTTGAAATAATCTCAGATACCGTCAGGTTCAGATTATTTTGCAGCAGGTAGGATTTTTCGAAGCCCACGGAAAGAATACTTCCGCAGCTCAAAATCAACAGGATGGTCGCCGTAGGTAAAATGGAAGGAAGGTCTATGTGCCGTATCAGCTGCAGCTTAGTCGCACCATCACAGCGGCCCGCTTCATGGAGCTCCGGACTGATACCGGATAAAGCCGCGAAGTAAATGACCGAGCTCCATCCTGTCGTTTGCCAGACACCGGTCCACACATATATGTGCCTCCAATATTCTTTCTTCGCCATAAAATTAAGAGGGTCCAGGCCAAGAAAGTGCATGATATTATTGATAACACCTACGGAAGGTGACAAAAACAGGATAATCATACCGCACATAACAACCGTAGAGATAAAATTCGGGGCATATGTAACTGTCTGAATTACCTTGCGGTATCTCTTATGTCTGAAAGAGTTCAGCATCAATGCCAGGATAATCGGAATCGGAAATGACACGATTAATCCGTAAAGACTCAAAATCAATGTGTTCCTGATGGTTGAATCAAAGTAGGGAGACTCAAAGAATCTCTTGAAGTAGTACAAGCCCACCCAGGGGCTGCCCCATATGCCCGCTCTGCCGTTATACCTTCTGAAAGCCAGCTGGATTCCGTACATAGGAACATAACTGAAGATGAATGTCAAAACAATGCCCGGAAGGCAGAACATCCAGAGTGACATATCTCTTTTCAGTACCTGCAATATACGGCCTTTCTTCTTTTTTGTCTTAGATTTCATGTTTCTCTCCTCCGCGATTCTTCCAATTGATGTTTTTACTTGTCTTATTTTTTGTTATCCTTTGACATTTTGAACATTTTTAACATAATTTTTTTTAACAGAATTTATTTGTCTATTATTCATAATAATTTAACTGTTTTTTATTACTTACCCGTGTTTTTGATGGTTAGATTTTAACATCTGTTCACAATAATGTCAATATGTTTTCTAAAAATGTTCTCTTTTTTAAGTGTTTCACAATTTTATATTATTAAAACAATGTTTTGGGCTATATTTTTATTATAAATTACTAAAAAATAGATATATTTAGTACTCTTTTTTGCAGTAACGCATTGCTCTACTATCGCAACTTTTTCGATAAGTTTCTTCTTTTGTTCATTTGCATCCCAATAATATGTACAATATTTAACATTTGTTTCCATATTCTTTTCTGCCAGTATATGAAAGATAGCAGAATTCACCTGCTGGAATTACGCTGCATTTTAATATTCCAAATATAAATAGACAAAAGCTGAGATTTACCTATGACACCCGAAGCTTTATTTCCTTCTATTAAATTTATCATTTTGTCCACAAGGAGTATAATTTTTGTTCACATTTGTTAAGTTTACATTGTAAAAAAGTGTACACAATGCTATAATCAAATTAAACCTATGCATATCACTTCTATATCAGTATCTGTGACACGTTGTGTGTGCAGCACTCTATTAAGGAACAGAAATGTTCCTGAGAATTCAAATTCCATGAAGAAATGAGGCATGACATGAATCCTATAAGAATTCCAATCCCTGCAGTAGATTTTAACCCACCTGCTTACCCTTGCCACCGGGCCGCAAAGCCTTTTCTTTTGGACGGAAGACTTGACAAGCCCTTTTGGGAAGATGCACCTTTTACCAGCGCCTTTTTGGATATTGAAGGAGAGCATATGCCAAGCCCCCGTTTTCCGACCCGTGCCAAGATGCTCTGGGACGATGAGAATCTGTATATTGGCGCCCAGCTTGACGGCAATGAAATCTGGGGCTATGTGGACAAACGGGACGATATTATCTTTCAGGACAATGATTTTGAAATCTTTATCGATCCGGATTCCGATACCCAGCAGTATTATGAATTTGAAATGAACGTTCTGAATACCCTGTGGGATTTATTTCTGCCTGCAGCATACCGGGACAACGGCAGCGGCCTTAGCGGTTATGATATCCACGGCTTACGCACGGCTGTGTTCGTAGACGGTACTGTCAACCAGCCCTCTGCTGCCAACCGGAGCTGGTCTGTGGAGGTAGTCATTCCCTTTGCCGCCCTCACAGAATGCCTGCCCCAGAAACGCTCTCCCAAAGAAGGAGAATATTACCGTATAAATTTCTCCCGTGTTCAATGGAAAACCGATGTGAAAGACGACAGATACCAGAAAAGGACAGACCCTTCCACCGGGCAGTTTCTTCCGGAAGACAACTGGGTATGGGCACCTACGGGAGTCATCAATATCCACTATCCCGAATTATGGGCCTTCGTATTCTTTACCGGCACGGAAAAAGAAAGCTCTTCCTGGGCCATCCCGGAAGACGAATACCGTAAATGGGAATTAAGAAAGCTTTACTATGCCCAGCAGATTTTTCTGGACTTGAACGGTCAATACAGCAGGCATTTGGAGGAGTTAACAGATATTCTGGAAAAATACGCTCCCATTAATGCTAACCGCAGGGTAAAACCGCTGCCCTACCGGATTGAGACGACCTCCCACACATTTGAAATTTCCTGTCCGTCTTCTGATGGAAACAAAGAAGTTCTGATTTATTCGAATGGAAAAACAGAAGTGAGATAGATTAAAAAATGAGTTGCATTTTTAATCTTTCTATTTACACAGTATCCCAATCAAGCTTGGGATTTGCATGGGGATTAGCTTTCAAAATCACCGTACGGCTCTGGAATAGCATTAAAGCAGTATATTAAAAAATGAAAACAAAATGTTCATTCTGTTCATTTAGCATTTGAAAAAATTTGTATAAAATGGTATAATAACAGCAACAAATCAGGTGATAACCTGTTCCCGTCCGGTAACTGCCACAGGAATTTCCCTGCCATCTTTAAGCGGTATATAACCGGCAGTATTGAAAGCCTTTTCCGTACAGTCAGGGGTTTTCCACGATTTACTATATATAAGCACAATAGCGTGCAGATTGGTGTAAAAATGAAAAAGATTACTTTACAAAAAATTGCAAGTACTCTCGGCGTTTCCCGTACCACGGTCTGGAAGGTATTCAGCGGTCAAGAAGGCGTTTCTGAAGATCTTAGAAATAAGATTATCGCCAAAGCACAGGAAATGAATTATAATTTTCCGGAAAATTTTAACTTTTCTCAAACTTCCGCTTCCGAGCCTCCTACAAATATTGCTGTTGCCGTATGCCGCCCGGAGACTTCTATTTTCTGGATGGCTATCATTCACCAGATTGCCAAGGAGCTTTCCCTTCATAATGTAAATCTGGTTTATACTTATCTGCCTTCCTCCGTCAGCGGAAATTACACACTCCCTGCCTCTCTAACCAATGGCAGTACCCACGGCATTATTATTATGAACGTATACAACGAACAGCTGCTCCGGCTGCTGGCAGCCTCCACTGTTCCCAAGGTGTTTTTAGATACCTCCACCGCTGTACCTCCTTCACAATTGAACGGCGATGTGATTATGACAGAAAACTCTACCAGTGTTTCCAATATTACGGAGCACTTAATTGAAAAAGGCAGGATGTCCTTTGGTTTTATCGGCGATATCAACTATGCCAAATCAAACCATGAACGCTTTGAGGGCTTTTCCAGAACCCTGCTTCAGCACGGCCTGTCCGTTAATCCGGAACTGAATCTGACAAGCTCCATAGGAGTCGATACCTATAAAGAAGAAATCGGAGCTTTTCTCGATACCCTTCCCTTTATGCCAGATGCTTTTGTCTGCGCCAATGACTATGTAGCCTGTATTTTGATGCAATTACTGTTTAAACGCGGAATCCGGATACCTGAAGATGTCGCTCTCACCGGCTTTGATGCTAACACGGAAAATCCCCTGGCTGAAAGTCTGACCACGGTTCAGGTATTCAATCAGAATATTGGTTCTCGCCTGGCTCTGCAGATACTATACCGGATTAAATACCCCAGTGCTCCCTACGAAGTCATCTATATAACCTCCAAGGTTATTTTCCGGGGTTCTACCGGAGATTCTGAAAAATAACTGGTATATAATCTGCTGACCAGATTACTTCATAAAAGTCAAAAAGGCTGCCGCAAAAAGTTCATATGCTTTCTGCGGCAGCCTTTTACTCCATTTCTATGCTTCTATAAAATAGGCATCCAGCTTTTTCTCAAATTCCTCCGGCACCTCTCTTTTAAACGGCATAACCTCAGCCTGGGCTAAACCTTGAGCAATGCACCCAAGCACATTGGCACTCCTCTTTAAGGACCAGGGAGAGATTAAAGCAATGGTATCATGGCGTGTATGCATTCCGAATCCATCCCGGTTGAGCGTCATGGAGGGAATCCCCTTCCAGGCAAAGGTATTGGAATCACTGCCCCAT
Organism: Anaerocolumna jejuensis DSM 15929; assembly: GCF_900142215.1. Classification (GTDB taxonomy): domain Bacteria; phylum Bacillota; class Clostridia; order Lachnospirales; family Lachnospiraceae; genus Anaerocolumna; species Anaerocolumna jejuensis. Next base: position 62,171 of record NZ_FRAC01000016.1, on the reverse strand, counting down.
ATCCCATTGATAAAGGAAACTCCCATTCCTGCTTCATGGAGCACATAGGACAGCATCTGGCAAACAGCAGCATCTGCTGTTACCCCAATAACCGTTCCTCCAATCAGCTGTCCCGCTAGATCCACATTCATGTTGAACCGGTGCCTGGAAAGCTCCTTCTCATGCTCCTTTACATAGGCCAGGCTTCCGCAAAGTCCCGTTTCCTCCGCACCAAACCAGATAAATTCCATAGTCCGCCGCGGAAGATTCTCTGCAAAATATCTGGCAAGTTCCATAATAATAGCAGCTCCTGCCATATTGTCATAAGCCCCCGGCCCCTGAGGAACCGAATCATAATGGGCACTTAGTGTCAATATCTCCTCTGCCTTATCACTTCCTTCTATTCTGGCCGCAATATTTTGGGAAATCCGTGTCACCTTTTTCTGGCGCAGAGTCACCCTGACCTGTCCAGCTCCCCTTTCCACCAGCTCTGCTGCATCCTTATAATGCAGACTAACTCCCTGGATAGGAGTTTCCTCTACACCTCTTAACGTATACCCGGCAGGGTTTAAATCTTCTCCTGTATCAACAGGCGTACCCGATACCGTCACAAACCCTGCAGCCTGCGCGTTTACAAGCTTTTGGTACATATCATTTTTAACCGGGCCGTTTACCATGACAATCTTTCCCTTGGCAAAGGAAAGGCTGATATCATCTCCATTCTCAATATAAAGAAAGGGCGCCTCTACCCCTTCGGACGGAGTATTACCGCATTTTTTGTATCCGGTCACACGGTATTCCTTTTCATAGGGTTCCGTAACCACCAGGCGCTCTTCCTCAATCTCATATGCAGTGAATCTGAACTCCTCTGAGCGGCCGTCCAGTCCCATATTGCGAAGCTCTTCCAGAATTTTCTCCGACGCCCTCTTCTCTCCGGAAGTTCCCGCTTCCCGGATATAATTAAACCGTTCTACAAATTCATACTGTCTCTGTCCGCTTATTTTATTCTCATCCATTTATTATCTCCTTATTTATCCTGAAAAACAGTAGTTTAAATACTATGCAGCTTTTATTTTGCATTGCATTTTTAAATTTCCGTTGATTAGTATCACAAGCACAGGGATTAGATTTTAAATCTCCTCCAGTACCTGCCTTGCCTGCCGGATACTTTCCTCTCTGGTACGGTAAATCGTATATTCGCTAAGGGACGGCAATCCCATGTTCACTTCCTCTTTCCTGTAAGTCATTGCACTGTCCAAAGCCGCCTTTCCTGACATATGATAGGCAGTCACCCCGGAAGTCCGATATACACCAGGTATTACTGCAGCATTTACACCGCCTCCCGCCTGGATGCAAATCCGCCCCCGGCTCTTTTCCCTCAGGCTTTTCAGAAGCGGAGCTCCTTCCGTACATATATTTTTCTGCCCCGAGGTAAGAATTGTGTCCATTTCCAGGCTGATAGCCTGTTCCATGGTCTCATAGGGCTCCGCGCTCATATCAAATGCCCGGTGCAGCGTAACGGACATCCCTTCAGCCTCTTCCATCAGTCCATATACTGCTTCCATATTCAATGTCCCCTCCGGTTTCAGGACACCAATCACAACCCCTTCGGCACCCAGCTCCCGAAACATCCTGACCTCTTCCTTCATTATGGAATATTCATAAGCGGTATAACAGAAATCCCCATACCGCGGACGGATTAATACATGAATCGGGATATGACTATGTTTTCGAATCTCCTCAATCAATTTGGGACTGGGAGTTGTCCCTCCAATCACAAGATTTCCGCATAGTTCAATTCTTGTAGCACCGCCGTGCTCACCTGCCAGAACAGACTCCACCGAATCTGCACAGACTTCCAGTACAAAATCTTTCATCTTTGCTTTTCCCCACTTTTCAACCTATATTCAAAGGGTGCTAAAGCCCCTTTACCTACAATCTGCTAAATATTAGTAAATTGTAAATTGATTAACACAAAATATAACATAAAATATCCTAAATATCAAATATTCCTCTTACGCTCATAATAAAAAGCCACTTCATGACCTATTTCATGAAATGGCTTAATGATTAAATGCACGTCTTGTTTTTGTAAGTTTGAACTGCTTTGAGGCTCTGTTATTCTCCATATGCTTTACTATACTCTTCTTGTATTAATCAGTTCACTTAACTGACCTAACAGATTCACGTTTCCGATTGATATACTGCCTACCTTATCACATATCTTCTCAAGGTATTCAAGCTCCTTCAGCTTATACAGCGTCGTGTTTTCCTCCATGAGCTTTGCTGTATTTAAAAGGCTTCTTGTAGAGGCGACCTCTTCCCTTCTGGATATGACATTAGCCTGGGCATTTTTCTCAGCAATCAAGACCGTATTCATAATATCCCTGATTTCGCCGGGCAGTATAATGTCCTTTAAGCCTGCATCTGTAAATTCTACAAATAGGCTATCCTGCTTTTCTCTTAACTTCTCAAGCACAAAGCTTGCCAGGCTGTCCTTTTGTTCCAACAGCTCATCAAATTTTAAGCGGCCTACATACTCCCTTAGTGCCAGCTGTGTTGTAACATAAATCTGGGTTTTGTAATCCTTCAGCACATTTATGATACTGACCGCATCCGTAACCCTAAAGTTACAGACAAAGTTCAGACGCAGGGTCACCTTATCCGCAGTCAGAATTTCCTGGCTGTTTACATCCAATTGCTGCGTACGTATATCTACAAGCTGACAGGATATTCTGACCGTAGTGTTCCAAAAGCAGTAATTACCGGAGAATATTTGTTCTTTATACTTACCGTCAAAGAATAATAGTCCCGTTTCCCCTTCCGCTACGGCTATCTGGGTAAAAAGGCTGCCGGGAACAACAGACATTATTTCATTCGGTAAATTGACAGCCGGTGTGCTGATATCAATCAGTTTAAAAGTATGCTCATGGAATATCTTCCAGAAATAATATGTACCCGGTCTTAAAGTATCCAATATTCTTCCGTCTTCGTAATGCAAGGCTAAATAAGAATCCGGCACTTCCGCTTTTATCACGCTGTCCGCGAAATTCTTATCCTTTAAAAGAACACTCATATCCACTTCTTTTATATTCACCATTCGAAATATCGTTGTTTTAAAAAAGGTCTCACCTAATACCGGACTTACACTGTGCTTTCCGGGTATCAGCATTTTCTTAAACCTTCCGTTCTTAAACAAGAAACCTCTCTCATTTTCATTGATAATAATTTTCATCTTGACCCCTTTCCAGGACAAACACTTGGAATTTGTGTAAATACCCGCAGGACTCTTGGGGGAGTAGGGTTTTAGCATCAAATTATCTTATCCGGCTTTCATAGATCCTATGAACATGGGACAAAGCTTTTAATGCGGTATCCGCCTTACTGCAAGCCTGGACTCCTGGTGCTGCATATGAATTTCATTCTGCAGTACAGGGTTTCTGTACCGTATTATGAAATCTGCCGGCAGGATATTTACACTCTTTCCGGATGTTATACACTTTGCAGGTGCATTTGTGTGGAGTTGAACCACAGATCCTAAATCTTGCCTTAACCACTTGGCTAACCCTTGGGCGGGTATGGGAGTTGAACCCATGAATTTGAGGTATGCTCTACCACTGAGCTAACTCTTTTCAGAGTGGAGGAGTCGAACCTCCGACACCACCATTTTCCTGTCTGTCCGGTACACAGTCAAGCTAGAACTTACTGCGCCGCAAGGAACTATAATCCTACGCTAAAACAGACAGGCTATATTAAGGCTTACGCCGAAATACCATTCGTTATCCTTTGACAACACCGACTGTTTTCAGTCTTTTTACCGGTTTTACCAGATCCTTCTGGTTCTCCATTACTTCGTCTATATCCTTATAGGCAAAGCGGCTTTCCTCGGCTACGTCACTTTTCTTGAGCTTTCCTAATGTGACTCCCTGTTTTTGCAAGTCAACCATAACTTCCTCTGTTGTGAAGTTTTCCATGGCACCTTTTCTGGAATATTTTCTGCCTGCACCATGGGAAGAGGAATGAAAGCTCATATCATTTCCCAGTCCTTCTACCACATAGCTATAAGAACCCATTGCTCCCGGTATAACCGCCAGTTCACCTTTCTGTGCCCTTGTTGCACCCTTCCGGTGAACCCATACCTCTTTGCCGAAATGGCTTTCCAGCGCCGCATAGTTGTGGTGGCAGTCAATTTCCATTGTATATTCAAGGTGCAGGTCGGTGTATTTGCTAATCCATTTATCTATTATCGCTTTTACCGTAAGCATCATGTGGAGCCTATTTTCCTCCGCAAAATCCAATGCGAGATTCATCCAGTTAATGTATTCTCTGCCCTCCTTGGTATCCACCGGCAGAAAAGCCAGGCGGTATTCATCGGGTACCTGGCTGTGCCATTTCTGGTTCAGCTCTCTGGCCTTCTGATGAAAAGCATCGCATACCTGTTTTCCGAAATTACGGCTTCCGGAATGTATCATAATACCCAGATATCCCTCCTCATCCTCCTGTAACTCAATAAAATGATTTCCGCCTCCCAAGGTGCCAATCTGATAAAAGCCCGCCTCCAGCTGGCCTAACAGCTCTCTGTTTGCTTCATATTTGGAAAGTTCCTCAAAGGCTCTCTCTAAGGTATTACAGGGCTGCTCATGGGTATGGTGCTTAAAACCTGTAGGCACATTTCTAAGAATGTCTCCCACCATAGCCTGCACCAGGCTTCCGCTTCCTGTCTGGATATTTTTCAACTCTTCTACCAGGATATTGGTTCCTGCAAATGCCATGCCGCATCCGATATCTACTCCGACTGCATTGGGAATAATAACATCCCTGGTTGCAATAACCCCTCCGATTGGCATTCCCATTCCGGCATGGGTATCCGGCATCAGTGAAACCCATTGGTGTAAAAAGGGCAATTTGGAGAGATTATATGCCTGCTCCAGACAACTTTTATCAATACTATCCTCACTCTTTAACCATACTTTAATAGGAACACCGGAATCACTTTCTGCAATAACAAACATACAATCACTTCCTTTCTTTGTTTATTGTCTGTATCTGTTTGCTATGTTATGATAATAGCATAGATTTTTTTGTCCATCATTTAAAAAAGTTTGCGAAAGGTGCTTTGGATTTAATTTTTCAGATGGAGCACCTCAAGGAGATGCTATGGGTGAGTTTCAGGAACTGATTCGGAATTTTGATAAAATACGAGATTATATGAGAGATTTTTATATATACGGTTTTAAGTCCCGGAGTGATTTTACGCACAAATCCTCCAGAACCTATGATAATGAAAAGCGCCGTATTGAAAGCTATATGGGCGGGTATATGAAATGGGATTACACTAAATCCGGGAAGAACCTCTTTATTTCCATGGACTGTTCAAAAATAACGGTGAACCCTCTCTATGCTGCCTGGAAATCCAAAACCTTCACAAGTAATGATATTATGCTGCACTTTTTTATTCTTGATGCACTTAAGGGCGGTAAAAAGTATGCCATCGATGAATTAACGGATATTCTTTGCGAGAGAAGCGGCCGGATTTTTGACATTCAAACTGTCCGGGGCAAATGTAAGGAATATCTTTCATTGGGGCTGCTTACCGCTGAAAAATCAGGGAAGTCCCTATATTACAGCCTGTCTCCGGACACCTTTGAGCACCTCCTTACGATTGCTCCCGGCTTATCGGAAGCAATCAAGTTCTTTCAAGGCAGCGTACCTTTTGGAGAAATCGGCAGTTTTATCATGGACAGCCAGAATATGAAAAACAACCTTTTCTCCTTTAAGCATTACTATGCCGCCCATACTCTGGAGGATGCTATTTTACTGGATTTGCTTTCTGCCATCAGAAACCGGCAGGCAATTGAATTCTTAAATTACAACGAAGCAGGGACCAGGATTTCCACTTTGGATGGCATTCCTTTAAAGATTTTCATCAGTGCTTCCACCGGAAGGCGTTATCTGTGTGTATATAAAACCAGAGGAAGGCGTTTTTTCAATTACCGCCTGGACCATATTAAAGCAGTGAAAACGATCGGACTTTGCCAAGAGGCAGAAAAGCATCAGGAAAACCTGGCTAAAAACCTTCCGAGCGTTTGGGGCGTCGGCTTTAACGGCGCAAGCCGTAAGGAAATTATCTGCATGAAGCTCTCTATTCAGGAAAAGTCCGAAGCATACATAGTAGAGCGTATTACCAGAGAAGGCCATGGAGGCGAACTGCTGCGCCTGGAGCCGGATGTCTTTCTTTATACAAAGGAAATGTTTGATACCAATGACATAGCACCCTGGATCAAGACCTTCACAGGCAGAATTCTTCAGCTGGAAGGAACGAATCAGGTTGTTATTAACCGTTTTTACCGGGATATTCAAAGGATGCAAGAATTATATGGAGACTAGCAATATATTATTTTCAGAGATTTATGGCTGCTACTTTGCAGTAGTGGGTAAAATATTGGAGCAGGCGGGAAACGGTATCAGTAAAAGCGATATGGAGAACCTGGTCCGTTCCCATGCATTTTATGATACTGCCTTTCACCTGCTGCCCAAGCTCTTTTCCGGCGAATGGGACCTTCTGGAGCAACGCGCCGACGGCAAATATTATTCCAAGCTTGAGACAGATACCGTCAGCCGGCCCATGACCGGCCTTGAAAAAGCATGGCTCAAGGCTCTTTTAGCCGACAAACGCATAGGACTGTTTGTAACGCAGTCGGAGTTAACGCTTTTAGAGGATACCCTCTCCGAGGTTTCACCCCTCTTCTTGCCGGAGGATTTTCATGTCTTCGACTCTGCGGCCGACGGCGACCCTTACGAAGAAGAAAACTACATACAGAACTTTAAAATAATTTTAAAAGCCTGTGCCTCAAAAACACCCCTGCATATTTTATATGAAAATAGCAGGCAAACGGAGTCCTGGACCGAAATACTTCCCCATCGTATCATCTATTCCGGCCGTGACGATAAATTTCGTCTGCTTGGAGTGCGTCTCCAAAGCAACGGGCATCACAAGCAGATTACTATGAACTTTGCGCGAATTCTTAAGGCACTGCCATTAAGTACTTCCAGGCTTGAGAATATTAATGCGGCAAAATACTTCAAACAAAAATCCTGCCCCGCTCCTATTGTTCTTGAAATCTTAAAAGAACGCAATGCCTTGGAGCGCTGTATGCTTCAATTTGCCTCCTGGGAAAAGCAGACTGAATATGAAGAAGAACGGGATTGCTATATCTGCAGAATCTATTACGACAGACAGGATGAGACCGAGCTGCTGATACGGATTTTAAGCTTTGGGCCGGTTGTAAAGGTGTTAGGTCCGGAGGATTTTTTAAGGCAGGTAAAAAAACGGGTAAACAGACAATACCAGTTAAATACCTGGGAAATTACATGATAGAAGTTGTGAAAGAAAGGTGAGCACTCTTTGTGCAGCAGATATTATATAGATGTAAAAACCGATATGGCAATCAGAAGGTTTATAAAAGGACCGGGGCAATGTACTTTACCTATTGCTGAACAGAAATGGCTGATAAAAAGCCGCTGCATGGCCTATGACCATAAAGCGGCTATATTTCATTACGATGCATCCTATACAAATCATTTCATCACTTTTCCTGATATCTGCATTCTTCCTTTTCCTAAAATCATTTTTAAGAATACGGTATTAAAAGGGGAAACCAGATTAACTTTCATCCTGCCTTTCAGGACTGAATTTACATCATTCCATCCATAACAGATGCGACTGTTAAAAAAGCTGCACAAACAATCCCTATGGCCGTTTTATAGCCAATTATCCGAAAATGTTTTCTCCAGCTGTCCATTTCCGTGAATTGCTCCGGTTTCTTTCCTTTCGATAACAGCATTCCCGCCAAAAGAAACATTCCCAGAGATGCAATCAGAAGCAGCCCGTCTTTCCCCACTTCCAGCCCTTTATCTCCATGAAATCCTCCTGCCAGGAATCCTGCTAAAAAAAGTACCCCGCCAACTGCCGCCGAGATGACTAAACCCAAGATTATAGCTTTTATAAAATCAACTAATATTTCTTTCACATTCTTCATTTTAATCCCCTATATAATACAGGCACAATCTTGTGTTTGAATTATGCCTTTCAATAATTCACTCCAACTGCCATGCCTTCCCAACGCGCCGCAAGATTGGGCCGAGGATTTCGCAGGCACAATCTTGTGTTTGAATTATGCTTTTCAATAATTCAAACTATCCTTTTGGTTCTCACAATAGTGGCAGGCCACAAAATGATGATTTCCAACATCCTTTAGCTCCGGCATTTCCTTTTCACAAACAGGCATTGCAAATTTGCATCTGCCCCGGAATTTACAGCCCGGTTTTGTATTGATAGGGCTTGGTACTTCACCTTCCAGTTTGATTTTACTCATATCCCGCTCCTGTTCAATTTCAGGGTCTGGAATGGGAATAGCAGACAGCAATGCCTTCGTATAGGGATGCTGCGGGTCCGAATACAACTGCTCGGAGGTGGTAAGCTCCACTAATGTTCCGAGATACAGCACTGCTACACGGTCGGATATATGCTTTACCATTGACAAATCATGGGCTACAAACAGGTAAGTAAGTCCCATTTTCTTTTGCAGCTCCACCAGAAGATTTACAATCTGCGCCTGAATGGAAACATCCAAAGCAGAAATCGGCTCATCAAGCACCATAAACTCCGGCTGTACTGCCAATGCCCTGGCAATGCCGATTCTCTGCCTTTGTCCGCCGGAAAACTCATGGACAAAGCGGTTGGCATGTTCACGGTTCAGGCCTACCATTTCCAGGTAATTATAGATCATGTTCTGCCGCTCAATTTTATTAGCCGCCAGATGATGTATGTCAATTCCCTCGCCGATAATGTCGGAGACTGTCATACGCGGGTCCAGTGAGCCATATGGGTCCTGAAATACCATCTGAACCTGTCTTTTAAATTCAAAACGCTCCTTGCCACTTAATCCATGGACATCCTTTCCCTTATAGAGAACTTGCCCGTCCGTTTTATCATATAATCCGATGCAGGTACGCCCGCAGGTGGTTTTTCCGCATCCGGACTCTCCTACCATTCCCAGGGTCTCACCTTTATAAATATCAAAGGAGATATCATTTACCGCTTTCAGTACTTCTCCCTTTCCCACAGAGAAATACTTTTTCAAATGCTGTACGGAAAGGACGATTTCCTTATCTTCCATGTTATTTTCCTCCTCTGAAGTCAGGCATATCAACTTTGGGTGCCATGGGATGGTGCAGCCAGCAGGCTGCCTGGTGTCCCTCTCTAAAATCTGTAGTTTCCGGCATGGCTTCCCTGCAGACAGGCATGCAGTAGCTGCATCTTGTGCTGAAAGGACACCCCACCGGAGGCTCTAAAAGATCCGGAGGAGTTCCGGGTATGGACATAAGCGTCTGTTTATTTTCCAGATCAAGCCTTGGAACGGACTGAATCAACGCCCAGGTATAGGGATGCCTCGGATTATAAAATATATCCTTTGCACTTCCGCTTTCCACAATCATCCCGGAATACATCACTGCAATTCTCTGAGCGATATTAGCAACGACCCCAAGATCATGAGTAATCATAATAACGGAAACCTTGCGCTTTTCCTGCAAATCCTTAATAATATCCAGTATCTGGCCCTGGATGGTCACATCAAGGGCTGTGGTAGGTTCGTCACAGATGAGCAGATTCGGGTCACAGGCAAATGCAATTGCAATCATGACCCTCTGGCGCATACCGCCTGAGAATTCATGGGGATACTGCTCCACCCTCTTTTCCGGTTCAGGAATTCCGACTCTGCGAAGCATTTCCACGGCTTCCCTGGCAGCCTCCTGCTTCTTCATCTGCTTGTGGACCATAAGGTTTTCCGCAATCTGTTTTCCCACTCTCATGGTAGGATTTAATGCAGCAAGCGCATCCTGAAAAATAATGGCACATTCGCCGCCCTTATAATCCTTCCATTGATTTTTATTATATTTTAATATGTTATTTCCATTATACCGTATTTCACTGCCGGCTTTAATCTCGCCCTGAGGGCCTTTTATTAATCCCATAATGGCTTTCGCCGTCACTGATTTTCCGCAGCCGGATTCTCCTACAATGGCAAGGGCTTCTCCCTTCTCTAGGTAAAAAGATACCCCCCGCACGGATTTTACCTCCCCGGCATAGGTATGGTAAGAAACTCTCAAATCTTCCACTTCCAGAATGTGCTTATTCTCATTCATTTTACTGTCCATATCTCCTTTCCGGCCAAATACCCATTACTGGCGAAGCTTAGGATCCAATGCATCACGCAGCCCGTCTCCCAAGAGGTTAAATGCCATAACGATAATGCAAAGGAGCAGGCAGGGAAAAAACAGCTGATAGGGATAAAAATCCATAGACTGCTGTCCCATAGAAATCAGAACTCCCAGACTGATAGCCGGTGATTTCAAGCCGATACCCAGAAAGCTTAAACCTGCCTCTGTGAAAATGAAGCCCGGAATTGCTGTCGAAGCATCCAGTATCAAAATTCCAAGCATATTTGGTATATAATGTTTAAAAATAATGCGGACAGGCTTTGCTCCCAGCACTTCCGCAGCATAGACATATTCCGACTCCCTCAGCTGCTTTATCATACCCCTTACCTGTCTGGCAGTATTGCACCAGGCTGTAATACTCAAGGCTACGAGAAGGGAGAACAGACTGTTTCCTAAAACCATCATGATCAAAATCGTAATAAGCAGAGAAGGAATTGAATTGATCACTTCAATAATACGCATCAGAACTTCATCCGCCCATCCGCCAAAATGTGCCATCAGTGCACCATACAGGGTACCGAATACCAGCTTTAAAGCAGTTGCCACAATAGCTATCATAATAGAAGCTCTTGCACCTGCCCAGATACGGGAAAAAAGGTCCCTTCCCAGATTATCCGTACCAAACCAGTATTTAGAAGAAGGGGTCAGATTCTTCTGTGCCACATTCATGGTAACATAATCATATCCCCGTATCATGGGACCTGCAATTACCATAATCACCATGACAATAAGAACCGCTATGGATACCATTGCTATGGGATTTTTCTTCAAACGTCTCCAGGCATCCTGCCAGTAAGAAATAGCAGGCCGGGTGATTTTATTAATATCTTCTTTTTTATATCCGATAATTTCGAATTTTCCTGGTGTTAATTCCGGCATATTTTTCTATCCTTCCTTTAGCTGTTCTTGCCTGTCAGGCTGATACGCGGATCCACGGCGACATACAGCAGGTCCGTTATAAAAAGTACAACAATATACATTCCTGCCAGAATGACTGTCTCTCCCATTAATATGGAAAGGTCCTGGTTATTTACCGCAGTAACATAATACTGTCCGATTCCGGGGATAGAAAAAATACTTTCGATAAAAAATGAACCGGTAATACACATTGCAATGGACATGGGAAGCTGTGTAATTACAGGAATAAAGGAATTCCGCAGGATATGTTTCCGGATAATTGCCCCCTTGCTGAGCCCTTTGGATTCGGCTGTCAGAACATAATCCTGCCCGATAACATCCAGCATGGAGGTTTTTAAAAGCCTGGCATAGGCTGCAATATAGCTGAAGCACCCTGTCAGGGTAGGTAAAACCGTATACTCCCAGCCTCCAAACCACAAATCTTTTCCTGCCGGCCACCCGATGGTGGGAAACCACTTTAAATCCCCTGCAAATATCTTCTGCAGCAGTAATCCAAATATCAAATGAGGCACCGAAATCATCAGCACCGACAAAACTATTACCAGATAATCTGCCAGGGTACCCCGTTTCATCGCCGCCAATATGCCAAGCAGCAGACCCACGGTGATTCCCAAAAGTACCTGCTGTATTCCCAGCCGTGCAGAAACAGGCAGTCTGTCATGAATCAGCCCTTGAACCGTCTGGCCCGCATAGACAAAGGATTCTCCAAAATTTCCGGTGGCAATTCCTTTCATGGTAATTACATAACGTTCCATCATGGGTTTATCCAGCCCATATCTTTTGTATAAATTATCCTTCACGGCAGGAGCCAGTTTCTCTGCCCTCTGAGTCAGCGGGTCGCCGGGTACAGCCTCCAGAAGGAAGAATGTAGCAGTAGCAATTAAAAACAGAGTAAGTATCATTTCAGCCAGCCGGCGTATTAAATATTTCCCCATTGTAACTCTCCTTTATCAGCCAAAATAACTGCTTATGTTTACATACAGCAAAAAAGGGCTATTCACCTCCAGCCCTTTTTTGCAATTCCCAATGTATAACTTTTATTTGCCGGAGACAGATGTATGGTACACTTCCTGGCTGGCTCCAAAAGAAGATGTATGGAAATCCTTTACCCAGTTCTGAATATAAAAATGGTTATCGGCATAATACAGAGGTGCAGCCGCACAGTCTTCCAAAAGTAATTTATTTTCCAGCTTCTGATAGATTTCAAGGCGTTTTGAGTTATCCTTAAGACCGGATAAGGAGTCCAGCAAAGCGTCATAGTCTGTGTTGGAGTATAACCCATAGGAATGATATACACCGGTTCTAAAGATATCCAGGTAATCCAAAGGATCATTATAGTCACTGTACCAGGCGGCAGTCATGATGTCAAAGTTAAAGGCATCTCTTTCTGATGTAAACAGAGAAGAATCACCTACGGTGTTCAGTTCTACCTTAATTCCCAGATTCTGCTCCAGAGACTGCTTGATATATTCACGTTCTGTCTGGTTCTGGGTAGTTGAACCATAGGTTAACAGTACGACAGTAACATCGCTGATTGGAGTCTTCACTCCCAGCTCATCCAGACCCTTCTGGAAAAGTCCCTGCAGTTTTGTCTTATCTCCTGCATATTCTTTATATTCGGTACTAATCGGCTCTTCAGCCTGAGAGCGGTAGGTCTTTTCATTAAAGGTAATTGCCGGAGATATGAGTCCGTAGGCAGGTGTATACCTTCCATAAACCGCTCCGACCATTTCATCTCTGTTAATACTGTAGGAAATAGCTTTACGGATATTGGCATTTTTCATTAAGCCGGATTTTCCGCCGTTTTGTAATTCATAGCTTAACATAGCCGTCCCGGGATATTCCGTTGCAAGAGACTGTATCTTTCCAGCTTTTGCTTCTTCATCATACTTCTTGATGTAATCACCGGCGCCGTTAATTACATCCAGCTGACCGTTATCAAACATGGTAGCTGCCGTCGCGTCTTCCGCAACATCGAACCAGTTTACCTTTTCCAGCTTTACATTGTCCGCATCCCAGTAATATTTATTTTTCGTCCAGACCATCTTGTTATCTTCCACAAGGTCTGATAAAACATATGGTCCGTTATATATGTTTAATTTCCAGTCCTTACCCCAGTTGTCACCGGCTGCCTCCGCAACGTCCTGACGGGTGGGATAGAGAGGGGTTGCAACCAGCTTTGATTCAAAGGTAGGATCTGCCACTTTTAATTTCACTTCAAAGGTATAATCATCCAAAGCCTTAATTGCCACGTCATCCAAAGAACCTTTCTTGTTATAATACTCCTCGGCACCTACAATATTGAAAATAAATGCTGCATAACTGTATCCCTTGCTGGGATCTAACAAACGGTCCCATCCGTATTTATAATCATTTGCTGTAACAGGCTTACCATCAGACCATTTTGCATTCTGTCTCAGATGGAAGGTATAGGTAAGTCCATCCTCAGACACATCAATGGATTCCGCACCTGCAAGCTCATACTTATCTCCGTCAGCTCCTCCCACATCACGAAGCAGACCTTCATAGCATTCTGCCATCATCCAACGCCAGCCCATATCCTGAACATCGTAATTATTTCCAAAGGCAGATGCTCTTAAATTCAGTTCCTGTACGCTGTCACCCGAGCCTTTTGCCGCACCGGTTGTATCACTGGTATCGGTCGTACCGGATGTATCTGCCGTTTCTCCTCCTGCTGTCGCAACTTCCGTTTTTCCGCTGCTGCAGGCTGTAAGTAACCCTGTCACCAGAATTCCTGCAAGTATCAAAGAAAGATACTTTTTCATCTTTTTCATTCTTTTTGTCCTCCATGCTAAAATTAAACAGGCGCCTTAAACGTCCGGGTTTCTTATCAATTCATACAATTCATATTAGTTTTGTATGCAATCACAATTGGTAGTATATTTCATTCTTTCTTTTTTGTCAATATAAAACATCAACGAAAGGAAGAAAAAATTTAAAAGGTAATCTTATTTAAATATCCAGTGGAAAGTGAGGTATTAAAAAACCGCTGCACAACCTAAGTTATGCAACGGCTATTTTATATCTTATTCAGAACGGGTAAAAAGGATGCAGACTAACAACCTACAAACAACAAATCTCTCATTTATTTCAGACCAGATCCGCAATACTCACAGACCGCATCTGCTCCCGGAATAATCGTATTCCTGGCCCCGCAAATTTTACACTCAAAAACCCTTGTCTGACTTTCAAACGAAGGTGAAGAAATCTCTGCCCTTGTTACTTCAACTGTATTCGAAATACCAGCTAATTACCTTCACTAAACTTTTCACTAAATCCCCTTTGCATGTCATCCATCACGGCTTTTGCTTCAGGATCATTACCAGATACTACTTTACCATTCACAATGACTGTCTGCGCTCTGACCGTTTTACTTATATTATTGTTACTCTTTTTAAATATTGACATAATACTTCCACTTCCCATAAATCTATCTTACTCGCTTTTCAGCATCGACCCACAATATTCGCAAATTACAGCAGAACCTTTTAAAACCTTACTGGATGCTCCGCAGTTTTTGCAGGTTACCTCGAAGTATTCATCGGATATCATCTCGCTGGCTGGTTTTCTGATATTGGATTTAGTATCTGATGCATATGTTGGTTCCTCAGCTTCATAATCCTGATAATATTGATTATAATTATTATCATCTATGTCTATAAGTTCCTTTTTAACCATTTCTTCCATGTCTTTTCTCACTGAATCCAACGGCATCCTTAATGCAGCAGCTAACTGTTCAATGGAAAAGGCTGAGTTCTTCATTAGCTGCTGTGTATAAACATAATATATCTTATTCAGTCTTCTTCGACGAAAGCCTCTTAACAGCATGTAAGTAAATAAGACAAATATAATCAGAATGACAAGTGTCTCACCTACTGTTGTCGTCTTTTTGGGACCAAACATAGTAAAGAAGCACCCTAATAATGTAATTCCGAAAATAAATGCAAAAAAGCCTCCTGCCATAATTTGAAGTAAGCCAATGGCACTATTAAAAAAAAGCTTTCTTTTTACTTTTTTATCCTGAGACACTTTATATTCCTCCTGCCTTAATTATACTCAACTCCGCTGCTCTCTGTTTTATAAGAACCATAACATCATCAATTAAACTTCCAGCTGCTTCGGCCGTTTCTTCCGTATCACTTTCTATCAGTATCTGAAGCTCTGTAAGCTTACCAGCAATAATTTCATCCGTTTTTACTGTTGCCGATACGTCAGAAAAACGAATTGCATCATAAAGCTTGTCAAGTTTCTGAACCAGCGCACCATTTCTATTGATATTCCGAAGCATTACTATCCTGTTTAATAGCTCCTGCATCTTATTAACAGAATATACGGCAGATGCATTAGCCTTACCCACGTGAATGCTGATATTATATATTAATACAACGGTAATTAAATAAGCTGCAATTAATACAATCTGAATCAGAAGCAAATATTTTGCATCCTCTCTGAAAAGCCCCATAAAAAGGACTGAAACAATAATGGATAGAATGGTATAAAGTCCAATGGCACTATTCATTCCGGCATATAAAACAGTCCGCTCCTGTTCTCCCCTCTCTCTCTGTATAAATAGAAGTCCAGTCATAAGTATTAATTCGGCTGCTATAATGAAGCCAATGCCTAACCAATCGATGAATACTCTTTTCTCAGTCAGTATGAAAAACAATGCAATCGTAATCAAAATAAGAATAAAGCTAATAAAACCTATTACATTTCTATTCCGAGTTTTCATCCCATTTCCCCCTTAATTTAGCTTTTCTCCACATTCCGGACAAAATTTGGGGCTGCCTTCAATTGCAGTTTCGCATTTTGGACATTTCTTTGCTAAAGAAGCACCACATTCCGGACAGAATTTATGTTTTTTTCTATTAATAGGATTGCCGCATTTCGGACAAGGAACCGGTAATTCGTATCCGCAGCTGGAGCAACTGGTCGCCCCATCCGGTAAATCTGCTTTACAGTTAGGGCACGGGTTGTATTTATTTCCGCATTCCGGGCAGAATTTTGTATTTTCAGAATAAACTGCCCCGCAATTATTACATTTTATCATATTATTATTCTCAGGTTCCGTTTTAACAGTATCATTACCACAGGAAGGACAAAAACGAGCACCTGCTTCCATTACCGCGTGACACTTCGCACACTCCTTCTTATTACCACCCTTTGTATCCAGTGCCGTTGAAATAGAACCAAACTGGGTACCAACTGCGTTTCCCACATTAATTCCCATTCCTAAACCCATTCCGGCACCCATTATACCGGAGGAAATTCCACCCTGGTTATTTGCTGCACTCTCCAGTGTATCAAAGGAACGCTGCTGTTGGTAATCATAACCTATAATATTCATTTCAGCACGCTTAGCCAATGCGTCCTTCAATGTCTTTACTGCCTCATCCTCCTCCGGTACATTAATATCATTTACATAGAAATTCACTAAACCGATACCGTACTCATCCAAGGCTGGTTTAATCCGTTCCACTATATAATTGGACATTTCTTCAAGATATGCATTAATTTCCAATGCGCTTATCTTCTTGTGAATGAGATATGATGAAATGGTATCCTTTGCCATTGTCAGATACAATCCTCTAAAGTACTGCAATATATTATTATCATCAAAGACATTTAATGTTCCGACTAATTTTATCAGGAATTTCTTAGAATCTTCTATACGGATACCAAATTGTCCATAAGAGCGAACCGGTATAAAAACTCCATATTTAGGGTCCTGTATCTGAATTGGAGTTGTTGTACCCCACTTAATATTCAAAGAGTAAACCTTATTTACATACCATACTTCTGCAGTAAAGGGAGATTTTCCACCAAACGGGAGATTAATTATATTATTCAATATAGGGATATTTGCAGTATCCAGTGTATGCCTTCCACTGCCGAAGACATCCAATGCCTTCCCGCTTTTAAACAGAATGGCTTCCTGTGATTCATTTACAATTAATTGCGTCCAGGTGCCTAATTCCTCACTTGGATATTTCCATGCAAATACATTCGGTGCTCCGTTATATTTAATTACTTCCACGATTGCCATATATCATTTCCCCCATATGTAGTAATAAGTTTATCGTCATTATCTTAATTGTATATATCAATATTATGAGTGTTATATTTACCTTATTATATCACCTCGTCCAATATGTGACAATCGTCCCAGTACATTTACATAAGAAACTTGTACTATTTGGGCACCTTCCCTCTTCTTACATACCATTTTTGATTTCAAGCCTACTATTCACTGTTTTCGAATAAAGAAATTTTCTTATAATTAAAAAACCGTTACACGGCTCAAGTGAAATATTCACTCTAAGCAGTGTAACGGCTATTTTATTACCTATTCAAAACGTGTACAAGTCGTAAACTACAACACTACACGCCCTATGAAACCTTTGATATTACTGGGATTAATCCAGTGTATAAGGCATTAAAGCGATATGTCTGGCTCTCTTGATAGCTACAGTAAGAGCTCTCTGATGCTTTGCACAATTTCCGGTAATTCTTCTGGGAAGAATCTTACCTCTTTCAGATACGTATCTCTTTAATTTATTTACATCCTTATAATCAATTCCTGTATGATTCTTATCCGCACAGAATGCGCAAACCTTTTTTCTTCTGCGGGTATTTCTTCTTTTCATAGGGGAATCGCCTTTATCATCTCTATTGCCGTTTCTGTCATTTTTATTATATGCCATGACTTGACCTCCTTATCCAATAAATAACTGATTACTCTCACATAATTCTTTATGCTTTAACTAAATGGCAGCTCCTCGTCCAGTCCGTCGGGAATATTCATAAAACCGTCTCCGACTGCCTGGCTGGGTGTCGGCCTCTGAGTCTGCTGATAACCGGATTCGGCACCGGATGAACCTTTGCTCTCTGCAAATTCCTGTTCATCGACTACAACATCTGTTGTATATACTTTCTGCCCATCTTTATTGGTGTAACTTCCTGTCTGGATTCTTCCAGTAACAGCAATCTTGGTTCCCTGTTTAAAATACTTTTCTGCAAATTCTGCTGATTTACCAAAGCTTACGCAATTGATAAAATCGGCATCTGCTTCACCAGGTCTTTTAAATCTGCGGTCTACCGCCAGGCTGTATCTGGCAACTGCTGTGGAGTTCTCTCCCTGGGAGTACCTTACTTCCGGGTCTCTTGTAAGACGACCCATTAAAATGACTTTATTCATACTAAGGAATACCTCCTTTTACTATGCGTCCCGTCTAATGCATAAGAATCTGATTACATTTTCCATAATGCGAATACGATCTTCAACTTCGCCTGGGCATGTTGAATCAGCATCGAATTGGATAAAATAATAAAAGCCTTCTTTCATTTTCTGAACTTCGTAAGCTAATTTCTTCTTACCCCATTCATCAACATTAGTGATGTTGCCGCCGAATCTTGTAATAAGTTCTTTTACGGCTTCCACTGTTGCATTTCTGGCTTCATCTTCGATTTTTGCATTTACAACTAAGGCTAATTCATATTGGTTCATAGTTGTCTGCACCTCCTTCTGGTCTCTGGCCCTTTCTCTCAAATTGCCGCAGCGGCATTTGACATAGACGGATTTGTATAAATCCCTTTGTGTGGAAAGAGCAAGGAAAATAATGTATAACATATCACGAATATATATTTTAACATATATTGTGAAGCTTGGCAAGAATTTTTTATATCTTTAACAATGCCCTTGCATATCGCAGTTCACCTTCTAAAATAAATTTTAAAATATATCTCATTGTCATGCGCTGCTAATAGAAAAGTAAGTTAAAAGGAGCCTGCTGCTTCATAGTTAAAATCAAATTTGCAGCAAGCTCTTTACTCATTCTTTATGATAAATAATTTTTATTCTTTTAATCTTTATGTGGTGTATTTGATAGACTAAATGCATAAGAAACAGAACTTGAAATATCCACTTTATGTACCTTTACATAATAAGTTCCATTTTCCAAATAATTTCCATACCAAATGTAATAAGCTCCTTCTAACCCCGTAAAATTCTTACTGTAACGGTATATTGACTTCCCCTTTGAGTTCATAATCTCATAATCAAATTTCCCATCCAGATAATATGCCATATAGAGTTCTACATACTGATAGGAAGATACGTTAAACTTATACCAATCTGCTTTTGAAGTCTTGTCTGCATAAGTAAAATATCCCGTACCAAGGTTTTTATCAATTTTAAGAAGCTTGGCTTTGGCTTTACTGGACCCTGCATTGTGAGTTACACTGGCGGTTCCTGCCTTAAATTGGTATACACTGCTCGAGGCAGTCACCTGAATGTAGTAGGTACCTGCTGTTACCGTGTAAAGTTTTTCTACCAGCATGGATTCTTTATTATCCTCATCAATATCCCCTGCAATTTTGCTGACTTTCGTTATTGGTTTTTTATTTCCATCAAGCAATCGAAAGCTTGCTGCTTCACTTTGGGAAGCTGTAGCTGTGTTTACATCTGCAACCAGTATACACTTTTTCTTTACTGTTACTTTATAATTGATTTTTTTACCTGACTTATCCTGATAAGAAAGTGTAGGCTTGCCAATAGAAATTACTCTGTCGGCTCCATTGAGATCATAAAGCTTTACAAGAAATTTTGTTTCTCCCACTGATTCACGTTCATCATTTTCGAGGGTAAACTTTATATAATAGGTACCGCTGCCTGATAAGGTTCTTATATAATTTGCATTTTCATCTACTGTATCAAGCATAAAGCTCTTTCCGACAGCTTTTGTACATTCCTTATCCTTATATATCGTTCCTGTTATTTCATCAAAATTACTCATTTTAGAAAGCATGGTAATATAAACGCCGCTTCCATTTTTAACGGTAAAGGGAACCACGATATTCTTATCACTTTCCTGTACTCCGTCTCCGAACTTCAATTCATTATATCCCTTATTTGTAAGTTCATCAAAGGAGTTGATGCTGCTCACTTTTAACTCTGGAATATTCACAACTGTTGTAGTCAGTACTTCCGCAGTGCATTTCAAAGCTATACTTGTATCTTTGAGATCCCCCGTTGCATTGCTTAATTTATAACTGATATAATATTTTCCTTCGCTTAATTCCACCTCTAAATCAGTAAGCGGTGCTATGGCAGTGATTCCTGTAAACTCTTTAACCTTTGGTGAGCCTTCACCATATTTTTCTTGGATTGCAACAGTTAGTATACCCGGAACAGTACCCTTGTCCCATATTTGGGCATTTATTTTAACTTTTCCGTCCTTTGGCATATCAAATTCAAAGTCCTCATAATTATCCCGTTTATCCAGACCGATAGTTGTAGTAGTATCATTCGGATTTGCCGCAGCAGTGATCTGTGACAGTGAAAATACTGCTATGAATACTACTGCACAGGCTATAAATTTTTTTAATACTTTGTTCATTAATTTTCCTCCCAATTATTCGCTATTTTTAAACAACATGCAAATTATACCATTTTATCCAAAAATTTCAATCAATATCCCATTTTTTAATTCAAGCTTAATTTAACAGAGACAAATAAAAGCAAATTCTAATGTATTCTGCTTTTATCTGTCTCTATTTTTACTATATCCAGCGTTCTATGGATTCCCTTTTATTTTGCCAACGTCCTAAATAAATGCTCAAAAAGCTTATCCCTGTTGATGGAATAAACATACCTTATTATATGCCTTGTCTTATCAAAAGCATAGTGGTGGTCATACTCCGGTATGGGGCTATACTCTATTCTGTCCAGCATGAAGTCCCCGTCAAGGAGCCAGGCTACTGCCGTAACATCCCAGATGACTCTGCTCCAGCAGCTGCTCTCTTCCATCTTTTCTGCTTCCTGTACCGTTGTTTCGACCAGATAATTGCATAGTCTGTTCTTGCCCTTTAACCAGTATTCAAGCTCCGGCCCTGTTGTACGAAAAGATGATACCACTCCTGCACAGGGAAGCTGCACCAGAGGAACTCCGCAGCCAAAGACTACACGTGCGGCTGCAATGTCCTGATAGAGATTAAATTCTTTGTTGTCCGTCCAGTCATGGGCATTTCCTCCCAGCCATACGAGCACTATCCTTTCAATAATCTCCGGTTTCAGCAGGATGGCGGAGGCAACATTTGTAATGGCTCCGATTGCCACTACATAAAGAGGATTCTCCTCCTCCCTTTCCATGGCAAGCTCTGCCAGATTTCTGGCAGCCGGTGAATCCACTGCCTGTTCTTCATCAGCCAGGTAATTTCCGGAGCCCTTAAAGGTAAGCTTTTCGTAGTCCTCTCTCCCGCAAAGCTCCAGGACCTTCATGATTTCCTGATAGCTTTTCTCCATCCCGTCTTCCGGACCTTCTGATTTCTCATTAAAGAAAGGTGCCGCATAGATGGCTTTTAAATTCAGCTTATCTTCTGATTTTATCAGGTAAGATAATGCATATTGGTCATCTATCTCATTAAATGTATCCGTATCAATCACTACATCTATTTTCCCTTTGGGTTTTTCCAGTCTTTTTAATAATTTTATACTATCCATGGTTTTCATCCTTTCTGTGGCTTTATAGGAATGACAGTGCTGTATATTTTGATTTGCTGTTTATCTTTATTCATTGTACATCTCTCTTTATTGTATATCTTTATTTATTGTGTATCTTTATTTATTGTGTATCTTTATTTATTGTGTATCTTTATTTATTGTATATCTCTTTACCACATATCTTTATTTACTGCTTATCTTTATCCACCACATATCCTATTCCACGGTATCTTTATCCACAATATATATCTTTATTAAACATTTATCTTTAACAATCACATATCTATATTCACAGCTTTTTCTTTTCCCTGCATATATCTCTTAACTTCTTCCAACTTCGGAATAGAACTGCCGGCACCCTCTCTTGATATGGTGATAGCTGCAGCCCTGGCTGCCATATCAAGTGCTTCCTCAATGCCCAAACCAGAGGCAGTAAGGCTTATAAAATATCCCGTAAAGGTATCTCCTGCCGCTGTTGTATCCTTTACTCTGGTTTTATATGCCGGCTGGACGTAACGGGTATTTTTATCCTGATAGATAGCCCCCTTCTCTCCGAGAGTCAATATAATTTTCATATGGGGATAGCAGTTTAAGAGGTTCATTAAACTGCTGTCAGGTTCTTCAAAGCCACTCAATTCCCTGCTCTCGATTTCATTTAATAGCAGCCAGGTAATTCCTGATAAATCCATGCTCTTAAGCCTTTCGTCAACGGGAGACGGATTAAGGGCTATCTTCAATCCTCTCTCCCTTGCTTTGACTAAGATATATTCCAGGTTGTTAATCTCATTCTGCAGCACCAGGATTGAATCCTCCGTCAGAAAAGCAAAGACCCGGTCTATATATTCCGTGGTTATCTCCTGATTACTTCCCCCATATAATAAAATACAGTTTTCTCCTTCCGGGTTGACCTGAATAATTGCCTGACCCGTTTCCGAGCCTGTGGTATCCAGGAGGGAGGTGTTAACACCGCTCTCTTTTAATGCCTCCAACAGGAATTCAGAATTATGCCCAAGCTTTCCGGCGTGATATACATCTGCTCCTGCTTTTGCCATGGCAATGGACTGGTTCAGACCTTTTCCGCCAGGAAATCGGCTGTACCTTGCGGAGGAAATTGTTTCCCCTGGAAGGGGAAAATGGGGCACTTCATACACATGATCAATATTCAGTGAGCCAAAATTTAAAATCTTCATTTTATAAAATACCTCCTCGGTTTATATTGTTATACATTTTTCTATTTCACTCCCGTTACCTATTTATATTTTGTACGGAATTTCTGACAATCAGCTTTGGTTTAAAAATGATTGCTTCCTTTTTCGTATTTTCGTCCTTTACAAGTTCTGCAATTCTTCTAACCGCTGCTTCTCCGATTTCATAGGAGGGCTGATGGATTGTGGTAAGTGGCACCTCCATGATGCTTGAATAAAACAAATCATCAAACCCAACCACCGAGATGTCTTCCGGCATCCGGCAGCCAAGTTTTGCTGCGGCTTTATATACTCCGTAAGCCATCAGGTCGTTAAAGGCAAATATTGCCGTTACCTTATTCTCAAAGAGCCCTTCTGCCAGTCTTTCCCCATCTTCTACATGATAGTTGCCTTCTTCCACATACTTTGCCTGGAAACGGATATCAGAATCCTTTAATGCCTTTTTATATCCAAGGAAGCGAAGCCTGGAATTTAACATTCCCAGCGGACCGGTTATACAGCCTATCCTGGTATGGCCGTTTTCAATAAGATATTTGGTGGCAATATAGCCGCCCTGCTCATGGTCAACGGAGATACTGGTGTGTTTTTCTCCCATTTTAATACGGTCAACCAGCACCAGGGGTTTCTGGCACTGTTCCATCAGGGTTAAGCATTTCTTTGCCATGCTGTCCGCACTGTTGGCGGAAGGAACCATGATAACTGCATCAACGCCCCTGTCCAACAGGATATTCAGATACTCCACATCCTTATCGGGATTATCGTTGGTATTGCACAGAATGATGTTATAGGCACAACTGGACGCTTCCTTTTCAGCTCCCTTGGCCAATTCCCCAAAGAAAGTATTGCTGATATCAGGAACTATCAGCCCGATGGTATTGGTCTTTTTGGTTATCAATCCTACTGCCAGCTGATTGGGCCGGTAGTTCAGCTCATTTGCTATCCGGATAATCTTTTTCTTAGTCGCCGAAGCAATTCTAAGCTCCTTTCCGTTCAATACCAGAGATACGGTTGTTATGGAGACACCTGCCTTCACTGCAATATCCCTTATGGTTGCCCTGGCCAAATATATCACCTTCTCTCCCTGAATCGGCCTGACAAATCGTTTTAGCTTATAGCTTATTTATAGCATCTATTTTGAACATGGTCAATGTATCTCAGGCTTATTTTAGCTACATAGCTGCTAAAACATTTTAGCATTGCCAGGAGTTTTCTCTGTCATATAAATTCCAGGGAAATTCAAAGTCGGAAAATATGTATGCCAATGAGAATTTCCCCTTCCGGTAGATATGACGTGTACTGTTTTCTGTATTCATTTGACACTGAACCGGGGAATTAGAAAAGCACTCAGCTTTAAGCTGTATTAATAGAAAAACACCATGGCTTTCAGGCTGCATTAACAAAAAAAGAAAAACATCATAGCTTTTAAATTGTAATAGCAGAAAAGCCCCATGGCTTTCAACTGTATTACCAGGAAAGCCATAGAGCTTCTTCCAATATCCTATATATGCTGTTTTTCTATTGTTCACCTGCCGCCTTATCCAAAATAATCCCCTAACACCTCATCGACATTTCTCATGCGGTTTTCCAGATAGGCATTTGCCCCGCAGAAGATAAGCGCATCCTTGAGGTTTCCTCTGGCTGCATTTACCAAAGCGTCCGTTATGCAGTAGGGCGTTTCTTTTGGGTCACAGGTTTTAATGCAGTTATGACACCTTTTTATAGGAATTTTTCCAAGGAAGGTCCTTTCGATAAAGTCGTTCTTTATTGCCCGCCCGGGCATTCCAACAGGACTTTTTACGATTACAATGTCTTCTTTTTTACAAGCAATATAGGCTTCCTTGTAACGGATATGAGCATCACATTCCTCCGTGGTAACAAATTTCGTAGCTACCTGAATGCCTCTTACCCCAAGAGAAAAATAATCCTCCATTTCCTTCTTATCCTGAATACCTCCTGCTGCAACGACCGGTATATCCTTCTGATACTTTTCTCCGTATTCCTTTGCAAGATTTACAATCTCTTTAATTTCCGTTTGATAAGCCTTTTCCTCATAGTTGTTCAGCTCTTCCAGTGAAAAGCCCAGGTGTCCTCCGGCCTTTGGCCCCTCTACCAGAATGGCATCCGGTGCCGTTTTTTCTTTTTTATCCCATAGCTTTAAGATTACCCTTGCCCCCTTTAAGGAGGAAATAATCGGTATCAGCTTGGTCTTCGTTCCCTTTACCAGGGACGGAAGCTCAATTGGCAGCCCGGCGCCCGATATGATGATATCTATGCCATTTTTGACTGCTTCCTTTACATAGAGCTCATAATTCCTGGTCGCGACCATGATATTAACTCCCAGGATACCGCCTCCTGCGGACTTCCTTGCTCTTTTTATGTGTTCCCCTATCATTCTTAAGTTGGTTTCCAATGGATTTTTATCATAGCCCTCTTCTGAAAATCCTATCTGGGCTGTTGAAATTACACCGATTCCGCCTCTGGCTGCAACTGCTCCTGCCAGAGAGCTGAGGCTGATTCCCACACCCATTCCCCCTTGTATAATCGGCAGCTTTGCCGTTAATTCTCCTATTTTTAATGGCTGATACATCCTGATCCTCTTTTCTTTTCGCAAATAAACGCTACTGTAAGTTTCTGAATCCTTCTACTCATACACTGAATTCTTTCATACCTTGCATGAAGGGAAGAATTCATCCTGAAATGTACAGAAAATTTAAGAAGAGGATATACATTCAGAAAAGAGGCTTTATACCCCTGCCGCTCTCTGACAGAAGAACAAAAAAGCAACGGACCTGAACCATCCCTTATACAAATATGGGCAGCTCAGATCCGTTTACAGATATGTATATCAGCCAGGAAGGGGAAAATCTTATCCTCCGTCGGCATTTACCGTTTCGCTCTATTTGTCATATAGAAAACGCACAGCCTTTTGGAACCAGTCAGAGGAAGGATGGTCTTCTCCGTAGCTCCAGCCTCCGTTTACTAAATAATTTCCAAGAGATAATCCATGAAAGCCCTTGGGGTAAATATGAACCTCTGCTTCGACTTTGTTCTTAGCCAGCGCAGTTATAAATGACAATGTATTTTCTACCGGGACCACATCGTCATTCCAGGTATGCCAGATAAAAGTTCTTGGTGTGTCTGCTGCTACCTGCTCTTCCAGGCTGTTAAAGTGAAACAGCTTCTCATCCTCCCTCTTATCTCCTAATAGGCTCCTCATAGAGCCTTCATGAGTATATTCTCCGCTTGTTATTACCGGATAGCATAACAGCAGATTATCCGGTCTGACAGCAGCAGCCTCCTTGCCGATCAGTTTTAAGATTTCTTCCTTGTTCCAATGTACCCCTGTAGATGCGGCAAGGTGTCCTCCTGCCGAAAATCCGCATACGCTGATATTTCCTTTATCGATATGGTATTCACTGCTGTTTTCCCTGATAAATGCCAAAGCCGTCAATGCTTCGCAAAGGGCAGCCGGGAATCTGGCAGGTGACACATGATATTTCAGTACAAAGGTACAGATACCCTCTGACGCAAATTTAAGTGCAACAGCCTCTCCTTCTCTTTCTGATGTCATTTCATAACCACCGCCGGGCAGAATCAGCACCGCCGGATGTTCTCTGTCATTTTCAATTTCTCCAGAATTATCGGGAATATATCCCCACAAAAGTGCAGGTTCCTTCACTTCTTCTAATTCAACCATGATTTCTTTTGCAAAATACCTCATGTTATTAACCATGCCTTTCTCACAGCCTGCAAACTTTGAGCCGCAGGCACAAATTTGTGTGTGAAAATTGCTTTTTAATTTTCACATTAATCCCTATACATATCCCAAGCTTTTTAGGATACTATTTAATTAGAAATTTATAAAATGTAACACATTTTTCAAACTAACCTTCCTTTCACTTACTACTCAGAAAAGTATAGCACAACACTTCCGGAATGGTAAGATGAAAAATCTTTAACAATTACTAAATTAACACTGTTTTTTTTCCCAAAGTTCAGTTAAAATATAGCTTATGAATATACTATGGAGGACATTATAATGTTATTAGGTGCACTAGAAGCCGGCGGCACTAAGATGGTTCTTGCTATCGGCAATGAAAACGGAGAAATACTCGAACAAATTTCCATACCAACAGAAACCCCTGATATTACACTTCCTAAAATCATAGACTATTTTAAAGATAAGAATATTGAGGCCCTTGGTATTGGCTCTTTCGGTCCCATCGACCTGGACAGGTCATCAAAAACCTATGGCTACATAACTTCCACTCCCAAACTGCCCTGGATAAACTGCGATATTGCAGGCATTCTTGGGAAGAGTCTTGGTATACCCGTAGGCTTCGATACCGACGTAAACGGCTCTGCTTTAGGCGAAGCTACCTGGGGAAGTACAAAGGGTCTTGCCAGCAGTATTTATATTACAATCGGTACAGGTGTCGGTGTGGGCGTTTACCAAAATGGCAAACTGCTTCATGGTATGCTTCACCCGGAAGCCGGACATGTTCTGTTAAGCCGTCATCCGGAGGATACCTTTACAGGTGTCTGCCCTTATCATGCACAATGCCTTGAAGGCCTTGCATCGGGCCCTTCTATTGAAAAGCGCTGGGGCAAGAAGGCTTATGAACTGGGTGCGGACCATAAGGCCTGGGAATTTGAAGCCTATTACATTGCTCAGGCTCTTGTGGGCTATATCCTGACCCTGTCTCCCCACCGAATCGTATTAGGCGGCGGTGTTATGCACCAGACCCAGCTATTTCCTATGGTAAGAGAACAGGTTACAGCTCTTATAAACGGCTATTTAAAAACCCCTCAGCTGGATGATATGGACCATTATATCGTTCCTGCTGCCTTAAATGATAATCAGGGTATTATGGGATGTATTAAGCTGGCTCTTATGGAGCTGGAAGAAAACAGCAGGAATTAGTCCGTAATACTGATAGAATTTTATATCCGGAATAATCATCTGAAAAAATGCTTTCTGTGAGGACTTTACAGCTTACATCCTCACAGGAAGCATTTTTTATCTCTATATTAACTTTTTTAATTAACTCTCTTTGCCTTCCTCTTCTTTTCGTATCAATTGCCTTAGATTTTTTTCCACCTGTTTTCTGGGAATCATTATCTGATGACCGCATCCCTCACATTTTAAACGAAAGTCCATTCCAATACGCAGAACTTCCCATAAATAGCTTCCGCAAGGATGCTGTTTTTTAAGCTTTACTACATCTCCGACTCTAATATCCATCTGATCTCCCAACCTTTCTAAAGAAAAAAAATAAAAAAATTTATAAAAAACCCTTGATTTTTTCTAACTACGTGATATAGTGTAATTAACACGACATGTAGTAATGAAAACTACGTAATGCATTTATTAAAATGATGATATGAAAGGAATGATTAACATGGCTCAATTTATTAAACACCCTAAAGATCCGGGAAGCGCAATTACTCATTTTATCGGCATGCTCATGGCCGTCTTTTCTGCTTTTCCTTTATTGTACAAAGCCTCCAAGGCTCCTGATAAGACCGGTATCATTGCACTTGCAGTCTTTGCCCTCAGCATGATACTGCTTTATACCGCAAGCACAGTATATCATACCTTCGATTTATCTGACAAGACGAACAAGATATTAAAAAAATTCGATCATATGATGATTTTTATACTAATTGCAGGAACCTATACACCTATTTGCCTTATTCCTTTAAAAGGAAAAGTTGGAACAACCCTCCTTATTATTATATGGAGCATGGCTATCCTCGGCATTTTACTGAAGGCATTTTGGGTATACTGCCCGAAATGGGTATCCTCCGTAATTTATATTGCCATGGGCTGGACCTGTGTACTGGCATTTTCACCCCTGCTAAATACGCTTCCCATGGAAGGCTTTAACTGGCTGCTGGCTGGCGGTATCATTTACACCGTGGGCGGTATTATATATGCACTGAAGCTCCCGATCTTTAACAGCCGTCATAAAAATTTCGGCTCCCATGAAATATTTCACCTGTTTTGCATAGGCGGCACCGTATGCCATTTTATTTTAATGTATAAGTTTCTTGCAGGTGGTAGATTTTAATTCTTGACAGAATAGCTCACATATGTTAATCTTAGTAATAATTATTGTTATTGGAGGTGAGCTATGACAACGACAAAGTTTAGCCGGCAAAGAGAATCCATTAAGGATTATCTTGCTACTACAAAGGAACATCCAACTGCAGATATGGTATATGACTATATCAGAAAAATTTATCCCAATATCAGTCTTGGAACCGTTTATCGCAATTTAAACTTCCTGGTTGATCAGGGATCCATTATTAAGATATCCTATGGTAACGGCAGTGACCGCTTTGACGGAAATGTCTTACCTCATTATCACTTTGTTTGCAGAGAATGTTCGGCTGTTGAAGATATATCCCTGCCGGACGAAGCATCCGAGCAATTTATGGATACTGCCAAAGCTAATTTTAACGGCAGCATTGAAAGCAGCACAACCTACTTTTATGGCATTTGCAGCAAATGCCTGGAAAAAGACAAGAAATAATTACCCAGCACCCTTACCTCCGGTATCATATTCCTGATACCGGAGCTTTTTTATGTATAAATTATCTAAACATCTATTTCAAATTAATCATAGCTTTCCTCTATAAATTAATCTCAGCCTTTCTCTAGATATTAATCTCAGCCTTTCTCTAGATATTAATCTCAGCCTTTCTCTAGATATTAATCTCAGCCTTTCTCTAGGTATACTTGGGGTATAAAAATGCAACGAAGTGACTATCATGGAGCTGAGTGTATTTTTATACCCCAAGTATACTTTTAACAAGCTAGACAATTGACACTTGAATCAATATTTTTATTACATAAATTCAAACTGTCATAACATAATTTTTAATTTCACTATTGACAAACAATAATCAATAGTGTATTATAATATCAATAACAATTACTAATATTAAATATCAAAGGAGATTATTGAAATGAAGAAATTTGTCTGTCAGGTATGTGGTTATGTTCATGAAGGAGATTCTGCACCGGAGCAATGTCCCGTTTGTAAGGCACCCGCTTCCAAGTTCGCTGAACAAAGCGATGATTTCACCTGGGCTTCCGAACATGTAGTAGGTGTTGCACAAGGTGTCAGTGAAGATATTTTAAAGGATTTAAGAGATAACTTCAACGGAGAATGCTGTGAAGTAGGCATGTACTTAGCAATGGCAAGAGTAGCACATAGAGAAGGATATCCTGAGGTTGGTCTATATTATGAAAAGGCTGCTTTCGAAGAAGCAGAGCATGCTGCTAAATTCGCAGAGCTTTTAGGCGAAGTGCTGACTTCCAGTACCAAGAAGAATCTTGAGCTCAGAGTTGCTGCTGAAAATGGTGCTACCGCTGGCAAGACAGACCTTGCAAAACGTGCAAAGGCTGCTAACTTAGATGCAATCCATGACACCGTGCATGAAATGGCAAGAGATGAAGCAAGACACGGAAAAGCCTTTATGGGATTACTGGACAGATACTTTAAATAAGCATTTACAAGGATTACAGCTATATAGATAACTTAAAGACACCTGAAAAGGTGTCTTTATTTGCTATAGCGGTTGTATATAATATTGGGCATAGAAACTTACGTTTTATTTTATGAACATCAGTACACAGTATTTATACACAGCGTATGATTGAAAACGACTAAATAAAAACTTTTAAGCAGAGGTGGGTTACCTTTCTGGGGTGTGCACGGACATAAGTGCTATTTGGTGGTAAACTTTTCGATAACTTCTACGATCTTATCAATACAATCCCCACACTCACGGATTTTCGCAATGATTTTGGCGCGTTTTTCCTTGTTCTGCAAAACCTCCAGCGTGACATTGAACCCGCCGCCGAGTGCTTCTAAATCATTGCCATTGTCATTATTCCATATCTGTCCCGTTCGAGTATATAATTTTTTAACCTCATCAATAAATATAAAGTCGGAATTAAGCTCCTTTGCCTTGTCTAAAAATCCGTAACAGCAACTCCCATTAGTAGCGAGAACGCACACATAATTGGTGTAGTAAGCCCAAGTATCAAATTCTTCGACTGTCATTCCATCGAACTTGCCATTTTCAATATCTCTTGCCCATAATCTAAATGCCTCCGCACCAAAACAATACGTGTCTGTTTTGACACTTAGGTGCTGTGGTATTTCGCATATTGCCTCGCAGTAAAGCTGCGCAAGCGAGCGGCTTTCCCTTTTCTCACCTACAAAAATCCACCCGCTGAGTGCTTCTCCCTGTATCGCTTTTTCCAGCGCCAGCCGTTCCGGCTGGTTACTGTTGCCCGTGATGTAGAGCAAAACCTTACCGTAATCCTCATATCCGACAAACACTCCCTCCGGGTTTCCCCATTTAATAACAGGGATTTCCTTGTCGATATAGGCTATCAGCGTTTGTAAATACATCTCGGTATTCTTTCGTATGTCCGGATTGGAAACATAGGTAGCGGCGTATCCGCAACGAGCATAGATGTCCTCAATGAATCTAGTGGGATTTTCCTCCATCATGTAGCTCGATAAGGCATCGTCCGAAGATTTAGTATAGGTGTAGTGCTGTGTGAATATATCGCCAGTCAACCCCGCAAAAAACCAGTAGTCATAGTCCGATTCGCCGAGGCATTCCATCACATATTTAGCGCAGCCGTTAAGCCAGTAGTTTTCGCCAAATTCATCGGTAACAAGTCGATGTATGACAGGGATGATGTTGTTGCTTTGTTTTGTGATCATAAGCAGTTCCTCTTTCTTTATTATATTTTTCGGCGAATCAGCAAGCTGTGAAACCCAAAAATCGGTTGATGAAAACTGACGGCCTGCACCAACTGATTTAGCGTTGTTACCCATGTTGATACCAAAGCCCATATTACCGAGGTCGCCTGTATGATACCCGATATCTTCACCATGGTAAACAACAATACCACTTCCACCCTTATCAGACTGACGAAATTCTATATCAACACGGAAAGTCAAGTCGTTTCTTCACCGGTACAAGCATAGCGACAATCTCCCGTCTTTCATCCGGTGAAATAAGTTTTTCCAACATAGCGGGGTGGCGCAACTCTCCCGCATGAGTGTAATCAATCTCATAAAACTTGTTAACGTTAAAACTTTTTATAAGAGAGCGTAACCGTTCGCCTAAATCCTCATCAAGATAAAGATTTATCACCGCAAATAATCCCCCTGCAAAGGCAAAATCATCATAATCGCTTTCATTATAGAAATCGTCCAAAACACGTTGAATGATAACATCACCCACAATTCGTATTTGATAAATCCATTGTACCACTTGACTTAACGTCAAAGTCAACTATGAAAATAGAATATTATTCGTACATAGTCTCATCCAGTTGAAAAAACGAATAAGCATAACACTGTACGAACAACATTTTATGGTGGGGGTAGAAAATAAATATACCCATCCTTATAACGCAGACTAGTACATAAAGGGTATGACAGCTGTGTAAAACACTGTGTATTTGTAAAATACAGCCTTGAAATCCTTATAAATAGCCATAGGCTCGTGACGAAGCTAGACATGGAAAAGCATTCAAAGGATTATTAGACAAATACTTTAAATAAGAATTTACAAGGCTTACAAGTATATACTGGTTATGTTAAGACACCCTCAAGGGTGTCTTTTTTATGCCTGTAACCCTTGTAATTATCCTATTTATACCTTTCCTGCTTGTCAATAGCAATTTTTTTGTCGAAACATATACTATTATAGGTACTTGCCTGAATTGAAAATGAAAAGAAAGATTATATTGAGTCTATGTGAAGATATTTTATCAACTGGTGTGTTACGAAGGCACTCGAGTACGCGATTTCTTACTGTTGAAGCGATGAATGTTGATCCTGATGATTCCCGAACAGTATCTGTTCAAATGTTTGACTGGTCATCAGGTTCACCCGTTTTATTACCGATGGCTGATCCTACAACTCAGACAATACCACCTAATCAATACAGAACATTTAGATCATTTGAGCTTCCTGCTACGACATTTGCTTATGAAGTTAGAATAACCCATCCTAAAGATAAAGATGTTGTTACAAATGTTTTTGGACTTAGTGCTATTCAATTTGACCCACAGGAAGGAAACAATGTCTTACAACATGACTTAGTTAGATTGACATTGATCTAATCCATTCGTGTGCAGAATAACTATTTAGAGGAAAGCGCTTGGTTGTTATGACCAGGCGCTGTTCTCTTATTTGTATGTCAACGATAAATTCAAGGATAATTTGCGAAAAATAGATGGATTTACTCACCCGGATTGCGGATTTAAGGAAATATCCCCTTGAGAATCGCTGGGTGGCTGATTTTGCTTGGGCGAGAGAGTTATTGGGAGGGAGTTGTTTACAGTATTACATTAGAAAACATGTAAAAAGAAAATAGACAAACTAGCTAATATAGAAAATAATACCATTAATAGAAATTGATAAATCATGTTAATTATAGTATAATTGTGTAAAAATCAACCGGAGGCAATATAATGCTAAAAAAATTTATTCTTTTAAGTTTCATTTTGATTTGTTGTATTACGGCTATAAGTTGTGGAAAAAAGGTCACTTCTGATACAATTAGTAATATTAAAAATCAAGATGCAAATAGTAGTACACCACCTGCAGACAAAGAAGATGATAATATTACTCCAACCAACATACCCGAACCATTTGTTGGAAGTAAGGATTTGGATAGTAAAACTGAAAAATTTTTTTATGGACCTTGGAAGGTTGAAAAACTTTTGGGATTTGCTAATTCATATAATGATGCTTCTGAATATCCAACAGGGCAAAAAATTATTGGAGATGAGATTAAAATAAATGAAGACTTCTTTTCGTCAAAAGGATTAGAAAACTATACTAATTATCAATATGAACTAGAAAATCCAATTTATGATATTGAATTTATATCCTATGACGAGGATTCTTTTTATAGAGAATTTAAAACAGAATTCCCTGACTTAAATCCTAATGATGAAGTTAAATATATAGGAGTAGCAGACTCTTCCACCGAGCTTTCTATACCTTTAAGTTTTTTGATTGTTAATAACAGCCGACTTATCTTGGTGATAGAAGCAACCTTTTTTGAGCTTGAAAGAGTCTCTGATTAAATGAATTAAGCATCAAAGTGATCTTTGGTGTATCTGACTTCTCATATCCAATAATCCAGAATTGATAGATGCCTATCTGCCTTAGTCAAAGGCATTGCTAGAAATGCAGGGTGAAAGTAAATAAAAAAGAACTCCGAGGTTAGCGTGCTAATTGTACCATACCGGAATTCTTTTTATATATGACATACTTTAAACACTTACAAATTACAATGAATATACTGGGTATTTGTGGGTGTATTGCTGGCCGCTACAAAATAAAGTTGCTTCTTTGTTTCTCCTCTCTTTTAAACTTTCGTCATATGAGAATGCTTTGCTGACTAATTTTGAACACTTATCACTTTCAGTTTTTGAAAGCTTGTCTGCGTAAGTTGGGTATATCTTTGGTTCTTTAAGCATAGTTACCACATCATTAGATTTTAGCACTACAATACCACAATTAAATCTCATCGAAACCAGCGCATCAAATTGAGACTGTGAGAATTTAGCACCTGATGGAAGCTTTAACGCATTTACATCGTCTACAGCATCTGAAGTATCACTAGAGAATAAGTCATC
Organism: Anaerocolumna jejuensis DSM 15929; assembly: GCF_900142215.1. Taxonomy (GTDB): domain Bacteria; phylum Bacillota; class Clostridia; order Lachnospirales; family Lachnospiraceae; genus Anaerocolumna; species Anaerocolumna jejuensis. Next base: position 27,574 of record NZ_FRAC01000016.1, on the reverse strand, counting down.
TGCTTTAGTTTGTGAAATTGGTGAGGTATAATCTAACTTTAAAAATTTTGATAAATCATCAGCTTCTTTTTTAGTTAGAATAGAATCATTTGGATCACCTGTCGTATTTGCGGTATATTTTTTCTTTTTTGTTATCAAATGTCCCCATCCAACTGTTGGATACCCATTGGGATCTGCATAAAATTTCAAGCAAAATCCCTCAGAATCCTTGATTATTTTTGCACCAGCGGTGCCTAAAGATAAATCTGGCATAATTAATCTCCTCGCATAATTGATTTTTTGCCATTAAATTTTACCCAAGGGATAAACAGACTTAACAACTCCCTAATTGTTATACTGTTTTGAGTAATTATTTAATGATTTTTTCACATACCCACCCAGCCACCATTTTTAAAAAAATTGAATTTTTAATTTCGCTTTGAATGCATTCGTTATATAAAGAGTAAAATAAGTTACAAATGTAAACGTGAGAGATAAACATTTTTTAACCTATTTTGCCTGTCGATACGTTTTACAATACATTCAGGGCAGAACGATGTGCCGCTACACCCATGTAACCGATGGGATACGGGATAATATGTTATCAGCATTAAATAAAGTAAAAGCCTCCCCTACTCCCAATTTGTATAAATTCATCCAAAAGAACCGCCCCAAGGCTTTCGCATAAAGGGGCGGTTCTTTTGATTCGGCACTATTAAAGCCAGTATTATTTTAAATACTCCAGATTTTTTGTGATAAGCTCACACCTTTGTTTTACACAATCCACCGAACGTAAGGGGTCGACCGGTGTATGAAAGGTATAATCTATGAGTTTATCAATTGATGTGGAAGCAACATGGAGCCTTGTATCAGAAGAAGCATAATAAATATACACCTCTCCATTGTCTCTTGCGATAGCACCATTTGTAAATGCTACGTTAGAAACATCTCCTACTCTTTCTTCTCCAAGGGGCGCGATAAAGAAGCCGGAGGGCTCGGCTATCACCTTGGCAGGGTCTATTAAATCTGTTGCAAATACATAGATTACATAGCGAAGGCCTGCCGCAGTATTTCGAACACCGTGAGCTATGTGTATCCAGCCCTTTTCCGTCCTGATAGGAACAGCACCTGCTCCATTCTTAGCCTCTGTAATCGTATGGTATTTTCTTTCGCTTGTAATAATTTCCTCATTGATCACTGCGTGAGTGATATCATCACAGTATCCAAAGCCGATACCGCCGCCGGAGCCTGTATTAATAAAGTCATCCATGGGCCTGGTATAAAAGGCATATTTTCCATTGATGAATTCGGGATGCAGTACTACATTTCTCTGCTGGGGAGAATTTAAGGTCTTTAGATTGTCAAGTCTTTCCCAGTTCTTTAAATCCTTGGTACGCACAATTCCTGCCTCTGCCTTTGCTGCGGATAAATCAGAGCTGGCAGTGTCCTTGCTCTCCGAGCAAAATACACCATAGATATAGCCGTCTTCATGCTTGGTAAGTCTCATATCATAAACGTTGGTCTCTTCCTTGCAGGTATCGGGAAGCAAGACAGGATAATCCCAGAACTTGAATCCGTCTACCGGGCTGTCGCTTTCTGCCACGCCAAAGAAGGATTTTCTGTCATTTCCTTCGATACGTGCCACCAGGTAGTACTTGCCGTTTAATTCAATGGCTCCGGAATTGAATACGGCATTTACTCCCAGCCGTTCCATAAAATAGGGGTTGCTTTCTTCATTCAGATCATATTTCCAGAATACCGGTATATGTTCGTTGGTTAAAACCGGATTGATATAACGGTCATATATTCCATTATAGATGGGGCTTACTTCATTCTTTTTGCTGATCAGCTTATTATACTTTTCCAATTGTACATAATAATTCGGATGCATTTCAGGACCCTGCCTTTCTCAAACTAATTCTTTTTACCAGTCTACATTTCTCTTTATTACTTCAAAGCACATTCTTCCGTTATGATAAGGGCATTTCCAGGGGCCCACAATTTCTCTCCGGCTTACCGGCTCACCCTTTTTATTCAGGTCATAAAACCATTCGGAACCCCTTCGTTTATCAATCATAAATTCCTTAATAAAATTCCATATTTTCGCTGCCGCATCAAGATATTCCTTTTTGGAAGGATCTTTCTGATAACCGTTAATATAGCCTAAGACCGACTCTGCTTCAACCCACCAGATCTTTGTGGTATCGACCTCACCTTTAAAACATTCATTATTTAAGGATGTACCGTCAAAGCCCTCTTCTAAAATATGCTCTCTTAAGGCATCGGTAACTTTCCGAAGCTTAGCCGTATAAGCTTCATCCCCCAGAACTTCACAGCCCCGGTCAATAAGCCAGGAGGCTTCAATATCATGTCCGTAAGAATTCAGATCCGATAAACTCTTCATATTTTCATCAAAGAAGACCTCCAGGATTCGGCGGTCAGGATTAAACAAGACCTCCGCAAACTGGTCCAGCATCCATTTCAGGCAGCTGCCCACTTTTTCCTGGCCGTCCACACGGTACAGTTCCGTATAGGCTTCAAACACATGGAGCAGTGTATTCATGGTCTTACTTGCCATAAGGCCGTTTTCGGACAATTTTTCATTATCAACAGGTTCAAAAGAACGATCAAAGGCTTCCAGGTAACCTACGGAATCCTTGCATTTCGCTTCAACTAATTCAAAGAGGCCATAGGCCAGTTTTAAAGCCTCCGGATTCTTTGTCGCACCATAATAGGAAGATAAAGCATAAATTGCAAATGCCTGATTGTAGGTATGTTTTGTGGAATCTTCCGGTTTTCCGTCATAAGACATGGACCAGTATACCCCGCCGTATTCCTTATCCAAACAGAAATCTCTTAAGAATTGGTATGCATGGTTTGCATGGTCTAAACATTCTTCGTCCCCCAAAGTTGTGTATGCATTGGTAAAGAACCATAAAATTCTGCTGTTTAAAATCACACCCTTTGTTGCTTCCTTGTGCAAATTCAGGTCAAAATCATAAAATCCGTAATAACCACCGTATTGATTATCTCTTAAACTTTCCCAGAAGGGAATTATATTATGAACCAGATTATCTTTAACTTCTTTGATAAACACGATAAATACCATCCTTCCTTTGAATTTTTTCACTTAATTATATCATATTTTATACCTAAAACAAGCCGGTATTTTACTTTTTATGCACATTTTATGTTTCTTTTATAGCGCATTAATAGTGCATTTTATTTGAATGCTTGCGCATTTCCCGACTTATTACAAAAATCCATACTTTAGTATGCCACTCCATTCTGCTTTTATTATTTTCTTTTATTGTCCCTCGAAGAGTCGTTGTTCTAAAATAATAAAATATTTTTCTAAAAGGAATATTAGGGGTACACAAAATCTATACTTAATGTTAAGATTTAAATAGCTGGGAATAAATAGGCGGAAACAAAGTAATCAGTAATAAAATAGTCAGTAATAGAATAGTCAATAATAAAATAGGTAGTAACAAATTAGTTAGCAGCAAAATGGTTAGTATAAATAGGTAGCATAAATAGTTAGTAACTAATCAGAAAGAAATAAATTAAATGTGAACGTAAATTTTCAGATCAGGGAGGTACAACTTATTATGTATTGTCCAAATTGTAAAAAGGAATATGAATCCGGTATAACGGTGTGCCCGGATTGTAAAAAAGAATTGACGGCTCAGCTGCCTGAAGATGACGAGGTGTATTCTGCTGCCTCAGATCCTGTAAAGGTCACATCTGCTGCCAACGACATTGATGCCGGACTTATTATGAATTTGCTTATAAATAATAATATTCCCTGCTTTAAAAAGGATATTGGAGCAGGCGGATACATGAATGTATATATGGGTTATTCCGTTTATGGGGAAGACATATATGTTGATAGAAAAGACTATGAAGCAGCCCTGGATTTAATCGGCAGCCTTGAGCCAGATAAAGAGTCTGTTGAAAATGAGAGCATAGATAAAGAAGCTATAGAAACTGAAGAAGACCAGGCCGAATATAAACTTCCGTTCTATAAGAATCCCCGGGTAGTTGCAAGAATCATCGTAGTTATTATCGGACTTGGCATGATATTTTCCGGAATTATCGGCCTCCTGGACAAATAATTAACAGTAAAAGGGCTGCAGCACCATATAAACCATATACATAAAGTACTATGTTTTATATCCGATGCTGCAGCCCTTGTATCTTAACCCGCCGCAAGGCAGCGACGGCTTGTTATTTCCTGTTTGCCGGCTCTATATTAATACTCTTACCTTTTATTTTCGCATCCTTCATTACCTGGATTACATCGCCTGCATATTCTCTTGGCACCTCAACGAAGGTATACTTATCGTACATATCAATGGAACCGATTAATTTACCCGGCATTCCGGTCTCTCCGGCAATAGCGCCTAAGATATCTCCCGGTCTTGTATTCTGCTTCTTTCCGATATTGATAAAGAGCCTTACCATTCCGGCTTCCGCTCCTGTATCGCCATAATCTTCATAGGAAGCCTTCTCTTCAATCTGCTCGTTTTCGTCTCCCATGGAAAGCTTCAGAAAAGCTGCCGCAATATCAAGAGCCGTACAATCCTCTGCATTGACTCTTTGCTCGATGATTTCTATCATTTTGGATAAATCATCTTCTGCAATGATCTTCTGGACGCGGTCCAGGATTTTTTCTGCTTTTACTGCTGTAACGTCATTAATGGAAGGAATGGGCTGTGCCAGTATCTTTGTCTTGCAATATCTCTGGATATCCTTTAATTTATAGACTTCCTTGCCAACTACAAGGGTAAAGGCCCTTCCGGTTCTTCCTGCTCTTCCGGTCCTTCCGATACGGTGTACATAATATTCATCATCCTGAGGCACATCATAATTAAATACTGCCTCCACATCATCCACGTCAATTCCTCTGGCGGCCACATCCGTTGCTACCAGAATCTCTGTCTTTCCGTTCCGGAAGCTGTGCATTACACGGTCACGCTGCTGCTGCTTCAAGTCGCCGTGAAGGCCTTCCGCAAAATATCCTCTTCCCTGGAGAACGGATACCAGCTCATCCACCTGCTTCTTGGTATTGCAAAATACCAGTGAAAGCTTGGGATCATACATATCAAGCAGTCTGCAAAGCACCTCGTCCTTGTTCTTGGGCTTTACTTCATAGTAATACTGCTCAATTTTCGGAACCGTAAGTTCCTTCTTAACCACCTTTATAATCTGGGCATCCTTCTGATAGGTCTTTGCAATGTCCATAATAGGCTTCGGCATGGTTGCTGAGAATAATACTGTCTGCCTTTCCTCCGGAACATCCTTCAGGATTGTTTCAATATCTTCACGAAAGCCCATGTTAAGCATTTCATCTGCTTCATCCAGCACTATCAGCTTTACTTCATCAAACTTAACGGTTTTTCTTCTCATATGGTCCATTACACGGCCCGGAGTACCGATAACAATCTGTGTACCGGCCTTTAAGGAACGGATCTGTTTCGAAATGTCCTGTCCTCCGTATATGGGAAGTACCTTAATTCCATGCATAAAGGTAGCAAGCTTTCTGATTTCCTCCGCTATCTGAATGGCAAGCTCCCTGGTAGGGCTTAAAACCACCGCTTGTAAATGCTTGTCTTTTGGATCGATCTTCTCTAACAACGGAATCCCAAAGGCTGCTGTCTTACCGGTTCCTGTCTGGGCCTGGCCTACAATATCCTTTCCCTCCAGCATGACCGGTATGGCATTGGCCTGGATGGGAGAGGCTTCTTCAAAGCCCATCTCTAAAATGGCCTTTAATATCGCATCGCTGATTCCTAATTCTTCAAATTTAACTGTCTGCATAAATATATTACCCTTTCTAATCTTGAATTCTTTCAGTCCTTATCCTGCTGCGGCTGTGTATTTTCTCCTAAAATCTGTTTATAAGTAGTATTAGTATTCCGCTAATTACCAGTCTTAGTCCCCATATAGTTTCAAAACCGCTATAAGCATCTGCAAAAGATATTCATTAATAAAAGGAGCTTAAACCCATAAAAAAAGCTCTTGGTCTTTTAGGACAGAGAGCTCTAATATCACATATTAGCTATATTCCGTAATTATTCCCTTGCTCCAGATGCTTAATCCAGATAAATGTACCGTAGGTATTATAGCACGCAAATGCTTATACGTCAATCAATTTTTTGTGGACATACTGAATCAGCCGCTGTTCCACCAGGGAAGACATATCCGCAATTTCAGCCTCTCCCTGAAGCTCCGGTATAAAGCCGGCTGCCATTACTGCATGCCCGCCGCCGTCACCAACACCTCGCAGGGCAGCCTTAATTGCCTTGCCTGCATCCACTAAGGGTGTTCCGCTGCGGATGGAGAATTTAAGCCCTCCAACCCGGTAGCCATAAACAAGGGTTATATCCAGTTCGGAAAGAGTCTGCAAAAAATCGGAAATACTGCCAAGGATAGCCTCGGAGTAATCGTCCCCTATCCTGACGATTCCAAGCCTGCCATAGATTTTTAAATTGCTGATAGCTTCCTTATAGGCATTTAAGTCCTCTTTCCTTAAGGAGCTGCCCTCCAGCTCATTCAGCTTCTCCGATTCTATTTTATCAAAAAGATAGTGAAAGATTTCAATATCCAATTCGGAAACATTTCTTGTTAAATTAGCCGTATCCATTTTAATTCCATAGGCAAGGGCTGTGGCAACTGCTTCTTCCGGTTCAATCCCATTTTCCAGAAAATAATCCCCTATGATAGCACAGCAGGAACCGACATCGCTGCGGATATCAGCAAAGCGGTATTTCTCTGTCTGCTGTCTGGGATGGTGGTCAATGCAGGCAATTATCCTTCCCGGAAATTTCTTTACATTGATATTCCCCTCCTGAGAGTCCACAAGAAGGATTTCATCCTCTTCCGTCATCGGAAGCCCCTCCCCTATACAGACAGGAATGGGAATCAGCTCTACCATCTTCTGGGTATTTAATTTATCTATCTGACCGCTGTAGCAGATAGTAGAGTCAACACCCTTTTCCTTTAAAAGGGCTGCCAGGCCAAAGGCTGAACCCAGGGCATCCTGATCCGGATAATTATGAGTCTGTATATATACATGTGTCCTTTTCACAGCAGATAGTAATTTCTCTAAATTTGTCACCTTTTTCCCCCTAATCGCCGGTACTGCTTTACTGCCTGCTGTCTCTGGCGATATACCTATGGGTATTATATACTATCTATTTTGGAAATGCACGAAAAACCATTATTTACATATTCCGCTTTACACTGCCTGTTAAGGCATCATTTCTGACATCAATCAGAATGGTATCCTCGGTGTCTACTTCATCACTTAGAATTAATCTGGCACTTAAGGTCTCCACATTCTTTTGCAGATACCTTTTAAGAGGCCTTGCTCCGTATACCGGGTCATAGGCTTCCTTTACTACAAAATCCTTGGCTGCCTCCGTAAGCTCAATGGTAATTTCCCTGTCTGAGAGCCTCTTATTAAGTTCCATTATGAGGAGGTCAATAATGCCTCTGATATCCTTTGGCGTTAAGGGCTTGAACAGAATAATCTCATCCAGCCTGTTAAGAAATTCCGGTCTGAAATGATTTCTCAGGTCATTCATGACCAGGTCCTTGCAGCCCTCCATAATGTTGCCGGCTTCATCAATACCGTCCAGAAGGTAGGTCGAGCCGATATTGGAGGTCATAATAAGAATTGTGTTCTTAAAGTCCACCGTTCTGCCCTGGGAATCCGTAATACGTCCGTCATCCAGTACCTGCAGCAGGACATTAAAGACATCGGGATGGGCTTTTTCAATCTCATCAAACAGAACTACCGAATAGGGCTTTCTTCTGACTGCCTCCGTGAGCTGTCCGCCTTCCTCGTATCCCACATATCCCGGAGGCGCTCCGATAAGTCTGGAGACAGAGTATTTCTCCATATATTCACTCATATCAATACGCACCATATTCTGCTCATTGTCAAAAAGGGCTGCTGCCAAAGCCTTGGCAAGCTCCGTCTTACCGACACCGGTAGGTCCCAGAAAAAGGAAAGAACCGATTGGCTTTGTAGGGTCCTTGATTCCTGCCTTGGAACGAAGGATGGCATCGGATACCAGCTGAACTCCTTCATCCTGTCCCATTACCCTCTTATGAAGCTCCGCATCCAGATGGAGAGTTTTTGCCCTCTCGCTTTCCGTTAACTTGGCAACGGGAATACCGGTCCAGCGGGAAACTATCTTTGCGATTTCTTCCTCGCTAACATTCTCATGAACCAGGGTATGCTCTTCCTTTCTTACCTTTTCTTCCTCCTCCGCCAATTGCTTTGTAATCTGGGGAAGCCTGCCGTATTTTAGTTCTGCAGCTTTATTCAGGTCATATTTTCTTTCTGCGATTTCTATTTCATTGTTAAGGCTTTCTAATTCCTCTCTTAATTTCTGTACCCTCTCAACAGCAGTCTTTTCATTGTCCCATCTGGACTTTCCGGCAGCAAAGAGCTCCTTGGTCTCCGCCAGCTCCTTGCTTAAATTCTCAAGCCTTTCCTGGCTCAAACGGTCTGTCTCCTTCTTCAGGGCAGCTTCTTCAATCTCAAGCTGCATGATATGCCTGCTGATATCGTCCAGTTCTGTGGGCATGGAATCCAGCTCTGTCTTAATCAAAGCACAGGCTTCATCCACCAGATCAATTGCCTTATCCGGCAGAAAACGGTCGGATATATAGCGGTTGGACAGGACTGCTGCGGAAACCAGGGCACTGTCTGTGATCTTCACTCCATGGAATACCTCATAGCGGTCCTTCAGACCTCTTAGAATGGAAATGGTATCCTCCACAGTCGGCTCATCCACCATTACCGGCTGGAAACGTCTCTCAAGAGCCGCATCCTTTTCAATATACATACGGTATTCGTTTAGGGTGGTGGCTCCAATACAGTGAAGCTCCCCTCTGGCAAGCATGGGCTTTAACATATTGCCGGCATCCATGGAGCCTTCCGTCTTTCCAGCTCCTACTATGGTATGAAGCTCGTCAATAAAGAGGATGATTTCACCATCACTGTTTTTGATTTCTTCCAGTACTGCCTTTAACCTCTCTTCAAATTCGCCGCGGTACTTTGCCCCGGCAACCAGCGCTCCCATATCAAGGGCAAATACCTTTTTGTTTTTCAAAGCCTCCGGCACATCGCCTCTGACAATTCTCTGGGCAAGCCCTTCGACTACAGCAGTTTTACCGACACCCGGCTCCCCGATAAGCACCGGATTGTTCTTGGTCTTACGGGAGAGGATACGGATAAGGTTACGGATTTCCCCATCCCTTCCGATAACGGGGTCAAGCTTTTGTTCCTTGGCTCTTTCCACCAAATCGGAGCCGTACTTTTCCAGGGTATCATAAGTCCCTTCCGGGTTGTCGGAGGTAACCTTCTGATTCCCTCTTACGGATTGAAGGGCTTTAAGAAAGTCTTCCTTCGTAATCCCGAAGGTTTTAAATAATTCTTTTAATGTCTTGTTGGGCTGCTTTAAGAGGCTTAAGAAAAGATGCTCTACGGAGACATAATCATCCCCCATTTTCTTTGCTTCATCCTCTGCATAAATTAAAACCTTATTCAAATCATTGCTGATATAAATCTGTCCGCCGGATACCTTGGGCCTCTTATTCAGCAGGCCTTCTACCTGTGCGGTAAACACTTCCCCTACTATCTCCATCTTCTTAAGAAGCTTCAATATAAGGCTGTCCTCTATGGTAAGAAGGCTGTAGAGCAGGTGTTCTTCATCAATTTCCTGATGACCGAAATCCATGGCAAGCTTTTCGCAGTTCTGCACCACTTGAACGGAGTTCTGAGTAAATTTGCTGATATTCATACAATAACCCCCTTTAAAGTTATTTTTTTTGAATTTTAGTTTGTTCTATAACTACTATAACATTTATAATTAGCAAATGCAAGTATTTTAAAAAATTTTATCTATGCCGTTATTATATCTAATTCAATAACCAGATGCTATGTTTTTCCATTGGTTCAATGATATTTTCTGTTCTATACTAATATAAATTTGTTACAGGTGTAAGAAGCTAATCTCAGATTTCTTCCACTTATATTTAGGGTATAAAAATGCAAAACATTTTTCTAAACATAACATTTTGAATCCGAATTAACTTATGAGTTACCGTTCATCCTTGCACATTTATTCACAGTAATTTTAAGTTAAAGTACAGATGGTTTCTGGTTCCGTTCAGGCATTTTCTATTGAGGGGTTCCATATGACACTTAAATGGCAGCCGTTATGACTAGGTTAAATTACACCAGTGTCTGAGCTCACAGTGTTAATATACCCAGTAAATGTGAAGCGAGTTTGGTGCAATTTAACCTTCCAGGAATAACGGCTGGCATTTTAGTGGAATCGGAACAGGAGCTAGCAGCTCCGAACAAGAAAATGCCTGAACGGAACCAAAAACCATCGTCCGTTTCCCAAAACTTAAATGCAAGGAAGTCCGTACTGTAACAATTTTAAATTAACAAACTACAATTTCACTTGACATTGTTAGAAAATAATGAATATAATATTCTTAGTTGAACAGTTACTCAATTATTCAACCAATCATAAAGGGAGGTTTACTATGATACAACTAATTGGGATTATAGAGGTCATCTTATTTTACACCGCTTATTTTTATAAACTCCTGAATCAAAAAAGAAAAGGCATTAAAACCAATCAATTAGGTAAAGGCAATAAATCCAAGAAAGCTGTTATAGTTGAAAGCTTATTAAAAATATCCACTGTTCTTATTGCTGCCATTATGTTTATCAGCGCAATATTAAATGTTTCCATGTTTACAGGCCAGCCAATAAGGTTAACCGGTTTAGTGCTGTCCGGTCTGGGCACCTGTCTTTTTATCATTGCCATGGCCACTATGAGGGATAGCTGGAGAGCCGGGATACCGGACAAAGACAAAACGGAGATGGTTACTTCGGGTATTTATAAAGTAAGCAGAAATCCTGCTTTTTTAGGATTTGACCTGACATATATAGGTGCATGCTTGACTTTTGGAAATATGGTTATGCTTATAGCCGCTGTTTTTACAATCCTAATGATGCACCTTCAAATACTGGAAGAAGAAAAATATTTAGAGAGTACTTTTGTAGGCAGCTATGCCGCCTATAAAAAAAGGGTCGGAAGGTATTTTATTTTTCTGTAGGCCGTTCAAGGTTTTGCATAAGGAAACAACCAGTTTAGATTTAAGACATCAAAATCTAAGAGTGTAATTTATCAATATCATATAAATGAATTACTAGAACAGGTAAGAATTAATGGAATCGCTAGGTGAATTATCATAAAGAACAGGTGTCATTATCCCTCATCCCGAAATAAGGGAAGCATTACCCTGATTTCAAGCCTGACCTCTTCCAATGCGGCAGCGGCACCGCCCCCCATCTGCTCTGCAAGGATTTTCACAATGGCCAGTCCCAGGCCGGACTGGCTTACTCTTGCTTTATCACCGGTATAAAATCGTTCAAACATCCTGCCAGGGTCAAGGTCCGAATCTTTTTCCATATAATTGCAAAAGGACATGACAGCCTGTTCATTTTCCTCTAAAAGCTGAACTTCAACCCTATCTCTGGCATGCTGCCTGCAGTTGCGAATCAGATTCTGAATAATCCGAAGGAGGCTTTCCTTATCGCCTAAAACAAAAATAGCCTTTGGTTCTATAAAATCCAATATCAAATGCTGCTCCTCAAAGGATGGAACTGCTTCCGCCAGGCATTCTGTCATGAGGTTGGTCAGATTTATTTTTTCCAGCTTAAGTTCATCTTCCGCCGAAATAAGGCAGGAATACTCAAAAAAGTGGGAAATCAGCTGCTCCAGCTCCCTTGTGTATTTTACGGCAACATCTAATTTCATCTGCTGTTCACAGGACAGCTCCCCATTATCAAGCATTTGCAGATAACCTTTTATAGCAGTAAGGGGTGTTCTAAGGTCATGGGATATATTTGCAATTAATTCCTTGAACTTTTTTTCGTCCCTGATGCAGGTAAGGCGGAGGTTTTCCTCCGCCTTTAAGCAGTTATTGATATTAATTACCAGTTGATTCAGCTGGCGGTTGATGAATTCCACGCTGACCGGCTGCCTTGTATGCTTATTGAGCCGCTTGTCAAGCTGCCGGTTGATATTCTTAAATTGCCGCTTCAGAAGATAGATATATAGAATCAGCAGAACAATAATGGCAGTAAGCACTATAACTGGTATATTCATCTCTTTCGCCTCCTCCTTCCTTTCCCCTTTTCAAACTGCTTCTACTTTATTTCTGCTTTGCGAAATACTCCCGCTGTAATTCCAAGTACCAAAAGGATAAAGACCAGGCTGACAGCAAGGGATTTCCCCACATCTCCCATTCCGGTTTTTAAATTCATAAACAGATATTCTCCTCCAAAGGGTGTAAGGGCATATATCTTATCAAAGATTTCATGATTTCTGGCAAGTCCCAGTAACTGTGCGCTCATTATAGAGATTCCGTAGTATAATCCCACAACAAGCACCGGCTTCTTCAATAGAAGTGCTAAGGGTATACAGACACTTAACTGTGACGCAAGTACCATAATCAGAGCTATCATAACCAGAATAAGCTTCGGCAGGTCCGCTCCCTTCAGAACAGCACCGGATTCCTTTGCAAGCAGATAGAAAAAGCCCAGGGAATCCTTTCCGGGATTGTAATTTCCTCCAAGGCTTAAGGCGATGCCTGTGGCCGCCCCATAAGGAAGCAGCAGAACCACTATTCCGCAGAAAAATGCCACTGCCTTGCTGATAACAATCTTTCCTCTGCTGCAGCCGCAGGCAATTGCTTCATGGATTGTTTTGTTTTCAAAGTCACTGCAGATAAAAATACCTGCTATTACCCCGCCAAGAATACTTATAACATTAACATCCGAGAAAAGAAAGGCAATTCCTCCAAACTCGGCACTCAGCCTGCCATTTGCTATGGCATTTCCCATTACTGCCATAAGCAGGGAGGTCAAAACCGTTATGGCAAATAAGATTTTAATGGAACCTGATTTCAACATCTTATAGATATCCGCATAGATCATATTAAGCATTTCCCTCACCTCCGATTACTGACAGGAAGTAATTCTCCAGAGTATCTCCCTGAACCGTAAAGCTTGTCATTATGATTCCACTGTCCATTAACGCTTTTGCTACGGTTTCCTTCTCATCCAGGCAGTCATATAATTTCACTGTTTTATCGGGCATAACCTTATATTTATCCGTATGCAGCTGCATCTCTATGACATTTACCACTTTTTCAGGCTCCATACTTCCTATCAGGATATGGTGCTTGCAGTTTTCCTCTAATTCCTTTTGAGTTATGGCTCTCTTAATACTCCCATGGTGGATAATAATATAGTCCGTTGCTGTCTGATAAAGCTCCGGCAGATTATGGCTGGAGATAAGAATCGTCATATGCCGTTCCTCACAGAGCCTCTTGATCAATTCTCTTATCTCGATTACGCCTAATGGGTCAAGGCCATTAATGGGCTCATCCAGAATCAGTAAATCCGGATTCCCGATTAAAGCAATGGCAATACCCAGGCGCTGTTTCATTCCCAGGGAAAAATTTCTGGCAGCCTTCCTTCCCGTATCCTTTAAACCCACAAGTGCCAGCAGTTCCCCTACCAGGGCTTTACCCGGTATGCCGCGCAGGGTCTTATAATAGGTGAGATTCTCACCGGCGCTCATATAGGGGATAATACTGGGGTATTCAATCATGGAGCCTATGCGTTTTCTTTCCTCCGGCAAGTCTTTCCCCCTTTGCCCGAACAGCTCTATGCTTCCTTCTTCCGGAAAGGTCAACCCGGTAATGGCACGCATCAGCGTTGTTTTTCCGGCACCGTTCTGACCGATTAAACCGTATATCCTGCCAGGTTCCAGGTCTATGGATACCTTTTGCAATACCCTGCAGCCATGATAGCTTTTTGAGAGGCTGTTTGTTCTTAAAATATATTCTTTTCCTTTCATGTCCTCACTCATCCTTTCATGACTTCAGTATATCCGGCAAAGGTTTAGAAAAGGTTAAGAAACGGAGGCTTATGAATAAGAAAGTGATAAGAAACTATTTTACACTTTTATTCAAACGGTATCCAAGCCCCCAGACAGTTTCGATATATTCTTCCTTCGTATTCCCATTCTTTATTTTATTTCTTAAATTACTGATATGGGTTTTTACGGTATTGTCATCTCCAAGATACTCTTCTCCCCAGATGGTTTCATACAATTTGGCCTTGGTAAATATCCTGTCCTGGTTCCTTAAAAACAGCTCCATTATAAGATATTCCTTGGCTGTAAGCTCTACCTCCCCTTCCTTTACAAAGAAGCGTTTTGCATTGCAATCCAGGGTAAGCTCTTTAAAGCTGTATGTCTGCACCTTTTCCTTCTGCTTCTGGATTCTTCTGAGAAGAGTCTCAACTCTTGCGGCTACTTCTCCCAAATCAAAGGGCTTTGTTATATAGTCGTCCGCTCCAAGCTTCAGCATTTCAATCTTTGTATGGACCATATCCTTTGCAGAGATAATAATGACCGGAATATCCGAAAATACACGAACCTCCTTCAGGACTACATCTCCGCTCTTATAGGGAAGCATGATATCTAACAGCATCAGGTCAAATTCTTCCGATTTGGCTTTATTGACTCCTTCTATTCCTGTATAAGCCGGACAAACCTCATAGCCGGCTTCCGATAAGGTCTCAGAAAGCATAAAGTTCACGTCCTTATTATCCTCTATAATTAATATTCTGCTCATAGCATGGCTCCCTGTGCTTTAGACTTGCACTCACTGATTATTCCATCCAGCTCTGCTGTTTTCATATATTCATTATTATAACACTTTCATATACCGAAACAAATACAAAATGCCGCCATCCCACTTGTAAAATATTTAAGTATCATTAATCTTAAAAGCCTTACACCAAAATCGCTATTAAAAAACCTTCTATGTTTACGCTCTGCCACAAAGGCCGAAAGTGAAACATAGAAGGCATGAAGCCGTTTGTTCCCGGCCGGTCATATCGGTACAGATATCATTCTAATAAATATCATCCTGTTGCTCTAAAGCTCTTAAGCCGGAAACTGCAGCTGCTTTAATTGATTTTCTGCCGCCTATAAGGATACCTTCAAAGTTTGTATCTCAAAGGGCTTAAATTCCAGTGTACAGGAATCTTTTTCCCCGGCGTCTTTCGTAAGACCCTTCTGGCTTATTTCATTTTCCATTAAGTCTGCCAATACGATATCTCTTACCTTAAAGCCCAGCTGCACCTTGGCCCTGGCTCCTCTGCCATGGCATTCATACAGGCGCAGAATCAAGTCATCGCTGTCTTCACATTTCTTGACAGATTCGACAATGACATTCTTTACATCGACTATTACCAGGGATTCTGATTCTGGTGTAATACTATGGTCCGCCGGAAGAATAGTAAGGGGTACGTTCAGCTCATAGCCTGCCCTTACTACTCCGCCCTCGATATAGTCTCCCTTATGAGGGTACAGGGAATAGGTAAATTCATGGCTTCCCCTGTCCGCATTGATGTCAGGATATGCTGTACTTCTTAACAGGTTCAGATCCAATACATTATCTCTTACTTTATGTCCGTATTTACAATCATTTAGAAGTGCGGTGCCATAATCTCCCTGGGAGATATCCACCCACTTATGAGCGCAGACCTCATATTTTGCCATATCCCAGGAGGTATTCGAGTGAGTCGGCCGTTTGATATTGCCAAACTGGATTTCACAGGTAGCTTCCTGAGCTGAAACATTTACAGGGAAGGAGGTACGAAGCATCTTTTCGCTTTCTTCCCAATGGGCTGTACTGATAAAATCAATACGCCTGCTTCCATCCCTTAATACCACCTTCTGCTCCAGCTTCGACTTACCGGAGGGAGTGCTGAAATGATTCAGCCTTACAAGCTGAGGACCCTCCCTGTAAACCTTGCTGTCCGTGAGTATAAGCGCCTCGCCGGGAACCTCGTCATAATATATGGGGAAATCCCATGCATCGCCTTTATCCTCATACAGCACCAGCTTATTTGCCTTTTCACCTTCCGGTATAACCTGCCGGTTTTCTTCCTTGTCATAGATAGACTGAATAAATCCGTCATCGGAAAATACGACAGTAAAGATATCATTTTCCAGAGTTTTCACCCCATCCGGCAGCTTTGCAAAGGCATCCTCCGCAGAGTGATTTCCGGCAGCAGTACCAGCCAGGGAGTCCGGTGCCGCCTCTGAACTGCCCTTCCCCTCCGGAACAGGAAATACCCGGTATCCCATTGACGGAACCTTCACTTTTGTCCAGTTATCCCCTATCTGAACCCATTCCTCACGTTCCCAGGACAGGGGGTTGAATATCCTGACAAAGCCCTCTTCTTCAAGAGTTGCTGTAAGGCCCTCTGATTCCGGTATCTTTCCGGTTTCCAGAGCTTGATACCTTTCCTTAACTGCCGCTTCTACCTCTTCCAGCATTTCCTTATATCTCTCAAGAGATTCGTTGTACACCCTGGAAATGGAGGAGCCTGGCAGAATATCATGGAACTGGTATAAGAGGGTTTCCTTCCAGATCTTATCCAGGAATGCAGCAGGGTATAGAGCTTCCCCAGCCTTCAGGCTGCTGTTCTCTTTGCTGCCGGCCTTTACTATATTCCAAACGGAAGCGATTTCAAGCTCCCTTAAGGCAAGCTCCATCTTTCTGTTATATCTTTTATTACGGCCCTGGGAAGTATAGGTGCCCTGATGGTACTCCAGGTACAGCTCTCCCTTCCAGGTCTTGTAAAGGGAGGCTTCCCTGCTGATCCTGTCGAAGAATCCCTGGGCAGGTCCCTGGCTTATGGGAACAAGTCCATTTAAATCCTTCTCCCTTTTCAGCCTTTCCAGGTGCTCTTCTCCCGGACCTCCGCCTCCGTCTCCTATTCCGAACAGAAGAAGGCATTCCTCGCCGACTCCCTTATCCAGGAATTCCTGCTCTGATTTTTTAACCGCTCTGGGAGCTGCGGAGCTGTTATAGGTTCCCTCCGGCGGCATATGTGCCAGAATCCGGCTGCCATCCAGTCCTTCCCACCAGAAGGTATGATGGGGATGCCTGTTGAATTTACTCCAGGATAGTTTTATGGTCATAAAATAATCTACTCCGGATTTCTTCAATATCTGAGGCAGTGCCGCCGTATATCCAAAGACATCCGGCAGCCACAGATTCCGTATATCCTGCCCGAATTCCTCCTGAAAGTAGCGTTTACCCAGAAGTACCTGCCGGATGAGGGCTTCACCGCCGGATATATTGGTATCCGCTTCCACCCACATGGCACCCTGCACCTCCCAGCGGCCTTCTTTAATCCGCTCCTTTACCTCTTCATAAAGAGCCGGGTAATACTCCTTGACCCATTGGTATAGCTGGGCCTGGCTGGCTCCGAACACATAGTCCGGATACCTCTCCATATTCCTGAGAACAGTGGAAAAGGTTCTTGCTCCTTTGCGGATAGTTTCCCTGATGGGCCACAGCCACGCAAGGTCAATATGGGCATGGCCTACGGCACTTACCTTAAGGGAAGCATCCCCGCCCTTTTTCTCCAGCTCTTTGCCAAGGATTCCTCTTGCCCTGCGGGCTTCCTCATTGTTATATAAATGAAGCTCATTGGCAGCCCGGTTCAAGCTGTGAAGGAGGCTGTGGTACCTGGCACTTTCCTCGGACAGGTTCAGCATCAGCTCATAAAGTACTTCAACATCATAATAAAGCTGTTCCAGCTCCCGGTTGCAGACAGCAAGATGGGCATCCCTTATAATCCCGCTGTCCTGGTACTTTCCGAAGAGATCATTACAGCCTGCATCCGCCCACAAATCGATAGTTTCTCCTGCTTTCAGAGCACGGTCAAAACGGTAAACGGTCTTTCCGGGTCTTCCCAAATTATAATCATATTCCGAGGATACATTGGTAAGTCCCCTTACCGGCTTTCCCTCCTCATTCACCACGCATAGCTCACCATTAATATCGATTAACAGTACCGGTTCGGTATCCGAGGTCTCAAAATTCAACGTATCTTCTCCCTTTTCCCCAGGGTTTTCAAATCCTTCCGGGACCGTTCCCGTAAAATGGAACCAGCCGCATTCAAAGAGTCCGCCCCAGCTTTCTCCTACGGTCACCTTCTTTTCTTTACCGGTGGTCCTGTTCGGAAAGGGTACGGGCTCCGGTGTTATCCAGACTGTCATATCCAAGAGCGCTTTTTTTTCATATATGGATTCCTTTATCCTTTTTTGCACTTCCGGCAGCCTGTCTTTCATATTCTGCAAATAGTACGGCATAATTACCTCCTTAAATTCATGATGTAATAATACAAAATATCGCTATCCTTATCATAATAAAGACTGTCCTTCTTTTCATGCCATTATTACCAAGAATATCTCAAAATTTTATCTCCCATTTAATTTATAAAAACTTACCCCACATGACAGAAATCAGTATTTGACTTATAATAGGCTGTACTTTATAATGACCATAGAAAATATCCTTATCTCTATTTTCATGATATATAACAATCAGGCTGCTCTCTTTAAAGCTGCCGGAAAGAAGCAGGAGGAAATTATTATGAATCCGTTACTGGTTTCCCATAAACAGTGGATCAGCGAAGACCTTCCCTTTGCCCTGAGAGTCGACAATATCAAAGAGCATGTACTTCCTCACTGTCATAATTATATTGAGTTCAATTTTACCGTGGGCGGAAGTGCCCGGGAGAAGATTAACGGAGTAGAGCATATCTTAAAGCCCGGCACCTTTACTCTTTTGTTTCCCCACCACATTCATGAAATCGAGGTAGCCCCGGAAAAGCCGGTAACTGTTTTTGTAGGCAGCATCAAGTTTGAGAGCTTTTATGACAAAAAGGGGGATTTTCAGGTCCTTACGGAGCTTTTAAGCCAGGCGGCTATGGATAAGGTTCCCTATAATGATTTTGGGGAAGAAACAACAAATGAGCTGACAGCTATTTTAAACTCCATGCAAAAGGAGCTCACACAGCGTAAAAAATGGAGTACCCTGATGTTTAAGAGCAAGCTCATGGAACTCCTGATTACCTACGACCGGAACCGCGGGGATAAGAATAGCCTGGCAGAAGGAAAGCGTATTTTAAGCCAGAAAAGCGGCATGTGGGATATCATAACCTATGTATCCCAGCACTACCAGGAGGATATTACCTTAAAGCACCTGTCCGAAGGCTTCCACATGAGTGCTTCCCACATCAGCTCCTCCTTCCATCAGCTCCTTGGAGAAAATTTTCACAAATACCTGGAGAAAATACGCCTTGCACAGGCCTGTGACCTGCTGCTTTCTACCGATTCCTCCGTTCTTGATATCTGCTTTGAGACGGGCTTTAAGTCCTATAAGACCTTTTCCCGGGTATTCCTTAAAAACCTTGGGCTAAGTCCGACGGAATACCGGAAACGGCGGATAGATGATACAGACCAAATAATGGATATGCACAGATGACCAAGGGGGGTGTTTTGGCGTTTTGTCTCAAGAGGTTCCTTATGACACTTAAGCGGCAGGAAACGTGACCAGGTAAAACAGCGCCACTGTTTGAGCTCGTTAACTGACACAGCCATATTTGTTACAGCGAGTTTGGCGCTGATTTACCTGCCAGTTACGTCTTCTGCCGCTTTAGTGAAATAAGGGTTCTCGCGTAACAAAACTCCACCCCCCCTCTTGGTCATCGTCCGTTTCCATAAACTTCCTTTATGCGTTTACCGTGTCTTTTCTGTAATTTTCTCTTGTCTCCCCTTTTTTCCTATGTTAAAATGAAATTAAAACTAATTTATAGGAGGATAGTGGATGACACAGACCAAACACAAATACCTTTCTATCGTCTTTCGGATGTTAATGATTATCTTCGGAGCATGTTTATCATCCATTGGGCTGGAAATTTTCTTAATACCCAATAACATCATCGACGGCGGTATCATAGGCGTATCTATTATTACCAGTTATCTTTCCGGATTACCTCTGGGACTCTTTACATTCGCTTTAAATATTCCTTTTTTTATTATCGGCTACAAGCAAATCGGGAAAACCTTCGTGCTCTCCACTGCCTTTGCCGTAACCTGTCTTTCCATCGGCGTTTCCTTTCTCCATCCGATTCCCGGTGTTACTCATGATATCTTTCTGGCAACGGTATTCGGCGGCATTATCAACGGTACCGGCGTAGGTCTTATTATCCGTGCAGGGGGTTCTTTGGACGGTACGGAGATTGTTGCCATTATTCTGGATAAGAAAGTCAGCTTTTCCATAGGACAAATAGTGATGTTTTTTAATGTATTTATATTAAGCGGTGCGGGATTTGTATATGGATGGGACAGGGCTATGTACTCTCTTATTGCCTATTTCGTAGCCTTTAAAATGATTGATATTGTTGTGGAAGGTGTGGACGAGTCCAAGGCTGTTACCATTGTTTCCGATAGAAATGAAGATATTACCCAGGCCATCATCGATAGATTGGGAAGAGGTGTGACCCTGTTAAACGGCCAGGGCGGCTTCTCAAGATTGACAACGAATGTCATTTATGTTGTTGTATCCCGTCTGGAAATCGCAAAGATCAAAAATATCGTACATTCCTTTGATAACAACGCTCTGATAACCATTGGGAGTGTAGAAGTTGCCGGAAAGAAATACAGAAAGAAACCGATTCATTAACTTTTTATATTTTTGTTCCGTTCTTCTTCTTTCCTTCATATAAATGAAGTAAATAGTCTATAGAGGTAGCCCTATGACTGAATCCGAGCGGTTTAAAATACTAAGTGATGATTTTGCAGATCTAATTGTCTCTAACCAAGAAAGAGATGAAATCGTAAATACCTACCCTGATACCTCTGTAAGTCTGACCTTTGATGATTCATCCGTCGTCCACATTCCAGTTGAGAATATGACCTTTGACAGTATCCATAGATTTGGCTATAACCGAATCCCTGCCTGCTTTGGCTTGTTAAACGCAAATGAAGATACCTTTGATTATAATATTAGGAATCTTCCGGTTTCCTTTAAGGTGGGAGACGGTTATTCCGGTAAAGGTGTAATAATTGGATTTATTGACACCGGCATTGATTACCGAAACCAAACTTTTTTAAAGGAAGATGGGACCAGCAGGATACTGACCATCTGGGACCAGAGCATCGACAGCAGCAATTATCCACAAGGCTTTTTCTATGGTACGGAATACAATAATGGGATGATTAATGAAGCTTTAAAAGCAGAGAATCCCCTGGCAGTAGTTCCAAGTATGGATACCATTGGACATGGTACCATGATGGCCGGTATTGCCGGAGGATCAAAGAACACGGAATCTGGTTTTTCCGGTGTTGCCGATGATATCATCTTTGCTGTAGTCAAATTAAAACCTGCCAAAGCCTATATAAAGGAGTTCTTCTCCATTCCCCCTGATGCTGTCTGTTTTCAGGAAAATGATATCATAACCGGAGTTGTCTACCTCCATCAGCTGGCTCTTGCAAATAATAAACCGCTGATCATTTGTTTAGGAATAGGCACCAGCCAAAGCGACCATACGGGTAACCGGACTTTAAGCAGATTTCTGGCTTCCTTCAGCGAAATAAACGGAAGAGCTGTCGCAGTGGCAGCAGGCAATGAAAGTAACCGGGGAAGCCATTATTATGGTGATATCAAGCCTCCCACTGCTTTCGACGATGTTATTCTTACCGTTGGCGAAAATACCTATGGATTTACCATGCAGTTTTGGGGAACCGCCCCAAACTGGTTCTGGATTGACCTGTATGCCCCTGACGGAGGGTTCATTACCAGGATACCGCCGACAACCAGCAACAGCATTCTTTATTCTCTTGAAAATATGACCATCATTGCTGACAGCCAGGTCAAGGAGCCCTATTCCACAGAGCAATTTATTGTTTTGCGCTTCAATCAGCCTGTCCCGGGAAACTGGCATTTTTATGTTTATGGCATCAAGGGCGACCTGCCCATGCGCTTTCATTTCTGGCTTCCTATTCATAATTTTCTATCAGCAGGAACAACTTTTTTAGAACCGAATAATAATACTACCATTGTTGCTCCGGGTAACAACAGCAGCCTGATATGTGCCACAGCTTACAATCCGGTAAACAATACTCTCTTCTTTTACGCCAGCAAAGGCAATACCGTTAATAACTTCCCAAAGCCAGATATCACTGCTCCCGGCGTTAATATCTTAAGTCCCTATCTTGACAACAAGTTCATCCAGGTAAGCGGCACCAGTGTTGCCTCCGCCTATATAGCAGGGGTCTTATCCCTTCTCCTGGAATGGGGCGTAACAAACGGTAATTTTCCTCAGATGAGTAATGCACTTATGAAAAAAATCATCACCCAAAGCGCAAGCCGAAGGCCTAATGAGACTTATCCCAACCCGGATTGGGGTTATGGCATCGTTGATATTGCCAATATGGGAAATGTGATTAATTCCATTATAAGCGTACAGGAAACTATGCCTACTTTTCCAGTATGAATTTCTCCAGCAGCTTCAGAGTGTTTTCCAAGCCCTTGATATGAGTACGTTCCATGCCATGGGAGGCATGTACTCCCTGTCCGATCAAGGCGCCCCTGATGTTATTTCCTCCTCTGAGAGCTGCGGATACATCAGAGCCGTAATGGGGGAATATATCAATTACAAAATCCACCTCTGAGCGCTTTGCGATATTGATAAGCTTATTGGTCAGTTCATAATCATAGGGGCCGGAAGAGTCCTTGGCACAAATGGATACGGCATACTCACTTCCATTCAGGTCATCCCCCATGGCTCCCATATCCACGGCTAAAAATTCCGTGATATCCTCCGGAAGCCAGCTGGCACCGTATCCCACTTCCTCGTAGTTGCTGATAACAAGCTTTAAATTTTTCTGAGGCACCACTTTTTCTTCCTGCATATCCCTTAATAAGCCCAATAATACTGCAACTGAGGCTTTGTCATCCAGATGCCTGGACTTGATAAAGCCTGCTTTCGTATACTCAAAATTAGCATCAAAGCTGATATAATCTCCGGTATTGATTCCTAAAGCAAGTACCTCTTCCTTATTTTTTACCTGCTCGTCAATACGTATCTCCATATTTTTTTCACTTCGTTCCAGTGTTCTTGCATCATCATAGGTATGGACCGAAGGACTTTTTGACAATATGGTACCTGTAAAGGTCTTTCCCTCCCTGGTATGTATCTTGCAATAGCTGCCTTCAATGCTCTGCATCGTAAATCCGCCTACCAGAGTGAACTTAAGCATGCCATTGGCTGATACGGAACGCACCATGGCTCCCAGAGTATCCACATGGGCAGAAACCCCCAAGGTTTCCTTTTCTTTTCCCGGAACTGATATTATCATTCCGCCCTTTTTGCTGTATTCACAAGCGTAGCCGAATCCCTCCGCTTTATTTCTTACGTATTCCATTACTTCCTTTGTGTAGCCGGAAGGGCTTGGAATATTCACAAGCTCTTTTATTGTATTTACTATAAATTCCATGGTATCCATGCAGCATATCCTCCTTTTACCAGCCTTACAGCTCCATTAATATTGCTCTTACCGGTGCTCCGTCACAGCCTCCGAGCTTAACCGGTGCGGCGACCAGAAAGTATTCCCCTTCTTCCGCCTCGTCCAGCTTCAGCCCCTCCAGCAGGACTACTTCCTTTTCCAAAAGCTCCACATGCACTTCCCTTGGTGCTTCTAACGGTGCCACGCTCTGGCTTTCCACTCCGATAAGCTCCAGGTCATATTCAAGGATGCACCTGGCAAGCTCCATGGAAATAACCACCGGTCCTTTTAAAAGCAATTTTTTCTGGCTGTGCTTTAGGACTTCCCTCAGCTCCTCGGCTGAAGGCTGTTTATCAAAGGCCTTCAAGGTGCAGTTTCCAACGCAATGATAAAGATTGAGCTCCTCAATGGTTTTCCCGTCTTTTACAAAATGGAAAGGTGCATCCATATGGGTACCGTTATGGGCACACATGGTAATTACCGTAACATTGCAGACATCACCCTTTTCCATGGAACTGTTCCTTACATAGGAAGGCTTTTCATCTCCAGGATATACGGCACTCGTAAAGACCTCCTGGGTTATATCGTAGATTTTCATAGCTTATATTTTCCTGCCGCAGTTTTCCGGCACTGCCCGTATAGAAGCTGAAAGAATTACAAATGGCAGCCTTTCATTCCCTTAATTTTCTTTCAGTTATTCTTTTATTTATATATTTCTTTTATAATACATCTTTCTTCTGTCCATATAAGCTGTATCCTGGTTTTCCCTCTTCCATGAGTTAAATGGCCCGCAATAAAATGCATTTTAAATATTCCTATTACAATTCTATATCCAGCTCAACAGGACAATGGTCACTGCCTAAGGCATCCTTATGAATAATGCTGTCTTTAATCTTATCCTTTAATGGCTCCGACACTATAAAATAGTCAATACGCCAGCCAGCATTCTTCTCTCTGGCATGGAACATGTAGGACCACCAGGTGTAACGCTCTATGTCATCAGGATAGAGATAGCGGAAAGAATCTACAAAGCCATTTTCCAGAAGCGTTGTCATCTTCTCACGTTCTTCCTTTGTAAAGCCGGCATTCATGGTATTTGTCTTGGGATTCTTTAAATCAATCTCTTTATGGGCAACATTTAAATCCCCGCAAAGAATTACCGGTTTCTTCTTATCCAGCTCTTTTAAATAGGCCCTGAAATCATCCTCCCATTCCATCCGGTAATCAAGCCTTGCCAGTTCTCTCTTGGAATTGGGCGTATAAACATTTACCAGATAGAAATTGTCATATTCCAGTGTAATGACACGGCCTTCCAGGTCATGCTTTTCAATACCAAGGCCATAGGTTACGGATAAGGGTTCTTTCTTTGCAAAAATGGCAGTTCCCGAATAGCCCTTCTTTACCGCACTGTTCCAGTACTCATAATAGCCTTCAAAGGAATGCTCCCACTGCTCCTTTTGCATCTTGGTTTCCTGAAGGCAGAAAAAGTCCGCCTCCTGTTCTTTGAAAAAATCTTCAAAGCCTTTATTTAAACATGCTCTTAAACCATTTACATTCCATGATATAAATCTCATAGTTACCTCCATTCCTCCGCTCATGGCGGTGCATAATTTAGTATTTACTCCTGCCTGGCCCTTAAGCTGCCTGAGCAGGAAACAGCATTGCTTTTATTACGGATGCCACTCTCTTTCAGCAGCATCAGCATTTATTCCTTTAACAATATATCCTTTAATTCCTCCAGGTCCTTTGCAAGGCTGCCGGCTCCTGCTTCTGTCAGCTCTTCCTTGCTTCCAAAGCCATAGAGTACCCCAATAGAACTGATTCCGTTTTCCCTGGCTCCCTTTATGTCATGAAGCCTGTCCCCTATCATTACGACCTGCTCTTTGTCATTTATGCCATTCTTCTTTAGGGCATACGCTATAATGTCACCCTTTTTTCTTCTGGTATCATCCATGGCAGCGCCGCAGATGTCCGTAAAATAATGGTCCAGATTAAAATGCACCAGGATTTCCCTTGCAAATTCTTCCGGCTTGGAGGTTGCAAGAATTAAGGTCCTGCCAGCCTTTACAAGGGTATCAAGGAGGTCATCGATACCTTCATACTTAACATTCAGAAAGATTCCTTTTTCCTTAAAGTATTCCCTGTACCATCTTGTGGCTTCCTTTATCTCCTCTTCCTTCAGTCCCTGGATATCCCTCAGTCCGTCTATTAAAGGAGGGCCGATATGCTTCTCTAAGGAATCCAGGTCTTCTACCTCAATTCCTACATGATGAAGGGCATACTGCAAGGATTTTGTAATTCCCTCTTTGGGATTTGTAAGTGTTCCGTCTAAATCAAATAATAGATATCTCTTTATCATGTAATACCTTTCTGTTGTCATTATCATTGTGTCAATCATACAGGCTGCGGTAGTCATCCAAACGTTTTTTCAGAAGAGTGTAGATATCCTCTAAGGACATATCCTTTGCATTCCCCACATAGAGCAGGAACACCGGCTTTTCGTAGCTTTTATTATCAATGGCCTTTTGCTGCTTTAAAGGCGAGAGCTTCTTTATAAAAACTTCTTCATCCCTTGGTATAATTCCAATGGCATCATCTTCCTCTGCAATACAGAACTGTTCAATATCCTGGAATGACAGCATACCTATTGAATTTTTCGAGGAACTGTCAATAATACCGTCAAAGGTTATGGTAATCAGAGGTTTTTTCTGCGATGCCTTCAAAAGATTCACAATACACCGTATACCGAATACAACAGCAGCTATACCCCCTGGCAAACCAAGCAGCAGAGACCTCGCCCGAAATCCTGCTACCCATAGGG
This sequence comes from Anaerocolumna jejuensis DSM 15929, assembly GCF_900142215.1. Taxonomy (GTDB): domain Bacteria; phylum Bacillota; class Clostridia; order Lachnospirales; family Lachnospiraceae; genus Anaerocolumna; species Anaerocolumna jejuensis. The sequence goes on along the minus strand of NZ_FRAC01000016.1, from coordinate 1,282 downwards.
TAACCGCCAGAAAAAAAAGGGCGAAAGAACGCAAAAAGTGCCGTACTGCTTTCGTCTGTTTTTCCTCAATAATAATCTTCTCCACGTTGCTCCCATCCGCGTGTCTGTACGCATCTTTCCATTCTTTCTTTCATTTTATATGGTTAACCTTAAAAAAGCAAGTAAACATGGTGAAATTTGTTATATTATATGGGTTATAAGTCCCAGGGTAATGAGATTAAGATTTGTATGGTAAAAAGCAGTTTTTCACAATGGGGACGGCAGTTTGCACAAAACAGAAAGATGAATGCTTCGATTCCAATGTATAAGAAATCCTAATTCTCTGAAGCTTTTGCGCTGGACATATCATCAAACAGATAACTCGTGGGCTCAGACAATCTGTTTGATGATATAGCACAAAAGCTTCAGAGAAAAGAATTTCTAATACATTTCCATAGGCGCATTCATCTCTCTGTTTTGTGCAAACTGCCTGCATGTATTAAACTAGGGAAACGCTGATTTAATCAAGTAAAGTCCCCAGATTTCTGATATAATAGATAATATGCTAGATAATGTAAGTGAAAAATTATTGGACAAAGATCTTTCAGAAAATAGTAAAGAAGATTCCAATGAGTAATTGATCCATAAAATTATTTAAAAATAATGTAAACAGCACATAAAAATGAGCTGCACACTAAAATTAGTGCTACAGCTCATTTTTATGTGACGGGTATCCAGTAATAAGTATTTTTATGTTGTCAGTAATTCTTCTGTTAAATGTGAAGGGCTTCAAGTGTATGGTTCCATGCTCGAATAGGTGGTATAAAAAGAGGATATGGGGTACGGAACTTTGTTCTATACTGGACTCATTCATGCGAAATAATCACTATGATTTTATCATAGAAGACCTACTTTATGTTTACATTTTTACTGACTTTTTTTCACAGTCTCAAAGAGGGCTGTTGCTTAACATTATAGTTAGTTGAACAACAGCCCTTTTATCATTCCAATTTAGATTTACTGATAAATTTCATTATCCTATTTTTTAAATCTGGATTAAAAGTAATCTCAAATAACGTTAAATCATTATCACCTATATTTAGAGTGGTTTTTATTATTAGATTATCGCCTTGCTTTTTGGGTTTATATTCGCTTTTTGTTTGTGATATTATCGGTATAATAGAACTTACACTACTATCATTATTTCCAGATGCTTTATTAAATTCAAAATTAAATAAAAAAGCATCTTCATTAGTAAGAGCAAAAAAATATGATTCAACGTCATTAGAACCTGAGTACTGCG
>NZ_FRAC01000037.1 GCF_900142215.1 Anaerocolumna jejuensis DSM 15929 | reverse complement strand
TTTTGTAGCACTCCTACAGGTTATCACTTTCCTTTTTGTACTTTCATGGAGGATTCCATTTCCATACTTTGAAAGTTTCTTTTGTAGCACTCCTACAGGTTATCACTTTCCTTTTTGTACTTTCATGGAGGATTATACTAACAATCAAAATGAAGAACTTTAAAAAGGTACATCTGAACATTTCAGATGTACCTTAAATAAATTATTGTATAGTTATACTTTCATTTCATTATACTTTCAACAAACTCTTCAGTAGAAATGTCATTAACATAACTTGTTTCTGGAAAACACTCGAATACTCTAATTACAAAATTCATCATATAATCAACTAATGATTTAACATAATAATAATAAAAATAGCCTATTAGAGCATCATTAGCCCCCAAATCTTTTAGACACAATGATATTACTTTTTCCTTAATTTTAATATCATTCAATCGTTCTTTTTTATAATTTTTACGATCGTTATTATCTTTATGGTTTCTCTTACTAAACTCAGCCTTTGTATTATCAATTATACTCTGACTTATAGACTGCAATTCTTTTTGAATTTCCTCTGAATTTAAATAACTTACTATTGTTTGAACCTCAACATCAGAAAACTCTTGGTTCAATTTTATATTTTCTAATTCTTTTGGTAACTTATTTTCCAATAAGCATTGAGCAATTGGAAAAAATTTATATTTAACCATGTCTAATATAGAATCTTGCTTTCTTTCCATATATTTTTTCTCAATATATGTATGGCATTTTTCCAAACTATACTTTATTAATTTCTTTCTTGTTTTTTCCTTATAACATTCATTATTTATCCTCTTTAGCCATTCTTCTACACTGCTTTTTTCCCTTTCACAACTCCCTAAGTTTTTAGTATCACCATCATATGTTGAATTACTTAGAACAGATAAGAAAAGCATCTCAAAAAGCGTAATTTTGTTTTGTTTAGGAAGATGCCTCAGCATTTCTTGTGAGAGTATAGAAATTAAAGAATCATCTTTTAGAACCATATCCTTCTCATCAATATGAAAAAATCTATCATCACTCCATCTTTCCCCTGAGTCATATGGTAAATGTCCTGTGGCAGGAAAAAGAGACATCATGTATTTATGTACATTTTTTTGCTCTATTACCAGTCTTTCATCATATAGATTTTCTTTTTTGAAAGCTTTATTATTCTTAACATTCGTATTATTTCTGATTTTCTTTTTCTCTATTAATTCAATATGAGTGAATATATATTTTAAATGTTTTTCAATTCTATCAATTTCTTCACTAGTACCATCCAATTTTTCCCCAGCTATAAATCTTTTAGTTTCTTCTTTACCATATTCTTTATCATAAATAATATCTTCTATCATATTTATAGCAAACCTTTTTTCAAATTTCATTAAAGGTAATATATCTATTATTAAATCATCGTAAGTCTTAATTTTTATGTTTTTTGAATTTTTATCACTCATCTAAAAGCTCCAAATCGAATTTTTATTTAAATTTTACGATTAAAAATTACATTTATCAATATAAAAATTCCATGTAACCTAAAACAATCAAATTATATACAAAAAAAGAGACCTTTTTGATCTCCTTTGTTTTTTAAGCGGGTTATCTTTAGAATAATCTATATTTTATCTATTCTTCTTTTGGTTCAATGAGTTTATTTTTTCTACCACCGTATACTCTTCTTTTGAGAACTCCAATTCTTCCAACTTCCACTTAGCATTACCATAACGTATCCCCATATATAATAAATGAGGTGCCTTCTCATTCTTTAATTGGAGTTTTTCCGTTGAAAGCTGATATAGCTTCCCTTTCGGGTTATATTCATAAAACATACTTATAATACGCCTCTTACTGGTATTACATGCTGATGAAGTACTCATGCTTGACCCCCACGCTATTATCAGTTTACTCTTTTTGAATTCTTCTTCCGACATGACCTGCCGTATGTAAGCTAGATTATCTTCATCCACCAACAAGTTCCTTGATGACATGCGTGAGCCTTTAGTAACCTTGGAAAATAAATTAATAAGACGGATGCTACCCAAATTCAGCTCTTCCAGATGATTCAAAAGGTGCATACTAGTAAAATCCAGCTTTAAAGCATCCTCATTACACAATGTAGGGTATAATTGTATGATTATTCCCTTCTCACCTTTGTTGTTTTTAAATACTCTTTGTATCTCGTAGGTAAATTTACCATCTTCCGATGATATGATGTTAGTTTCCATAACACCAGTTACTGTTACTGTATTCATATGTCTTTCCTCCTATCTAGCTTTTTTAGGCATATAGCTTGTCTTCTTAGTACGACTGGCACAGTACAACCCTGCTCCAAGCCCTATGCCAGTTATTATAGTTTCTGCTATTGTTGCACCTGTAGCAATCATCGCTGTTAAAAATGTTATTAGCATAATTTTCTCCTGACTTTATTCAATCCATAATAATATTGCAAGTGTTAAAACTGTAGATATCACTAATATATGCCACATGGATTACTCACCTCTTCCTACCATTTTTAAGAATTACTCTCTATCCCTCTATCCATGTTTTCTTATCAGGAACACAGTAAATTACTACAATTCCATACTCCGTAGCAAGTTGATAATACTCTTGGTACCAAACTGCCCCATCTTGTTCTAAAATAAGATCTTTGTATTCTGCCATATCCGAAGTAAGCTTGTATTGATACAGGAACTTTTCATATAACCCTTTTTGATTTTCCCTTATTAAAGCCACATATCCACCAGCCATAAAGGGCATATTTCCGCAATTATAGTTATCCTCCAGAACTTCCAGTATCATATCTGCCGTTTCCATTACTTCTTTGGGAATACTGCCTTCTACGCTTTGGCAATTCTTTAGATATCGGTTTCCTAAAATATATAACATGGTTTCCTCCTCGTTTTTTAATATTTATCAAACAATATTTATGCTTATCGATCACTAGCAATTAAAATAAAGTCGTTAACAAAATAAAAGACCTAACCCGAAAGTTAAGTCTTTTTACATTGGTATCAAAATCTTATGTAGACATCATTTTGCTTTAAATAGCTTAGTAATTGTGTCGATTATCTTTCGTATTATTTTAAATGGTGTCGTATTAAATTCTGTGCTTTGCACATTTTCATTTACTTCAGATATTATTTTTTTCCATGACTGATTCTGATTGTTTTCAGGAACCTCTTTCTTACTATCCTCTGTCACCTTATCCTTTGCTATATTATCCATTCCTCTACCCTTTCTTTCCTCTATTTTATACCTATTGTCTTTACTTACCTAAAAATTGCTTTTCCAGCAACTCAAATTCCTCTTTTATTTTTACTGTTACTTCTGTATCACCGGCATTATTATCAGGGTGATATATTTTTAGTAAATCACGGTATCTTTTCTTTAGGTTATCTATATTTTTTACTCCTTTAAAGAACTCTGTAACAGTTTCCCCATTTTCCGTTGCTTCACCTGCCGTCTTCTCTTCCCCTACAGATTCCTTCTTTTTTGTATCTTCATAGCTTGCTTTTCCACCTTCTTCTGCATTATTTTCCTCTCTGGGACTTCTTTTTCTTTTAACATCTGTTATTATCAATGCTGCAAAAACAAGAAGCCTTTCAAAAGATACAGCAGACGAATTTAATAAGAATTCCGCAAGTATTCCTTTTACTTTGCCCTCATAAAATACGGTATCTATTAAGCCTCTCATATTGATGTACTGGCTCATTGTTTCATCATTCCAGACAAGTTGATAAATACCATATCCCATTACAAATGGAAGAATTAATCCCCAAAAGTAAAAACTGAAATTATTTATCTTCTTACTTTCCATGACAGTATCTTTATAAGCTACTGTTACAAAATAAGCTATTAATGAATACACCATAGAGGTAAGAAAACTATGTTTAACATGTATTAAACGAAACATTAATAGGTCTATGATGGTAAATATCAATACGTTGGCTATAAATACTTTCAACCCTTCCAGTAGCTTATTTGCCTTGATGCTTCCTTCTTTTGTATTACTTTCCATATCCGTATCCTTCCCTTAGTTATGTACTATTTATCTTTATAATCACTTATAGTGACATAAATATAGTAAGGTTCTCTATTCCAACTCCTTATATCAATCCTGTCATCTATACTGGTACCGAAATTGATATCTTGAAAGCAAGTGAAATAAGCAGAATTATTAGCTGGGACTATGTAGTTCAGCTTTAGACCGTCACTTACTAAAGAATTGCCCCATTCATCTCTCACTAACTCTTTTGTATTATCATAAGTAAAAGCATTATTGTATTTCAGGACATCATTCAATACATTGCCATCTTTATCTTTTACAGTCACATTTAAAAATACTTTATAATCTTTATCACCTGTATTACGGATTCTACCTATGAAATACAGATAACCATCTTTTATGTATAATTCTTCGATTCCATCTATAACAAATGGCTTACCATTGGAAGTCGTGTTACCAACAAGCCAAATCCCTGTGTCCTCACTGTAAAAGGAACTATCATATTCTTCTTTTATCTGTGGTTGTGTGTTATTAGCAGTTTCGCTTTCAGAAGTAGAGCTATCAACATAGGAACTATCGTAACTGTAATCCTCCCAGCTTGTTATTTCACAGTACTGCTTATCATCCCGGAAGTCATCCTTATTGTAGACAGCATAAATGTAGTAGTTATTATTCTCCATATTTACATCTGGATTGGTAATTTTACCATAGTAATAATAATTGGGATCTGATTCCAAGCTAAATACCAAATAGGTTTGTCCATTGTCCTGAACTTGTTCTTCTACATATGCAACACCTTCCAGGGATTCTGTATCCTCTCTTTTTTCTTTTGTGGTTGTGGGCGTTGCTTCTACATATTCAATGGATGTTATTTTATATGCATCTTTATCAGAAATTGTTGTGACTGAACCGTCATTCACAGCTTCTATCTTTACCTTAGTTCCTTCTGGGTAATTATATTCCGTTATAAATTCAGTAGGTAACAAACCCACTAATAAGGTATCTGTATCATCATACCAAGATAAATAATATCCCTTTTCCGTATTGGTCTCTGCTTCAATTGTTGTTTCACCGCTATATACCTGCCTGCTTTCCTCCTTATCTGGTTCCACTGTAGCATTTTCTTTTATCTCGTCTTTTTTGCCACAAGCTCCAAATGTTAGAAGTACAGCACAAAAGAGCAGCACAATGTATAATTTCTTCACAATAGTAACCTCCTACTTTTATCCTTTGATTTATATATGTTTGATTTAATACTTAAAATTTTTATCCCTGTAATTTCAATTTCTTTTTTCTTATCATCCGTCGTATCCACTGCTCTGAATAATCATATTTCCTTGCAATATCCTTTATTTCCTTTCCACTGCTGATATTTGATACCTGGCTTATTATATAATCCATTGAGTGCAGTTTAACTGGAAATGTAACCTGCTGCCCTTTGTATCTTTCAAAAACTCTAATGGTTATGTCTAATCCTAAATAGTCTACCATATCTTCATAAATTCCATTATACATAGGTATTTCTTCTTTACTTTCCAAAGTTTCACCGCCTCCTGATTATCATTTTAACTATTATACCTATCTTAATTAGGCTTATCATCCAGCGAATCCCTTGTGTTATATGTGGTATTATCTCTTGTAAAGTCACTATGTAACATTAATCAGCAATTTAAATGTTTAAGAGTATTAAGCCCATGGTTTCTTACAGATTCCTTCTTTCCTTTAGGGATACATAACCTATATCACTTAAAATAATGTGGTCTATCAATTCTACTCCTATTAGCTGACTTGCTTCTTTTAAGCGTTTAGTCATGTTAATATCTTCTTTACTAGGGATGATATCACCACCAGAAGGATGGTTATGAAAGATAATGAAGCCATGAGCACTGCATAATAATGCTGTTTTTATAACATCTCTTGGACATACAAAAGTAGCATTTAAAGTTCCAATACTAATTAATTCAATTGCTATTGGTTCACATTTGGCTGTCAGATATACGGCATATAGATATTCCTTATCATAAGCTTCAAATAATTGCTGCCCTAATGCAGCTGCCATTTCAGGGCTATTAATTAATCTTCTTTCATAAAGTAATGATGTTTTACGAATTAGCCTACATTCTACTATCTGTATCCTCTTCTTCACTAATTCAACTTGAATAGGTACGTTTATGTCAGAAAATCTCCGCAACAACATAAAATCCTCACTTTGGTAAACAGCTTTTCTCATACCTTTGTCCCCTTTATTTTTTCACACAAAAAGAGCTAATATCTGATTTCTTATACCCAGATATTAGCTCTTACAATATTTATTCATTATTATAATATAAATTTAAATTTATATTAAATACTTATTCTCTATTTATATTATTTATAAAGTGAAAAATAAGGTTCATCTATTAATATTTCAGCTTTAATTAGTCATAAATTTTAAAGCTGCAACTACTTGTACAATCTTTTTAGTTGAATATTTCAGAGTAAGGTTGATTTGGTAATATTAGACTTACATTTCCCGTTCTATCAACCACCAAGATATGTAAACCTACTAACTTTCGAAAATAATCTGATATCATTTCACATTGCCTTTTGTAACTATCAATTTTAGGCACTGCAATAGCATAAATTGTTTTGCTATCTTTCATACTTTTTATTAGCTGCCCTAAGCAGGTATTGAAGTCAACCCCTACAGAGCTAGTCAGACCCTTTGCTTCAATTATCCATTTTTCGTTTTCTTTCTCAGCTATTAAATCCACATGGCCACTAGCATTAATAATAAAATCATAACCTAAAAAATAGTGTTCTATTGCTTCTTGAATGAAAATTTCATTTGGAAAGCAATTATCTTTTTTATAATACTTACTCATACCTAAATCCCCCATTTATCAAAGTATTATTAATTACTACTACACTTATAGATTTTTATATATGGGTGTTTTTATAATTTTTTCATTAATGTATGAAAATGTATCATCATTCTCTGGTTCAAGGCAATCATTCAATATTTCTCTGCTAATTCCTGTTAATTTAATAATTACATTATCACTTACACCTGAAATTACTAGTTGTTTTACTCCATATTTTATTACACTTGTAATACTTGTTTGTCTAAGTTGAGTTTTTAGAAATGTGGGTATACTTGACCCGGAAGTCTTTTCCCCCCATTGTTCTCCCTCAATAGTTATAAATAAAAATCCAGTGTCAACATTATAGCCTCTATCCTTAAGAAGTTTTTTATATATATTTAATTGTCTCTGCAATCCCATCGGTAATCTTATAAGAAAGTTATTAATTTTTATAGTACCTCTTTCAATATCCAAATCATTAAAAGTTATTGCTCTTGCCACTCTATAGGTTATGCCAACAAATAACATTAACTTTATGCATATGGCAGCAACCATTCTTTTAAAACCTATTCTTTCATTATTATCACTTACATCGAACAAATTCTTATCAATTTCATCATTACACCAATTAAGTAACAGTTCAACTTCATTAGGTTTAAGAATCGAATTAGACTCTTTTTCTAATAGTTCATCACAATTATTTATATATTCACTATATTGTCCTACATAAGAATCAACCCTATTAGAGGGTGCACCTAGTTGATTCTTTAAATCTGTATTTTCAATGTCCGTATTAGCTAATATGTATTCAAATAATTGCCCTATAGCACTCATATATTTTCTTGCTGTTTCCTTCTTTTTAAACTGCCCTATTTTAACGTAGTATTTCAAACTATCCAGTATACCATTTGTTGACATTCCAGCAAGTGTATATTTGCTGTAAAAGGAAGCACCTTGCTCTTGTGTATCCAAATACTTAACAAAATTTTCAACATCATTTCGATAATCATTATTAACTAGCAAAAAACTTTCTTTCAGTGATTCTATTAATTCATTCATATTTTTCTCCATCTGCTTTTTTTTATGTGTTTTAATTATAACATCAACATATATTATAGTCAATACCATAATAAAACAGTGTTTTTATGTGTTTTTGTTTTGACTTTCTAGTAAAAATTTTATTATATTATTATTTATGGTTCTCAATATATTATAAAGAGGTAGTGTTAAATTGTCTTTTCCATACATCCATCACCTAGCCATTCCGTACATAACAAAAAAAAAGCCCTAACTCAGTAGCTCTCTCTTCTGCCAAACTAGGACTTCAAAGTGCGCCTCCATGGGCTCGACTTTTGGAAACCCTAATTAAGTGTCAGAGTTATTACAGGTGTCAGCAGGCACCACAAAAGTGCCGAGTATCTCTTTCAAACATTATTTCGTCTTACCATACTTGCCTATATCTGCACAATTAGAATCTTTGCATTAAAACCTACAAATCTCATGCAGCTCCATTAACGCACAACTCTTGGCAACTATCGACTCAACAAAAAAGGAACCAAACCCGAAAGTTTGATTCCTTTTTCCATTACTGCAGTCGACGGGACTTGAACCCGTACGAGCGCAATGCTCACTAGATCCTTAGTCTAGCGCGTATGCCAATTCCGCCACGACTGCACAACTATAAACGTAGAGTGTTCACTATTATTTCACCAGCGAACGAATTATATTATAACAAAGATATTTTTAAAATGCAACAATTATTTTTCTTATTCTATGAAATTTTTTTAATTTTTTGAAATATTTTAAATTTTTAAGGGTCTGTTTTTCCGTATCTTAGTATTTCTTGAACTCCGGCTGCCCTTTTACTGGAACAGCCTGAGTTTGCATGAATTTTTCACCTGACTCTGTTTTACTGCTTTAACTTTATTGATTACCAGCCTATTCCTCTCCTGTGATTTCAAGCAGAACCCCATCACAACCGTCAAATTCCCAGGTAAGCTTTCCGCCTGTTACCCTGCCTTCTTTTCCTGTCCATAATTCTCTGATTCGACTTTCTAACGGCAGCCCTGCTCTCTTAAAATCAAACAGTATGCTTTCTTTCTCCTTCTGCCAATGAAATAACGCCGCATAATGCTTTCCCTTCAGGTTTAAGGTAAAGAAGCTGCAGGCTGTGGTACCAGATGCTTCCACAGGACGGAAGCTCTTTCCTGCTGCCGCTATAGAGTTAATTTCAGGATAAGAGCATAGCTCTCTCGCTCTTATCTTGGCTTTTGTTATTGCTGCTTCCCTTGTTATTACTTCTGCATCCGTGACAGGACTTGCTTCTTCCTTATCCTCTGCTCCCATACCATAGTCATCACTGATCATCATTACCGTTCCTGATATTACAGCAGCCGTATATCTTGCTCTGGCTTCACCGGCAAGGCTGCTTCTGTCTCCGCAAAAGCTCTGATACAGGGATATATGGTCCGGGTCATTATACATATAAAGCCTGCCGGATTGCCACCAGGCATAGGTGAGGGCATTCAGAACATATTCCGTATCCTCTGCCAGACCGAAGGCATCGCAGGAAAAACGCCTGGCATGACCGTATCCGCAGGGAAATAAGGGGGCAATGGATAGACTGATGAAAAAGGGCCGTCCTGCCTTTTCCTCTGAAAAATGCTCTGTCAGATAAGCATATCCTTCTGTTATTGCCTGCCTTCCAGTCATAACTGCCTTGTCGTAATGTACCCCTTCCATGGCTCCATGGCTTAGAAAGTCTAATTTCACATAATCAAAGCCCCAGCGTAGGAACTGCTCTGCCTGCCATGCTATGTACTGCTTCCATAAGGGATTGGTTACATCCATGGGAATTGCTCCATCCACCCTTGGCAATAAATTTCCTTTTGTATTCTTCAATAAAATTTCCCGGTAAGAATGTCCTTTTGCCCCTGGAATCTCTTCCTCTTCCTCCTGCCCGAACCAGGCAAAGGGAGCTGCGTAAATTCCCGCCTTCTGTCCATGGGAATGGAGCTCTTCTACAAGAGAAATCAGCTTCTCCTCCGGTATGGCATTCCAGCCGGCATCCAGATTTACATAGGTGACCTGTTCATTCTGGTATCCTAAAAACATTAACTCCTCCCTCAGGAACCTTCCGGCTTCCCTGTAATTCCTTTCATTCAGGCGAAAGGCAAGACCGGACCAGCTATTCCAGCCAAAGGGAACTCCCTCCTTCCAGGAAAGAATATCCCTTTCCTTCCCTATGTAATCTCCATATTGCTCCAGCAAATCCCTGTAATCCGCTCCATACAGGAAAACAAAGCGGGAAGAAGCTGCTTCCTTTCCTCTTACAATTCCATGCGCCAGGAAATCATGGGTTCCCAAATCCGCCACACCGCTGGAGGCTATCAGCACTCTTGCATCACTGCCAGAACAAATAATACCATTCTTCCATAAATTATGATCCAGCGCGCCTATAACAAGCCCTTCCCTGCTGTCCTCCTGAAAGACAGCAGTTACATCATAGCTTGTTCTTCCGGGCCTTAAGGGTACGGTTTCATATCGCACCCACATGGTATTATCATAAGGCACCAGAAGCATTTTCGTCCAAAGACTCTTTAAGAAATCCGGACTATCCTTATCAGGAGCCTCCGTTATCAGAGGCATCATCGTTTTAACCCTTACTTCATCGTCATTAACACCAGCTAATATACATTGGACCTTCATACCTCCACCTTCGTCAAGGCATATTTTCTCAGTGAACCGCAGCCCGTCCTCCGACTGAAAGTTAACTTCCAGTATCTGCTCCTTGGCACTGCTCCCTTTTTCAACGGACTGTCCTTCCTTTATAACAGCTCCTGTCAGGGTACAATGCCTTGTATCCAGTTCTTTTCCGTCTTCAAGTATTGCCCGTCCATAGAAGCAGGTTATTTTTTTATTCTTAACCCAGTAGCTGAATCTGCCCTCTTCCTGTATGACGCGTTGAATTCCGACTGCCAGCTCTTTCATATTAATAACCCTTCCCTTTCCGGTAACTGCAAATTTTAAGCAAAGCCTCTTACTATTTATTCCGGATATCAGCCGTCTGTTATTTTTCGGTTCCCCAAAGCTTCATGCGATCCTGAAATGCCTTGGTCAGATAGCTTTCTACGTCCTTTAATCCTGAGGCATCCATATCCTGAATCATCGCTTTATAGATGGAAAGTGCTTCATCCTCGCTTGCAGCATCTACTATCTTAGGGAAATTCTGGTCATAGACATCCTTTATCTTCTGCCATTTTAAGCCCTCCGGTGTACTTCCGGCCGGTTCCAGGCCTGCAAAGTCTGCGGAATCCCATTCATCGGATTCGCCAAAACTCTTATTGGCAAACTCTGCCGTTGGCTGAAGCTTATATTTGGTAGCCATATCATAAGGGGTACCATCACTGCCATAGCCATTTTTAATAAACCAGGTCCATTTTCTGATTCCGGTACTTAAGCTCTCTTTATCAAAATCTGTCTGGAAGGCATTCACAACCTCTTCACTGGGTTCATGCTTGTTATCTTTCATCTGCCAGTCCTTTCCTTCAATACCCCACATCATCAGGTACTGGCCCTCTTCGCTTACAAGAAAATCAATCAGCTTCATAGCGGCTTCAGGATTCTTACAGTTATTTGTAATACCAATGGCATCCCAGCCAAGGGTTGACCTTCCGTTGTAAGTAGTCCGGGAAGCATCCATATCGTCGGGAACTACCTTATAGGAGTAAAACTGTGCATCCGGTCCCACAGTGCTTGCAAGACTTGTATTGGCAGCATCCGTATCCCAGTAGGCTGCAAAGGTACAGAATACATTTCCGTTGGAGAGCTTCTGAACCCACTGCTCTTTCTTATTTACCACCCATTCCTTGTCTAACAGGCCTGCTGTGTAAAGGCCGTTCATAAACTTAAGGACTTCCTGGTATTTAGGGTCCTTGGCTCTATGCTCCAGGGAACCGTCTTCTGTCTGGTAATAGGTCTTCATACCGTACATTCCATAAATGGTTCCTTCGTAATTCTTATCATCTCCGTTAAGGGTAACGGCAATGCTGTCTTTTCCATTAATGGTTGGATATTTTTCCTTGAACTTTTTAAGGATATCGATAAATTCTGATAACTTGAAGGGCTCCGCGCTTTCTGCCCTGTCTTTGCCTACGATTTCTGCGAGCAAGTCCTTTCTCATTAATACACCTGCAGAAGCATCCGGGTCAACGCCATACCAGTTATTCAGGTAATAGTTCTTTCCGTCGGTGTAGCGGCTCTTTGTTAATACATCACCATACATTTGCTTAACATTGGGTGCATATTTGTCAATCAGGTCATTTAAGGATATTAAGGCACCAGCTTCTATATAACGGTTAACGATTTCATTTCCTCTGTCCATCAATACAATGTCCGGATAATTCTGTCCGGTTAACATGAGGTTCAGCTTTTCCAGAGGATCTCCTGAAGGATTCTCTACCTGGATAGTAACACCTGTCTTTTCCATAATTGCCTTTGCAACGTCATCATCGAAGGTCTTGCTTCCAGAATTCTTATCAAAGAATGTAACGGTAACCTTCTCCCCGCCCGTATTACCCTTTGGTTCCTTGCCTGCAGAATCACCACTGCTGTTTTTGGCACAGCCGGAAAAGGCTGTGGCCGCTAATACAACTGCCATAAAGGCTGCTGCTATTCTTTTCTTTTTCATAATACCTTTCCTCCTTTACATTATCAGCTTTTTACTGCTCCTAACATAATGCCTTTTACAAAATACTTCTGGATAAAGGGATATACCATAATAATCGGTATCGTCGCAACCATGGTGGCAGCCATTCGGATACTGTCCGGTGTTACACTCTGACCCACCCTGCTGGCTGTCTGATTGGCCGCCGATGTCTGGTACTGGTTCAATATCTCGACCAGTACGGACTGCATTACCTTTAACGATTGGGAATTTGTATATAAATAGGCATCAAACCAGGAGTTCCAGTGCATAATTGCTACAAAGAGTGCAATTGTCATAATAATGGGCTTGCATAAGGGCAGTATGATCCTTGTAAAGATAATAAGGTCATTGGCTCCGTCTATCTTGGAAGATTCAAACAGTTCCTGAGGCATTCCCTCAATATAATTCTTAACCAGTATCATGTTATAAACACTGATCAGGTTCGGAAAAATAAAAACAATGAAGTTATCCAGCATATTCAGGTTCTTTAGCACCATATAATAGGGTACCAGACCGCCGCCGAAATACATGGTAAATACAAAGAGAATCGTGACAGGCTTTTTCCATAGCAGCTCCTGTCTGGACAGCACATAGGCAAGGGCTGTCGTTGCAAGTACCGCTAAGGGCGTTCCTGTTAGTGTCCTTAAGACCGTGACCAGTATGGAGTGCAAAAAGGTCTGCCTGGTCAAAATATCCTTATAGCTTGCAAGACTTAACTTTCTTGGCAGGAAATAGATACCTCCTCTAATGGCATCCGTAGCATCGTTGATGGATATGATGAAAATATTCCAAAAGGGATATACACAGATAACCACAACTAATGCCAGAAACAGAAAGGAAATTATATCAAATACCCTGTCGGAAGGCGCATAGTGTTTCTTTATTTTAATATCTTTCATTGTAATCCCTCCTTAGAATAACGCTGTGTTATCGTTAAAGCGCTTGGATATCCTGTTAGCGCTCATTACAAGTATAAAGGAAACCGCCGACTTAAACAGGCCTACTGCAGTACCATAGGAATACATGCCGTTTTTCAGGCCATAGCGGTAGGCATAGGTATCCAGAACATCGGAATAGTTCAATATGGAGTCATTCCCCATTAAAAGCTGCTGTTCAAAGCCGGTATTTAAGATTCCTCCGATTGCCAGAATCAGCATGACAATTATGGTAGGCTTTAAGGATGGCAGTGTAATATTGATAATCTTCTGTACTCTTGTAGCACCGTCCACATCTGCCGCTTCGTACATATCCTGACCGATTCCCGATATGGCTGCCAGATAAATAATCGCATTATAGCCCAATACCTTCCAGGCATTTGCTATGGCAATAATCCACCAGAAGTACGGCCCATGCTGAAAGAACAGTATCTCCTTCTGTGTCATTCCAAGCCCCATCAGCATTTTATTTATAACCCCCTCTGATGACAAAAAGGTTATAAAAATGTTAGCTGCAATTACCCATGAAATAAAATAAGGCAGATAGGAGGAAGTCTGTATAAATTTCTTAAGCCTGACATTCCTTATTTCATTTAAGCAAACCGCTAAAAAAATAGGCAGCGGAAAGGAAAAGAGCAGGGTCAGCAGGCTGGTAGCCAGGGTATTCCGCATAATTGTCAGAAAATCTGTCTGAAAGAAATACCGGAACCAATCCATTCCCACAAACTGAGATTGAGCCAAATCCGAAAAATATCCCTTCCCCTTAGGCGAATAATTGACAAATGCCATATAAAGTCCGCTCATAGGTGCATAGCATATCAGTATTACCCACACAAGAGCCGGCAGAAGCAATAAGAACAGGTACCTTTGCTCCCACATCCTTTTCCTTACGCTTTTTTTATGCCTTACAGCAACCGTAACCGTTTTTTTCATAATCTCCTCTTTTCTGAATGACCAAGCTTTCTCTTGCCGCTTATGCAGTGATATCTTCTTTCTGAAATTTATTCTACCGGAATTCCTAACCCCGGACAATCAAAGTATCTTATGATTCCTGTTGATATTTAAAGTATTTGCCTATAGGCTGACTAAATGCTTTTGAAATCTTACACTTTCTATCAATTTTTAACGATTGGATTTTACATCAGAATTTCAGCTAAGCTTTTTTCAATTATCATGATATATAAAAAAGACCCAAAGAAGCTGCTTTTTATCTCCAAAGCTCACTTCCTAGGGTCTCCTGACCAATACTTTATTCATTTATAAACAGGTGTCCGATTTATGCTTTTAAGGCAGACTCATCAGAAGGTATCTTGCAGACAATCTCTTTCAGGAAGCCTACTGCAGGCAGTTTCTTCCAGCTAACATCTAGCAAGTAGTTTCTTCCAGTTAACCACTTGCAGTCAGTTTCTTCCAGTCATCCGCTTTCAGTCAGTTTCTTCCAGCCATCCGATTGCAGCAATTTCTTCCAGTCATCCGCTTTCAGTCAGTTTCTTCCAATCAGTCTCTTATAGTAAGCCTCTAAAGTCACATTCTTCTCCTTGCATATCTGACTGCTCTTTACGAAAACACCTGGGGTATCTCTACTCTGACACAGGTCCCTGCACCATAAGTACTGTCTATTCTCACTCCATACTGCTCACCATAATTCAGCTTCACACGGATATCAACGTTCTTAAGTCCATACCCTTCTTCTGAATTCTTTAATTCCTTCTTTAGCAGAATTAGCTTTTCAGCCTCAATGCCAAGCCCGTCATCCTTTACCTCAAAAATAAGGCGGTCCTTCGTAAGAGCTGCAGTCACCCGGATATGAAGGACCTGCTCCTCATCCTTTCTGCCATGATGGATAGCATTTTCCACCAGGGGCTGCAAAAGGAGCTTAATCGTTCGAAAGGCAAGGGCTTTTCTGTCCACTTCATAGCTGATTTCCACCGTATCCTCAAAGCGGAGCATTTGTATCTTCATATAATTTTGTAAGAGCTCCACTTCCTCCTGGACCGATACCACCTGCTTTCCTTTATTCAAAGATATGCGGTAGAAATTAGCCAGATACCGGACACTCATCATGGTCTTCTTTCCGCCCTCCTGCATTGCCATGGAGGAAATAACAGATAAGGCATTATATAGAAAATGGGGGTTAATCTGCTCCTGCAAAAGGTTCATTTCGCTGGACTTGATTTTAAGCTTCTTTTCATAATTCTCGGCAATCAGCAGCTGTATTTCGGTATTCAGGGTGTTAATGGCACTTGCTATCATGCCGATTTCATCCTTTCCCATATCCTTTAACAAATAGTCAAACTGCCCGTCCCCTAACTTTTTCGCAGCATAAACCACCTTGTCGACCCGTCCGGAAATCCATCTGCTGTAAAAATAAATAGCCAGGAACATTGCTGCGGAGCTGATCAAGAAAATAGTAATGATTTCCCTGGCCACTTTTCTGGTAGCCTCCACTAAAGATTCCTGGTTTTCCATCATAATAAGCCTGGTACCATAAAGGCTTTTTCTGGCAGTGCATACCTTGGTCACTCCATTAATTTCAAGCTCTGCTCCTTTTCCTTCTCCCGGTATATCCTCCCAGTCCTCAGAGATGCTCTCCATGCCCATTCCAACGGTATCTTTATCAGAAGCTGCCATTATCTTTCCCTGGCTGTTAACCCAATAAATTTCCTGACTGCTGTTGGTTATCTCCATCTGCTCATTAAAGGAGCTGCCATCAATCCTTAAAAGCAGGATATTTCTGACATCACTGTAGTGGTAATAATTTAAAAGCCGCTCCACTGCGATATAATTCTTTTTCCCCTTGGTGATAACACCCGCTACCTGAGGATTTCCTTTGGAGGTAACTGCCGCCTTCAGCCATTCCTGGTCAAGACCCTTCTCGCCAAAAAAATAGTAATTATCACTGGGTAAGGTAGTATTACTGCTGTAAATACTGATACCGGCTATATTGGATTCCACCAGCATGATACTGCTTAACAGATTATCAATATAGCTAAACATGTCCCAGTAATCCGAATTCGTGTAATCCTTTACCAGATAACCGTTAAACATCTGATTGGTATACAATATGTCTATTACCGTGCCGTAAGCCTCCAGGGAAGAATCCAGATTCTGCCCGATCTGTCCCATGGACTGCCGCATATTGCGGTAACTTTCCTCTAAAAGAATGTTTTTTGTCTTCTGGCTGTTATAACCAGTTATGATAATCATAGGCAGCATTGCAAAAATAACATAGCCGACAATAAGCTTATAAATAAATCTTATATTTTTAAACCATCTTCCGATACTCATTTGGCGTAACCCCGTATTTTTTAGCAAAGACCGTACCAAAATAGGATTCATTGTCATATCCCACCAGCCTGCCGATTTCTTTTACCCGTAACGTTTTATCCTTAAGCAGCTCACAGGCCTTTAAAAGTCTGTACTCCGTAACATATTCCAATATGGTCTGCCCCATCCTTTCTTTAAAAAGGCTTCTCAGATAGTTTGGGGAAAGATGCACCTCCTCCGCCATTTCCTCCACACTGCATACCCCTGAGTAGTTATATTCCAGGTAATCCCTGATTCGTGCTATGACATGATAATTTGGATTTTCATGCTGCTTTTTAAAGAAGGAGATGATACTGCTGCAATAGGAAAACAGTGCCTTTACTATATCCTCCCAATACCTGCCTTTCAGGATTTTCTGTTCCCAGCCCTCTTCTCTTTCAGCTATCCAGGAGGTCAGCTGGGAATCTCCCTCCGCCAGGTTACTTTTAAGTTCATAGTAAAAGCCAAAAGCTTCCTGTATGCACTCTTCCTTCGTAAGGGCGGTAAAGCTGTTAAGAACCGCCCTCAGCTCTTCTTCTGCCCTGCCCTGTTCTCCATTCCTGACCGCCTTATACAGATTTTCCTTCTTTGCAGGGGATATTGTGCCTTTTACCCCTTCTCTTTCCGCCTGTACTGCCTGTTCCCTGCCTGCATCAACAATTTCACCCTTTGCCTCAAAGAAAATCTTTTCTTTCAGCTTTATTAACTGCTCTGTCCCTTCCTTAAGCCTTGAAAGAGATATTTTCTCCTTAAAGCAGGCAATACTGCAGCTGCCTTTCAATATATTCTGTATTCTTCTGGCTCCGTCCCAAAAATACAGGTGGCTTTGCAGAACTACCACCAAAACGTCCCCAATCAGAAAAGAGTGGTATACTTCTGCCAGGCCTTCTCCCTTCCTTTGAAGCAGCTCTTCTTCCTCCACACCATAAAGTGCCATCAGCCCATAGGCCACTTCCCCCAAAGGACGTTCAAAATAACGGAGTGATAACCGGTTTCCCTCCTCCTCATTTATATCCCCTCTGCACAACTGCTCTATCATATGTTTTGCAGCTACACTTAAGGATACTTCCGCTGTTTTTTCGCTCTCTATCTGCTTTTCTATCCGCAAAATTAGTTTTTCCACTTCTTCAGTCATAAAGGGTTTTAAAATATAATCCGCTGCCTGTACCTTAAAAGCTTCCTTCACATAATTAAAATCATCATAGCCCGTAAGGAATATGATTTTCGTTTTGTATCCTTCCTCCCGCACCCGTTTCGCCAGTTCTATTCCTGTCATTATAGGCATCTGAATATCTGTAATCATAATATCCGGTTCATTTTGCGCAATACATTCAATGGCGCTGCGGCCGTTTCGGGCCGTATATACCTTATCAATAAAAATCTCATCCCAATTGATATAGCCTTTTAAAGTATCCAGTTCAATTTTTTCGTCTTCCACCAATAAAATACTGTACATAGCTACCTCCTCCGGCAAACACCCTGTAATTCCATTATAGCAAACTCTGCTGTAAAAAAACAACTTGTAACCTTTTTACTTCATAATGCAATTGAAAACTGCTTGACAGAATTTACGCTTTAAACTAAAATAAAGTAAACTTATAGTTTACTTTATTGCACATAAGTGTATGGAGGTTATATCATGGGTAATGCTGAAAGAAAAGCAAGAGAAAAAGAATTACGAAGGGAGGATATTGTGCTGTCGGCCGAACGGGTCTTCTTTACCAAGGGCTATCAGGCTTCTACCATGGACGATGTGGCAAAGGAGGCCCAATTTAGTAAAAGGACACTCTATCTGTATTTTAACAGCAAGGAACAGATTTACTTTGAGATTATGACAAGAGGTTACCGCCTCTTCCTTGATATGCTAAAAACCAGTGAGAACACTTCCGGCAACATAGAACCATTGGAGGGATTAAGAACACTTTTTGATAAATTTTACGCCTTTCGGAAGGAGTACCCCCATCATTTCCAGGCAATTATGGAATATCAGAACAGGGAGATCGATTTTACCGAAACTCTGACCTCCAAGTCCAAGGAAGAATGCTATGAATTGGGGGAAGAAGTCCTTAGATACTTAATCCGCCTGCTGAAAGAAGGAATAGCCAACGGCACCTTCCTTCCCGGGCTTCACCCTGAGAAAACTGCATTGATATTATGGTCCTGTACCCTCGGTATTTTTAATACTGCTGATAAGAAAGAAAATTACTTAAAGAATTATTATAATCTTACGGGAGAAGAGCTCCTGTATGACTCCTACTCCCTTATCCTTGGTTCCATACTGAGGAAGGAAAGCAGTTCACATTCAAGAAAGGAGTTCACATGAAGAAAGGAGTTATCATGAAGAAAGGAAAGAAGAAATTGACTGTTATTATTTTATCCTTTATCCTCCTGCTTTTGGCAGGTTTTATTTCCTTATTTGTTATCAGCGGAATCTTTCTGCCTGCCAGTTATCTTAAACCCTGGAGCAAGACCTATCAGGACCGTTTTAACGACCCCAGGCTGAAACTTGCGGCCTGCGGCCTTCTGGCAGCCAACGGCCATAATATGCAGCCCTGGAAAATCAAGCTGGACGAGAAAGACCCTTCTGTTTTCTACCTCTATGCGGATAGCTCCCGTGTTACAAAGGAGGTGGACCCCTATGCAAGACAGATGATGGTAAGCCAGGGGACCTTTCTGGAATATGTGAAGGTCGCAGGTGACGAGCTTGGCACCCCTGTTACCATAGACCTCTTCCCGGAAGGCTCCTATGATGAAAAGGATTTATATAAGAGCATGGATAAATATCCTGTTGCAAAGCTTACTCTTACGCAGGCAGCCCCTGTAAAAACCGAGCTGTACGATAATATTTTTCTTCCCGATACCAACAGGGGAGACTATCAGGATAAATCCCTGTCCCAAAATGAAACGACAGCGTTAGCATACACAAAAGAATTTGAAGAAATAACTGCCCGAGTCTTCCAGAACGCACCGGACATGGAGGCGTTAGGAAATTACGCTATCAAGTCAGCCGAAATCGAAGCAAATGTCAGCCGGGTCATGAAGGAAACAGAAGTAATCTTCCGCCCCAATGAATACCTGAAAAATAAATACCGCTATGGATTTTCCGTAGAAGGCCAGGGAACCAGCGGACTTATGAAGCATATCCTTCAGGGTATCGTAACGATCTTCCCCTCTATGAACAGCGGTAAAGCACAAACGGACTCCTTTATCTCTTCCACGAAAAAATCCGTTGCCAATACTCCTTCCTATCTGCTGCTTATTTCAAAGGACAACAGCCGCACCAGCCAGGTAGAAAGCGGTATGGCCTACAGTTATTGTATTCTGAAGGCTCATAATATGGGACTTGTGATGCAGCCCTTAAGCCAGTCATTAGAAGAATATGATGAAATGAAGGACGTGTATAAGGACATACAGCAACAGTACGGAGAAGGCAGAACCGTCCAGATGCTTATGAGGCTGGGCTCCCCCGTAAAGGAAGCTCCCAGGAGCATGCGCCAGGATGTTATGAGCCTTCTTACTCAGTAAATGAAACAAATATCCCAAGTTCAAGAGAATCATGCCTCTCTTTCCGCATCCTGAACAAGCCTTCTGCACTTAACTGCAGAAAAAAAGAGCCTTTATAAGACTGTTGTTACCGGAAGTATAACCTTCCTCTTAGTCTATAAAAGCTCTTTTTACATCTATGACTTAATTTATCTGCTTAAGCAATCTTGGACTTTGCAAGCTCTGTTAAAGCTGTGAAGCCGGCAGGATCGTTAATAGCCATGTCAGATAACATCTTTCTGTTAATTTCCACACCGGAAACCTTTAAACCGTGCATTAATTTGCTGTAAGAAATTCCATTCATCCTTGCAGCTGCATTGATTCTGGCGATCCATAACTGTCTGAACTGTCTCTTTCTCTGCTTTCTTCCTGCAAAAGAAGAGGTTAATGCTCTCATTACGGATTGTTTTGCTACTCTATATTGTTTCGATCTGGCTCCTCTGTAACCTTTTGCCAGTTTTAATACTCTCTTATGTTTTTTCTTAGCATTTAAGCCGCCTTTAATTCTAGCCATGTTCTATTTCCCTCCTTCGCACCTGATCTTAAAGATAAGGTATAATCTTCTTCATATTTTTAACTTTCGTTGCATCCGTTATAGTTGCTTTTCTAAGATTTCTCTTTCTCTTGGTACTCTTCTTTGTTAAGATGTGGCTCTTGTATGCCTTCATTCTCTTTAACTTTCCTGTACCTGTCTTTTTAAAGCGCTTTGCTGCTGATCTGTTGGTTTTAATCTTAGGCATGATATTTCCTCCTTCATTATGGTACAATAAGTGCACCGAATGGTTGTCCTATTGTTTTATTTTATTATTATGACACCTGCAAAATCCATCATGATCCTGTTTCAGTATTAGAACCATAACTCTTACATCACGGAAATTTATCAAGTGTAATTAACGTTTTTCAGTAAGGAACATAATCATATTCCTGCCTTCTAACTTTGCCGGTTTTTCAACGACTGCAATGTCTTCAAGCTTAGAATAGAAATTATCTAAAATCTGTTTACTGGAAGAAATATGAGCCATCTCTCTGCCTCGAAAACGAAGAGCAACCTTTACCTTATCACCTTTTGTCAGAAATTTTCTGGCCTGGCCTGCCTTGGTATTCAAATCATTGTCATCAATGTTGGGTGATAGACGGATTTCCTTTACCTCAGTAACTTTCTGTTTTTTCTTCGCTTCTTTATCTTTTCTTGCCAGCTCATACTTGTATTTACCGTAATCGATAATCTTACATACAGGTGGCTTTGCGGTAGGAGCTATCTTTACTAAATCCAGATTTGCTTCCTTTGCAAGTGTCATGGCATCTTTGACAGGCATGATACCCAATTGCTCGCCTTCTTCTCCGATTAAACGGATTTCCTTGTCTCTGATCTGCTCGTTAATCATTAATTCACTAATAGTACTGCACCTCCATAGGTTTGTTTGCATAATAAGTTAGTGTGCTCCGGCTCTGCCGGACACAAGGGCATATAAAAAGTGGATAGCAAAGACTATCCACCATACAATTCGTCATACGAAGCCAAGCTGAAGGAAGGAAAATCTCCTCATTACCCGGCTGTCATTCTCTGCACATCAGTGCAGTTCCGAAATATAGACCCAAGTCACGAACCAGTGCTAAGGTGAGAGTGGATACTCTGCTTTGTTGTTATCGTCGAATTACCGTAAAGATAATTCACAAGCTTTATTATAATAACATACTTCCCTACCTGTGTCAACTATAAACTGAATTTTATTTTTATTTTTTATATCTCATCCTCCCTTTCTTTTAAAATATTACCCTATTTTATAAAACTGTATGTAAAAGTCCTATGTTTGTTGTATAATAATATCTATCATATGATATAATCAGGTGACCTATTTTCTGACAGGAGAGTTGAGGCTATGTGCTATTTAATCGTATTTTCTTCATCTGAGTCAATCAAGACACAACTGGGAAGCTTGCTTTCTCCGTCCGTATCCTCCCTTGTTACCATCGAAACAGCCCCATATCCCAATGGGTTTGTCAGCCTTTTGCCCGGCGGACTGCCGGCAGCCTTTATTGCGGATACCCAAAATGCCCCCGAACAACTCCAAAATCCCTGGCTGCAGCTGCTCCCCATGCAATACCCCCAGATTCCATACTATAACTATGATGCTTCACCCGATTTCGCCGAACAGCTGGACAAGCTTGCAAAAACCCGTTCCAGGTCTGCTGCGGCTCCTCTGGCTTCCTATGCCCAGACCCTTGCTTTCCTTGAACAGATTACCTCAACACCCTTAATTGCCGGTACAGAGAAGCTGAATTTTTCTGCCTATACAAAATACAGCTTTGCCGCCTGTGCTTTAATGTTAACCGGAAACGAAACGATTCCCTCTCTCAGAGATGCCTGCGGCAATTTAGTCAAGCAGTATCCCTCCTCCTTTTGCTATATCAATTATCAAAGTAATGTCCTGCTATTTACGCTTTATGCAAAGACCGGGGATTTTACCCAGCTGGAGCTAAACCGCCAGACCTTTGCAGATAAAATGCAGTCAGAGGGCAATCCATGTCCTCCTTTTAAAGTTGGGATTATCCATCATGGCCTGCCAGGCTTAATCTCTTCCTACATGGAGGCTGTTCAGGTATATTATGTCAATAAATTAAGGACTCCCTGTACTTATTTTGATGAAATATCAAGCCCTCCGGGACAGCCCTTGAAATTACAGCGGCTCAAAGAAATAGAGCGCTCCATCCGGACCGATATTCAATTTCTGGAGGGGCAGAATGTCCTCCAATATGTCCGTTTATGGTTTGATGAGTGTAAGAATCTTAACTCAACCCTTAATGAATTAAAATATGATCTTATCAACCTGTATTCCACGATAAAGTATGTCCTTTTTGATATGTACAATTTAAAGCTTAAGCGTATCAAGTCCGGTCTGGAGGTTCATGAGATCCTGAATATTGCTACGCTGGAAGAATTGGAGCGCTGGTTTTACAACTGGCTTATCTATACCCTGGATAATTTTGACCTGACCCGCTCAAATACTGATTTTCAGATTGATGAAGTATTGCAGTTCATTACGAACCATATAACAGACGGTCTGACTCTGACGAAAATATCCAGCTATTTTTATGTGAATCCCTCCTACTTAAGTACCCTCTTTAAAAAAGAAACCGGGCAGACCTATATATCCTATGTGACCAAGGTCAAAATGGAAAAAGCCTGCGAATTATTGAATTCCAATTTTAAAGTGTTTGAAGTTTCCAGTATGCTGGGCTATGAAGACATCCGGCATTTTCGGAATACCTTCAAAAAATACCACGGAATACCGCCTTCCGAGTACAAGGCAAAATAGCGAAAACCAAAAGGGGCTGTTCAAAATGAAGCTCTGCGGAGTATAAACTTGCGTCATACTCCGCAGAGCTTCATTTTGTAACAGCCTCTTTTTTTAGCTCTTATAATCTAGGCAGATTATTGATGGATCTTGGTCCTCTCTTTTCCCACTTCACCTCACGGACTATTCCGGTCTGGCTCACCAGGACAAAGGGCACATGCATCACATGCCTGTTCTTATTTTCTTCGTATATGAACTCAGCGACAAATCTGTAAACCGGCTTCAGTAAACCAGTCGCATTAATCTCATACTCCATTTCCTTTATACCAGCGCCCATATGTGCCATGGTAAGAAAGACCGAGCATTCATTCTGGGGAAGAATTTCACAGCCGTCCCTGCCATATAAATAGACATTTACCCTGTCAGAAGTAACGCTTTCTGATGTATTGGTCAAAATAAACTTTATCTTTTTAGGCTCATCCTTCCTGATAACCGGCTCACCGCAATAGTCCAGTCTGACATTCAGATAAGGAAATTCAAATTTTACTGTATGCATTTCATCATAGATGTTCTTAAAATACTCTTTTGCATAAAATACTTCCAGGTCCATCTGCTCTGCCAGTACCAGATGAAATTCCTTGGAAGCTGCGTCTTTCAGGAGAATGACCCTGTCGGTCAGATCCTCTATGGTGGCCGGAATTCTTCCCGCCATCCTGAAGGGATCAATACTGCAGGTTACGATTTTATGCCCGATGGGATCAATCCACTTCTTTTCAAAGAATTCATAACCATACATAATGCCGAAAATGGAAGCTATGGTACCTGCCGTACAGTCCGTATCCTCGCCGTAATGCACGGCTGTCAGGATGGATTTTTCGAAATCTCCCTTTCCAAAGAGTAAGCCGTATATGATTATCATGATATTAGAGGGTACATCCCAGCCCATTTCACCGTTGCCGTATCCCTTTTTCTCATCTTCTTCCGAAATGTAATGCCATTCCAGATGTCCGATAAAGTTCTGCATGATATAGTCGCGGGTCTCCTCTTCATCCATGCCTGCATCAAAGGTTTCCAGGGCCTTTCGAATTCCTGTGCTTACAGCGCACTCTGCGGGGATATAGGATAAGCCGATATCAATTAGTTTCCGGATATCCTTTAAGTAAAATGCCGCGCTTTCCATTGCTGCGATAAAAACCTCCGCATATACGCCTTCACCGTCACCATGGTCCACTATGGCATCTTCAAAGGCATATTTAGCCGCCAGTTCAGGATAACCCGGGAACAGGCAGGCCCATATTTCCGACCGTATATAGGAACCGCAGCTGTCCTTGAATTTGTTATTAAAGGAGCCTGTTACCGGCGGCAGGAATCCTGTCCTTAAATTTGTTTTGGCAATTCCATATTCGGCATGGGTAAATACCATAAATTCATTAAAATATTCCCCCATAACTTTGGAATCTATATGGATTCCCTTGTCTTCCAAGGCCAGGAGCCATAGAATTTGAATATCCAGATCATCGTTGGGCAGAGGTTCTCCCTTTAATTCATTTGTATAATACGTAATATTATTTTTACAGCGTTCCCATTCCATGGGCATCCCAAGGGTTCCGCCGATATTTTTTCCCATCCAACAGCCTAAGACTTTGTCATGATACTGATTACTTTTCATGTTTACACCATCGCATACCGCAGGCCCGCCAAAAGACCAGTCTGCGATACTGCCACAATAAAACCAGTTGAAAGAATCCTGCTGTGGCATCCTTTCTTTTGATATTTTCTTTCAACTCTACTGACTAGCTTCTTATTCTTTTACTGCCCCGGTATTCAGCCCATTGACAATAAATTTCTGTAAAAACAGATAAATTACAATACTCGGTATAAGGATAATAAACAGTGCTGCATACAGCATGCCGACATTTCCTCCGTACATGGACTGGAATTTAGTCGGTATGACCGTGATTGTCATAATAGCTTCCTTTCTCAGCATGACGAAAGCCATCATATATTCATTCCAGCTGGAAAGAAAAGTCCAAATAACTGCCATGATAATCGCAGGCTTGCACATAGGTATGGCAATCCTGTAAATACTTCTTAAAATACCGCAGCCATCGATTAAGGCTGCTTCCAAAACAGTATTGGGCAGTGAATCAAAACCGTTTTTTATAGTCAATAAATTAAAGGGTGCTATGAGCACAATATAGGGTCCCAGTACAGCCAGATAAGTATTTAATATCCCCAGCTTTGAATTAATCTGGAATACCGGTACAAGAATAGCTGCAACCGGCAGGAGCAAAGCGGACAAAAGGAATATATAAATAGCATTCTTAAAGGGAAAATCCAGCTTGGACAGTGCAAACCCAGCCAGTATATCAAGGAGGACCACTAAAATAACTGCGCACAGACTGATAATAAAACTGTTTGTAAAGTAAATATGGATGTGATATCTTGTAAGGATGTCGGTATAGTTACTGATACCTCCTCCTTGAAGCGAGCCGCGTACCAGTATCCCCAGAGGCATAAGAATAATGCCGACGCATATAAGAGATATGATAAGCTTTATTAAATTACCAATTACCCGAGAACTTTTCATGCTGACCCCCTTGATATCGCAAGCTTTCTTGCGATACTGCTAAATTGAAATTTAAATGCATTGTATTTTTAATCTAATCTCCATGCAAAATCGCAAGTTCACTTGCGATACTGCTAAAATAGTAAGTTTAAAAATGAAACACATTTTTAAATCTAACCTTTCTTCCAATCATTACCTGTTAAACCATCTTAGAGTTATACAGCTTTAGCTGCAGCATGGTTATAACTCCCGCAATAAGAAACATTACCACGGCTACCGCACATGCATATCCCTGTTCATAGTTGGTAAATGCTGCTTTATATAAATATGTCGCAAAGGTCTGGGTAGCATTAGCAGGTCCGCCTCCCGTCAATGACACAACGAGGTCGTATTGCTTTAATGCTCCTATAACCCCGATTATAGTAAGATTGTAGGTCGTTCCCCTTAGCATGGGCAATATGATTTTTCTTAGAAGCTGAAAGTGGGTAGCTCCGTCAATTTTTGCCGCTTCATACAGATCCTCTGAAATTCCTGCCATCGAGCCGAAATACAAGGTCATGGAGTATCCTGTCCACTGCCAGATATTAATAATGATAATGGTCCAAATGGCAAAACGGGGATTGGATAAAGGTGCACTGACGCCAAAGAAGCTCAGTATATCCTTTAAATAGCCGATATTGGGGTCTAAAAGCCGGAAAAAAACCTGTCCTATAATGATGGAGGAAAGCATGGCCGGCATAAAAAGTACCGTTTTCGTGATGTCCCTTCCCAGATATTTTTTCTGAAAAATATCTGCCAGGAAAAAGCCAAGAATCGCCTGTATGGAAACTGTAAAAACGGCAAAGAGTACAAAGTTGATTACAACTGTAGAAAAAACCTTATCTTTAAACATGAGGGCATAATTTTTAAATCCTATAAATGTCATACCGGGGTCTATCCCGTTCCAGTCATAAAAACTGATTTTTATATTATAAATAACCGGATATACCATATAAATCAAAACAAATATAGTCAAAGGCAAGACCAGCAAAAAGCCTATCTTTTTACTTTTTCTAAAATTAATCATTCCGAAAGCCTCCTACTATTTTCTATAAGCTTTTTTGCAAGACCTTAACTGTAAAGGAACTGCCGTACAAAGGAATTTGAAACCCGCCGTACGGCAGTCCTTCTTTTATCCAGTATGAAATGCCTGCAGATTATTTTGTAATACCTGCAGCTGCCTCTGCCATAGCTTTTGCAGCTGCTTCCGGTGTAATCGTACCTGTTCCGAGAAGCTGAAGCTGGTCAAACAGGGCGTCATTTAACTTGGTATAAAAGGAATTACGATAGCCAACGGTATTATCACTTGCAACTGCCTTTGAAATCGTGTCATATGCCGCTTTGTAATCATCTGCCACATCAACGGTAATTTGAGGAGCATCCTTTAATACGCTGAAGAAACCAAGTCCATTCACTACATCCTGCTGCATATCATAACATAGCCATTTTACAAATTCCCAGGCTGCTTCCTTGTTGGAGCTGTTTGCATTCACGCCCCAGGCAACATCTGGTGCGGTAAGTACTACCCCTGCCTTTCCTTCAATAGAAGGCATGGTTGAAACTTTAATATCATTGGAGGAATATTCCTTATAAAAGGCATTATCTGGTTTTAAAGAACCTAAATCCCATGAGCCGTTAAAAATCATTGGTATGGTAGATTTTCCGTTGTCATCCCTCCACTGGGAATATCCTTCATTGTAAAGTGTCGTGGAAATGGCTCCGTCCTGAACGATACCATCCTTAAAAAGCTTCTGGTAATAGTCAAAGGCTTTTACTACATCACTGCTCTTCCAGTCACCGTTTAATGTGAAAATATCATTGCACAAATCCTTATTGATAGTACCCATTATGGTAATGAACATGTCATAATTCTGCCAGTTGTCTTTTCCGCCGAACATCAAAGGAATTTTTCCGGCTTTTCGTAAGGTCTGTGAATCTTTCGCCAGGTCCTCCCAGGTCTGAGGCAGGCTTTGTACGCCGTTTTCCTGCAGCATTTTATTATTGTACCAGATTGTACCGGAGGCACTCATGGCACTTGGTAATGCATATATTCCATCGCCGGAAAGCTTGATGGTCGAGAGGGAGGCTTCCGTAAACTTGTTCGTCCAGTCATCGCCCCAAGCCTTGGAAGCATAGTCATTCAAAGGTTCCAGCTGTGATTTGTATTGTTCCAGATCGGCTCCGGGAGCAACCGCGATTACATCGGGAGCGTCACCGGATGCAAAATCCACCTTCAGAGAATTGTAATGATCCTCCTGTCTCATAATCTTAACATTAGCCGATATTCCCGGATGGGAAGAATTAAAGGCTTCTGCAATTGCCTTTGTTAAATCATCGTCATTTGAGTACCCTTTATAGTTGCCCAGTGCATACTGCCAGGATTGTACCGTGATATTTACCGTTTTTGTTTCTCCTGTATCTGCCTTTCCGGCATTACCAGTGGAATCACCTGCAGGCGAACTGCTTTTGCCGCACGCTGCAAGAGAGATTGCCATAATCCCCGCCATTATAATTGCTACAGACTTTCTCATAAGTTAATCTCCTTCCTTATTTCACCTAATACCCTTTGTTGCTTAATACATTCTCTGACGGCCAGAGTATCCGGTATTCCCGTTTAATACCGGAGTATTGAATGCATTCAACTTACAATACCGATTATAACGGAAAGGAGCTTTCTTTCAAAGAACATAATCTTTTGTAAAAATGGGTGGATTTTTTTAGATAATTAAATTATACCAATAATTTCAGATTGCAATTTCATATTTAATCCCCTACCTGTAAAGAATTCGAATTTCCCAAGATAATCTGAATTTGTATCTTGACACTGTAAAGATTCTCTGTTACAATCTTTACAGTGTCAAGATAGTAAGAAAGGAGCACTAAAATTGAGTGAAAAACCATATCCATATCATCACGGCAACCTGCGAATTGAGCTTATCGAAGCCGGTATTGAGATTATTAATACGGAAGGCCTGAAGGGCTTTTCCCTGCGAAAGGTCGCAGCCAAATGCAATGTAAGCCATGCAGCACCCTACAGCCATTTCAAGGACATAGATGACCTGCTCAATGCCATGGGCGAACATGTATCGAGCCAGTTTACGGACAAACTGCGTGCCTCCGTCGCCGGAAAAGAGGACGGTCCCAATGCGGTCTTATCCATTGGTCAGGCTTATATAGACTTCTTCATAGAGAACCCCCGGTACTTTCAGTTCCTGTATTATCATTCGGATATATTCATAAATCTTGACTATGAGACTCCGGAGGATTACCCTCCCTTTGCTTTGTTTCGAACAACAGCCTATAAAATGTTTGACAAAAGAGGAATTCCAAAAGAAACCTATTCCAAAGAACTGGCTTCCCTCTGGTCGGTGGTTCACGGTATCGTTGCCTTGCTCACCAACGGCAATATCCAATATTCCGGGGATTGGCAGCAGGTTTTTATAAATATTATTAAGTGAAAGGAAAGGTATATTATGAGAATACTGATACATGATTTAGACCCCCAGGAGTTTACGGCTCTTGGTCTGACACTGGCTTCGGACACAACTGTCATATCCGACAGCGGTACCATCAAAAATTGTATCGGCTGTTTTGGATGCTGGGTCAAAACACCGGGGAAATGTGTTTTAAAGGATGACTACCGGGACCTTGGGCAATTATTATCAAAATGTGATGAACTTACCATTGTCAGCAGGTGCCTTTATGGGAGCTACAGTCCCTTTGTGCGCAATGTTCTTGACAGGAGCATTTCCTTCCTGCTTCCCTACTTTATGTATAAAAACGGGGAAACCCACCACAAACCCCGTTATGAACACCACTTTCCTCTATCCGTACATTTTTACGGAAATGATCTGACGAAAAAGGAGCAGGATACCGCAAGGGAATTGGTGGAAGCTAACAGCATCAATTTCCATTGTACCGGAAACAAGGTCTGTTTCCATAATAATCTTCAATCGGTAAAGGAGGAATTAAAGTGAAAATTGCTGTCATAAACGGGAGCCCAAAGATAAAGAATGGTACTTCTTCTTTTCTTCTTCAAAAAATTGAATCCATGATAAGCTCCGAAAATGAAATATTCCATTACAATATAAACAAAAACCCCTTAACCGCCCAACAATACCGGGAGCTGTGCAGTATGGATACACTCCTTTTTGCCTTTCCGCTGTATATAGACGCTATCCCCTCCCACTTGTTCAGAATGCTTGCTGCTCTCGAAGATTACATGAAAACAGAGCGTCAGAACCCAATTTATGTATATGCCATTATCAATAATGGCTTCTATGAAGGGCGGCAAAATCACATTGCCATCAGTATTCTTCAAAACTGGTGTTTACGCACCGGCTTGCAGTTTGGCAGGGGAATCGGCCTGGGTGCCGGAGAAATGATGAATTTTATCGAAAAAGTACCCCTTGGCCATGGCCCTCAAAAAAATTTAGGGAATGCCTTAAGGCAACTGGCAGATAGCATAAATTCCCGCAGCACCGGGGAAGTAATGTACATCAGTCCCAACTTTCCAAGATTTGCGTGGAAGTTCAACGGAACCCATTTCTTTTGGAATGCAACAGCTAAAACTAATGGGCTGAAAAAGAAAGATATTTTAAAGAGACTTTAAGAATTAATAGATCAGAAGATTACAAAAAGCCTGCTTTCAGCGGTTATAACGCCAAAGCAGGCTTTTTGTTAAGCTTTATCCATTAACACTCTGTCCGTCATTAATCTCTTCCGAATTCCGACAGCCTTAGCTCCTTGTTACGGTCAAGTACGGTCTGGATACTCCAGCTATGGGTAAAGAGCAGCAGAGGATTGCCTTTTAAATCCTTTACCTTCTTGGTATCGGCGGTGACATTCAGCTTACTGGCATCCAGTCCCTTGTTCTCAATCCAGCGGATGTGCTCATAGCTAAGGGGCTCCAGGCGGATTTCCACGCCATATTCAGATTCCAGCCTGAACTTTAATACATCAAACTGAAGTACTCCGACTACGCCGACAATAATTTCTTCCATTCCCGTATTATATTCCTGGAATATCTGAATAGCACCTTCCTGAGCTATCTGGGTAACTCCTTTTAAGAACTGCTTTCTCTTCATGGTATCCACCTGTCTTACCTTGGCAAAATGCTCCGGTGAAAAGGTGGGGATTCCTTCATATTCAAATTTCTTATCGGAAGAGCAGAGGGTATCACCAATTGAAAAAATACCGGGGTCAAATACACCGATAATATCTCCCGCATAGGCTTCTTCAATAATCTTTCTTTCCTGCGCCATAAGCTGCTGGGGTTGGGAAAGCCTTATCTTTTTGCCGCCCTGTACATGGTTGACTTCCATGCCGGCTTCAAACTTGCCGGAGCAGATTCTCATAAAGGCAATCCTGTCCCTGTGGGCTTTATTCATATTGGCCTGAATTTTGAAAACAAAGGCAGAAAAATCATTTTCTACCGGGTCAATATTCCCCTCTGATGATTTTCTGGGAAGGGGGGTTGTGGTCATATTTAAAAAGTGCTCTAAAAAGGTCTTTACACCGAAGTTCGTAAGGGCAGAACCAAAGAAAACAGGTGTTAATTTTCCCTGTCTTACTTCCTCCAGGTTAAACTCACTTCCGGCACCCTCTAAAAGCTCTATTTCTTCATTTAAAATACTGTGGTTTTCTTTACCGATGAGTGAATCAAGGCTTTCATCCCCTAAAGTCACCTCAATGGTATCCACTTCCTTCTGTCCGCTGTTAGCGGCAAAAAAGCGCAGGATATGGTTGGAATCCCTGTCATAGACTCCTTTAAAGTTCTTTCCGGAGCCGATGGGCCAATTGATAGGACAGGTCTTAATTCCTAAAACAGTCTCAATATCATCCAGTAATTCAAAGGTATCCTTTGCTTCCCGATCCAT
Organism: Anaerocolumna jejuensis DSM 15929; assembly: GCF_900142215.1. Taxonomy (GTDB): domain Bacteria; phylum Bacillota; class Clostridia; order Lachnospirales; family Lachnospiraceae; genus Anaerocolumna; species Anaerocolumna jejuensis. Next base: position 28,315 of record NZ_FRAC01000037.1, on the reverse strand, counting down.
CTTATTAATAAAGGTAAAGATGGGGATTCCTCTCATGACACAGACCTTAAACAGCTTCTTTGTCTGGTTTTCCACACCCTTGGAGGCATCAATTACCATGACAGCGGAATCCGCCGCCATAAGAGTACGGTAGGTATCCTCTGAGAAGTCCTGATGTCCGGGGGTATCCAATATATTAATGCAATAATCACCGTAATTGAACTGCATAACAGACGAGGTTACGGAAATACCACGCTGCTTTTCTATTTCCATCCAGTCGGACACCGCATGCCTGTCTGTTTTCTTACCCTTTACGGAGCCTGCGAGATTGATGGCTCCTCCATAAAGCAGAAGCTTTTCCGTCAATGTGGTTTTACCGGCATCGGGATGGGATATGATGGCAAAGGTCCGCCTTTTATTTATTTCCTTGGTATAGTCTTCCAAAATAATTCCTCCAGTTTCCATGGTACGGGCAGTTCTTCACCGGAAACCGCCTCAAAACTACTTAATCATATAATACATTTCCATCTCTTGTCAAGGTTATTATAAAGATTACGGCAGGTCTTTCCAATTATAAGCGTCCCTCAATAACTCGATTTCATCCCTGTGGCCGACCAGGTCCGCAGGAGTTTCCAGTATAAATATCAGGTCCTTTAATTTCGGATGGTTTATAATGCCTTTGGCAGCCTCTGCTCCCATACGCCCCATACCAATCCTTGCATGCCTGTCTTTACGGTTTCCCTTTTCATCCATGCTGTCATTCAGATGGAAGGCTTTTAAGCGGTGAAGTCCTATTATATGGTCAAATTCCTCCACAACCTCATCAAGTCCTCCAACCATATCATATCCGGCATTCCACATATGGCAGGCGTCCATACAGACACCAACCTTGTCCTGCAGGTGTACACGTTCCAGAATGGCCTGTATTTCCTCAAAGCGCCACCCCATTTCACTGCCTTTGCCCGACATGGTCTCCAAGAGGATTGTCGTATGCATCTCTTTAAACATAACCTGATTCAGCATGTCTGCAATCTGTTCCGTTGCTTCTCTGACCTCCTGCCCCAATCGGCTTCCGGGGTGAAAGTTATAGAAATTCCCGGGGAAGAATTCCATCCGTTCAAGGTCTTCTGCAAACATCTGAGCAGACAGCTCTCTAAGATGACTCTTGGGAGAACAGCCATTCATGGTATAAGGAGCATGCGCCATGATGGTAGCAAAGTTATTCTCTTCCAGGAGTTCCTTGAATTTAGACATATCATTATAATCAGCAGCCTTGGCTTTTGCCCCTCTTGGATTCCTGGCAAAAAACTGCAGGGTATTGGCTCCTATTGACAGGGCATCCTTCCCCATTCTTTCATACCCTCTTGCTACCGATAAATGCGTTCCTATTTTTAACATTCTCTCTTCTGCTTTCTGATTCCTGTTAATCCATTCTGTAGAGTATCTGTTTCTTTTCCTGCCCCTATACTTCATTGACAGTTGGGATATATTATTCTGTTAGCTGTATTTTATTTGCAACTTCAAAAAGTCATTCTATTAACTGAGTTTATTTCCCTTTTCAATAAAACAAAAGAGGCTCCATGTCTTTCCTTCCTGCACACTTTGAAAGATTTACTAATAAGCTTCAAAAGGTGCGTGGAAAAGAGATGGAGCATCTCTTCGATTCCTGTTTATTTTAAGAACTGTTTATTTCATGAATACTTTTGATTTCATGAGCTTTTCATTTCATAAGCTATTTGTTTCATAAGCTATTTATTGTAAGCTATAATATCTATAAGCTACTCATGAAATTTTATTTACTGTATTTAACCTTGCTTCCTCATATTATGCCTGCTGCTCTACTTCAATCTTTCTGATTTCCTTTGTTCTGATTTCCTTGCAGATATCATTTACAAATACGGAAAGCTCCTTTTGTCCTTCATCACCGAGGTAACGGCTTCTTACGGACACTTTACCTTCTTCCTCTTCCTTCTGTCCCACCACAAGAAGGTAAGGAACACGGTCAAGTCTGGCTTCACGAATCTTATATCCGATTTTCTCCGCACGCTCATCAACACTGCAGCGGACTCCGTTATCCTTTAACTCTGCTTCCACCTTCTTAGCATATTCATGGTATTTTTCAGAGATGGGAAGTACTCTTACCTGTTCCGGACACAGCCAGGTAGGGAACTGTCCGGCATACTTCTCTATGAGCCATGCAAGAGTTCTTTCATAGCATCCCAAACTGGTTCTGTGGATGATGTAAGGGCGTTTCTTCTCACCGTTCTGGTCAATATAGTACATATCAAACTGTTCTGCAATAATGGCATCCCACTGGATGGTTATCATCGTATCTTCCTTACCGTACACATTCTTTGCCTGAATATCTACCTTAGGGCCATAAAAAGCAGCTTCCCCTTCTTCTTCTGTAAAAGGAATGTTCAGTTCCGTTAATACATTACGGATTCTTCCCTGGGTTTCTTCCCAGATTTCTTCCGTACCGATGTATTTTTCTTTGTTATTGGGGTCCCACTTGGAAAGACGGTAGGTTACGTCTTCTTCCAGGCCAAGGGTACTTAAGCAGTATCTTGCAAGGTCAAGGCAGCCTTTGAATTCCTCATCCATCTGGTCAGGCCTTACAATCAGATGTCCTTCGGAAATGGTGAACTGGCGGACACGTGTAAGTCCGTGCATTTCACCGGAGTCCTCATTACGGAACAGGGTAGAAGTCTCACCATAGCGTAAAGGCAGGTCACGGTAGGACCTCTGTGCTGATTTATATACATAGTACTGGAAAGGACAGGTCATGGGGCGAAGGGCATATACTTCCTTGTCTTTTTCCTCATCCCCCAGGACAAACATGCCTTCTTTGTAATGGTCCCAGTGTCCGGATATCTTATATAGATCACTCTTTGCCATAAGAGGTGTTTTGGTTCTGACATAGCCTCTCTTATCTTCTTCGTCTTCAATCCATCTTTGCAGTGTCTGGATGATTTTTACACCGTTAGGCATGAGAAGGGGAAGCCCCTGGCCGATAACATCAACCGTGGTAAAGAGCTCCATTTCACGGCCAAGTTTATTATGGTCACGTCTCTTTATGTCCTCCAGATGCTCAAGATAAGCCTCCAAATCCGCATTCTTGGTATAGGCTGTTCCGTATACTCTGGTCAACATTTTATTTTTCTCAGAGCCTCTCCAATAAGCACCGGAGGAGGAGATTAATTTGATTGCCTTAATTCCCTTTGTACTCATTAAATGAGGGCCTGCGCAAAGGTCCGTAAATTCACCCTGGCTGTAGAAGGAGATTTCTTCTCCCTCGGGTAAATCCTTAATCAATTCTACCTTATAGGGCTCCTGTCTTTCTTCCATAAAGCGTATGGCTTCTTCTCTGGGAAGGGTAAAGCGCTTAATCTCAGCACCTTCCTTAATGATTTTCTTCATTTCCTTCTCTAAACTATCCAGAGCTGCCCTGTCAAAGGGCTCCACATCGAAATCATAGTAAAATCCAGTGTCGATGGAAGGTCCGATTGCCAGCTTTGCACCAGGATACAGGTGCTTTACCGCCTCTGCCAGTACATGGGAGGTAGTATGCCTGTAGGCCGCCTTGCCGCCCTCGTCTTCAAAGGTCAGAATACTTAACTGACTGTCCTTCTCTACTACTGTCCTAAGGTCCACTACCTTGCCGTCAAGCTCTGCAGCACAGGCAATTCTTGCAAGGCCTTCACTGATATCCTTTGCGATATCAATAATAGCCATCTGGCTTTCATATTCTTTTACTGATCCGTCTTTTAATGTAATTTTCATAATTGCACCCATTGTATACCGTTTATTAAATTGCGGTATTGCCATAATTAAAACAGGTTGAAAGAATCATTGTATGGCATCCTTTCATTCTTCATATTTCCTTCCAACCTCTGTAAAAGCATCAAAAAAGCCCATCTCTTTCGACTGCTTTATACAGTACGAAAGGGACGAGCATATATCTCGCGGTTCCACCCTCATTGGATTGTAAATTCCCACTTCATTTGATGATAACGGCATCAGCCGGGCTGGATTAGAGCCACTCAGAGGTAGTCTTCGGATGTTTCCTGATAGGACATTCTCAGCATATCATATCCTTCTCTGTAACATTTCACATCTTACTTGTCTCGTCAAAGCTTTTTCTTCTTGATAAACCTCATTATAGCATTCCCCATTATTTTGTCAAGTGGAATTTTGAGGTCCTCCGGGGAAATTTGAGATCTGCTGTAAATTTCAGGTCTGCTCCGGATTTAAAACAGGTAGTTGATTTTCTTGTTTTCCAGGGAATCCGTCTGCTCCAAAGAATGGCCCTTTTCCAATACTTCCAGATAAACTGCTTCCACACTTTTTCCAAAGGCTTCCGTAGAAAACTTCTGCATCAGCTTTCTGGCATTTTCGCCGTAAGGAGTCTCTTTATCTGTAAAAAGCACCTTATCAAGTCCGCTTGTCAATTCCTTTTCATTGTTAAACTTATAGCCGTTTACTCCGTTTATCAGAATATCATTTAAGCAGTCGTCTTCCTTTGCAACGGCAGGAAGTCCTGCTGCCATGGCTTCTATATAGGTTAAGCCCTGGGTTTCGCTTTGAGAGGCACTTACAAATACATCTCCCAGCTGGTAATACAGGCCAATCATATCCCAGGGCTTTGCACCGCCAAATATGACTTTATCCTCCAGCTTAAGCTCCCTGGTTCTGGAATGCAATCCTTCCGCTTCCGGGCCTCCGCCTATTATCAGGAATTTTACATCCGTTCTTTCCTTCATGTATGCCTTCATTGCATTTATAATTTCTACGATATTTTTCTCCTTGGAAACCCTGCCAATATAAAGGATGACTTTTTCCTCTTTCTCAATTCCATAATCCATTTTTATCCTGTCAATATCCTTTTGCTCATAAAGGGACGGGTCGAATTTCTTCAGGTCCACTCCCGTAGGTATAACAGAAATCTCTCTATGGACACTGTACTTTTGAAGGAGTTCCTTTACTTTATCCGTCGGCACAATAACATGGGCTACCGTATTACAGCTGACCTTTGAGAAGATTCTGGCAAGGGACTTTGCTCTTGCGTCAATAGTCTTAACATGAGTCAGATAATGGGTATAATCCTCATATATTGTATGATAGGTGTGTATCATGGGAATCCTTAATTCCTTTGCCATGATTCTCCCGAATATGCCCAATGAAAATTCCGTATGGGTATGGATAATATCCAGATTTAATTTCTTAATAATTCCAGCCAGCTTCGGCAGATAGAACATTCCAATACGTCTTTCTGTAATCAATATAAAGGGAAGACTGGGCACACGAAAGACATTATATTCATATTCCGGAGAACCGGGAGTTGTGGTTGTAAACACGTATACAGTATGTCCCAATGCTTCCAGCTCTCTTTTCAGCATAAATACCGAGTTGGCAACCCCATTTATTTCAGGGTAATATGTTTCTGTAAATAAACCTATATTCACATTAACCTCCATGCATTTCGCAGGTTCACCTGCAAAACTGCCCAAATAGAATGCGAAAATTGTTTTCTAATTTTCACATTAATCCCCATGCAGTATCACAAGCAAGCTTGTGATACTGCTTAAATAGAAAGATTAAAAATGCAACGCTTTTTCAATCCTTTATAAGGTTCCGATTAATTTATCCTTTTCAAGAATATGATGAACCAGCCAGTCATTTAAAAAGCTCATAATATCCAGCAGCGTTCCCGTCTGGTTATGGTCCATACTGTCAAAATCAATGCTGTTTACTTTCTCAATAAAATCTTCATGCTCTGTCTTATGGGACAGGAATTTCTTATAGCCGATGCTTTGCATATAAGCCTCTTCGTCTGCAAAATGCTGTATGGCATATTCTTTTAACCCTATAATAATGGCTACGATATCATCAAACTTATCGGCAATAAATTCTTCCTTTAATAATGTGTACGCTTCATCTGCAATACGAAATAATTCCTTATGCTGCATATCAATTGCTTTTACACCAATGTAGTATTCATCCTTCATCTCGTACATATCATTTTCTCCTTTGGTCCATAGTATTCATTTTCCGTTCAAGTAAAATATTCCATGTCATGAAAGCATTACCGGCACCTGCTCCTTAAGTGCCAAACTATCCGTATGTACCTTACAATTCATAGCTATTATCTTTACACCCTGGCTGTCCGCCTTACGCAAGGCTTCTCCGAATTCTTTATGAGTCCTGTCATTCGGTTTGAAAAATTTTGCATTTTCCATTTGTATCACAAACATAATATAAGCGTCATATCCTTCCTGTATGCAGTCACACAGCTCATGGATATGCTTAACGCCCCTCTCGGTAGGTGCGTCCGGGAAAAGTAAGACTCCCTCCTCTTCCAGTGTTACTCCTTTCACTTCCATAAATGCTTTTCTTTCAGGTGTTTCCATATAAAAATCAAATCTTGAGTTTTTATACACCTGTTCCGGCTTTATCTTTACAGCATCCTTTAATAAATTTCCTTCCTGCAGCCACTCATAAACTACCTTATTGGGTGCCTGGGAATCCATATTAATGAGCTGTGCGCCTTTTTGTACGGCTACCAAAGAATATTTGGTACTGCGGTTCGGATTATGAGCCTCTTCCAGATAAACGGTAACCCCCGGTATCAAAAGCTCTCTGCAGCGGCCTGTATTTTTAACGTGGCATTTTTCAGCAATGCCATCGATTTTAACATATGCAATGAAGCGGTTGGGACGCGAAACGAAGATTCCTGTCTTAATATTGTTATACCTCATTTTTCTCCTTTCGTGAATACCAAATCTTACTGTGCGTGATTTATTATAGCATTTCTGTAATTTCCCGGCAATATCTATTTTATTTAGTAAATTTTACTTTTCTTTTATTTAAACTTGTCTTATAATGAAGTGTGAAGGGAAAGCACTTTCACACTCATTATCTACGGCAGTACCACAGACAAATCTGCGGTATGCAATGGGAGCATGTGCGAAAGAAAAACGCTTTCACACTCCATTATCTATAGCAGTACCACAGACAAGTCTGCGGTATGCAATAAATATAAGAGTGAATCAGTCAGATTAGCATTTCTTTGTGTGTATAATTTTAATTAGCATATGCATATACTGTAAACTGAAAGGAAGTATGTTCATTATGAAGAAATTCGGTAAAATTTTATTTGGTACTGTCTCCATCGCTACATTGGCCTGCGGTGCTTATTATCTGTACAAAAATATCCTAAATAAGGATTCTGCAGATGATTTCGACGATTTTGAAGATGATTTCGAGGACTTCGATACGGAAGAAGATACTCCCGCCGCTGACAAAAAAGAGACCAGAGAATATGTCTCAATAAATATTACTTCCGGAGAACCAGAAAGTGCCGAAAAAGAAGAAGTAAAAGATACAGTTGAAGAATAATAGAAGAAAAGGAATTTACTGTGGTAAATTCCTTTTCTTATTTTTTACTCTTTTATCAGATTTCCCAGCTTACTTAATAATTCTTCTCCATTATCTATTGCATAGGTTATGGTACCTTCTTCTGTCCGCTTGTCTGTTACATTTACCAAACTATCCTGATAAAATTCAAAGGTAATGGCCTTCTTTTCTTTTCCAGTTATTACAAAGCAGTAAATATAACTTTCCGGGGCCTTCTTATCCGTAGTCTGCACTGTGTAATTTGTTAAAAGACTATAGAACTTACCGGCACTTTCAATGCTCATTTTCCGGTCCTTTTCCTTTTCCCTTTGCAGAATAAAGGATTGTATATCCTTTGTATCAATTGCATAAAGCTCTGAAAGTACCTGAGGTGCTTTCATCGTAATTTTCATATCCGATTTCGTGCCAGCATCTTCATCTGCCTGGCCGGTTAAACTACTGCTTTTCTCTTCCGCTCCGGCACTTTGGTCAGCAGCACTGCCGGCGGCGCCTTCTGCAGCGGTTATTTTCTTATCCGCACTCCGTTCTGTTTTTGCATCGGCAGTCAGGGAAGGATCCGCACTCTGGGCTGATTCTATACCATAACTCATCTTGTCGTTCACCAGGCCGTTATTCGTCTTCGAGCCTGTCATACTGTTTTGGTATATCCACACTGCAGTTATAAGAAGAAGTATGGCAGCGGCAGCTCCTGCAAATCTGAAAGCAGGAAACCTTTTTTCATTCTTAGTCTTTCCGGAAGTATGTTCACTATCCCTATCGGAGCCATCTGTTTCCTTTATTTTTAAAAGTGTCCTTTGAATCAGGTCTTCGGATACGGTAATGTTATCCCTTTCAAAGGAAGCTTTCAAATGTCCTTTTAATTCCATATCATCCCTGTCAGGTGAAGGATTTTTGCCAGTTATATTCTTTTCCATTGTCATATCCTCCCTTCAAGGCTAAGCTTTAGCTTCTCTTTTGCTCTGGATAACCGGCTTTTTGCCGTTCCTTCCGCTATTCCTAAAAGCTTGGCTGTTTCTGTTACGGTCATATCCTGAAAATAAACGCACAACAACACGTCTTTATATTTCTGGGGCAGCTCTTTTACTGCATCTCTTATTATCCTGTTTTCATCTTCCTGCTCCACTGCGCTGTAATCATCTTCTTTGTACAGTGTATTTTCATGAACTTCCGTAAGCGGTGTCACCTTCTGGTTCCACGCACTTTTTATATAATCTTTGCAGGCATTGATAGTGATACGAATAATCCATGTTTTTATACTGCTCTCCCCCTGGAAGGTATAAAGCTTCTGGTTTACTTTTATAAATACCTCCTGAAAAATATCTTCCGCCAGATGACTGTCATTTACGTACATGAACGCTGTCCGTAAAACATCGTTACCGTATTTTCTCATCAAGGCTTCGATATCGTAAACCTCCTGATTTTCCTGGTACATTTAAGTGTCCCCCTAATATACGATGATAGGATTTCCCTGCCCAATCCTGACAGTCCTCGTATACTATCATAGATTAGACGAAATAAATCATATTATGGTTCCCTGATTTGCTTATATTAATCCAAACTTTTTAAGTCCGTAATAAATTCCATCTTCCTTAATGGATAAGGTCTTGTATTTTGCTGCCTTTAATACTTCCGGATAGCTGTTTCCCATCGCTATGCCGTACTGCACATAGGAAAGCATCTCCATATCATTGGTGCTGTCTCCAAATGCATAGGTATCTTCTCTGTCTGCCTTAAGATTATCAAGAAATATCCGTATTCCCGTTGATTTATCATAGCCTTTTGGTGTCATTTCAAAATTACCGTCAATGTGGTAGATCAGATGGTACTTCTCTTTCAGCTTTTGGGCGGCCATATCCACAGAGCTGTCCGCCGAAGGAAAACAGGTAAACTTATTCATAACATAGTCTTTCTTCTCAATGGTTCTGGTCCTGCCATTGGCATACCTTTTTGAAAATTCAATAGACTCCAGGTATTCTTCTGAGCTGTCCTCATTGTCGAAATAGATGAATTCCGGTCCTTCCAGAATAAAATGAATACCTGATTCTCTCAATAGGGTAATGGTCTCTTCTCCCGACTCCGGTCCCATAACCTTATTGTGCAGTAACTTTCCCTGATATTCCACATAGGTTCCGGCACCTGCCACCACTCCGGAAAAGCCCAGTCCGGTCAGGTAATCAGGAACCATCACTCTGGCTCTGCCCGTACATATCACCGGGATATGCCCCCGCTCTATCAGTTCCCTTATTGCCTGCTTTGTAAGCTCCGTAACCCCTAATTCATGGTCATAAAGAGTACCGTCAATATCAAAAAAGATTATCTTCCTGTCTATTTCGTCCACATCCTTCCCAAGTTCATGGAGCTGCTGCTCTTTGTAAGCAGCAGCCCTCCTTTCTATACCAGTATCGTGTTGTCATGCCATTATCTGTCCGGCATTCTGTGTCAGCTTGTAGAGCCCTGCGTAAACACCGTCTTTTTCTAACAGTTCCGTGTGGGTGCCCCGCTCTGCAATGCCATCCTCTGTAAGTACAATAATATTACCTGCGTTGCGTATGGTAGAAAGCCTGTGGGCAATAACGAAGGTAGTTCTGTTTTTCGCAAGCTTCTCCAGGGATTCCTGTACGATTTTTTCACTTTCGTTGTCAAGAGCAGAGGTTGCCTCATCAAAGATAAGCACCGGCGGATTCTTAAGAAAGACTCTTGCAATACTGATACGCTGTTTTTGTCCTCCCGATAATTTCACACCTCGCTGGCCGATGTAGGTATCGTAGCCATCGGGCAATTCCATAATAAAGTCATGGGCATTGGCATTCCTGGCTGCTTCTATAATTTCTTCATCGGTTGCTTCCAGGTTTCCGTAACGGATATTTTCCATTACGCTTCCGGCAAACAAATACACCTCCTGCTGCACAATACCGATATTTTTTCTCAAGGATCGAAGCCTGATATCCCTTATATCCTTTCCATCCAGGAGAATCTCTCCCTCCGCTACTTCATAAAATCTTGGGATAAGACTGCAAAGAGTCGTTTTTCCCACACCGGAGGGACCAACCAGTGCCACGTAATCACCGGCACCAACCTTCAGATTGATATTCCGGAATACCTCTGATTTTGTCTCATTGTATTTAAAGGAAACATTTTTAAATTCAATATTTCCCTTTACATCCTTTAAGCCTGCTGCTTCTTTCCTGTCAACGATGTCCGGCTGTATTTCCATGATTTCCATAAAGCGGTCGAAGCCGGTAATTCCGTTCTGGAACTGCTCCGTAAAGTTAATCAGCTTTCTTACCGGCTCAATGATGTTATTGATATAAAGTAAAAAGGTCAGCAGGTCGGCAAGCTTAATAATATCCTTTGCAATAAATAAGGAGCCGCCTACAATAACAGCGATGTTAATAAAGGTCGTACACATACCAAGACCGGAGTGAAAGGTCGCCATCTGCCAGTAGCTGTTCCGTTTGCTCTCCACAAATCTCGCATTTCCGTCATGGAACTTATCAATTTCACGATTTTCATTGGCAAAGGATTTTACTACACGAATACCGGACAGGTTATCCTCTATCTGGGCATTAATTTCTGATATCCTGTCCCTGTTCTTTCGAAAGGCACTGTTCATTTTGTGCTGCATGTGATAAGCAAAGGTGAACATGATGGGAATAAAAGCAAATACAATAATCGTAATGGGAAGATTGATCTGAATCAGGATAACGAAAGCACCGACGAACTTGATGATGGATATTACAATATCCTCAGGACCATGATGGCATAGCTCCGTAATATCAAATAAATCATTGGTTATCCTGGACATAAGCTGTCCCGTCTTCTGGTTGTCATAGAAGTTAAAGGATAGCTTCTGATAATGCTCAAAGATGTCATTCCGCATGTCATATTCCATCTTTGCTCCCATAACATGCCCCTGATAAGCGATATAGAAGTTTGATACAAATTCAAGTACAGCCAGCCCTATCATCAGCAGTGCCAGCTTTATAATAGTGGAAAACACCTGTGATATATCATATTTTCCTAAAAGGTCATTGGTTATGTACCTTACAATCAAAGGATATACCAGGGATATGGCCGCTGCCATCAGTGCAAAAAACATATCCGAAAGGAACAATCCCTTATATGGTTTATAGTAGGATAAGAATTTTTTGGATCGGGTACTCATTTTATTACCTGTGCCTTTCCCTTATAATAGTTTTATAATAATCATAATAAAAGCCCGACCCCTTGGCAACACCTAATTTTAGAAAGTGCTAACTGGTCAGGCTTTTAACTTGTTCAGAAATGAATTACTTGGATAATCTCTTTGCCAAATCGTACAGGTATTGGTCAATATCCTTCTTCATTGCCAGAGCTTCTTCGATATCAAAATCTACGAATTCCCCGTCCTTATATCCTACGACGCGGTTGCTGGCACCTTTGGAAAGTAAATCAACTGCAATAGATCCCATGGTTGAAGCATATACCCTGTCTCTGCAGGTAGGGCTTCCTCCACGCTGGATATGTCCGATAATCGTTGCTCTCGTCTCAATTCCGGTAGCTGCTTCGATTCTCTTGGCCATCCCATAGGAATCACCGATACCCTCTGCATTTACAATGATATGGTGTTTCTTGCCCATCTGCTTTCTGTGGACAATATTATCTATGATCTTCTGCTCGTTGTGGTCATATCTTTCCGTAATCAGGATATCCTCCGCTCCGTTGGCAATTCCGCACCACAAAGCGATATATCCGGCATTTCTTCCCATAACTTCAATGATACTGCATCTTTCATGAGATGTTGAAGTATCTCTGACCTTATCAATTGCTTCCATGGCAGTGTTTACTGCCGTATCGAATCCGATGGTATAATCGGTACAGGCAATATCCAAATCAATGGTTCCAGGAAGGCCTATGGTATTAATTCCTCTTGCAGCAAGCTTTTCCGCTCCCTGGAAGGAACCATCTCCTCCGATAACCACTACTCCGTCAATGCCATGCTTTCTGCAGATTTCCGCACCTTTGTCCTGACCCTCTGAAGTCATAAATTCCTTACTTCTGGCAGTATAAAGAATCGTACCTCCGCGCTGGATAATATCGGATACACTCTTTCCGTCCATGTCCACGATATCTTCTTCCAATAAACCGCTGAAGCCTCTGCGTATTCCTTTCACGTTTAATCCGTTAGCCAATGCAGTTCTGACTACAGCTCTTATGGCTGCGTTCATTCCGGGGGCATCTCCGCCGCTTGTCAGTACTCCTATTGTTTTAATCTCTTTTGCCATATCGTTCACCTCCAAGGAACTTGAATCGCTCTTATTTTACCCCTTTTTTCTCGCTTTTTCAATACTCATTTCTACTACTTTGACATTCCCGCTTCCGTAAGTTTCGGATAGTTTCGCCAGCAATTCATTTTCTGCCTTAATACTTTTGGATTTCGGCAGTTGTTTTATTGCTTTTTCACATTCCAGAAAGATGCAGACCTGGTCATTGCCATCATATTGGCTTAAAATGCCGTATAGTCTTTGTTCATCTTGCACAAAACTTTCTTTATCTTTATATTTAATCCACACTTCCTTGGGATTGTCAGCAAAAGGGATAATTTCCTGACAGATAAGCTTCGCTGCCTTTTCCTCTTCCACTGTTATTTTTCCCTTAACCAGTATTTTATTATCTTCGTATAACAGGGTTTTATACTTCTCATAATCCCTGGGGAAGAGAATAATTTCAACTGCCCCTGCCATATCTTCCAAGGTGATAAATGCCATCATGGAATTATTTCTGGTCGTTTTTACGGTTTTTGCAGATATGATTCCGCCGACTACGGAAATCTCCCCGTCTTCTGCTTTCGTCTGTCCGGTTTCCTCATCCAAAGCAAAGTCAAGGGTAGTATGGGTGATGTTCTTTTTCAGCAGCTCTTCATAGCTTTCCAGGGGATGGCCGCTAACATAGATACCCATAACCTCTTTTTCCAGGGCAAGCAGCTGTTCCTTGGAGTATTCACCGATATCCGGATACGTAATCTCCATTTCCTGCCTGTCCTCTTCTTCCGCAAAGTCAAAGAGGGAAAGCTGCCCGGTCAGATTCCTCTTCTTATTCTGGGCAACCTCATCCAGCACCTGGACATATACCATCATTTTCTGTTTTCTGGTTCCGGTAAGGCTGTCAAAGGCACCGGATTTGATAAAGCTTTCTACAGTCCTCTTATTTACCTCCTTGCCGGAAAGCCTCTCTGCAAAATCTTTCAGGGAGGTAAAGGCTCCGCCTGCTTCCCGCTCCCTTACAACACTCTCGATTACCGGCCTGCCAAGTCCTTTAATGGCAGAAAGCCCGTACCGGATAGCACCGCCGGATACGGAGAAGGTAGCGTCACCTTCATTGATATCGGGGGGAAGTATTTTAATTCCCATCTGGCGGCAGGTAAAGATGTACTCTGCCACCTTTCCGCCATTATCAATGACAGAGGTCAGTAAGGCTGCCATGAACTCCACCGGATAATAGCATTTTAAGAATGCGGTCTGATAGGATACCACCGCATAAGCAGCTGCATGGGACTTATTAAAAGCATACTTTGCAAAATCCGTCATTTCATCAAAAATATGGTTTGCTACCCCTTCCGGTATTCCGTTTTTGATACAGCCGGCTACTCCCTCTTCTTCGTTGCCATAGACAAAATTATGCCGCTCCTTCTCCATAACCGATGCCTTTTTCTTTGACATGGCACGGCGCACCAGATCACTGCGTCCATAGCTGTAGCCTGCCAGGTCTCTAACTATCTGCATAACCTGCTCCTGGTATACAATACAGCCGTAGGTAGGTGAAAGAATAGGCTCCAGCTGGGCACATTCATAGGCAATGTTTCCTTCGTTGCTCTTGCCCTTAATATACTTTGGTATAAAGTCCATGGGACCCGGTCTGTAAAGAGAGATTCCGGCGATAATATCCTCCATGTTCTTAGGCTTTAATTCCTTCATGAAGCTCTTCATCCCGGAGCTTTCAAGCTGGAATACGCCCTCTGTTTTGGCGGAGGCTATCATGTTATATACAACGGGATCTTCATAATCTATTTTATCTATATCAAGGATTTCTTCTTCCTCTTTGCTCTTATTAATAAGCCGTACTGCATTTTGTATTACCGTAAGGGTACGCAGACCCAGAAAGTCCATCTTTAAGAGTCCCAGCTCCTCCAGGGTGGTCATGGTAAACTGGGTGGTGACAGATTCATCGGAAGCTCTGGATACGGGTACATATTCCACTACCGGTGCCTTACTGATAACAACTCCCGCGGCATGCATGGAGGTATGTCTTGGGAGTCCTTCCAGACGCAGGGACATATCGATAAGGTACTTTATCTCCTCGTCGGAATCATACAAATTCTTAAGCTCCCTGTTAATTTCCAGTGCCCGGCCAATGGTGATGCCAAGCTCCATGGGAATCATCTTTGCTACCGTATCTACTCTGGCATATCCCAGGTCCAAAGCACGTCCCACATCACGTATTACGGCTCTGGCAGCCATGGTTCCAAAGGTTACGATCTGCACCACACGATCCTTGCCGTATTTTCTTACCACATAATCAATGACCTCCTGCCTGCGCTCATAGCAGAAGTCAATATCGATATCCGGCATGGTAAGCCTTTCGGGATTTAAGAATCTTTCAAAGAGCAGATTATACTTTATAGGGTCAATGTTCGTAATTCCCAAGGAATAGGAAACCAGACTTCCCGCCGCACTGCCTCTTCCCGGACCTACACTGATGTCGTTATCCCTGGCATATTTAATAAAGTCCCCGACAATTAAAAAGTAATCCACAAAGCCCATATTGGTAATGGTATCTATTTCATAGTTCAGCCTGTCTAAAAGCTCTTCATAGGAATCCGGATATCTGCCCTGCAGCCCTTCATAGCAGAGTTTCTTTAAATATTCCAGAGCACTGTAGCCCTGAGGCACATCAAATTTCGGCAGCTTATACTCTCCGAATTCTATGGTCACATTACATCTTTGTGCAATAGCGTAAGTATTTTCAAGAGCTTGAAGCGCATAGGGAAAGAGCTTTTTCATCTCTTCTTCCGACTTGATAAAATACTGTCCTCCTTCATACCTCATGCGGTTCTCATCGGATACCTTTTTCTGGGTCTGGATGCACAAAAGGATATCATGAGCCTGCGCGTCGCTCTCCATGGTATAATGAACATCATTGGTCGCCACAAGGGGTATTCCTGTTTCCTCACTTAAGCGAAGAAGCCCCTGATTGACATCGGCCTGTTCCGGAATCCCATGGTCCTGTAATTCCAGAAAGTAATTTCCTTCACCAAATATCTGACGATAATGAAGGGCCGCCTGTTTGCCTTCCTCATAAAATCCCTTGCGGAGGTAACTTGCCACCTCTCCTGCAAGGCAGGCACTAAGGGCTATAATTCCCTCACTGTGTTTTTCCAGCACCTCATAGTCTACACGGGGCTTGTAGTAAAAGCCCTCCAAAAATCCAGCAGAAACAATCTTCATGAGATTTTGATAGCCTGTATTATTTTCTGCCAAAAGGATAAGGTGGTAGTACCTCTCATCGGAAGCTCCCGCTTCTCTGTCAAAACGGGAACCGGGAGCCACATATACCTCGCAGCCGATAACCGGCTTTATTCCTTCGGCAAGGCAGGCTTTATAGAAATCTATAACACCATACATAACACCATGGTCTGTGATTGCCATGCTGTCCATGCCAAGCTCCTTGACCCTGGAGACCATTTCTTTTATTTTTCCCGAGCCGTCAAGAAGGCTGTATTCTGTATGTAAATGCAAATGGGTAAAGCTCATATCCTACCATTCCCTTCTAATATCCAATTACTATACTTGTGTCTCCATACGTAAGCCATGTTACATGGATGCCAACAAACTTTCAAATTTATTTCACCTGAATTTCCAGGAATTTTGTCTTTCTTTCAGCTATTATCATAACATATTTTCGACTGATTGCCTACCATAAACTTGATACTGCTCACGGCTAACGCATGAGACCAAATAATGGATATACGCTGTTTTGCCTGCCAGTCACGTTTTCTGCCGTTTTAGTGGAATAAGGGTTCTCGCGTAACAAAACTCCAAAACAACCTCCTTGGTCATCGTCAGTTTCCACAAACTTCCTCCATGCGCTTACCGTGTGACTTTGCTGAAAATCTCCTGTCCGGAAAATATGCGGTTTGTAATTTAAGAAAAAAACAGATGGAGGAAAATACCCTCCATCTGCATGTCTTTTCATATTTTTATTTCTCCCACTTAGGCCTGTTAGGGTCGATTACTTTGCTTAAGTCAAATAAATCCTTCAGCCTCTCCGGGAATTCCAGCATGGCCTGCCCATCCATAGGCCTTCTGGTCATTCTGACATAATCAGTCTTTATCTGCATCCAAGGTTCCTTAAACACTCCGCAGAAATAGTCAAATCCTGATTTCTTTAGATACTTGAATTTATCACTATTGTAATGTCCCATGGTTGTTTCTATATCAATACCAAAGGGAAAGATCAGGATGTCGGTGGGTCCAATAAGGCTTCCAACTTCCTTCTCCCAGCGGTCGGTATCCTTTACAATAAAGTTATAGGTTGCCTTTTCCATATTTCTGTGACCGTAGCTGTGAGAAGCGAATTCCCAGCCTCTTTCCTTCATTACCTTTACTATCTTTTTTACCGATTCCTTATCCTGCTTATAGGTAGGTGAGGAGGCATCATTTGTACGGTAGCCGAGAGCACCCTCATAGCCGGTCAATGCAAGAATTGCTCTTGCTCCCTTATAAGAGAAATCCGGGTGTTCTTTTATAAACTTCTCCAGAAGAGGCACCATGTCATAATCTCCCACACTTACGGAACCATCATCCATTACCATTTCCGTGGTAGGACTATTGTCCTTATCCAGTACGATTCTTTTTGCAAAACCGTCACCGGTCATATATTCATAATAATTCACATCATCCTGGGATATTACCAGCGGCTTCTTATCCGGCGGAAGCATAATATCTCCCGGCTCAAAGCTTACACTGCCGTCCTTGCCCTTACCCTTTTTGGAAACGTCATGGAGCTTGACCAGCACATATCCCTGGTCATACAGCTGCTGCAGCATGGCATTGAATTCCGATATGGTGGTCATATAGTAATTATAACCCTTTTGCTTATAATCGCCGTCAAAAGCTTTGCTGTCATCGGCCACTAATATATGAAAGAATATATGGTTGATTTGGCTGGCGGAATCATAGGCTCCAAAGCGCTTTAGTGTACTTTTCTTTTCCTCGTAGCCGCTAAGGGCATCCGTAAGTATTTTAACCTGTGTATAGTTATCAAATCCCTTCACCATGGTAATTGCTTTGTCATAATCATACTGCATGGCACTAAGATTTGCTTTTTCCAATAACTCCTTTGCTTCCTTTTCCCTTTTTTCTTCCTCTGTCAGCGGAGTTGGTGTCGGTGTCCCCTTTACATTGGTATTTTTCCCTGAAGAACCCTTTTTCCCTGATGAATTCTGCCCTGTTTTAACTGTATTACTATTACCATCCTTATGATAAAAGTTTTTCATATAAATAAAATATACGGCAACAATTACGCAAATCAACGCTGCTTCAATGGCCAGCAGAAGTATTTTGTTGAATTTCTTTCTATTCTTATTTGTATATGAGCTTCTTTGCTCCTTCATCTGGGCGACTTCCTTTCTAAGATTTGACTTTGGTTTCATATTACATGAATTATATTAAGATAATAAAATGTTCCTGTAATTAGTATTCCATTTTATGTATTAGTTATAATAGATAATTTTTCCTATTTTTGAAACAATCTGTTTGTATTATAACACAAGGGATGCAGGAAGTGTTTAAGGTTTTATTACGTTAATATGATATTTTTTTCTCATTTATCTACAAATTATTAAAAAAAATGAAATAAAGAGAGGTAATATACCGGACCTTGCGGGTATATTATCTCTCTTTACTTATGTCCTGACTTATTATTAACAGTTTTTGCTGTCTATTTACTGCTTAAGTATTTCTCAATATTCTCCATAGCTACATCCTCGTCTGCCCCCTCAGCAGTAACTGTAACCTCTTCTCCAGCAGCAAGCCCAAGACTCATCATCCCCATGATACTCTTGGCATTTACCTTTTTCTCTTCACACTCTACGTAGATACTGCTTTCATATTGACTGGCGACCTGTACAAGCAATGCGACCGGTCTTGCCTCCAACCCTGTTGGAATATTAATCAATATTCTCTTTGATACCATAATTTACTTCCTCCTTTTGTTCCCTTAAGTTATCAGCTAATATGCTAAGTTTCCTCAATCTATGATTTACACCTGATTTACCTATAGGCGGATTAAGCAATGCACCTAATTCCTTTAAGGATGCCTCCGGGTATTCCAGCCGAAGTTCCGCAATTTCCTCCAGTCCCTCTGCTAATTCTCCTAACCCAACTGTTTTTTTTAAATACCTGATATCATCCAGCTGTTTGGAGGCAGCCATAACTGTTTTATTAATATTTGCCGCTTCACAATTTACCTGCCGGTTTATCGAATTCCTCATCTCTTTTAGTATACGTACATTTTCTAAATTCATGAGTGCTACATGCGCTTCCATGATATTTAATAAATCCACTATCTGAGAACCTTCCTTTACATAAACGACAAAATACTTCTTTCTTCTGACTATTTTTGCATCAACAGAAAAGCTGTTGATTATATCCCGAAGCTGGATTGCCTTGTCCTCATTGGGTGCAACGATTTCAAAATGATACGTCTTTTCAGGGTCACTGATGGAGCCGGAAGCTAAAAAAGCCCCCCTGATAAATGCCCTTTTACAGCAGGCATTCTGTATTACAAGATTACTTACCACCGACAGATTCTCACCGATTTCCATGGATTCATCCATTAACTTGGTGGCTTTCAGGATTCTGACGGCATCGTCGTGTTCCGCAATGCTCAGGGTATACATCTTACTCATCTTGAGGTAGGAGTTCTGCCTGATTGAAATTTCTGTATTTATATTAAATGTTTTCTTTATTAATGTAAAGTACTTTCTTGCGACGGTTATATTTTCTGTATGAATCTTCAGGGTTATGCAATCCTTGTCGTTGATAAGTATCCGCCCGCACAGGCTGATTACCGCTGCGATTTCAGCTATCATACAGTGTCTGGCAGGATTCAGCTGTCTGGACAGTTCATCCTTCACTTCCTTGGAAAATGACATGGCTTATCTCCTTGCATCTTTATCAATATCCCTGTGTTCAACCTTTATACCATACTTCAGGCTTTTCAGCCTTTCAAAAAGTTCATTGGCAAGGGTTACGGAACGGTGTTTTCCGCCGGTACAGCCTATGCTGATAACAAGCTGGTTCTTTCCTTCTATAATATAATTGGGAATCAAAAAATTTATCATATCATAAAGCTTGTTCAAAAATTCCACTGCCTGAGGGGCACTCATTACAAAATCCCTGACAGGCCTGTCATTTCCCGTCTGAGGCTTCAGCTCCGCATCATAAAAGGGATTTGGCAGGAACCTTACGTCAAATACCAGATCGGAATCCATCGGTATTCCATACTTGAAGCCAAAGGAGAGTATTGTAATATAAAAATTATTATATTTCTCATTGAGGGTATAGATTTTATCAATCTGGCTTTTTAATTCTCTTGTAAGCAGATGGCTGGTATCGATGATAATATCCGCTTTTTTCTTGATGAATTCAAGCTTTTTCCTCTCTGTTTCAATACCCTGCTCCACCCGGCCTCCCCCTGACAGAGGATGTATCCTTCTGGTTTCCTTATAACGCTTTACAAGAACCTCATCGGTAGCATCCAAATAGAGAATTTCAAAATGATAACCTTTTTTTGATATTTCCTTCAGGATATCATCCAATTCCTCCAGGGCCTGTCCGCTTCGAATGTCTACTCCCAGAGCTACCTTGTCAAACTTCTCATTTCCATTAAAGGTAATCTGAACAAATTTAAAAATAAGCTGAATCGGAAGGTTGTCTACACAGAAATATCCTGCGTCTTCCAGCATTTTAAGTGCCGAGCTTTTGCCTGCCCCTGACATTCCTGTAACAATAACTAGTCTCATTGGTTAACCTGGCCTTTCTCTTCTTAAAATTCCCCTAAAAGCCGTACCTCCGGTTCCAGTCTGATTCCCTGTTTTTCATAGACGATACGGATGACCTCCTGAATCAAGGTGTATATCTCCAAAGCGCTTGCGCCTCCTTTGTTTATTACAAAGCCGCAGTGCTTTTCCGACACCCCTGCATTTCCGATACTGAAACCTCTGAGTCCGGAATCCATAATTAATTTACCTGCAAAATAACCCTCCGGCCTTTTAAAGGTGCTTCCTGCGCTGGGGTATTCCAAAGGCTGTTTTTCTTCTCTTTTTCTTGTCAATTCTGCTATGGCAGCCCTGATATCTTCTTCTTTTCCTTCCTTTAAGAGAAAGGAAGCGGAAAGGACTACCATGTGTTCTTCCTGAATAATGCTGGTCCGGTAACCAAGGCGAAGTTCCTGCTTTTCAAGAAAATGCACCCTGCCGTCCGTATCCAGTACTGTGGCGTCCGAAATGATGTCCTTCATCTCACCGCCGTAAGCACCTGCATTCATGGTTACGGCTCCGCCCAAGGTTCCGGGAATTCCGCTGGCAAATTCAAAGCCTGCCAGACTTTTTTCTGCTATTTTCTCCGCCAGTTCGGAAAGAGAGGCTCCTGCCTGAGCAGTTACCTTGCTGCCTTCTATCCCAATACGGCTGAAATTTTTTGCAAGCTTAATGATAACTCCCCGGTAGCCTTTGTCACTGACAAGGAGATTGCTTCCTTTACCAAGGATAAAGTAAGGCATCTTTTCTTCCTGGCACAGCTTAATTGCTTCCGCTACCTGGCTTTCATCCTCCGGCAGCAGGAAATAATCGGCCGGCCCGCCTATCTGAAAGGTTGTATGGCTGGCAAGAGGTTCTTTTATCCTTATCTGCTCCCTCTTTAACAGGCTCTGTAATCTCTGATAAAATACCTCGCTCATATTCACTCCATATAAGGGACTGTTTCTTCCCTCAGGTTAATTATCTCATTTAATATATGTTTTATTTCAAATTGATATACCTAATGTATGGTCCGCTTCTATCATACAATAAGCGTAATATTTTCGCAATACCATTCCGCTATGTTATTTTCCCAGAATTAATTTGGCACTTCCATAAATTCCTGCATCATTTCCCAGAGTAGCCAGCTTGAATTCTTTTCCTTTTAAGGCAAGCATTACATTCTGCTCGAAATGCTTTTTAATTACATCTAAAAGCATTTCTCCGGCTTTTGATACTCCTCCTCCGATTACAAAGGCTTCCGGGTCAACGACAGCTGCCACATGGGAAAGGGCGATTCCCAAATATCTGCCTAACTGGTCAACGCAGCGGAGGGCAAGTGCATCTCCCTCTTTTGCTGCATCAAAAATTGCTTTAGCAGAAAGTGAGGTGACCTCTCTTAAGGAAGAAGCTTCCGTGCTGCCTTCCAGCATTCTCCTGGTTTCCTTTACAATACCTGTGGCAGAAGCAAATTGCTCCAGGCATCCATGTTTTGTGCAGTTACAGCTTTCAGGCTCATCATAGCTTACCGTAATATGGCCGATTTCTCCTGCCGCTCCATTGCTTCCGGTTACAATCTTACCGCCCAGAATAACGCCGCCGCCGACACCAGTTCCCAGTGTTACCATGATAATATCCTGATAGCCTTTTCCGCCTCCCTGCCACATCTCGCCTAAGGCAGCTACATTAGCATCATTTCCGACTTTGGTCTCAAAACCGGTAAGGGCTTTCATTTCTTTGGCTACATTGATAATTCCCCATCCCAGGTTAACACATTGAATAACTGTTCCGTCTTCCTTTACAGGTCCCGGCACTCCGATTCCGATTCCGATAACGTCTTCTTTCTTTAAAGATTTTTCCGCAATCTTTTTCTCCAAAGAAGCTGCCACATCTTTTAATATGAAGCTTCCCTTCTCTTCTTTTCTGGTGGGAATCTCCCAGTTATCCAAAAGTTCTCCGTCCTGTGTAAATAAACCAAGCTTTACGGAGGTACCCCCGATATCAATGCCAAAGCATAAATTTCCCATAGTATTCTCTACCTTTCTGCTAGTGTTATTTTGCCTTTGTAAAAATTATTACTCTAATATTCATCTTCGTCCTGTTTTGACTTTTTCATTAAGTTATTGGTTACCCGGTTATATAACTCCTGGGCAGCATTATATCCCATTTTCTTCTGCCTGTAGTTGACAGCAGCAGATTCTACGATAATGGCAAGGTTCCTGCCGGGTCTTATGGGTATGGAATGGCACACGACTTTATTTCCCAGGAATTCCGTGTACTGCTCTTCCAGCCCCAGCCTGTCGTATTCCTGGTCTTTGTTCCATTCCTCCAGCTTGATGACCAAATCGATGGATTGCGTGTTTTTAACACTTTCCACACCAAAAAGGGTCTTGACATCTATAATACCGATACCCCGAAGTTCAATGAAATGCCTGGTTATATCCGGCGCAGTTCCAATCAGGGTATCATCACTTACTTTTTTAATCTCTACCACATCATCCGTTACCAGACGGTGTCCTCTCTTAATAAGCTCCAGGGCAGCTTCGCTCTTGCCGATTCCGCTCTCACCGGTAATTAAGATACCCTCGCCGTACACATCCACCAATACGCCATGGATAGAAATGCGGGGAGCAAGCTCCACATTCAGCCAGCGAATTACCTCAGCCATAAAGGAAGAAGTCGTCTTAGCGGTTCTCAAAATAGGGATACCTTTTTCATAAGCAAGCTCAATAAGCTCTTCCTTTACCTCAATATTTCTGCAAAATACAATACAGGGTACCTTATAGTCCATGAGCTTGGACAGTATCCCGATTTCATCCTCCGATATTTTCTGTAAATAGGCGTTTTCCACATGCCCGATTACCTGAACCCTTTCCGAATCAAAATAATCAAAGAAACCAGCCAATTGCAGTGCCGGCCTGTTCACATCCGGCTGTGACAGCTTTATATGCCTGATATCCAATTCAGGGGTGAGATTTTCAAGGTTCATTTTTTCAATCAATTTCGATAACTGTACCGTATACATAGCTCTCCCTTCCTGCAAACCACCCTTTATACAGGGCTGTTTCATCCATGTTATTTTATCACAGCCAAAGGCTGCATGCAAATATAAACACAAATGCCTTCAGAATTCTTTATTCTTCGCCATCTTCCTTATGAAAAAAATCATACACCTGCTTTGCCGCACGCATATTCATTGTTTCAATTGCCGCCAGCTCCTCAATGGCCGCCGCCTTGACATCCTCCAGGGACTGGTAGTGCTTCATCAAAGCTCTTCTTCTTGCCGCACCCACCCCTTCAATATCATCCAGAATTGAGTGGACCTGGCTTTTGCCTCTTAAACTTCTGTGGTACTCTATGGCAAAGCGGTGAGTCTCATCCTGTATTCTGGTAACCAGTTTAAAGGTTTCTGAGGAAGGGGATAAGGGAAGCTCTTCATCGCAGAATAAGAGTCCTCTTGTCCTGTGGTTGTCATCCTTCACCATACCGCATACCGGAATGTTCAGCTTTAAATCCTCCAGGACCTTTAAGGCAATATGTACCTGGCCCTTTCCGCCATCCATAAGGATAAGGTCCGGATAGCGGTTAAAGCTTCCGTATTCCTCTCCTAACATCTTCTCCTTCAGCTCTTCCTGCTCCCTCATACCATGGGTGAATCTTCTGGTCAATACTTCATGCATGGAAGCATAATCATCAGGCCCTTTGACAGATTTTATCTTAAATTTTCTATAGTCATTGCGCTTTGGCTTTCCACTTTCGTAGACTACCATAGAGCCTACCGAGTCAAATCCGCTGATATTGGAAATATCAAAGGCCTCAATCCGGCGCAGGCCTGGTATGTTAAGCATTTCACCAAGAACAGCCAGGGCTCCTGTGGTCTTTGCTTCTTCTCTCTTAATCTTTTCCGCATCCTGCTGTAATACAAGGGAAGCATTCTTTCTGGCCAGTTCTACCAGCCTCTCCTTTTCTCCCTTGACCGGCATCTTGATATGAACCTTCTGTCCCCTTTTTGCCCCAAGCCATTCTTCAAGAATCTCCTGCTCCTCCACATTGTCACTGACATAAAGCTCCCTTGGCACATAGGGGGTTCCGGCATAGAACTGCTTGATAAAGCTGGTTACCAGGCTGCTTTTTGTCTCGCTTGTGACATTGGTCAGGTAGTGATGCTCTCTGCCAATCAGCTTTCCACTGCGTATAAAGAATACCTGTACGACTGCCTCGTCTCCTGCGCTGGCCACTGCCAGTACGTCCCTGTCTTCCTGCTCCTGTCCCGTGATTTTCTGCTTTTCCGATATTTGTTTTACACTGTTCAGCAAATCCCTGTAACTTGCTGCCTCTTCGAAGTCCATCTCTTCAGAGGCTTTAAGCATCCTGTTCTCCAGCTGCTTGAGCACCGGCGAAAAATTTCCGTTTAAAAATTCCAGGGCCTGGTTCACACATTCCCTGTACTCTTCCTTGGAAATATAGCCCTGGCAGGGAGCCTTGCATTGCTTGATATGATAATACAGGCAGGGCCTTTCCTTCCCGATATCCTTGGGAAGGTTACGGTTACAGGTTCTGGTCAGGTAGAGCTTCTGGATAAGCTCGATAGTGTCCTTTACTGCTTTGGAACTGGTGTAGGGTCCAAAATATTTCGCCTTGTCCTTTCCCCGCTGCCTGGCAAATAGAACTCTGGGAAAGTCCTCCTGTATGGTAACCTTGATATAGGGGTAGCTTTTATCGTCCTTCAGCATCGTGTTGTACTTTGGACGATGCTCCTTAATCAGGTTGCATTCCAGTACCAGGGCCTCCAACTCAGAATCCGTGATGATATATTCAAAATACTGGATTCTGGACACCATCTGCTGGATTTTGGGCGTTAGGTTCCTGCTGTTCTGAAAATACTGCCTGACCCTGTTCTTAAGGCTGATAGCCTTTCCCACATATATAATGGTATCATGCTTATCATGCATAATGTAAACACCGGGCTTTCCCGGTAATTTTTTTAATTCTTCCTCTATATTAAAATACATCCTTGCTCCTTTCTTCTGAAAGAAATAGGAAATTGATTTCCTTACAAAACAAAATAATCCGGTGTATGGCTGTTATCCAGGCAGGATACTGTCACCCGGACCATACACCGAATTATTCTTTACCCTTCAACTGTTGATGTCAGTCTCTCTGGTAATATCAGTCGGTTGTTTCTTTATTGATATCAAGATTGATTACATGGCTCCCAAAAGGATCGCTTTCAGGGTCTGTTTTCTGCTCTTTTGCATCTTCCTCTGCTTTTGCAGCATCTGTAATAACATATTTCTCTTCGGCTGCAGCTTTTGCATTCTGGTCATCTTTTTTACCGATGAAGGTAAGGCCTTTTTCTACTCTTACCCTGTTTAAGATTTCCATAAACTCTTTTCCGGAGATGGTTTCCTTCTCAATGAGGTAATCGGCAATCTCATCCAATACTTCCCGGTTTCCTTCCAACAGCCCCTGGGCTTTTACATAGCACTCCTTTAAGATAGCCATTACCTCATGGTCTATTTCGGCAGCAGTTGCATCTCCGCAGTTTAATACCGCTCTTCCGTCCAGATAACGGTTTTCCACGGATTCAAGTCCCATAAGGCCGAATTTTTCGCTCATGCCGTACTGGGTAACCATGGCTCTGGCTAACTCCGTAGCCTTCTCAATATCGTTGGAGGCACCTGTTGTAATGGAGTGGAATACCAGCTCCTCTGCGGCACGTCCTCCATACAGGGTAACAATTCTTGTAATGAGCTCATCTTTACTCATCAGGTACTTTTCTTCCTCCGGTACCTGCATGACATATCCCAGGGAGCCCATTGTTCTGGGCACGATGGTAATCTTTTGCACCGGCTCCGCATTTTTCTCAAGGGCAGTTACCAAGGCATGCCCAACCTCATGGTAGGCAACAATCTTTTTCTCTTCCTTGCTTAAAATACGGTCCTTCTTTTCTTTACCGGCAATAACCACTTCCACGGATTCAAATAAATCCTCCTGGGTCACTACATTCCTGCCCTGCTTTACGGCAAGAATGGCCGCCTCATTTATCATATTGGCAAGATCGGAACCTACTGCTCCCGAGGTTGCCAGAGCAATCCCTTCTAAATCAACGGAATCATGCATTAATACATCCTTGGCATGAACCTTTAAGATATCGACTCTTCCCTTTAAATCCGGTTTGTCTACAATAATTCTTCTGTCGAAACGTCCCGGACGAAGAAGGGCCTTATCCAGAACCTCAGGACGGTTGGTGGCTGCCAGAATGACCAATCCCTTGGAGGAATCAAAACCATCCATTTCAGAAAGCAGCTGATTCAGGGTCTGCTCTCTTTCGTCATTGCCGCCGCCATAATGGCTGTCCCTGCTCTTACCAATAGCATCGACCTCATCAATAAAAATAATACAGGGTGCCATCTGCTGTGCCTGTTTGAATAAATCCCTTACTCTGGAAGCACCGACACCTACAAACATTTCTACGAAATCAGAACCGGAAAGGGAGAAAAAGGGAACCTTTGCTTCTCCCGCCACTGCCTTGGCAAGCAAGGTCTTACCGGTTCCCGGAGGGCCTACTAAAAGGGCACCTTTGGGAAGCTTTGCACCAATACGGGTATATTTGCCCGGATTGTGAAGGAAATCTACCAGTTCCTTTAAGGATTCCTTTGCTTCCTCCTGGCCGGCTACATCTTTAAAGTTGACTCCTGTCTCTTTTTCCACATATATTTTAGCGTTGCTTTTTCCTACTCCGCCCATCATGCCGCCGCTGCTCTTTGATATCATACGGAAGAGGAAATACCATACTACATAAATAAGTACAAAGGGCAATACCCAGGCAAGGATGACGTCAAGAATGGAGCTTCTTGCAGAAGTATCTCCCTTATATTCAACCTTAGCCTTATTCAGCTTTGTTACCAGGTCTTTATCATTGATAAGGCCTGTATAATATTTGATGCTGTAAACATCACTTGGCTGTTCCTTGGGTTCGATTACTATCCGGTCAGACTGAATTTTAACAGATTTTATCTTACCCTCGTCTAACATACTTTCAAATTTATTATAGGTTATTTCTATATTACTTCCTTCCTGAAACTGTTTTGCCAGAAAGGAAAATAAAATCAAGGTTACAACAGCAGCTATCAGAATATACAGCAAAGGCTTCTTATTATTATTGTTGCTGTTATTTGATCCGGGCTTGTTATTATTCCTGTTTTTATTATCCATACTCAACCTCCTTCGTATCCTTATTATTATCCGACAGATTATTTGCTTTCTATTTCTGTCCTTTTCTTCTATCTATTTTCTTCTAACCAATTACTTAAGCTGTTCTGCTCAGTGTCCGAACAGATTTGATCTGTATAGATTTAATGAAAGATTTATTTAATCTTAGATTTCATCTGCATGGATTTAACTTGTATGGATTTTTATTCTCCAACTTTATCAATATGTGTATTACAGTGATTGCTGTTTACACTTGTTCTGCTTTTACTGATATCCTTATCTGATATCTTTTACTTATCCCTTCTATTATATTTTATAATCTATTACCGGCAGATTTCTTTTTCGAAGTCCGCTGTTTATAAACATTTTCCAATATCCCTACCAGCAAAAGAGCGGAAGAAGTCTTTACAGGATAAAGCTGACTCCTGACTGTTCTTTCACTCTGCTAAGTTTGACTGCATTTTTATATTTTGGCAGTACCACAGACAAGTCTGCGGTATGCTATGATAGCATGTGTGAAAGAAAAGATATTGTGATTCTTTCACTTTTTTTATTTTGCGGCAATATCACAGACCCGGCTGCGATATGCAATGGGAGCAAGTGTGAAAGAAAAACGCTTTCACACTCCATTATTTATGGCAGTACCGC
>NZ_FRAC01000047.1 GCF_900142215.1 Anaerocolumna jejuensis DSM 15929 | reverse complement strand
TGGGTTCAGAACGTCGTGAGACAGTTCGGTCCCTATCCGGCGCGGGCGTAGGATATTTGAGAGGAGCTGACCTTAGTACGAGAGGACCGGGTTGGACTGACCTCTGGTGTACCGGTTGCACTGCCAAGTGCATGGCCGGGTAGCCAAGTCGGGAAGGGATAAACGCTGAAGGCATCTAAGCGTGAAGCCCCCCTCAAGATGAGATATCCCATAGCATAAGCTAGTAAGACCCCTGAAAGACGATCAGGTGGATAGGTTAGAGGTGGAAGTGTGGTAACACATGCAGCTGACTAATACTAATAGGTCGAGGGCTTGACCTAAGTAAGTGATTTGTTTCACTTATGGTTATTTCAATGTTCATATATTTCATAATTTCTAATTTTGGATAAGATAATATCAAGTGTAGTTTATTCCTCGATAGCTCAATGGTAGAGCACACGGCTGTTAACCGTGGGGTTGTAGGTTCGAGTCCTACTCGGGGAGTTGTACTTAACAAATAGCCGTTAAGTACGAAAAACTAAATAATGATTGACAAACATCAATATTTATGTTATAATTAATGTCATGGCTCCATGGTCAAGCGGTTAAGACATCGCCCTTTCACGGCGGTAACAGGGGTTCAAATCCCCTTGGAGTCATTTTTTTGTACCATGAACGTGAAAATGTTTTGTGCCGACGTGGCTCAATTGGCAGAGCAGCTGATTTGTAATCAGCAGGTTATCGGTTCAAGTCCGATCGTCGGCTTTTGGACCTTTAGCTCAGTTGGTTAGAGCAACCGGCTCATAACCGGTCGGTCCGGGGTTCAAGTCCCTGAAGGTCCATTACAATCTGTATAAATTGTGTATTATTTAAACAGAGAGTATCCAAAATAAGCATTACATATTTTATTTATCATATATGGCCTAGTGGCTCAGTTGGTTAGAGCGCCGCCCTGTCACGGCGGAGGTCGAGGGTTCGAGTCCCTTCTGGGTCGTTTCTTTAGAAATAAAGAACCAAATAAATAATTTACAGCAGAAGTTTTCATGGGATCTTAGCTCAGCTGGGAGAGCATCTGCCTTACAAGCAGAGGGTCATAGGTTCGAGCCCTATAGGTCCCATAAATAATTGACTATTGAAGTTAATTATTGAATGCCGGCGTGGCGGAACTGGCAGACGCACAGGACTTAAAATCCTGCGGGCTTAATCGCCCGTACCGGTTCGATTCCGGTCGCCGGCATTTAGCAAGTTAATAAAATTTGTGCGTTTAGCTCAGCTGGATAGAGCGTCTGGCTACGGACCAGAAGGTCGGGGGTTCGAATCCTCTAACGCACGTATAAAGACTGTGATTTCTTTCGTAGAAATTGCAGTTTTTTTGATATACGGGAAATATGGAAGGAACAGCCTTAAAGATGGAATTCTAATCAAATGTTAATCAGCTGCTATTTACGGCTATAGTTCCTTGTGTTAAAATGAGAGTAATTATTAAAAATTTAGGGAAACTAAGGATAAGTGGCTTTTGACCGTATAAATCGGTTTATGTTAGGAGGATACATGACTAAGAATGAATTCTTATCTGAACTTAGAATTGCTTTGGCGGGTGAAGTGCCGGAAGGTGAGATAGAAAATAATATTCGTTATTACGACAGCTATATAAAGGAGCAGGCAGCCCTTAAAACGGAAGAGCAGGTATTGGAAGAGCTGGGTGATTCCAGATTGATTGCGAAAACGATAATAGAGACATACCAGCTGTCTCACGGGCCGTTATACCATAGTAAAATGAATCAGTCAGCCTATCAGGATGGCGATACCACGGACTGGACGGAAGATAAAGAGGATAGCGTATATGGGCAGGAAAACAGCGGTTACCAGTCATATGGCATTCATCAGATCAAATGGTACCATAAAGTGTTATTAGGGGTAATAGCCGCTTTAGTTCTAGTAGCGGTAATATTCATAGGAGGCTTTATGATAAAGCTGTTTTTTACCATTGGAATACCGTTATTAATTGTTTATTTCATTTATAAGCTAATAGAGAATAATCGAAAACGTTAAGCAGGTAAAAAGGGAAAGTGTCTTAATCTGGGAGGATAGACACTTTCCCTTTTTGTGGATGTTGGATGAACTAACTAACGAATTATAGGCTAATAGTATATAGGAATTAATATACTATTGTAAAAGCAATATTTATTCGGGCCCAGTGTTTTTGATCTATGCATTGCCAGACTCGAATTTTTTAATAAAACCTTTGCACTACGGCCATTCATAGGATATATTGCCGCACCGATATTCATGGTGATAGTATATAGGTGATTATTTATAATGAATGGTGTGCGGGAGTAATTTATAAGTTCTGCCAGCTTTCTGTCTACAGAATGTTTGGAGGTAACTCCTCCAATTAGCAGAGCATACTCATTTTCGCTGATACGGCATAATAAATCCTTTGAAGAAAGACGATTATTTATGTCCGTGATAATTTTTATCATCAGCTTTTCTATGTTGTTATCATTAAATTTGCCTGTATCTGCCATTTGGATTTTGGGGTGCAGATATAATACGGCAAAGCATGATTGGGCATTTGCGATTTCCTTTTCCAGCCTGTTCAGAAAGAGAGGAGTAAGTGGGATACCTGTTGCTGGATCGTGCTGTGAAAGGTATTTAAGCCTTTTTTCCATACACTTTCTTTCAGTAATGTTAGTGTGTAAACCTGCCATTTTAATAAGTTTACCATTACTATTCCAAAATGCCTTTCCCCTGCTTAAAATCCAGATATATTCATTATCTTTATTTCTGACTCTATACTCACAGTTATAATAGGGAGCCTTTTCTTTTAAATACCAGGCTAGATAACTTAATACGGCGTTTAAATCCTCTGGGTAGATCTTTGAGGACCATATCCTGAAATAATCCCGGATTAAATTTCCTTCAAATTCAAGTTCGTTTTTACAGTAGTCTGAGATATAGGCCGTATCGGATGGGAAATACCATTCCCAGTAGGTACTGTCTATATCTTTGTTATATAATGGAGTCTTTGAATTCCCAAATCTCATTTCATATTTCATTATTCATCATCCTCCTAAGTGGCGCTATATCTTAAAGATAGCAACCGCATCCAGAAGCAGATGGGCTTTTTCCTTTGCATCTTCTGTCAGCTTAATTACCTCATTGGACTTTTGTACAACACTGGAAGCTTCTTCTGCTATTGTTGAAGCACCAAGAGCTTCTTCTCCGGATGCACTGGCCACTTCATTAATAGCTTTTGTCATATCCTGAAGGGAGGCCAGGAGCTCCTCGGAGGTAGCACTGAATTCTGTTACCATATCATTCATTTCAAGAGAATGAGAACTATACTGATCTCCTATACCTTCAAGGTTCTCGTAGTCGACCATTACCTGACTGTCAATAAAGCTTAAGATTTCGTTGGAGCTGGAAGTCAGATTGGAGACTGCTTCCAGTATTGTCAGCGTTACTTCCTGAATCTGTGTTACAGTATTTTTTGAATCTTCTGCTAATTTTCGGATTTCTTCTGCAACAACAGCAAATCCCTTACCGGCTTCTCCTGCTCTTGCTGCTTCTATAGCCGCATTCAGTGCCAGTAAATTGGTTTGAGAGGTAATCTCAAGTATAGCACCGGATAGGATATTGATTTGTTCAACAGCCTTTGATTTATCAATAGCAGCCCGCAGATTGACTTTGGTTCTGTCGTAAATATCGATAGCATTATTTCTGGAGGTTTTTGAATTCTTTTGCATGTCCTGTGCCGTATCAAGCATATTGGAAAGAGTACTTGTGCTTTCCTGGGCCTTTTGTGCAATGGATTCGGAAGCCTTTTCAATTTCACCGACAGAGCTGCTCATTTCCTCAGAAGAGGCAGCGGTTTCTTCGATACTGGCGGATAACTCCTCTGTAGTTGAGGAGATTCCCTCAATGTTGCCGTTCAAATCCTCCATATTGGAATTGATATTATTTAAAATCTCGGCAACGGTCTGGGACTTTTCAGATACCTCTTTTACAATACCTTTTATGGAAGTCTGCATGACATCTATGGAGGAAGCCAGGAGGCCGGTCTCATCCTTCATTTTCAACAGTTTATCAGGGATTTTTCCTGTAAAATCTCCGGTAGAGACTATTTGCAGATAGTTCGAGGCTGCCTTTACTGGCTTGGCTATATTGTTGGAAATCAGATATGTAATAATAGCACTGATACCGACAAAAACAATGCTAATGATAATTACAATAACCTTAAGGTCGGCAATGCTTTTCATTACTTCGTTTCTGGGAGCGGTTATACCGAGAGACCATTGTGTACCTGTAACCGATGTATATGCCATGAATTTTCGTATACCATCATAGGTATATTCCCCAACGCCTGACTGGCCATTCATCATTTTCTTTTCAAGGTTTGCTAACTCCTTGAGTTCAGGGTCTTTTTTTGATTCTTCAATTGCATTGTACATATTTTTAACTAAGTCTTCATTACTGTTGGCAATGGAAATACCTTTATTATCTATCATAAAGGCACTGCCGCTGGTGCCGTAATGAATATCATTAGTTAAGCTGGTTAACTCGTTGCCATTACGGGTAGCAGTCAAAACACCAATTACTTTATCGCCGGACTTTATAGGGACTGCATAGGTTACAATCAGAAGATTGTCGGTCTTGCTTATCATAGGATTAGAAACATAAGGCTCTCCCTTTACTGCAGCCTTAAAATATTCTCTGTCTGATACATTGGCAGTGGTGCCAGCTGTTGTATACAGGTTGCCATCCAGACCCACGATAGACATTCTAAGATGCCCTGCCCTGTCTACTTCCTTTTTTAATAAGGACAGTTTCTCATCCATGGAAAGGGTTGCAGATTGGATTGTATCGGTCTCAGCCATTACTTCAAGAGCGTTTAATTGGGCATTCACTCTTTCCTGAATCAAGTCCGCCGACTTTGAAGCTAATTGCGTTAAGGATTCCGATATACTGTTTGACATAGCAGATGAAGCACTGTAATAAGTAAGGATTCCAAGTCCTCCGCAGATGATGATTACCAGTAGGCCAAAGGATATGGCTAGTTTGGTTTTTATACTTCTTGTTTTTTTCATTTGTAATCCTCCATTTTATATTTAAGGCTCATTGAGCCTTAGTACCATGATGAAATAATTTCCAAACTCCCAATTAGGAGGGGAATATTTATAGATTAGTAAATATGGAGTTTATAACTTGCATGAAATTAGAGCAAATTGGTGATTTTTATGTAACATTATCCTTAAAATGATACATTGGCCATTTCTGAGATATTGATAAAATCAGGGTTTTTTTAGTATTTTTTTAAATTTATAAATGAGAGTTGCTTTATTGCAATGTATCTTTTATAATAAATTTGCAGAAAAATTACATTAAGAAGTCATTGTTTATGTTAAGCTGGTAGAAGAAAGGAAACGGGAAATGACAGTAGAGCCTATACGCAGTAAGGGAAAAATAACGAAGATGTATAACTATTTGAAAGCAAAGGATGACAAATATGCATTGCTTTTTAAGTTTGGGTTAAATACCGGACTTAGAATAAGTGATATCCTTCCTCTTAAGACAATCAATTTAACTTTTCAAAACGGGAATTACCGCGAATACTTAATTGTAAAGGAAAAGAAGACATCCAAGGAAAAAAAGATAAAGATAAATGATGCTCTTAAGAAAGAATTATCTGAATATATGAGAATACATAACTTGAAATCAGATGATTACCTGTTTCCTAGCAAAAAAGGCGGTCATATTGGCCGGGTTCAAAGTTATCGATTTTTAAAAGAAGCAGCTGACCTTATGGGAATTGAGAATTTTGGAACACATAGTTTGCGGAAAACCTGGGGATATTGGACTTATAAGTTATCAAAATACAATATAGGACTTATTATGGATACCTTCAATCATAGCAATCAGCAGATCACTCTGCGCTATATTGGGATTAATCAGGATCAGAAAGATGGCCTGTATACCTTAGTACAATTCTAATTGACATAGACCTATTATAATTAATATAACATTACATATATATACATTTCTTATATTGACTTTTTACCCTATCCATTATATAGTGGTAGGTATCAAAATAAGGATATTGTTACATCTGTTAGATAAATTTGGATATTGAATATACATAAATTAACATAAATAATGATACATTTCATAGCGATTTGGTATGATATGGAAAAAGGCAGGAAGATAACAGTATTGGAATAAAAAGAAAGTTTGAATATCAAGAACTTATAGAAAAAAATAATTGTCCAATGTGATGGGATAAACAGATATTCAGAAAAATTGAAATTTTTAAGAAAATTTAAGGTAAGGTGTGCTTTATGACGGTACTTAACCACAAAATGAAACAACCGCCAAGGGGGAGCCAAGGCGGTTGCTTCGATGAGGGGAGTATAAATAATTAATAAGGGGTTATATAGTGCGTTAGAAAATCATTCGATCTCTCTAACACAATTACATTATAATACATAAATGCTATTTATGCAAGATACATGAAAAAAAAAATGAAAAAATTTTCTTAATTTTTCTTAATAACTAAGAAAAGTTGAATTAGAGACGATTTGGATAAAGTAAATCTTTATAAAATTGGATAAGCAATGCATATTTCATTTTAAATAGGTCCATAATATTTGTGTAATTAGAACAAAAAAAGATTTTTAGGAGGACTTTTAAAAATGACAAGCAATTATAACGATTACTCATCAAATGCTGAAAAGAACACTAACAGCAAGAACACAACATCCAGCTCAACATCTAACACAACATCAAAGAATACGAATTCTTCCAATTCTTCTAAGAATAATGCGAAGAATACAAACTCATCTAATTCTGCTCGTAATACAACAAAAGAATAATCAAAAATGTGAACAAACAAAAAATAAGCCTTCCGTTAGGCTTATTTTTTGTTATATGCACATTACGAGTTCATAGCACAATTGGATTTACAGCGAATATTATAATATCAAAGCGCAGGTGATATTATGACTTTTGAAACTATACGTGCAAAAGATATTGTACTTTACATAAGAAGAGCTGATACACAGATAATAGATATTAGGGAGCCGATGGATTACAAACAGGGGCATATACCATCAGCTATCAATATACCCTATGATGATTTTGAGAATGGACAGAGGAACATACCCAAGGATAAGCTTTTGATTCTGTATTGTGAAAGAGGTAATTTAAGCCTTTTGCTTGCAAGAGATTTAAGCAACGAGGGTTATATGGTCAAGAATATTTACGGTGGGCTAAACGCTTACCGGGGGTATCTGGAACAATAAATCCGACAGAATGTGAATTGCAGCACAATATTAGTTCCCGGTTATTTATTGCATTGGTTAAAACCTTATGATATAATCTATTGGCAGTTCAATTTGCCGTTAACGAAAGGATAAGAGAGTACAATCAGATGAGTCAGTATGAATTTATAGCACCATGCCACTTTGGATTAGAAAGTGTCCTGAAAAAGGAAGTAATGGATCTGGGTTATGAAATTAAACAAGTGGAAGATGGTAAAGTTATCTTTACGGGAGATGAGACCGCTTTCGCCAGGGCCAACATATTTCTTAGGACAACAGAACGAATACTCCTTAAGGTAGGCAAATTTAAAGCAGAGAGTTTTGATGAACTATTTGAAAAAACAAAAGCCCTCCCATGGGAAAATTATATACCTAAGGACGGCAAGTTTTGGGTAGCCAAGGCTACTTCTATAAAGAGTAAAGTGTTTAGCCCTTCCGACATACAGTCTATTATGAAAAAAGCTATTGTCGAAAGGCTTAAGCTGGTTTATAAGATGGATTGGTTTCCGGAAGACGGAGAGCAATATCCAATTCGCGTTACTTTCATGAAGGATGAAATTACAATAGGAATAGATACCTCGGGAGAATCTCTTCATAAGAGGGGATACCGTAAGATGGCAAGTAAAGCACCAATTACGGAGACTCTTGCAGCGGCTCTGATTATGCTCACACCCTGGAAGGAAGACCGGATTCTGGTAGACCCTTTTTGCGGCAGCGGTACAATACCGATTGAGGCAGCTATGCTGGGGGCTAATATAGCGCCGGGAATGAATCGCTCTTTTTTAGCGGAAAACTGGAAGCTGGCACCTAAAAAAGTCTGGTATCAGGCCATTGAAGAAGCAAATGATGTAAGAAAAAAGGATGTCCCAATGTCGATACAGGGATATGACATTGATGGAGATATTATTAAGGCAGCAAGACAGAATGCCGTCCTGGCGGAAGTGGATAGCTATATCCATTTTCAGCAGAGGCCCCTCAGTGAGCTAAGCCATAGTAAGAAATATGGATTTATTATTACCAATCCTCCTTATGGAGAACGGCTTGAAGACAGGGAAGCACTGCCGGCCCTTTATAAAGAAATAGGCAAAGTGTATGCAAAGCTGGATTCATGGTCCATGTTCCTGATAACAAGCTATGAAGATGCAGTAAAATACATTGGAAGAAAAGAAGATAAGAACCGTAAGATATACAATGGAATGCTCAAAACCTATTTTTACCAGTTTATGGGACCGCGTCCTCCGAAAAAGAGTAATACATTATCAAATGATGAAAATGAATAATAGGATTAAGAAAAAAGCTGCTAAATGGCAGCTTTTTTCGTTTATGTGATGGCGTAATAAAGTTGTAAATTCTCAACCCAATACCCAGTTCTAATACCCAGTTCTAATACCCAGTTCTAAAACCCAATTCAAATTTCCAGCCTTATCCAGTCATTCTTTTTCTGATACTTATTACCCAGAAGAGAAAAATACGGCAATAGCAGGCCCATAAGCCTCAGCCGCTCTGTAAAATTATTTTGTATATTGTAGAAAAATAGGATGCATAGTATAATCTTTCTAACAGGGGGATTACTAGATGGGAGAGAAAGCACTAAAGAATATAGCTGTCTTTACATTTATTCTGATGCTGTCTGTAATACTGTTATCAGTGTTTATTTCCTATGAAGCAGGAGAAAACAGTCAGAATTCTGCTTTTGCCAGAGTGAGGCCCACACTCTATGAACATAAGAATAAAAGTAAGGATTATCTATCCACTGCCAAAGAATTAAAAGACGAGCTTGGTGAGAAATATATTATAATAAAGAATCCTGGAAATAATAATACCTATTCCGTAAGCGAAGATTACACGAAGAAAGAAATAACTCTTACAATAAATGGCTTAAAGGAAGAGAATCTGACAGATAATGAGGTTGTAAGAGTAAATCAGGACGAGGTATACAAGGGGGCAGTGGAAAAGGAAGAGTTAGCGCGGAGCGGATTCCTCATACCGGAGGTCTTATCTGCCGGCGGTGAAATTTCCAATTATGGAACGGTCCCTGAATCCCTTAAAGCAGATCCTGTGAATGGCTTTACTATTCGTTATGAAAAGCTTGATGACAAAGAGTATAAAGCAGATGTTCATTTTAAACTGGATCATGTATATGCACCGGTTTTGTATGAAGAAGAGGGGCAGATATATGTAGCCTTAAAAGAGCCTTCCAAGATCTATCGAAACATTGTAGTTCTTGATGCCGGACATGGAGGGAAAGACCCGGGGGCTAAAGCTCTGGACAGCTCCTGCTATGAGAAAAGCATTAACTTAAAAATTCTTCAGGATTTAAAAAAGATACTTGACCAGGAGGATATCAAGGTTTATTATACCAGAACAGAGGATGAAACAGTATACCTTAATCCCAGGGTAAATCTGGCGAATGAAACGAAGGCAGATTTGTTTTTAAGTATACACTGTAATTCCAGTGAATCCTCACTGCCCAGAGGAGTAGAAGTATTATATAAGAGCAACTGGAAACAGGGCGGCTTTACCTCAGAACGGCTTGCCCGTATTGCTTTGGAGGAATTGAAAGGAATTTCCGGATATGTTAACAGAGGCTTAGTGGCCGGAGATGAGATACTGATTATTCATAAATCCCAGGTTCCTGTAGCATTGCTTGAAGTAGGATTTCTCTCAAATAAAGAGGAATTGTCCCTTTTAAAATCCAGGGAAAAGGAAGAGGATATAGCAAAAGCTATTTCTGTGATAATAAAGAAATCCTTAGAGGAAATAAATAGTGCTGGACAATAAATTAAATAGACAGCGTCGTAAGATAGATTAAAAAAAGCAAATAGAAAAAAGTAATAAAGGACCATAAGGAAAATTGCAGGAAAGAAACCGCAGAAAAGAGGGAAAGCAATGCATAGAATAATATTTGCTACTGGCAATGAAGGTAAAATGAAAGAAATTCGCATGATTTTAAAGGATTTGGACTGCCAGGTGCTATCTATGAAAGAGGCGGGGATAGAAGCAGATATTGTTGAGGATGGTACGACATTTGAAGAAAATGCTATTATAAAGGCCAAAACCATTATGGAAATGACAGGTGATATTGTTCTTGCAGATGATTCCGGTCTTGAGGTGGATGCAATGGATAAGGCACCGGGAGTATATTCGGCAAGGTTTATGGGAGAAAACACCTCCTATGACATTAAAAATAATTATATTTTAGAACAGGTAAAGGGACTCCCCATGGAAAAAAGAAGTGCAAGGTTTGTATGTGTGATAGCCTGTGCCTTTCCGGACGGAAGAATATTAACCACCAGAGGAGCCTTTGAGGGATTTATTGGAGAGAGTATTGAAGGTGAAAATGGATTCGGCTATGATCCCATCTTCTGGGTGCCGGAATTCGGCTGTACTTCTGCGGAGCTGTCACCGGAAGTAAAAAATGAAGTCAGCCATAGAGGTAAAGCTCTTAACAGTATGAAAGATAAATTAAAGGATTTGTTATAAAAATATGATAGAAAGGTAATGTGGACCAGAACATAAAAACCTATGAAAGTTTTGATAGTAAGTGATTCTCATGGAAGGTCTGCCAACCTTGAGAAAGTAATTCAAAAAGTTAGCCCTATTGACTTAATGCTTCATTTGGGGGATTTTGAAAGCGGAGCGGACTATATTAGTCTGTTTGCGGCTTGCCCGGTGGAATTTGTTGCTGGTAACAATGATTTTTTTGCTGATGCTCCAAAGGAAAAAATTCTCGTATTGGGAAATCATACTATTCTTATGACACACGGGCACCGCTACGGTGTTAACTTTGGGACAGGAAGAGCAAAGGAAGCGGCCCTTCAGCAGGGTGCTGATATTTTATTATATGGGCACACCCATAAACCTTCTATTGATCTGAGTTCCAGCGTGTGGGCAGTAAACCCGGGCAGTATAAGCCAGCCAAGACAGGAAAATGGAAAACCTTCCTATATTATAATGGATATTGACCCAAAAGGAATGGCTCATTTTACACTTAATTATCTTTCGTAATGAAGATATTAATACAATTCATTGCAAAGGGAAAGTCTGGTGATTGGTTAGAGGTGCTTGTATGAAATTGATTAATAAACAAAAAAATCAATATAGTTTCACCATATAATGATTCGTGCGTCACGAAAACCGCATATAATAAAGCCTAACGGGATGTTGCGCAGCTTGGCAAGCGCGATTGATTTGGGAACCTGTTAGGTGGGAAGAAAAGTTTAAGAAGATAAAAATAATATAGTTTTTGATAAATTACACTACTGATTGTAAAAAGTCAGTAGTTTTTTTTGTGCATTACTAAATAATTGAAAATAATATCAAAAACAGGCGAAAACAGAAAAATAAACTCGAAATATAATAGATTAACATTAAGGTTATTAGTATAATAGTGGAGTAAATTTCAATCTGTTTTGGAAGGGTTTTAGAGACTTTAGATGATTAGTAAAGCGGCAGCCTATATTCCTAAGACTGCCGGATGATTAAGATAAAGACGTTCAATAGACTCATGATTTTTGATTAGAAAACATGCAAAAAAAGACGCAGTATAATTCATACTGTGTCTCATTATTTTTACAAAATTCAACATAATTCTATTATACATTATCTTTTTTTGTGTGTCAAACAGTTATGAAATAATAATCCATAGGAAAAAAAAGTATGTAAACGAATTTTAGTAAGAATCAAATGGGGAAGTGGAAGAGAAATATGATATTTTCGCCGTCAATCAAAACGTCACTCATAGCAATCGAAAGGAGCAATTATTATGCCACGAAGAGGAGAAAATATTTATAAACGCAGGGATGGCCGCTGGGAAGGGAGAATTTTGAAACCAGATGGAAAATACTTGTATTTTTACAGTAAAAGCTATAAAGAAGTGAAAGAAAAAATGAAAAAAAACACGAAAAAAAGTACGGAGGATAAGCCCGATAAGAACATTAATCAGTCTGTAACTGCGCAGATGCTATTTCAAACATGGCTGGAGGAATACGTTGTACAAAAGGTAAAACCAACTACTTATGAAAGTTATTACCATTGTTTTCATAAGTATGTACTTCCTTATTTTCAGCAGCCAGGTAATGAGTATATCACAAAGGACAGCATTCAAGGCTTTGTACAAATGTTGCAAGAAGATTCATCAATTGTGCAAACTTCCAAAGCTAGAGTACTATCAATCTTTAAATCCGCATTAAAACAAATATTACAAAATTCTCAGGAAAGCTATTTTCTTGTTGAGTTAGTCAAATTTCCAAAGGTTTATTATAAAGAAGTACAAGTTTTTGCAATGAATGAACAACGTTTAATAGAATATGAGGCGTTACGTTCTAAGGATCAACGCTTGTTAGGGATTATATTATGTTTCTATACAGGAATACGATTAGGAGAACTTTGTGCTTTAAAATGGAGTGATATTGACATGGATACGGGAATTTTGTCTGTTAATAAAACGGTTTCACGTATTAAAACATTCCAAGAGGAGGGGAATAAGACCAGACTATTGGTAGGCACTCCTAAAAGTCGTAAATCTTTTCGAAAGATTCCATTGCCATCCTTTTTACTAAAAATGGCTATGGAAAGCAGAAACAGAACAACAAGTGAAGATAACTATGTACTTACAGGTAAAGATGTTCCAATTGATCCTCGTGTTTATCAAAAGCTTTTTAAAAGAGTATTACAAGATGCTGGAGTGAAAGAAAGAAAATTTCATGCCATTCGCCACACTTTTGCAACAAGAGCATTGGAACTGGGTGTGGACATTAAGACCCTTAGTGAATTACTAGGACATTCAAGTGTGGGTATTACACTTAATATCTATGCACATTCTCTCATGGATCAAAAAAAGATAGCAATTGATAAATTTAACGACATGCATCTTACGAACATGAATGGTGCCTTAATAGCCGTTACTAAGTCCGTCAAGGTAGCGTCCAGCTTAGTATAATCAACCTTTTCGCAAAAAAGACACAGTATGAATTATACTGCGTCAATATAAAATAGTCGACAGGATTATTATTCCACAATTTTGTCTGGAATAAAATAGAAAAGTCCAAATTTAACTACTTCCAGTATTTAAATGGGATGGCTGCTTCTAATTAGTACGAAATTTAACATCCCATTTAAATATTAAAATAATAGGAGGAGTTTCATGAAGGATTTTAAAGATTTTAGTATTGCACGTAAGCTATTAACTGGTTTTTTTGCTATGGTAATCATAGCGCTCATCATTGGTGCAATGGGTATATATGGAATGATAAAGATTAATAATATGGATACCTATTTGTATGAAAATCAAATGGCACCTGTTAAAAATCTATCAAATGCAGTAATGAATTTATATAAGATACGTATAGACACCAGAGATGCAGCAATTAATGCAGGAGATTTAGAAGTGATTGAAAAGTTAAAGCAAAATTATTTAAACGAGAAAGAGATTTTCCTGGCTGACTCGGAAGAATATAAAAAATCAATTACAAATCCTGATACCCTTGAGCTGTTAGTAGAAGCAAACAATCTGTTTGAAGAAAGTTATGATCCCATCATACAAGAATGTTTTGATAAAGCAGCTTCCGGCAATAGTGAAGGAGTGACAGCTTTACTTGATAAAGCATCAGGTATTGTACAGAAAATATTTGATAATTATGATAAGATCTTGGATAAAAGGATGGAATCTGCAAAACAGACAAGTGATTCCAATGGATCTACAGCATTTGCGTTGACAATTATACTGATTATTATCTCAATATTTGGTGCACTTGCCGCAATACTGTTAGGATTGAAACTTTCTCGTATAATAAGTAAGCCAATCGAACAAGTAGTTGCAGCTGCAAAAGAAATTTCTAATGGACGAGTAGATATTAAATTAGTTGGTATTGATTCAAAGGATGAAACAGGGCAGCTTGCAGTGGCCTTTACTGAAATGGTGGAAGGAATACAAAAGCAGGTAAGAGTAGCAGAACTTATTAGTTCCGGTGATTTTACACAACAGGTTCCACTTCGTTCCAAAGAAGATGTCCTTGGTTTGGCATTAATAAAAATCGAAAAGGATTTGAGCGAAACGTTAAATGCTATTAGTGTGGCGTCAGAGCAGGTGAATGCTGGAGCAGGACAAATAGCAGATGCAGCACAATTATTAGCGTCTGGAGCGGCAGAGCAAGCGGCTACAGTGGAGGAAATAAACGCTTCTATTGAAAATGTAGCAGAACAAGCAGAACAAAATGCCCACAATGTAAGAAAAGCTGCAGAGTATGTATCACAATCAGAAGAAGGAATACATAATGGAAATGCACATATGCAAAGTCTAAATAGTGCAATGGATGAAATCAGTAAGGCTTCTGGTAAAATTTACGATATTACAAAAATGATTGAAGAGATTGCTGCACAAACGAATTTACTTTCTCTAAATGCAGCAATTGAAGCAGCTCGCGCAGGAGATGCAGGAAAAGGATTTGCAGTAGTGGCTTCAGAAGTAAGAGATCTGGCAAAACAGTCGGCAGATGCGGCGAAGCAAACGTCAGAGTTGATTCAAAAATCTGTAGATACTGTAGCAGAGGGTGAAAGACTTGCAGCTGAAACTCTTCTTATATTAAATGATGTAGCACAGCAGTCGCATTTAGTAAGTAATGCGATTCGAGATATTGAAATGGCATCATCAGAACAAGCGGCAACCATTGAACAAATCAATGAAGGCATTACGCAGGTGTCAGCTGTTGTACAGACAAATGCAGCAACGGCAGAAGAAAGCTCCGCATCAAGTGAGGAGCTTGCAGCT
This sequence comes from Anaerocolumna jejuensis DSM 15929, assembly GCF_900142215.1. Classification (GTDB taxonomy): domain Bacteria; phylum Bacillota; class Clostridia; order Lachnospirales; family Lachnospiraceae; genus Anaerocolumna; species Anaerocolumna jejuensis. The sequence continues at coordinate 12,853 of NZ_FRAC01000047.1, read as the reverse complement.
CAGGCACAATCATTAAGAGCTGAAATTGGAAAATTTAAAATGCAGTAAAGTGGAAACAAGAGATAAGAGACGATGGAAGGATTTGTAATATGATGCTATAACAAAGAAGACAATTAGCAGGGGTGATTTTTGGAGAATAACACTAGGTGATTCAAGCATATAGGTAAAAATGGGCGTGTTGCAAAACTAACTTTTTATAGTAAGGACGCAGCGCGTCCTTACTTATATGCAATAGAAATAGGACATTTCTTATAATGTCCTTCATATATTTTAGTTTTATATGTATTAGACCGTACTTTATAGCACTAATTACTTCCTTAGTTCTAAGTAATTTTTTTATTGAATGTAAATGAAGTCCTAGCCTTTTAGAGTTCTCAGTCTTAAAATAGGGATTATTCAACAAAATTCCTACTTTTTACTACCGAATTGAATAAATTAATAAAAAAACTTAAAAAATTCGTTGACAAAGAAGCCCTCATCCTATATAATGATTCTTGCGTCACGAAAGCCACAAGAAATAAGGCGCTGACGGGGTGTGGCGCAGCTTGGCTAGCGTGCTTGATTTGGGATCAAGAGGTCGCAGGTTCGAATCCTGTCACCCCGACTTTGTTAGTGTGACTGATGATAAAATTTAATATGCGGGTGTAGTTCAATGGTAGAACACTAGCCTTCCAAGCTAGATACGTGGGTTCGATTCCCATCACCCGCTTGATGTACAAGTTGTACATCTTATGTGTGCTAGTAGCTCAGTTGGATAGAGCAATGGCCTTCTAAGCCATGTGTCGGGGGTTCGAATCCCTTCTGGCACGTTTTATCTTGTCTAGGCATATACCAGCAGTGGGATAAGACAGCCATGCTGTGTTTACAATATGGATAAGATAAGGTGTTATTGTTTGTGGTGGGTATAGCGCAGTTGGTTAGCGCGCCAGATTGTGGCTCTGGAGGCCAAGGGTTCGAATCCCTTTATCCACCTTGGTAATAGTACCATTGGGCTGTCGCCAAGCGGTAAGGCACAGGACTTTGACTCCTGCATTCGCTGGTTCAAATCCAGCCAGCCCAGTCAGCCTATGACAGCTGAAATGAGGGCACCTGCCGCAGGCGGTGTAAAAATAGTTGGGATATTAGCTCAGTTGGTAGAGCACTTGACTTTTAATCAAGGTGTCCCGGGTTCGAATCCCGGATGTCTCATTTTGTAATAGAAATTAAGCGGATGTGGCGGAATTGGCAGACGCGCTAGACTTAGGATCTAGTGGGATACCGTGCAGGTTCAAGTCCTGTCATCCGCAGTCATTATTTAAAAGCCTTGTATTTCAGGGCTTTTTTTTGTTCCCGTTCTAGGTCAGCTTACTTTAAATGCGCTTAACTGTAAAAGAATTCAAAAGTGATAAATTCATAAGGAAATAAATAATATTATAAGTATTACTAGTAAAGTAAATGCAAAGTGTTAGGAATCTGTTTATAAAACAAATTGGGTTTGAAATAATTAAATGGAACTGCCGAGCTGATATAACATAAATCTGCCCGGCAGTCTTTGCGTGATAGTATAGGAATAGTACCTTAAGCACATATAACCGGCAGGGTCGTATAGGTCTGTATCTGAAGAGAAGGATTTTCCAGCTTTCGAAGCAGCATATTACCGGCTTGAATACCCATGTCATATACATTGATGTCTATTACCACAGGTTTGGGGTCAAGGATTTTGGTATAGGGGTATAAATCAAAGGTCAGAAATGCGATTTCTTCCGGTACTTTAAGGCTTAATTTCTCTATGGCCTTAACGGTTCCCAGGGCAATGGTGTTATTCTCGCAGACAATAGCCCTGGGAGGCTTATTAGATTGCAGGAGAGCAAGGGCTGCCTGACAGCTTTCCTCAATGCCGGAATCTGTGTAGCAGATTTTATCTGCAGCAACCAGATAACCGTACTGATGCATGGTTCCAAGGAAGCCCTTCAGCCGTTGTGTGGAAATATAATCGGTCTGCCTGCCTCCGATAAATGCAATATCGCCGTATCCGCAGGAAATTAAATATTCGGCAGCTGTCTGCCCGGCCAGGGCATGGTTGGTATCGACCCAGCATAACTGGGTATCAAAGCCGGGATGGCCGATTAAAATGTGGGGAAATTGCTGTTTGGTAATCAGGTCCGCTATTTCCTTGTTAATAGCAGAACCGTGGATAATCATTCCATCCGCACATTTCTTAGACATAACCTTAGCCACGGATTCACCCTTATCCGTATCTGTGGAGGTATCCACAAGGGTAAGGGAATAGTTGCTTTCTGATAACACTTTATTAACGCCGCACATGATATCGAACATATGAGGGTTATGATAAGCCTCATCCTTGCTTAGAGAGGTCAGGTATACGATATTCTGTGTAGTCTGTCGGGCAAAGCTGACAGCTCGGGAATTGGGCGTATAGTTTAACTTACGGATAGTCTCCTGCACCCGCTCCGCTGTTGCCGGGGATATGGTCTTCCAGTTATTCAGCACCTTGGAAACCGTGGAAGTAGATACTCCGGCCTCTCTGGCAACATCACCAATGGTTATAGGCATGTTTTTCCTCCTTAAATACATACAGTTTTTTTATTATAGTATAGCGGTTTCCTTACAAAGTCAACTATTTTTACTAAAGTATAATTGACTATGAACCGTTTATATGGTAAAAATAACAGAAACAAACATAGAAATTGATTGTTTTGGAAAAGGGTGTTGGAAAACGATTTCCTAAATGTAAAGGAGGATAATAGTATGAAACGATTTGTTAAAGTTATTCTGTGCGGTTTGCTTGTGGTAAGTATAGCAGGCTGCAGTAAGAACAGCACTGTCAGTTCTGAGAAGGAACCGGATGCAGCAGATATCACAACTGAGGCGGATAAGACAGACCAGGGGGATAAAACAGCCCAGGAGGATAAGACAGCCAATGGGGAAAAAGAGCCGGTAGAGATAAAAATCTGGCATGACGGAGATGAGGCTATTATAAATAGCATTCAGACAAGTCTCAATGAAAGCTTAAAGGACAGTAAGATTACCGTTACCTTTGAGAAAAAGGCCGGACTTACGGACCAGATCAAGCTATATGGCAACGATGCCGCAAATGGTCCGGATATGTATTTTTATGCTAATGATTCCGTGGGAATGTTTGCGGAGATGGGAATACTGGCTCCAGTAACGGACCTGATCGGAGAGGAAGCTATGGCGGATTTATTGCCTATGACGGTCGAGGCAGGCACCTATAAGGAGAAGAAGTATCAGCTTCCGGTATATTTTGAAACCTTGCTGTTCCTTTATAATAAGGATTTATGGAAGGGAGAGGTTCCGAATACCACAGAAGAATTATATCAGTATATGAAGAAAAATACCGATACAGCAGCAGGTACCTATGCCCTTGTCAACCAGCATTCCACGGCCTATAATGTTTCACCGTTTATTAACGGTTTCGGAGGCTATATCTTAAACTCTGACGGTACTCCGGGCTTAAACAATACATTCACTAAGGATGCCATCGCTTATAATAAGAAGTTTGCAGACCTTGAGGCAGATGGTGATTACAATACGGTAAATACTTTGTTTAATGGTGGAAAAGCAGCAGCCATAATAGGAGGACCCTGGCTGATATCAGGAATTAAGGAAGCAGGGATAAATCTGGGCTATAAGTCTCTGTCCGACTTTGTTCTGCCACATGGCAGCAGACTGGCACCCTATGCGGGAGTACAGGGAGTATGTGTTCTGAAATATGCCGCAGAAGCAAAAAAGGAAGCAATCAGTGAAGTGTTAAAGGCTTTAGCCGGTAAAGAGACAGGAACGATGCTTGCGAAGAAATCAAGTTGTGCACCGGCCAATACAAAGTCATATGATGATCCTGAGGTTGCTGCCAATGAAATGATAGTAGCCATGAAGGAAACAGCAGATACGGCACAGCCCATGCCGAATGTTCCGGAGCTGTCTGTTATGTGGGCACCTACGGAATCTCTTCTGGCAGCTGTGAATAAATCGGGAGAAGACCTTAATAAGGCTGCGGAAAAATATCAGAAGGAAGCACTGACTGCCATTGCTGATATGCAGTAGGGCAGCAGAAATAAAGGTTTACTGCTAAGGAAGGAAAGGAATGTAGCATGAAAGGAAAAAAGAAGTATCAGCCGTGGCTGTATTCATTCCCGGCACTGGTTCTGATTGGCATCATAATAGTATTTCCCATCCTTTATACCGGTTATATATCACTGACCAATATGAATTTGTTTCATTGGCTGGATTATAAGGTCATTGGCTTGGAAAATTTCAGAAGGGCATTGTTTAAAGTGGATTCGGGCTTTCTGAAAGCTCTTCTGGTTACACTTGTCTGGACAGCGGTTAATATGGTGCTGCAGACGGTAATGGCTTATTTTATTGCACTGGGGCTCAATGCACCGGGGTTAAAAGCCAGAAGGCTCTATAAGACTCTGCTGATGTTTCCCTGGGCCATGCCGGCATATGTATCCATCCTGCTATGGCGGGTAGGTATGTATAATACGGAATTCGGCCTGATAAACAAATTTGCAGGTATAATTGGACTGCCCAAGGTAAATTTTCTTTCAGAGAATATTCCTGCCTTTCTTTCCTGTATGGTTTTAAACCTGTGGATGGCACTGCCCTTTATGATTATGATGTTTGACGGTGCCCTGCAAAGCATAGACAAATGCTATTATGAAAGTGCCAAGCTGGATGGCGCGGGATTCTTGCAGCAAAATATCAGCATTACCGTTCCTTTCATTAAACCGATAATGGCACCGGCTGTTATTATGACGACCTTTACCACCTTCAAGCAGTTTGATATCTTTTATCTGCTTACCATGCAAAAGGGTGCTTATACCGGGGCGACCATTCAGACAATTATTACCTATGCATACAAAAATGCATTTGTTTCCAATAACTACGGCCTGTCCTCTGCGGTGTCCATCATAATATTTGCTATTATCATAGTACTTTCCCTGGTTACCAACAGGGGAGTGGGGGATGAGCAGATGGATGGCATGGCCAGGCATGGAAGAGCAAAATACAGGCGGAGGGGAACTGCCGCAGAAGGAAGACGCACGAAGGGTGTGCGCAGGAATGAGGACAATCATGAAAAGGCATAAACTAAAAAGGACAGCGGGTTATACTCTGTTAAATATATGTTTCATCCTTCTGTGTTTCTTAGGGCTGATACCGATACTCTATGCACTTTCACTGGCATTAAGCCCAGGCAGCGCCGCACTGTCCTCCGGTATCTCTTTCCTGCCGGACAATCCGACCCTGCGTAACTTTAAAGCTATTATAGTAGATGAGCCTTTTCTGATATGGCTTAAGAATTCTGTGATACTAAGTGCCGGTACAATGATAATTGCCATGAGTGTTTCGGTAGAGGCTGCTTATGCTTTCTCAAGGTTTCGCTTTCCGGGAAGGAGAGGGGTATTAAAAGTGTTACTGCTATTAAATGCCTTTCCGCAGATTCTGTCCATGTTTGCCATTTTCCGTCTGTTTAAGCAGATGGACCTTTTAAACCGGCATCTGGGACTTATCCTGATTTATGCGGGGTCAATGTGTATCTTTGGAATCTGGAATATGAAAGGATATTTTGACACCATACCCCTTGAGATAGAAGAAGCCTCCAAAATTGACGGAGCCGGCAATTTCAAGCTGATGGCAGCAATCATTCTACCCTTAGCAAGGCCTGCCATTATTGTAACCTCCGTTATGGTTCTTATTTTTGTATGGAATGAATACCTGTTTGCAACTACCTTTATGTTAAATGAAAACAGTTATTCTCTTGCAGGAGGACTGTATCAGCTCCAGGCCGGGGACTATAGCAGGAGCTGGCCTTTATTCTCGGCAGCAGCCATTCTGGTATCCATACCAATTCTAATCCTATTCTTCTTTATTCAGAAGTATATGGTATCCGGCCTGACCTCCGGAGGGGTAAAGGGTTAATACCGGTACCAAATACCGGTCAGATTGAAAGAAAAGCAGTTTCACAAGGAAACTTACGACATGCAGGGAGGACGACATGAATAAAAGTGCAATTTTACATATACCCCAGTCCCAGTATGCTTTCCCAAACAGCGTGAATAGTATGACTATCCGCTTAAGGGCAGCAATAGGAGATCTGACTGCCTGTATCCTGTATATAGGTGACAGGGCCTGTACCAAAAGCCCGGTGCAATTTTCTCCTCTGCCTATGAAGCCTGTGGCGAGGGATGAGCTATTTGAATATTATGAGGCGGTCTTTGAGGTACCATTTAACAGGGTATGTTATTATTTCAGACTGGAATCCGGCGAAGAATGGACCTATTATTATGCTGACCGGTTCCAGTCGGAGCTGCCGGATATTCTTCTGGAAGGCAGAGTGATTGAGGGGCGGAGTGAATACTACCAATACCCCTATATTTTAAGGGATGAAATACCGGATGTACCGGAATGGTTTAAGAATTCCGTAGTTTATAATATATTTCCCGACAGCTTTGCTACGGGTAAGGAAAGCCTTACCATTCAGGAAAAACAAATTCCGTTAGAGGATGGAACACAGTCAAAAGCCCTTTTGGGAGGGACAATTAGGGGCATTCTTGAAAATGTGGGATATATTAAGGAAATGGGTTTTAACTGCATCTATTTAAACCCCATTTTTACGGCAGGAGAATACCACAAATATGACCTTCTGGATTATTATCATATCGACCCTTGCTTTGGCAGTGATGAGGATTTTAAAGAGCTGGTAAATGAGGTTCATAAAAATGATATGCATATTATCATTGATGGGGTATTTAACCATTGCAGCTGGTATTTTTTTGCTTTTGAAGATGTAATCAGGAACGGGGAAACTTCAAAATATAAAGATTGGTTTTATAAGCTTAACTATCCGGTAAACAGGCCGGAGTACGGCAGAGAGCCGGATTATGCCTGCTTTGCCTATGAGAGGAAGATGCCAAAGCTGAATACTTCCAATAAAGAGGTACAGGAGTATTTTACAGGGGTCTGCAGATATTGGTTAAGGGAATACAAAGTGGATGGCTGGCGCCTTGATGTGGCCAACGAAGTCTCCAGGGATTTCTGGAGGGCCTTTCGAATGGCGGCCAAGGAAGAAAACCCCCAGGCTGTCTTAATCGGTGAGGTGTGGGAGAATGCAGAGGAGTGGCTAAAGGGTGATGCCTTTGATTCTACCATGAATTATGATTTCAGGAAATATTGCAGGGAGTATTTCGCCTTTGGTAATATGGATGCCTTCGACTTTGCCGGTGCAGTTTCAAACATGATGCTTCGGTATCCCATTAATATTGCCCTGGGTCAGTTGAACCTGCTGGATACTCATGATGTACCAAGATTCCTGTCCCTTTGCAAGGGTGATATAAGAAGATGGAAACTTGCCTTTATCCTCCTGATGCTTTTTCCCGGTGTACCAAGCTTGTTCTATGGAGATGAGAAGAAGATAGAGGGCATTTCGGAGCCGGAATACAGAAGCCCCATGCCCTGGCAGAGCAAGGACCGGGAGCTGGAAGAATTTATAAAGAAAATTCTGGATATCAGGAAAGAATTCATCAGTGTTGAATCCAGTTATGAGGTGCTGCAGGCTGATAAGGAGAGCGGGCTGTATTCCTTTATCAGAGCGGGGGTAAAGGGAAGGCTTCTGGTATGTTTAAATGCACGGGATGGAGAAGAAAGAGCAGAAGTACCAGAAAGGAAAGAAATTTTATTGGAAGAATCTGTCGTTGGAAGTGGAAATCAATATATCAGAATATCGGATTTCGGATTTGGGATATATGTGATTGATTAAAGAAGTACAGGCAGCGGAGCTGAATAAATAAGGAGCAAAACGGATTATGTTTTGCTCCACTTTTTTATTGTTTCATTCCGGCTTTATTTGCGGAAAGTTTCAGTTCAGCATTAATCTTAGAGAGTTTCAGCTCAGCATTAATCTTAGAGGGTAGCTACTCAACTTTATTCTCAGAGAGTTTCTTCTCAGCGTTCTTTTCAGAGAACTTTTTCGCTGCTTTTTTCTCTGATTTATTCTCGGAAAGTTTCTTCCCTGCTTTTTTTTCGGAGGATTTCTTCTCGGTTTTCTTTTCATTGAATATTTTCTCGGATTTCTTTTCAGAAAGCTTCTTTTCGGATTTCTTATTCAGTGATTTTTTATCGGCTTTCTTATCCGCTTTTTTATCCGTAATGATGTTAATATCAAACTCCGGATCAAAGATTTGTGTTAGCGGAGAAGTTTTTTTAAGCTTTTCCGTTGATTTGGTATCGATTAAAGATTTCTTGCGTTTCCCGGTATCTCTGGCAACAGCAAGATAAAACATCTGTATGCGGAGTTTGTTTTCATCATATAAATCGATGCTTTTGTATAAATCTTTGTAATAGTCAAAAAGAATGCCCTTTGTGCGGATGGTCTGCCTGAGATTTACCTGGGTAGCTACAAGGCTTCCTTTTGTTTTGACATAATAGTATATTGGCTTTTTTACTACACAGACATCTTTCACATATTGCAGGTATTCCAGGTTGAACAGAAAATCTTCACACCAGTTTAAGTCTCTGGAGCATTTTAATTTATGGGATTTAACGATATCTGTCCGGAAGAATTTGTTCCACATAACACCATAGTAGAAATTAGCAGGTGCCTTCATCATGTATTCACCGAATTCCCGGCGGCTTATCAGGCCTTCTTCCGGTATATGTCCCTTGATATATATTTTGTGGTTTACGACCCGGTGATAGTCGGTAATTATCATGTCACAGCTGTAGGTTTCAGCCATAGTTACAAGGGTTTCGGTAGCATCTTTAACTATCCAGTCATCACTGTCTACAAACTGCATGTATTTGCCTTTGGCATTTTTCATCCCCAGGTTTCTGCTGTCGCTTACGCCGGAATTTCCCTTGTTCAGTATATGAAAACGCGAATCACTGTCTCTGAATTTTTTTAAGACCTTCATGCTGTGATCCTTGCTTCCATCGTTAACAACAAGTACTTCAATATTCTTGTAGCTTTGGTTTCGAATACTGGTTAAACAACGTTCAATTGTTTGTTCTCCATTATATAGCGGCACAATAATACTGACCAGCGGTTCCCCCATAATGATAAATCCTTTCTTAAAATTAAAATCTATTATTTATCAGATTGGTATTAATAAATTACAGATATGGTTAATAGCCAGATGCTTGATAACTGCCAGATGCTTGATAATTGCCAGAGGTTTGATAACTGCCAGATGCTTGATAACTGCCAGATGCTTGATAATTGCCAGAGGTTTGATAACTGCCAAATGCTTATAACTGGCAGATATTTGATAACCGGCAGATACTTGATAACTGGCAGATATTTGATAACCGGCAGATACTTGATAACTGGCAGGTACTGATGACTGGCAGATATTTAAAGCTGAAAAATTTGATAACTGACAATTATTTAATGAAAGGCAGATATTTAATAACTGGCAAGTATTTAACAACTGACAAACAGTTAATATTTATCAGTTGTTAAAAGCAACAAGTATTATGTATCTGATAGCATATAGCGTCTGTCAATTTTATAAGTGCTTTTATTATAACATTTTTTGCTATATATTTCTATGGCATTGAAAAGGGAAATGTATATGGCAACTCAAAGGAAATTGTGTTTGGCTAAAAAGTATCCTGCACTATAATAATATATATGGCAGCAGTATCAAAAGTATATTAGTTTATGAAATACATAGCGCCTGTGTGAAAATAATTGTATGCGATTATTTTTTAAATAGAAGAATTATTTAAAAGGAACTAATTTACAGTATAAATAAGCAGGGAATATGAGTTGCATAAACGGTCCTTATAAATGAGAAGTGACGAATGTAAAATTGATAAATATTTTGACAAAAAGGGTGAAAAAGGCTTGTTTTCCATTGCATGAGGATAAATTTTGTGATAGACTGACACAAATGGCAGTGCAAAGGAGGTCTTTTTCTTGAAAGCCTATAAAGAGATGTCCAGAGAAGAATTACTGGAATTAAGAGACGAATTAAAAAAACAATATAGAATGATGAGAGGGCTTAATCTGAGTCTGGATATGTCGAGGGGCAAGCCTTGTATAGAACAATTGGATATATCCATGGAAATGATGGATATATTAAACAGTTCCTCCGACCTTACCTGTGATGACGGTACGGACTGCCGCAATTATGGTGTCCTTGACGGGCTGCCGGAAGCAAAAAAGCTCATTGGCGATATGATAGAGGTTCCTGCCGAGAACCTGATTATATATGGTAACTCCAGTTTGAATATTATGTATGATGCTATTTCCAGATCTATGACCCATGGTGTTATGGGAAATACTCCCTGGTGCCGTTTGGACAAGGTAAAATTTTTATGTCCGGTACCTGGATATGACAGGCATTTTTCTATAACGGAATACTTTGGCATTGAGATGATTAATATACCCATGACAGAGGAAGGGCCGGATATGGACCTGGTAGAGAAATACGTATCAGAGGATGAAGCCGTGAAAGGAATCTGGTGTATCCCCAAGTATTCCAATCCTCAGGGAATTACGTATTCCGACAGGGTAGTGAAACGGTTTGCCAGATTAAAGCCTGCCGCTAAGGATTTTCGTATTTACTGGGATAATGCTTACAGCATGCATCACCTTTATGAGGATGATCAGGAAAACATCTTGGAAATCCTGGAAGAATGCAAAAAGGCCGGCAATCCCGATATTGTATATAAATTTTCCTCTACTTCCAAGATAAGCTTTCCCGGCTCCGGTGTGGCTGCAATTGCAACCTCACCAAACAATCTGGTCGATATAAAAAAGCAATTGGCAATTCAGACAATCGGTCACGATAAAGTAAATCAGCTGCGTCATGTCAGATACTATAAGGATATAAACGGTATTATTGAACATATGAAAGAACATGCAAATATATTAAGGCCGAAGTTTGAAACGGTTCTTACTATTCTGGAGACAGAGCTTGGCGGACTTGAGATTGGCAACTGGCATAAACCCAAGGGAGGCTATTTCATTTCCTTTGATACATTGGACGGTTGTGCCAAAGCAGTTGTTGAGAGGGCTCAGAAGGCGGGAGTAAAGCTGACTTCTGCAGGAGCGACCTATCCATATGGAAAAGACCCTCATGACAGCAATATACGCATTGCACCTTCCTTCCCCACCTTAAAGGATTTGACAACAGCCATGGAGCTTTTTACACTATGTGTGAAAATTGTAAGTGTTGATAAATACCTTACAGTACTTGGGTAAAGAGCTTGGCAACATTAGCCCAACGGAGGGAGTTGCATGTATTTTTAATACATACAACTCCTTTCTTTTATGAGACCATAAGATTTATTTTCCCAATGATACATATGCTTTTAGCATTATGTTATAAATGCAATCATGTGGTGAAGTATCCATGTGACTATTAGATTCCATATGGCATGGTGCTATAGGACAAGCATTTGGCTTAACCTACTGGCACTACAAAAATTTATAGGAGGAATAATTTTTATGAAGAAAGTGGTTACGTTATTGCTTGTATTTGCAATGATAGTCGGGATGATGACAGGATGCGGTAAAACGGATAATAAAAATACCGCAGGCAGTGATGCTGCAGCTGATACTGCAACTCCCGCGAAAAGCACCGCAGGCATTGACAAGTCCAAAATTAAGGTGGGTATTATATATATTGGCGATGAGAACGAAGGATATACTGCCGCCCACATGGATGGTATCAAGGAAATGATTAAAAATCTTGGTTTGTCCAAGGATCAGGTTATCGAGAAGACCAATATCGGTGAAGATGAAGCCTGTTATGATGCTGCCGTTGACCTGGCTGACCAGGGCTGCAATATTATCTTTGGCAACAGCTTCGGACATGAAACCTATCTGATGCAGGCAGCACAGGATTATCCCAAGGTTCAGTTCTGCCACGCTACAGGCTACCAGGCAAAATCCTCCGGTCTTGCCAATATGCATAACTACTTTACAGGTGTTTACGAATCCCGTTATGTATCCGGTGTTGTTGCTGGCCTTAAATTAAATGATATGATTAAAAACGGAACAATTACAGCAGACCAGGCTAAGATGGGTTATGTAGGCGCTTATAATTATGCGGAAGTTGTATCCGGCTATACTGCCTTCTATCTTGGCGCTAAGAGCGTTTGCCCTTCTGTTACCATGGAAGTACAGTATACCAACAAATGGGCAGATATGGCAGCAGAGAATGAGGTTGCAAAACAGCTTATTGCTGCCAAATGTGTATTAATCAGCCAGCATGCGGATACCACCGGTGCCCCCACTGCCTGTGAGGAAGCCAATGTTCCCTGTGTAGGCTATAACGTAGATATGACCTCTGTTGCACCTAACACAGCATTAACCTCCGCTACAATCAATTGGGGACCTTACTATACCTATGCCGTTAAATCCATTCTTGACGGTACTGCTATCGATACCGACTGGAGCCAGGGCTTCTCTGACGGTGCTGTTGGCATCTCTCCTTTAAATGATAAGGTAGTAGCTCCCGGAACAGCTGATGAAGTTGCCAAGGTTGAAGCAACCTTAAAAGATGGTTCCCTTAAGGTATTTGATACCAGTAAATTTACGGTTCAGGGCTCCAAAATCGAAGATTTAATCAAGGACAATGCAGACTTCTCCAAATATTCCGCCTATGTTTCCGATGGATATTTCCATGAATCAGAAGTGATTTCTGCACCTGCTTTTGATTTAAGAATTGATGGTATTACTGAATTGACGAAAAATTAACATCATATATAGCTTCATAATATGGTACTTGGATTGAAAAATGCTTTGCATTTTTAATCTTTCTATTTAAGCAATATCACAAGCAGGCTTGTGATATGCATGGGGATTGGATTGAAAAATGCT
>NZ_FRAC01000042.1 GCF_900142215.1 Anaerocolumna jejuensis DSM 15929 | reverse complement strand
GGATATTTGAGAGGAGCTGACCTTAGTACGAGAGGACCGGGTTGGACTGACCTCTGGTGTACCGGTTGCACTGCCAAGTGCATGGCCGGGTAGCCAAGTCGGGAAGGGATAAACGCTGAAGGCATCTAAGCGTGAAGCCCCCCTCAAGATAAGATATCCCATAGCATAAGCTAGTAAGACCCCTGAAAGACGATCAGGTGGATAGGTTAGAGGTGGAAGTGCAGTAATGCATGTAGCTGACTAATACTAATAGGTCGAGGGCTTGACCTAAAATTAGATGGAATCAAAAAAATGTGTGGTTTTGAAGATATAATCTTGAAGATATTTAAATAGAGAAGATTAGAGAGTTATCGAATAAATGAAAAGCTGCCTGATGGCAGCTTTTTTGTGTATAATAAAATCTTTATAAAAGAAAAATGTGTATAATAAAATCTTTATAAAAGAAAAATGTGTATAATAAATTCCTTATAAAAGAAAAATGTGTATAACTAATGTTTTAACCACAGAAAAAAGAAGTTCCGCCTTTTATCAGGTTGAACTTCTAAGAACCAACGAAGTTGGCAGGATTACTTTCTGAGGTAATAAATCATAACCATGTATTCTTTCTAATAGCAGATTGGCCGCAACCATTCCAATTTCCTCCATCGGTACATGAATCGTAGTTAATGGGGGATTGGAAAACCGGGAAATTTCAATGTCGGACATACCTATTATCGCAACGTCTTTCGGGACAGATATGTTGTTAACATAGAAACTGTTCATAGCAGCCATAGCCATAAGGTCGCTGGCAACGAAAAAAGCAGTCGGATAATTTTGGGTCTTGCATAAATAATCAACTTTATTGGCACAAAGTTCTTCATCCCATTGGCAATTGATAGTCCACTGGTCATTGACCTCAAGGCCGGCAGAATGCATGGCCAAATAATAACCCTGAAAACGCTGGCTTTGTTTGATCTGCTGGGCTCCTAAGGTTCCTCCTATAAAACCAATCTTGGTGTGGCCTTTACTAATCAGATGTTTAGTTGCTGCATCGGCAATTTGATAATGATCATAACCGACATTATCAATATCTGTTCTTTGGGTATCTATTCCTACAATATGAGGAACATGTTTTCGAATATAATTGTAGACCTCCTTGTTAAGAGGTTCCATTAATATGAGGCCTGAAATATATTCCTGAAAAGTGGATGTTAAACAGTTGTGGTCTTCCAATTCAGGACCGGTTCTTATAAAAGAAATATCATAACCTTTTGAAAACAGTAGTTTTTCAACGCCGGATAAAATAGCCATAAAATAAGGGTCGTTATATTTTTTTTTGGTTACGCTTAAGATACAGCCAATTTTTATGCGTGTTGTATCTTGTGAAGCAGTTATAATTTTTTTCTTGGAAGTTCTGGTCTGCACCTTGTAATCCAGAGTGGTTACCGCATCCAATACGCGATTCTTGGTTTCTGTGGTCATTTTATATTTTGAATCGTTGTTTAACACACGGGATACCGTAGCAGTAGATACATTTGCCAGTTTAGCGACATCACGAATTGTACTCATCGAAGAATCTCCTTGCATTATAGTAGTTAATTGTTAACTATGCCCTTGTCTAAGGACAGTTGTTATGCAGTTTCAAGTCTAAAAAATCTCAGTTAAATTTCTGCACTTAATTCAATTAATACCATTTTAATTTTATTTCGAATATTGTCTGTTGTATTGATTGTTTAGTAAATTATACATTTTACTATAAGATATATTATGGCAAAAGTCAAGGATTTGTTAATTAATTACATTAGAATTCGTTAAACATTTTTATGTTTTATTGAACTAATCTTCAAACGTAAAATTTAACGTATCATGATACGTTTACTTAGCTGATAACGACTTAATTTGAATTAATAAGTATAAATATAAACAAAATGCACAAAAAAAACTATTCATATTATGCAAAAAGCCTATTTCAAAATCATAAATATAATGATATTATATTAAAGGAGTTTAGTAAACAAACAGGTAATTACATAACGTAACAAAGACGTCAATGTGACGTTATATAACGTTGATAAGACGTTGTATAAGAGGAAGGAGTTTTTACATTTGAAGATAGCATTAATAGGCGCTGGACAGCGCGGAATGATCTATGCCGGATATGCATTTGATAGTATGCAGAATGAAATTGTTGCGGTTGTAGATCCCAATAAAGAAAAAAGAAAAATTGCCGAAGAAAGGTTTCACATATCGCCAGAAATGGCTTTTGATAATTCAGATGCTTTTTTTAATGCCGGAAAGGTAGCAGATGCCATCATAATCGCTTCAATGGATCGTGATCATTATCTGCAGACGATAAAAGCATTGGAGTTGGGATATAATATTTTACTTGAAAAACCAATTTCACCAGATCCGAAGGAATGCCTGCTGATTCAGGAAAAGGCAAACGAATGTAACAGAAACATTGTTGTATGTCACGTATTACGCTATACCAATTTCTTTGCCGCTATTAAACAGATTATTGATTCCGGTGAACTGGGTAAAGTAATTACAATACAGCATGCAGAAAATATAGGTAATTTCCACATGGCACATTCCTTTGTTCGGGGAAATTGGAGAAACAGCGATGAGACAAGTCCGATCATTATGCAGAAATCCTGTCATGATATGGATATACTTGTTTGGCTGGCCGGAAGTGAAGCGAAAAAGGTATCGTCTTTTGGAAATTTACAATATTTCTGCCGTGAGAATGCACCGGAAGGAAGTGCGGAGCGCTGCATGGAATGCAAGGTAGCAGACCAATGCCGCTTTGATGCTCGTAAAGCGTATCTGCCGGTTGCCGGAGAATGGCCTGCAACTGTAGTGAGTGAGGACCAAACGGAAGAAGGACTTATGAAGAGCTTTGAAACAAGTCCTTACGGAAGGTGTGTCTATAAATGTGATAATAATGTTTGCGATAATCAGGTTACCAATATAGAATTTAAGAATGGAGTAACAGCAACATTCCATTTAAGCGGATTCTCTAATAAGATGCATCGGACCATCAAAATAATGTGCGAAAATGGAGACATTATTGGGGATGACAGTGATAACATGATTAAAATCACAAAGTATTCATCCAACTCCAAATATACCGGAGAGGAAAAAACGATACAGGTAGAAAGTGCGGAAGGATTCCATGGTGGTGGGGATTATGGATTGATGCTGGACTTTATTGCAGGCGCAATGGAAGATGGAAAAAACAGCAAAACATCTATCAATCGTTCAATAGAAAGCCATGTTATGGCATATGCAGCAGAAGAATCCAGATTAATGAATCAAATTATTGACATGGATGCTCTGAAGAAGGAACTTCTTAAATAAAAGTTGATTTAAAAGCAGTTCATTGTAATTACCTAGGCTGGGGTCTAGTTAATTTAATAAAGCAAACAAGAGGAGGAAATTTATGAGGTCTAAGAAGTTATTAGCTTCAATCTTATGTGTAGGATTAACCATATCAATGTTAGCGGGCTGTGGTAGCAAGAAAGACAATAGTAATCCGGAACCGGCAGCAACAGAAGCAGCAACTGATGCAGGCAAAGAAAATACAAACGGCGGGAAGTCTACGGGATATACAGGTGAACCTGCAGAAATCCATTATGCTTATTGGCAGGATAGCTTGGCACCTTATCTGGAAGAGTGCAAGACAAAATTTGAAAGCCAAAATCCCAATATCACAATCGTTCTTGAGCCAACTACCTGGACAGAGTATTGGACAAAATTAGAAACAGCTGCTACCGGCGGCAGTGTTGCAGATGTATTCCAGATGAATGGACCTAATATCAATAAATATGCGGAAGCCGGAATAGTACTTTCCCTTGCTGATTATATTACTTCATCCGGCTTAGATATGAATAATTATCCTGCAGCGATGAAAGATTTGTATAATGTTGATAGTGTGCAATATGGTATTCCAATCGATTATGATACTATCGGCTTATGGTACAATAAAGAATTATTTGACGCAGCCGGAGTTTCTTATCCGACTGATTCCTGGACCTGGGATGATTTAAAAGCAGCAGCAAAAAAACTTACAAATACCGAAAAGAACATTTATGGTATTTCTGCAGGCTATTCTGACCAAGGCGGTTTCTATAATACAGTATTTGCAGCAGGCGGCTATATTTTAAACGAAGACAAAACAGCATGCGGCTTTGATCAGGATGCTACAAAACAAGGTATCCAATGCTGGATTGATTTAATGAAGGCCGGTTATTCCCCTTCACAGGCTTCCTTATCGGAAAATGCTGATTATATTCAATTCATGTCAGGTAAAGTTGCTATGCTTTTTGCCGGCGACTGGTTTGCTGCTAATTTTGCTGATCCGAAAGCTGACTTTGCTGATAAGTGCGATGTTGCACTGCTTCCGACAATTAACGGAAAAAGAGCATCTGTTATTCATGGAAAAGCAAACTGTATTTCTGCAAGTTCAAAAAATCCGGATGCCGCATGGGCATGGGTCAACTACTTAGCAGGTACTGAAGCAAACGAAATCCTTGGTAAATCAGGTGCTGCAATTCCTGCCTATACAGGATATTCCGACCTTTTCTTTAAGCATTATCCTCAATACAACATGGGTATCTTCTCACAGGAAGCAAAGGAGTGTGCCTATACATATCCTGCAAGTAAAGGATTTACTCAATGGGCAGATGTTGTTTGGAATGAATTAATGCCTGTATACTCCTTAGAGGCATCTTTAGATGATGCATGTGCTAATATTACAAGCCAGATGAATGGTATTCTTGAGGCCCAGCAGTAATTGGCAAATAGGAATAAGGAGAAAGAGTAGTCCTGGAAACAGGCTACTCTTTCCTGATAATCGTAATAATAATCAAAAAATCAGACAACTGATAAACCGAATGCAATGCAGAGAGGTTGGATAGATGAAAGTAAATAATAAAAAAAGAAATGAATATTTTTGGGGCTATTTAATGATTGCTCCTGTTACGCTTGGTCTAATAGCTTTTTATTTTTATCCTTTTTTTCAAGTGATTTTTGACAGCTTCTTTAAGATTGGAGCGTTTGATAGAAGACAGGGATTTGTTGGACTGGATAATTACAAAAGGATGTTAACAGATGCACAGATGTGGCAGACACTTATCAATACATTTAAATATGTAATTATCATTGTTCCGGTTACTGTTATATTTTCATTGATTATAGCAGTGCTTCTTAATACAAAAATAAAAGGCTTATCTGTATTTAGAGTAGTATATTTCCTTCCTGCAATTACTATGGCGGCAGCTGTTTCTATGGTTTGGCGATGGATTTTTAATGGAGATTATGGAGTATTAAACGGTATACTTGGTTTCTTTGGTGCCGACCCGGTACAATGGCTGAATAATAAACATACGGCACTTATCTGTGTCTGCAGTGTAGCTATCTGGTCGAATGTCGGATATTATATGATTATTCTGCTTGCAGGAATACAGGGTATATCGAAAGAATATTATGAAGCGGCTGATATGGATGGAGCAACAACTTTTAAGAGGTTTTGGAAAATAACCCTTCCGCTTCTGACACCGACACTTTTTTATGTAGTAATCATGATTATTATTTCAACCTTCCAGACATTTGATGGTATTTATTTAATGATTGGTACAAAGAGCAATGCGATTAAGTATACCCAGTCAGTGGTTATGTATTTCTATCGTACGGCTTTTGATTATTCCAATAAGGGATATGCTTCTGCAATTGCTGTTATGCTGTTCCTGATTATTATGATAATCACGATGTTCCAGATGAAGATGCAAAAAAAATGGGTAAATTATGATTAAGGAGTGCTGAAGATGCCTAGTAAGTCAAATAAGTCTTTGATTCGTAAAACGTTAGTTTATATTGTATTGATTGTTGGGTCTTTTGTTGCACTGTTCCCTTTTTTATGGATGATTCTTACCTCTTTTAAGTCGGCGAACGAGGCAATGATGATTCCACCGACAATCTTTCCGGAAAGCTTAAAGCTTTATAACTTTACTTCAATAACCAAGAAGCTTCCATTTGTAAAGATTTACTTCAATACAACGGTTTCAGCAGTGGTTACAGTGACAGCTCAGCTGATATTCTGCTCTATGGCTGCTTATTCATTTGCCAGAATTAAATTCCCTGGAAGGGATATAATTTTTGTTACCTTGCTTGCAGTACTGATGGTACCTGGTACCTTTTTTATTCTGCCGCAGTATAGAATGGTCTATAAGATGGGCCTTCTGAATACCATACCTGCATTGTTTTTACCAAATTTATTCAGTGCGATGGGAACGTTCTTGTTACGGCAATTTTTTATCTCATTACCGCAGGAGCTGGAGGATGCGGCTTATATTGATGGCTGTAACAGAGGAAAGGTATTTGTAAAGATTATGCTTCCTCTTGTTAAGCCGGGCCTTGTATCACTTGGAATCTTAACATTTAAATTTTCCTGGAACGATTTGATGTGGCCTTTAATTGTTAATACCTCCACGGATAAGATGACGTTATCGGCGGCACTGTCTTATTTACAGGGCCAATATGTAACAGATTTCCCTGGCGTAATGGCAGGTGCAATATTATCGGTTGTTCCGATTATTGTAATATTTGCAATCTTTCAAAAACAGTTTATTGAAGGCGTTGCTCATACTGGAATTAAGGGATAAAACAGTAAAAAGATATTTTGAATCCGGTTTTTTGCCGGATTCTTTTTAAATATATTCCCGGTATAAGATGACAGGCTGCAAAGAAGAATTAAGGAATTACGTAACAAAACAACTAGAATAAACCCTGAAAAAAGGAGCATACAATATGAAAAAACCAATACTGGTAATTATGGCAGCAGGAATGGGCAGCAGATATGGCGGATTAAAGCAAATTGATTCTGTGGATGAGCAGGGACATATAATCATTGATTTTTCTATCTATGATGCAATTCGTGCAGGATTTGAGAAAATTGTATTTATCATTAAGAAGGAAATCGAAAAAGATTTTAAAGAAAAGATAGGAGATAGAATTTCAAAGCTCGTTGAAGTGGAATATGTTTATCAAGAGGTGGAAAGGATTCCTTCGAAATATCAGGTTCCGGAAGGAAGACACAAACCATGGGGTACGGGCCATGCAATATTATGCTGTAAAGAACATGTTGATGGACCATTTGCAGTGATCAATGCGGATGATTATTATGGGACTGAGGCATTCAAGATGATTTATAATGCTTTAATAGAGGAAAATGAACATAAAGCCTATTCCTATGCAATGGTCGGATATGTATTAGCTAATACACTTACGGAGAATGGTTTTGTTTCAAGAGGTGTCTGTGAAGTAAATGCACAAGGTTATTTACAAAGAATTGAAGAAAAAACAAAAATAGAAAAACGAGGCAGTGGTGCAGAATATTCGGATGATAATGGAGGAACATGGAGCTCTATTTCGCCGGATAGCATCGTATCAATGAATTTATGGGGATTTAAAAATAGTATCATGGATGAATTAGAAAAATCCTTTCTTCAATTCCTTGAGGAGGAAGTGCCGTCAAATCCTTTAAAGAGTGAATTCTTTCTTCCGACAGTTGTACAACAGCTATTAGAATCCGGAAAGTCAGAAGTTAAGGTATTAAAGACGAAAGATAAATGGTTTGGAGTTACTTATAAAGAAGATAAAGAAAAGGTTGTTGAAACAATCGCTCAATTAAAGATACAAGGAGTTTATCCGGAGTATCTTTGGAATGAGTAAAGTAGAATAAGTTGAAAACGGAGATTTCGTATGACAAGAGAAGAATTTTGTGTAAAGATAAATACAGCAGTGGAAGCATTTTGCGTAGAGGGAGAAATTGTAAATTATAAACAATATGGAAACGGACATATTAATGACACTTTCATTGTAAACTGTCAGAAAAACCAAACAAGTAAGAGATATATCTTACAGCGTATGAATCATGAAATATTCACAGAGCCGGAAAAGCTTATAGCTAATATTGAAAGTGTGACGCATTTTCTGAAGACCAGAATTCAGGAGAAGGGAGGAGATCCGGAAAGAGAGACCTTAAATCTTGTTTATACAAAAGAAGGAAAGTACTACTATAAGGATAGTATAGGCTGCTATTGGAGAATGTACAACTTTATTGAAGATGCAGCTTCTCTTGAACAGGTTAGAAAGAAGGAAGATTTCTATCAAAGTGCAGTTTCCTTTGGGAATTTTCAACGCTTATTAACTTCATTTGATGCTTCAAAGTTATATGAAACAATTCCTGATTTCCACAACACACCTGTTCGCTATCAGACATTTCTTAAGGCGGTAAAAGAAGATGTTTGCAACCGTGCTGCTTCTGTAAAAAAAGAGATTGATTTCTATATCAGCCATAAAGAAGATATGGAATTATGTGCAAAAAAACTGGCAGACGGAGCACTGCCGCTGCGAGTAACACATAATGACACCAAGCTTAATAATATTATGATTGATAATAAAACGGGAAAAGGAGTCTGTGTTATTGATCTTGACACCGTTATGCCTGGCCTTGCAATCTTTGATTTTGGTGATTCCATTCGTTTTGGTGCAAATACAGCGGTGGAAGACGAGCAGGATCTATCAAAAGTACACCTTGATTTGGAATTGTTTGAGACTTATGTGAAAGGATATTTGGAAGGCTGCAGCGGAAGTCTTACGGATATGGAAATTGAAATGTTACCATATGGTGCAAAGACCATGGCAATGGAATGTGGAATGAGATTCCTTACGGATTATTTGCAGGGAGATACCTATTTTAGAGTCCATAGAGAAGGGCACAATCTGGACCGATGCCGCACACAATTAAGATTAGTGGAGGATATGGAGATGAAATGGGATGAGATGCAGAAAATAGTATTAAAATATCGTTAAAAAGAAAAGGCTGCTCACCGGCAGCTTTTTGTTTTGTGTAATCTGAAAATAGTTAGTGTGACGTTTTTTCCTTCGGAGATGAATCAGGGATAAAGTGGTCAAAAATAAAATAATCAAAGCTTTCCCTGCTTTCCTCCAGGCTTTTCTGGTCTCTGATAGTCCAGGCAAAAGAAGGAGTATGGTAAAAATGTTTGCAGAGAGAAAATGAGAGCATATTCCGGTATTTATAATTAAAAGAAATAAAATCAGGCTTAATTATGAAATTCAGGAGGAGATTCTGCAGGATGAAAAACAAGGTACGGCTGCCTACCTCTTTGTCTTTTACCAGGTTACTGGCCAACTGACCTCTTATAATGGCAGGGCGCTTTCTTCTATACCAGAACAGCACAAGAGGGTTAAAGGACTCAATACAGTAGATGCCCTTATACTTCTCCAGCATGGGAGCAGTAATATCACAGACAGATGTATTGGTAAATTCCACTTTAAATTCAATGATGAGAGGAACTTTACCATTCACTGTTTCAAGAACCTCCTTTAAGGTCGGTATGGTTTCAGTAGACTGGTTTAAATGCAGTTTTCTCAGCTCGTCATAGGTTAATTCATGGACCTTTTTATTGAGCCGGCACACCCTTTTTAAAGTGAAATCATGGAAAACTACCGGAATGTTGTCTTTCGAAAGCTGCACATCCATTTCTATGCCATAATTATGCTCTACGGCTAGTTTAAAGGCAGAAAGCGAGTTCTCGGGTATTTTATCCGGATCGCTGTGAAGTCCTCTGTGTGCATAATATCTTCCGTCAAATGGTGAAAAGTTCTTTCGGTTAAATACCCGGGGCATAATGGCACCAAAATACAGCAAAACGAGTATTAACAGGATTATTATCAAGTATAACAACATAAATCGCCTCCTAAAGCATAATCGTAAGATAATGGATTCTTATCGAATGAAACCATTATAACATTCTAAAGGGGAACCTACAATCCTGCTTAAAATAATTTTACATATATTTATAATGAACTTATGCAAGTTGTTATTTCTTATGGCTTTCGTTAAAAAAGAATAAACACAGTCACTAAACATATATTTAATTAAGCTTAACTTGAGGGAATAAAACTTTGGATCAAATTTGCAGGGATTCGATAATTAGTGAAGATTACAGTGATTTTATTGTTGAATATAGAAAAAATATCAGTACCTTGGAATCATTCCCTAATTCCTGTTATAATGCCATAGATGATAATTATGCAGTAGTATATACACCGACGGTAAATGTTTCTGTAACAGACCTGCTACATACCTATGGGTATGGGATATTTCCGGGTTTATTTGGCTTAATGGATGTTGGCAGCCTAGAAGCTTCTGGAGTGACCCGTGTAAGGAATGTACCGAATCTTGCATTGTTAGGGGAGGGGGTTCTGATTGGCATAGTGGATACCGGCATCGATTATACCCATGAGGCCTTCCGTAATGCAGACGGAACGACCAGAATAATATCAATATGGGATCAGACGATTCCTGCCGGTCCCTATCCTGATACCTATAATTATGGCACAGAATATAGCAGAGAACAGATAAATGAAGCTTTAAGAAGTGAGAATCCCCATTCAGTAGTTCCAACTGTAGATGAGTTAGGACATGGTACATTTTTGGCAGGAATTGCAGCAGGAACGCCGAGTCTTACGAATGAATTCTCAGGAGTAGCCCCGATGTCAGAGCTTGTTGTAGTGAAGCTGAAGCAGGCGAAACAGAACATCAGGGAAGTTTTTCGTGTACCCTCCGATGCCGTATGTTATCAGGAGAATGATATTATGTTTGGAGTCCGTTATTTGGCAGATATGGCGAGAAAATTGGAAAGGCCTATTGCAATATGTATTGGACTTGGCTCTTCCCAGGGCTCCCATGACGGAAGGGTGCCCTTGTCAATCTTTATATCAAATCTTGCTGACCAGCCAGGCGTTGCTATCACGGTAGCAGCCGGAAATGAAGGGAATTCAGGACACCATTTTCAGGGGCTTATTAGCAGAGGCGGGGAACAGTCCAATATGGTAGAATTAAAAGTAGGACCGAATATCAAAGGCTTTTCCATGCAGCTATGGGGAAATGCACCGGGGACCTTTTCCATAGACATCCTTTCTCCCACTGGTGAATACATACCCAGAATACCGGCAAGAATAGGGGAATCCAGAGAAATAAGGTTTATTTTTGAAGAAACGGTAATTCACGTGGATTATTTTCTCCTTGAAACTCAGACAGGCGACCAGCTGATTTTAATAAATTTTGATAATCCGACAGAGGGTATATGGAGATTTAAAGTATATTCCACAGGAGATTTAAATGCAGAATTTCATATATGGCTGCCCATTACGGCGTTTATAGGGACTGAGACATTTTTTGTGCAGCCAACGCCCAATGTTACCGTGACATCTCCGGGAAATGCGGCTATTCCAATTGTAGTGACTGCTTATGACTATACAAATAACAGCTTGTATTTGCAGGCAGGCAGAGGCTTTACAAGAGTTGGTGCGGTAACCCCAAGTCTTGCGGCACCGGGGGTGAATTTAACGGGACCCGAGCCGGGAGGAACCTATGGAAAAAGGACAGGAACCAGTGGTGCAGCTGCTCATGCGGCAGGGATAACGGCAATGCTGCTGCAATGGGGGAAACAATCAGGTTATTATTCTCAGCTTGACAGTGTTGAAATGAAAAACCTGCTTATCAGAGGTGCGAAAAGAGATCCGAACAATACCTATCCCAATACAGAATGGGGATATGGTATTATTGATATTTATAATACCTTTATCAGCTTGCGGGGAGAGCCCGGATAGAAGAAAGCGGCAGGGGGAATCCGCTCTGCCTTCTTTTCTATCCAGGATAACCCGGAGTATATTCCTATTTACATCCTAAGTTAGATATGTTAGAATATTAATCAGATAGAAAAAGTCTTAAGATACGGAAAATGCGGTGGTTTCACCGATAAAGGCAAACCTCTTGAAAAACAGGGACGCAAAACTACAGGGCCTTACTAAATGAATCATTTAGCTGGCAGCCAGTTACCGAAGGGAGCTTTTTTTATGCTTTTTTATAAATTTTACTAATTTGCAATGAGGGCGGGTAATTAGTGTAATACAGGAATCATACCTATGGGGAGATGGTATGGCGTAGAGATTATGGAAAGCTAGGTTTGGGGCTTTCCATAATCTCTTTCTCTGATTTCTTCCGGATAAAGACAAAAAGTTTGAATGTTCAAAAAAATTAAAAAAATAAAAAAAATTCAAAATAATGCTTGCTTTTGAGAAAAGTTTGAGTTATAATATCATTCGTGGCTGACACAGAGCTTGTCAGAAACATAAGAGATTAATAAATATTGGGCTATCGCCAAACGGTAAGGCACTGGACTCTGACTCCAGCATCTCAAGGTTCGAATCCTTGTAGCCCAGCTAAGTAAAACCCTGTAACTGGTATGGTTACAGGGTTTTTCGTTGTGCTTGGAAACAAGCAAATATAATATAGATATTTTCTTTTTTGTTAATTAGACTCTAACTTCACACATAGATATTAGTTCTATTTCCTTTTAACAGGAAAGCATACCTCTGTTACCAATTCCTCCGGGTTCTGGGTCTGGGCAGGGCTCACATGGTATATGCAGAACATGGCACCGTTAAATTCGCAGCCATTGTCGTTGACCCAGTTGGCAACGGCATGGTTTACGGTTGTAAGCTGATCATAGCTGCCTTTGTAGGTGGCGGAGGCTATCTGGATGGCAGGAACGGATTTGAATACTACGTTTTCTGTATTTTGATAGGTTCCTTTCACCGTTTCCTGTATTTCCACATCCACATCACTTTCCTTGAAGCCTTCGTCATGGAAGATAGCAAGAGTGTAGCAGTTTTCAGCCGGCTGCAGGTTTAAAGCTGCCGTTTCGGTCATCAGAATATTCCAGAGCAAGCCCTCCTTATCATAAGCCGGGATTAGCTTTCTTACGCTGGCAACATATCGTTCAGGTAATGTTTTTAATGTAACGTTATAATTCATAGCGGTATCGTCCTTTCTCAGCCGCTCGATGGCTGTTTCAAGAAGCAGCAGACGGTTGTTTGTTTGATGGACTTCTTCCTGTACCTCAGCCTGCTTGACTGCCAAAAATTTCGCAAGGGCCTGGGGATTATCATAGCTTTTTAATATTTCTGCAATGGTCGCCAGATTGAAGCCCATGTCCTTTAAAGCTGTAATCCTTCCGGAGACCGGCAGCTGGTCTTCACTGTAATACCGGTAGCTTGTAAAAGAATCAATGGTTTTTGGCACCAGCAGTCCAATCTCGTCATAATGCCGCAGCATCCGTATACTGATTCTTGATAGTTTGGAAAAATCTCCTATTTTTAACATTTATTATACCTCACATATATGTGTTTCTTGAGCTCATATTCAGTATAGAGTATACCATAATGTGAGAGTCAACAGGTGATTTTATAAAATTAAAAAGAGCCTGCCGCACCCTGGATTAAAATCTATTTGGCGGCAGGCTCTTATGCTATTCAGACTGGATTTCCTATTTCTTTGCTTTAGGCTCCCCAGTTAGGAACTTCGGTATTGACGTAGTTATCATAATAGGATGTTCTTTATATTCACGTATACAGGCCTATAGGCTGTGATTTATTTATAGTAAACCGTGCCGGAATAATCCGTAAATATTGTTACCTGTAAGTAATTCCCTATGGCAGTAGGTGCTGAACATGCTGCACGGGTTAAATTCAGTGTACCTTTGTAGGTACCATCGTCGTAATTATATGCAGCCGGTACATAGGATGCAGGTGAAGAACACTATTATCCAATATAGTAACCAATATGTATGGACAATAATATAAATGTGGAACTAAAATATTCAATATCAATAAACTTATAAAAGAAGTAAATTTATTTTTAGGTGGAATCTTATGAAAGTTCATAGTACAATGCTAACATAGATTGACAACCTGTTGGGATAACACATGGAGATTAGCATGAGAGTCAGAAGGAAGCAAAAACGCAGAAATATATTACATTCAGGCACAATATTTACTCAGTTGGTGCTTTTTACGGTTATTATCAGCTTTATTCCGATTATATTTGTCAGTACGGTTTTATTTCGTAAAATCAGCAGCATGGTTACGGAGGAACTGGTGAATTCCCATTATCAGCTGGCAGCCCAATATACCTCGAACCTGGAGAATAGTTTTTACCAGTACAAGGACAGTTTAAGGCAAATTTCCAATAACACCATCGTATTGGATACACTTCTTGGCAACACCAAGAATAAGAATCCCTATGTAAGGGGCACAAATGTAAGTGTTGAAATCAATAAATCCCTTCACCTGGACAGCCCTGAGCTCCGCAACTGCATGGTGTATTCGGATATTACAGATAATAAGATCTATGGCAACAGGGTTACCATGATGGAAGGCGCAAGTACGGAAATCTGGTATATCAATCATGAGGCATTGACAAAGGATTATTTCATTTATTCTTCCGGTGATAAAAAGAGGAGTACCATTCTTTCCCTTATCCAGAAAATTGTCTATCTGGATGTTACCAATTATAAAACCAAATATGTAGGCTTTATCAAGCTGGATTTATATATGGAAAAGCTATTTTCACCGACGATGGATGACAGTGAAGAAAACTATTCCTACGATGTTATTATTCTGGACCAGGGCAACCGTACCGTCTATTCTTCCAACACGGACTATAATGGCATTACGGATAAAACGACTTATGAGCAGCTTAGTAAGAAGCGCATTAATTATTATAAAGATGCTATGGTATGTACGGGCTTTGAAAAAAATTACGGGCTTAAAATGATTTTCCTGTTCAGCAACCAGCAGCTGATAAATAGAAAGTCCGAAATTGAGAGTACCCTCTTTCCCATCTTTCTTATTGTGGCTGCGGTAATTGTAGTAACAGCCTTTGTCTTTACCAGGGGCTTTTCAGGAAGGGTAGCCAGGCTTATCGATAAATTCAAGGTGGCGGAAACCGGAGACCTTACCATTACCGAAGAAATTGAAGGAAATGATGAAATTACTGTACTGGACAGGCAGTTCAGCCACATGCTTTTAAAGCTGGACGGGCTTATCAAGAAAAATTATATCCAGCAGCTGGAGAAAAAGGAAAGTGAGTTCCGCAACCTGCAGCTCCAGATTAACCCCCATTTTTTGTATAATACCCTAGAGACCATCAGCTCCATTGCAGCGGTGAACAAAGTATTTATCATCTGTGATTTATGCGAAAAGCTCGGTGAGAATTTCCGTTACAGCCTGGGCAAGAATTACGGGGAATTTGTAACAGTGACCCAGGAGCTGGCACACACGAAGAACTATGTATATATTCAGCAGACCAGATTCGGTAATAAATTCGAGGTATTTTACAATGTGGACAAGGAGGCGGAGGATAAGCGGATTCTTCGGTTCATCCTTCAGCCCATTGTTGAAAATGCCATTGTTCACGGACTGAGCAATATGGAAGGAAAGGGAACACTTGAGATATCCATCAGCAGGGAGGAAGAGCTGCTGGTGATAAAGATAGCGGATGACGGGGCAGGCATGGACGCAGAGAGGCTGGAAGAAATCAGCCGGTATATCAATGACTCCAATATCGAAGACAAGAAGAGGCATAGCATAGGTATCCGCAATGTAAATCAGAGAATCAAGCTTGCCTGTGGCAGTGAATACGGCATAACGATTGAAAGTGCTCTAAACAGGGGAAGCTGCTTTACCATAAACTTGCCATTAATGCAGTAGGGAGGGACATCAAATGGAACGAAGTATTTTAATAGCGGATGATGAGAAGCTGATCCGGGATGGGATTAAAGCCAGGCTGGAATATCTGGAATTAATCCCGGAAGCCTTGTATGAAGCAGAAAATGCGGAACAGGCCATGGAAATCCTGGGGGAGCATCCGGTGGATATTGTAATAACGGATATTCGAATGGCAGAAATGGACGGCTTGTCTTTTATTCAACAGGTAAAGCCCCTTTATCCGAATATTCAGTTTATCATCCTCAGCGGCTATGCGGAATTTGAATATGCGGAGCAGGCCATTCAGCTGGGAGTGAAGGCCTATCTCTTAAAGCCTATTTCCAATGATTCCTTGAAAAAAGCGGTGGAGGAGGTTGTGGCCAAGCTGGATGAGCTGGAGAGCCTCAAGCGTACCGTCAGTGAGGGAAACCGCTCGATTGAAGAGAAAAAAAGACTGCTCTTTGATAAAAGCGTCAATGACCTGCTGAGGACCGATTCCCCCCTGTGGCAGAGGGAGAATGCCAAGCTGGTGTATCAGAAGTTCCCGGTGCAAAACAGATGGATTATGGTGACTCTCATTAATATTGATGTGGAAAGCTATGAGCAGGGCAGCTTTGGCTACAGGGATATTGAACTGGTGAAATTCTCTATCCGGAATGTTTTTACAGAGCTGCCTTCCCAATGCGAAAAGATTATCGTGAGCAATCTTGCCAATATGAATCAGCTCTTTGCCTTCATATCCCATAGCAATGAGAGCCAGCTGCGGGTGGAAGCAGAGAAGCTTTTTACCAGCCTTTCCAACCATATGGGCAGAAAGCTGAAGATTTCTCTTACCTTTGGCATCAGCTCCGCCCTGCCGGAAATATCGGCAGAAGGCAATAAGGAGGCGCAGGAAGCTCTTTTGCAGAGGATTATTCATGGGAAGAGTAATCTATATTTCTATGATGATATCCGAATACTTTCAGCCGACCAGTTCCCCTCCTCGGAGCTTCATATGCTTTTTCAGTATATTGAGCGCAGGGATGCGGGGAATATTGAATTTTTGATTAATGATATATTTTCCGATGAAAGCATCAGAAGGTATAATGCTTCCTATATCCGTATTATATGGGCCAGGATAATCAACATCCTTTTAAACGTGGCAAACCCGGTCTTTACAAATGACCCGAAAAATATGGAAAAGCTGATTTTGAATTTTGATATTTTTGATACCTTTCAATCGATGGATGACCTTCGCAGCTACCTCTATATGCTGGTGCTGGATTGTATACAGGTCAATGCGGATATTGACGTCAATGCAAGAAATAAGATTAAAATGGGAATAAAGTACATCAGGGATCATTACAACAGAGATATTGCAATCAATGAATTGGCAGAGAAATTTGCTATCAGCCCCAATTATTTCTCCACCATATTTAAAAAAGAAACGGGTCAGACTACGGTAAACTTTATCAAAGAGCTGCGCATTAAGAAGGCCTGCGAATATCTGGTAAGCTCGGATAAGAGCATTTCGGATATTTCCAATGAAGTGGGCTATGAAGACAGCCAGTACTTCTTTCGCGTATTTAAAAAGGCTACCGGTCTGACACCGCTTGAATACCGCAGGACCTACCGTAAGCAATGAAAATCTGCCCTTACAGTACGATGGTGGGAGCTATGGCAACCAGATTTTCAATACGGGTATCCTTGTGGTAGAGCTTTGGCAGAAGAATTCTTTCATTTTCCAGTTCTTTCAGGGTAACAACTGCTGGAATCCTTACGGAGATTTCCTTGGTAAGGATTCCTTTTTTTGTCTTTATGGCAAGATAATAAGGGTCCGGCTCTTCGTGCAGGTAACCCGGTTTTCCGGTTTCCAGGATATGAAAGGTGATGCAATCCTTCTCTTTCCCCATAAAGGTTTCCAGTAGGGGGCCTCTTGATATCCAGGTTCTCTGGTGCCTTATGGCGGTGTCCAGTTCTCCGGCTATATCACCGCCGGGGGTGCCTTCGATATAGGTGGCATAATGGTTGCTCATATCCCAGGCCCCGTGGAGGTCCATGCCGCAGGTAAAGGCAAGGGGATACCCTTTTAAGACCAGTTCTTCCCACCATAACAGGCCGCGCTCATTTACCTCATGGAGGGGTTCCAGGTTATTGAAGACCTCTATAAAGTCCAGGGAATTAAAATCATGGATTTCCATATCGAAGCGGCAGCCTCTGGCAAAGGGATGGCCATAGGAGAAGGGATGGGCGACACCGACCAGGGCACCTTTTGCTTTCGCAGCTTCAAATAAGAGCTCCGGCTTATGGATATTGATATTTTCCCAGGGAACATATTCTGTTAAATTCAGGCAAAGAATATGTCCGTAATAGGTGGTATATTCCATTCCGTAGATACAGGAAAGGGGAGAGGAATTCCTGGCAAGAAGCTCTTTTATTTTAAGATGGCCGGATATGGTGTTATGGTCTGTGATGGCAAAGGCATCTACCCCGTCTTTTTGGAGAAAGTCTATCAGGGCAGCAGGAGTGAGGCTGCCGTCGGATTCCGTTGTATGGTTGTGCAGTTCCAGGCGTTTATACATGAGAGCCTCCTTTTTCTTCCCCGTTTACGGACAAGGTCACTTCATAATGGGTATCATCCAGTATCACGTTAAAGACCACCAGGGTAAGGCGGATTACTCCCTGAAGGCTTTCCTGAGGAAGGCAGCCTTCGCTGGTGTATTCACAGGAATAATGCATATGCCTTTCAGTTAACTGCTTATGTACGCCGCCGATAAAGGCATCGTTCATAGTGGCTATGGTGTGGATTTCCGTTTTCATGCCCTTAAGGGTATTTATTATCTGCTCCTTCTCCCTGATTTCCGATTCATATTCACCTTTGCAGGCAGCAATGAATTCAGTCTCTGCTTCTTCGGTGATATGGGTATAATGCTGCTTGTCAAAGGTAAAGGCAATGTCCATCTCACGGTATTCCTTATCCAGGCAGACAGTATAGGATATCTGTCCGACAAAGCCTTTGTTTAGAACACCTCCTACGGTGTAAATAATTTTCATTCTGACCTCCAGTCCGTCATTTCTTATGACATATGTATTTGCCGGAAATTGTTCTGCTGTACTTCCGGCTGTCAGCTTCAATATACTACGTACAAATTACAGATGCAAGGCAGCTGGAAAAAGATATAAAAATATCCACTGTTCTGCAAAGATTTATCCATTGTCGAAAAAGGACAAATTACATAAGCTTAATACAGAGAAAACCGTATTACAAAAGTCAGCCCGGAAAGGAATAGCAAAATGAAGAAGAGAATATTTCCAAGATTCGAAAATACTTACAGGGGAAACCTTCATACCCATACTACCCGCTCGGACGGGGCCTATGAACTGGATGCCGTCCTTCATGCCTATCAGGATATGGGCTACCAGTTCCTTTGTATCTCTGACCACCGTAAATATTATGTCAGCAGTATAAAGGAAAATGAGAATTTTATCATTCTGGACGGCATGGAGGGAGAAGTGGGAGACAGCAGCTATCATATCCATGCCATTGCGGATTATTCGGCAGAGGAGGCGGAAAGATTTGAAGCTGAGAGTATCTGGCCTGTGACGGAGCAGAGCCCTCAGGAGACTATAAATGAGTATATAAAAAGAGGGAATATCTGCATTATCAACCATCCCAGATGGACAAAGCTGGAATATGAGGAGCTGCTGGAAGCAGAGGGCTACTTAGGGATAGAAATTTATAACAATAACTGCGACAGGGAAAGCCTGACGGGATATGCCACGGATTATTGGGATTATTTATTAAGAAAGGGCAAAAGGGTCTATGGCTTTGCTTCCGACGATGCCCATGCAAAGGATATCCACTGCAATGTCAGTGAGTATTTTGGCGGCTGGATATGTGTATCCGCCGAAGGACTGTCACAAAAAAACATCGTAAACAGTATGAAAACCGGAGATTTCTACGCTTCCAACGGGCCGGCATTTCTTACCATTGACAAGGAAGACCGTACCATAAGCCTTCAGACAAGTCCTGTGAAATCCATTGCATTTATTTCCTGGCCGGAGCATGGTGTCAACGTCTATGATAAGAGCGGAAAGGATATAAGAGAGGCAGCCTTTACAGTACCCGAAGGTGCCCGTTATGTAAGAATAGAAATTACGGATCAGAATGGGAAAAAGGCATGGTCAAATCCTCTTTTCTTTTAAAGTATGTAAAAGTGATTCGGGTGTCATAAATTAATCTCAGCCTTCGCCTATGTATACCTGGAGTATAAAAATGCAGCGAAGCGACTTTCACGGAGCTGAGTGTATTTTTATACTCCAGGTATACATTCAATAAATATGAAATTAATTTATGGCACCCGAATTAAAATTAGTGTGTAGAAATTTACACTAAATCAAAAAGTTTCGTCCATTGTGGGATCAGGTATGCTTTTTTATAATAAAAGCAGAATAAGAGAGAGGAGGAACAGCATGGCAGCCGGAACAGTTAAAAAAACACAGCAAATGTATACGAAACAGCCTGTTGGGAAGAGAATTTTAAAATTCTGGCCTTTGTATTTGATGCTGGTGCCCTGCATCATTTATTACATTTTGATTTGTTACATTCCAATGGGAGGCGTTGTTCTGGCATTTAAGGACTATTCTTTCCGAAAGGGAATATGGGGAAGTCCCTGGGTAGGGCTTCGGTATTTTAAGACCTTCTTTACCAGCTTTGATTTCTTACGTTTGCTTCGCAATACCTTAACAGTGGGATTTATCAAATGTATTCTTGAATTTCCCTTTGCGATTATCCTGGCATTGCTGCTCAATGAAGTACGAGGAATGAAATTTAAGAAAATCAGCCAGACCATTACCTATCTGCCTCATTTTTTGTCCACCGTAATCATTGTTACCATGATGCAGAGAATACTGGCTCCTAATACAGGTGTGTTAAACCAGATAATCGGAAAGCTGGGAGGAGATTCCAGTACCTTCTTTTTGATGGATTCCAAGTACTTTTTCCAGCTGCTGTTCTCCATGGATTTATGGAGGAATATCGGATGGGATTCCATTATCTACCTGGCAGCAATCAGTGGTGTGGATTTGGCACTGTATGAAGCCGCCAGCATTGACGGATGTTCCAAGCTAAAGAAAATGTGGCATATAACCCTGCCGGGTATCAGAGGAACCATCGGACTTTTGTTTATTATGGGAGTGGGAGGCTTATTGTCCACCGGCTTTGAGCAGATTTTTCTCTTAAGGACACCGGGTAATATGTCCGTGGCAGATACGCTGGACACCTTTGTAGTACGAATTGGTCTTATGAACGGACAATTTGGTTATGCTACTGCTGTAGGACTGGTACAGGGGGTTGTGGGACTGACATTGGTTATTATCTGCAACAAGCTTTCGAAAAAGTTTACAGAAGTCGGCCTATGGTAAATAATAATATTCACTCATCAGGTTTGGAACCGGACAATGCACAATGCTCCGGTGCAAACGTCAGAGGCGCAAATAATATGCGCAGGAATGGAGGTAATTATGAAAAGAAGTATTTTGAAACGTTTCCTTGCTGTGGGACTCGTTGCCACGCTGGTAGTTTCCGGTGCAACTGCCTGTTCAAAATCAGGCAAGGATGCATCCAATAGCAGCAATTCCGCCGATGCTGCAGATGGGGCTGCCGCATCCGGCAAGCCGGATACCTGGATTGCAGACAGAACCATTACCGTACAGGCATATGTAGATGATATCGGAAACAGCCTGCCGAAGAATTTAAATGACACCGCGGTTATGAAAGAGCTTACAAAGCGTACGGGTATCAAGCTGGATATTCAGTATACACCCGGTGACACTGATTCCAGTGTTATGGCAGCACAGCTGGCATCCGGCACCATCCCCGATGTCATTGTCTCTTATCTGGATGATTCTACCAGACCGGAATTCCCGATTCTTTTAAAGGGTGCCCGTGAAGGCATGTTTGCCGATGTATCCGGATATCTCAAGGATATGAAGGTCTACAGCCGTTACCTGGAGGATGGATACCTTCCAAGCGATACCCAAAAGAACATTACGTTCCGTGATGAATTTAAAGGAGCTGCCTATATCCTTCAGCTTTCCATTGACTCCGAAGACAGATCCCTGCAGTATAACCCCCAGGATGCCTATGTCGGCGGTATGTACATTCAGAAATCCATTGCGGATTCCCTTGGCATAGACCCCACCAAGATCACTACCCAGGAGCAGTTCTATGATTTACTGGTAAAGATTAAAAAGGGCGGCTTCAAGGACGATAACGGCAATGCTGTTTATCCTTTAGGACCGAAATACTGGGGCGGCTCTTCCGATGCCCTGAAGTACATTGTACCCGGTTACAACTGGGGCGTCAGTGACGGCTACAATCTTGCAGAGGACGGCAGCATTAAGCATGAAGTGGATACGGACTATGTATATAAAAAGATTGACTATGTAAGAAAGCTTTTGGCAGAGGGACTGATGAACCCGGAATTTTTCACCATGGACGCTACCCGTGCGGAAGAGGTATCAAGGTCACATAATTCTGCAATTATTGCGGATGTCCATAACTATCAGGATATTATCTACGGTTCCGATGACTGGGTACCCTTAGGACCTTTAAATGACTTTACCGGAAACAATGCAACAGTAGTACATGGAAAGCACCGCTATGGCGCCTGGGCAATTTCAGCCGATGCTAAGAACCCGGAAGAGATTTTAAAATTCTTTGACTATCTTGCCAGTCCGGAAGGACAGCTGCTCTGCCAGTATGGCATAGAGGGCGAAACCTATAATATGGTGGACGGCAAGCCGGTCCTGACGGATGAGGCATTAAAGAAGCTTAACGACGGTGACAAGGATTACCTGGTAAATAAAATCGGTGCAGGCTTTGGCGGCTCCGGCTGTGTATTCTTCTACTACATGCTGACCAATATCGATAATTTAGGAAACTTCGGAGAAAGCCGTCCGGGTGCCGGTTCCAGTACAACCTTTGCCAGATCTGTTGAAGTTGCTAAGGATTACCCAAGAACCTTAAAGCTGGTTCCCGGTCTGGATGCAACAGCTTACCTGTCCGCAGATTCTCTTACAGACGTAAAGGCTCAGATGTCCCTGTTAAATTACCCGGATATGCTGGTGCAGGCAATTTATGCAGGCTCTGAGGATGAAGTGAAGCAGATTGTTGAGTCCTTCCGCCTGCAGATAAAACAGGCAGGGAATGACACCTTCATCGAATACATCACCAAGCTATAT
Organism: Anaerocolumna jejuensis DSM 15929; assembly: GCF_900142215.1. Taxonomy (GTDB): domain Bacteria; phylum Bacillota; class Clostridia; order Lachnospirales; family Lachnospiraceae; genus Anaerocolumna; species Anaerocolumna jejuensis. Next base: position 21,197 of record NZ_FRAC01000042.1, on the reverse strand, counting down.
AAAGACGACAAAGAGGCAATTGACTTTTATACGAAATAACAGAAATGAAATAATAGAAATGCAGAACCAGCAGTAAAATCTGCAGCAGCGGGGGATGTCTCAAAGGCCTTCCATTGGCTTTTGGGGTACCCTCGTAAATGAAAGGATAAGGTGCAGCTTATATGAAAAGTAACAGGATTAAAGCCAGTTTTTCTGAGCAGGTATTGCAGGTGGTCATCTATTGTATACTGATAGGACTTTGTCTCATGATTATTCTTCCCTGTATTAATATCGTTGCTTTATCCTTTAATGACGGAAAAGATGCGGCCAGAGGAGGGATATACTTCTGGACGAGAAAGTTTACCTGGGATAATTATAAAGAGGTGATCCAGGACGGATCCATTACAAAGGCCTATTTCATCACCATAGCCCGTACGGTTATCGGTACCGTGGCCAGCCTTATTGTTACCTCCTTTGCAGCCTATTCCTTAAAGGAAAAGGAGCTGCCGGGAAGAAAGTTATTGACTATTCTGATTACCTTTACCATGCTCTTCAGCGGTGGTATGATACCGACCTATATCCAGTACAACAAGCTGGGATTAGTCGACAGCTTCTGGGTCTATGTCGTACCAAGCCTTGTCAGTGTTACCTATTTGTTAATGATGAGAACCTTTTTTGAAACAATTCCGGAAAGCCTGGAGGAGTCGGCCAAATTGGATGGCTGCGGATATTTTAAGATATTTTCGACCATCATTATTCCTCTCAGCAAGCCGGTAATGGCGGTCGTTGGCCTGTATACGGCGGTAAACCATTGGAATGACTGGTTTTCAGGAGCTTTTTATATGCGCTCCAGCAGCTTGTGGCCGGTTCAGACTGTGCTGCAGCAGATGTTATCCAAAGCAATGGCCAGCAGGGAGGTTACGACGGTTTCTCAGGCAATTGCCCAGAATACCAATACGGTTACTTCCGATTCCCTGAAAATGGCGGCAGTGGTCGTAACAACAGTACCGATCCTGTGTGTTTATCCCTTTATCCAGAAGTATTTCGCCAAGGGAGCCATGATAGGTGCGGTAAAAGAATAAGTGATAGAATAGAACATAGGATTCTTTACCAACGTGTAATGGCAGTATTGCTCCGGTACAAGGTGTAATATATTAGATGGAAAGCGGGGGTAAAGAATTTTTTATATATAAGTATTCAGGAAAGAGGTTAAAATGGCAGAAAAGAGATGGGATGTTTTTATTTACGGTGATGTGAACGTGGACATTATAATTCCCGGTGTGGAGAAGTTTCCGGAACCGGGCCAGGAGGATATAACGGATACCATGGAGACCTATGTAGGAGGGGGAGCGGCACTTTTTACCCTCGGTCTTGGGAAATTAGGCTTAAAGCCGGTCTTTCAGGGCTCCCTCGGAGAAGACTGCTACGGAAAGTTTATTCTGGAGGAGTTTCATAAGAGTAATGTGGATAATTCCCTGCTATGCTTTAGCAGGAAGCATAAAACCGGCATATCCCTAAGCTTTACCAACGAAAAGGACCGTTCCTTTCTGACCTACCGGGGAACCAATGAGGAGATTAACCTGGGGGATATTGACCTTGACCAGGTAAAACAGGCCAGGCATATCCATGTTACCGGCTACGAAGGAAGACGAAACCACGGGGAATACCTTAAGCTCTTAAAGGAAGTAAAGGAATTTCAGGATGTAAGCGTCAGCTTTGATGTGGGCTGGGATGCATCCGGTGAATGGTATGAAGGCATCTATGAGCTGTTTCCCTTCATTGATGTGTTATTTATGAATGAAACGGAAGCAATCCATTACGGGAGAAAGGCAGAGGCCAGGGAAGCCATCGGGGAATTTGCCGCACAGGCAAAGATTGCCGTAGCCAAGCTTGGAAAGAAGGGCTCCCTTGCCTGTATGGGGAGAGAATTCTTTCAGGCGGCCCCCTTTCAGGTAAAGGCTGTGGATACTACCGGAGCCGGGGATTCCTTTAATGCAGGCTTCCTGTATGGATATCTGAAAGGGAAGAGCCTTACGGAATGCCTGTCCATTGGAAATGCCTGCGGTGCCTTATCGGTAACGGCCTATGGGGGAAATACGGCATTTCCGACGGAAAAGGGGCTGTATGAATTTTTAGAGGAACAGAAAGAGAGGTAAGATTATGAAGATTGCGGTAATCGGAGGAGCAGGAGTAAGAACCGTTATATTTATAAACGGTCTGCTGGCGCGCTATAAGAAATTAAACATAGATAAGGTGGTATTATACGATATTGACGGAGAGAAGCAAAAGATAATCGGAAAGCTCTGCTCCCATGTAATCAGCCGGAAGAAGGAAGAGCTCAGGCTGGAGATAGCCGAAAATCCCATTGAAGCCATTACCGGTGCGGACTATATCGTAACGACCTTAAGAGTGGGAGGGGACCATTCCCGAGTGACGGATGAATCCATTGCCCTGAAGGAAGGGGTAATCGGACAGGAAACAACCGGAGTGGGAGGTTTTTCCATGGCTGTCCGCACCATACCGGTTCTTCTGGAATATTGTGAGCTGATACGCCTCCATGCCCCCAATGCCTGGATTTTTAACTTTACAAATCCTTCGGGACTGGTTACCCAGGCCTTGAAAAGCGCAGGCTATGACCGGATCATTGGAATCTGTGATGCACCCAGCAGTACCAAATTCAGAATGGCTAAGCTGCTGGGATTAGAAGAAAAAGATTTATATGTGGAATTTTTTGGCCTGAACCACTTATCCTGGATAAGAAGTGTTAAAATAGGAGAAAAGGAAATTCTGCAGGACTTATTGCAGGATGACGGCTTTTTAAATAAAGTACAGGAGTTCTCTATGTTCGACCCGGAACTTCTGCGCTCCATCGGCTTTTTGCCCAACGAATACCTGTATTATTATTACCACAGGGAGAAGGCCCTGGAAAATATCCAGAAGTCCGGGGAAACCAGGGGCAGGACCATTGAAGCGGTCAACTGCGAAATGATGAAGGAATTAAAGAATATGGACATGGATGCAGACCCGGAAGGGGCGCTTCAGATATTCCTCTATTACATGGCATTAAGGGAAAGCTCCTATATGAGCATCGAGACCGGAAGCGGCAAGAGGGAAGAGATTAAAAGAGGAGCCCTTGAAGTACCCGACGGTATGGGCTATGCAGGCGTCATGCTGGATTGTATCGAAGGACTGCAAAGTGAAGCGGGGTACAGTCTGGTCCTGTCCGTAGAGAACAATGGCTGCATAAAGGGGCTTTCGGATCAGGATGTGATCGAGGTCACCTGCAACGTATCAAAGAGCGGTATCCACCCGGTTCCAATCGGCGAGGTACCGGAGCCGTCTTATCTTCTGATACGCCTGATAAAAATGTATGAGAAGCTTACCATAGAGGCTGTCAGAACAAAGTCGAAGGATACGGCCATTCAGGCTCTGACGCTGCATCCGCTCATCAATTCCTATTCCCTTGCCAAAAAGCTGGTGGAGCAGTATGACGAGGCATACGGAATGTTTTAGAATGAAAGGCGGAAAGGAAATACCGCAGGCAGTAGGCGGGGGGTATACAAAACAATGAAATTTACAGAGAATAAAAAATATGAAAGAAAATGCCCTTTTGACTGGCTGGTAATTCCCTATGAAAAGTTGGAAGAGCTGAAAGAAAGGCTTAAGCAGCTGGCAGAGGAAGAAAAGCAGCAGACGGTCCTTCTCCAGACAGGTGAGCCTCATCCGGCATTCTGGGAGCGGGTATCCCGAAGGTTTACGGACACGGCTCTGAGAGCGCCAAAGACCACCGGCCGGCAGACTGAATTTCTTACGGATGGAAAAGGAACCCTGTGCATAACCTTTCTGTCTTTGAAGCAGGATAGGGGAGCAGCTCTGGAAGGACTGAGAGATGCTTTCCGGGAATTAGGCAGGGAGCTTTCAGCTGACTGCCAGATTCTTCTGGAAGGTCTTCAAATACCCGGCTTCAGCGGGCAGGAAGTGGCGGAGCAGGCCGTGAGGGCCATGTACTATGGGGCTTATTCCTTTGTGCCGGGAAAGCTAAAGGAGCTGACAGGCAAAAGGATATATTCCATGCGGAATGAGCTGAAGGAAGAGAAGGATTCCCTTCTGGTTACGGTAATCAGCAGCAGCTCCATAGGCGAAAGCCTGAAAAAGGCAGCAGATTACGGCCAGTGCATCAATCACGCCAGAATGCTTGGAGACCTTCCGGCAAACTATCTTCGTTCCAGGGAATTTTCCTGGTATCTGGAGGATTTGGCCAGGGATTACGGCTTGGAGTATGAAATCTTAGGTAATCAGGAATTAAGTGCCCTGCACAGCGGCGGAATTCTTGGAGTCAATAGCGGAAGTGCGGAGGAAGCAAGGCTTATTTCCCTTTATTATGAGGGTCAAAAAGGGGCACCGGTAACGGCTTTAGTTGGGAAGGGCGTTATGTTCGACAGCGGCGGTTACCATTTAAAATCCCTTTCCTCTATGGAGGGCATGAAATACGATATGTGCGGCGCTGCCAATATGGCGGCAGCCTTTGAAATCGCCGTCCGTCAGAAAAGCAGGAAGAATCTTCTCCTTCTTATACCGGCAGTGGAAAATCTCATCGGCCCTGCTGCTTTAAAGATGGGGGATGTCTTAACTACCATGTCCGGCAGGACCGTGGAGGTGTATAATACGGATGCGGAAGGAAGGCTCATCCTTTGTGATGCCCTGACCTATGCGGCAAGGAAGGGAGCAAGGACGATTCTGGACCTTGCAACACTGACCAATTCCTGCAGAAAAGCTCTGGGGGATGAAATCTCAGGCATTTATTCCAACGAGGAGGCTGTATGCAGGGCCTTTGAGGAGACAGCAAAGAGGCAGGGGGAAAAGGTCTGGAGACTTCCTCTTGATGAATGCTACCACAGGCTCTTATACCGTACAGAGACGGCGGACCTTATAAACTACGCTCCCGAGGGAGAGGGAGGTGCCAGTGTAGCTGCCTGCTTTCTGGAGGAATTTATAGAAGAGGATACCGCCTGGATTCACATGGATATTGTCGGCACATCCGTAAACCGGAGAGAGACCAGCCGGCATGCAAAGGGTGCCTCCGGCATTCTTGCCGCTTCTGTGGCTGCCTTCCTGGAATAAGGTAATTGACATAGGAAAAGAGTTCAAGGGGATGGTCTTTTGTGAAAGAAACAGCAGGAGGTTAGAGCGCTTATGAAACCAGAGGAAAAACAACTGGAATTAAATCAGACAGTATTGGAGATAGCAAAAAAAATCGGGGAAAGCTTTTCCGGTGAAGAAAAGCTGTATCAGACATTTCTTAATTGCTACACCAGTACGGCAAAAACAACGGTAAAATTTTTAGAAGGGGGAGAGGTCTTTGTATTTACGGGGGATATAGAAGCCATGTGGCTGAGGGATTCCTCGGCCCAGGTGGTGCATTATCTTCCCTTTGCAAAGGATTATCCTATTATAGCGGAGTTCATCAGGGGCTTACTAAAAAGACAGATGCGCTGCATACTTATAGACTCCTATGCCAATGCCTTTAACGAAGAGGCCAACGGCAGATGCTGGGAGGTGGACATTACAGAGTCAAATCCCTGGGACTGGGAGCGCAAATATGAGGTGGACTCTCTTTGCTATCCGGTCTGGCTGCTGCATGAATATTGGAAAATAACCGGGGATACGTCGGTCTTTACCGGCGGGGTAAAGCAGGTATTCCAAACCATCGTTGACCAGTGGAAGAAGGAACAGAATCACGGCAGTGCTTCTGCTTATTCCTTTGAGCGCTTGAACTGTCCGCCCTCGGATACCTTGACCAGGGAAGGACGGGGTGAGCCCTGCGGCTATACGGGAATGACCTGGTCGGGTTTTCGCCCCAGTGATGATGCCTGCCGGTACGGCTATCTCATTCCGGCTAATATGTTTGCTGTCACCGTGCTGGGCTATATGAAGGAAATGACGGAGACAGTTTATAAGGACAGTACCCTTGCAGACCGGATGGAAAAGCTATCCGGGGAGATAGAAGAAGGAATCCGAAAGTATGGAATTATACGGCACGAGAAATACGGTGAAATCTATGCCTATGAAACGGACGGGCTGGGGAATTACAATCTGATGGATGATGCCAATGTACCAAGCCTGCTGTCAATACCCTGGCTGAAATACCGGGATGAGAACGATAGGATATACCAGAACACCAGGAAGTATGTATTAAGTTTGACGAACCCTTATTATTTTGAAGGAAACAGAGCGAAGGGCATCGGCAGCCCCCATACGCCAAAGAATTATATCTGGCATATTTCCCTGACCATGCAGGGGCTTACAGCTGTAGAAAAAGAAGAGAAGGAAGAGCTTTTGCGGGTGCTTCTCGACACGGATGCCGATTGCCTGGTAATGCATGAGGGCTTTCATTGTGACGACCCTTTAAAGTTTACCAGAGAATGGTTTGCCTGGGCGAATTCCTTATTTGCTCTCTTTGTAATGCAGCTTTATAGGAAATAAAGGAGGAAAAGTACCATGAAGAATTATTATTTTGATACTGTAATTGAAAAGGAGGTTCTGGAAAATTATCTTTCCAGAGCAGTAACCGCTGCCTTTTTTATTCATACAAAGACCCTGGAGGATGACTTGAGGGCATTAAAAAATATGGGAGTGAAATTCATCGGCAGGGCCTCTGGAATCTGGGAGCCGGATGAGGATGACGAAGAGCATTTCCGCAAGTCCGGCTATCTGGCTGACAGGGTCCATGAAATAGACTCTGATATTATTTTGCAGGCTTGTATCTTTGAAGCAGTATACCGTCACATTGAGAATTTTAAAGTGCCTGCCTATGTATTCGAGGCCTTTGGGCTGGAAACAGAAGACAGGGGCTTTCATTTTGAGAAAATGCGCTTTCCCCAAAAGCCCCGGGGATTTATCTGGGGAGAGGACGGAGCACTTCCGGATATCAATGAGCTGGAGACCAGGCTCTGGTTTTACTACCGCGCCACCCGGTATATCGATGCCGGCTATGAGGCTCTTCATATGGGGCAGATACACCTCTATACGGCAAATGACGTAGGAATGGTAAAAACAGCGGAATTAATCGGGATGATCCGTGACTATGCCAGAATTCACGGAAGAAGGCACAAGGTTCTGCTGGATGCCCACAGCCACGGTATCAGTATAGGGGGAAAGCTCCTTCTGGACTATCATGCCATGCCCTTTACCAGATATCCTTTATTGGATAGAAAGGGTGAGAAGCTGGTACTTGTAAGGGAGGGCTTCAGCGAAGGAGGGGAAAATCCCAACGGCTGGAGTGCGGAGGTTATGCCCTACTTAATGGAGTACGATAATTGGGGAGGTAAGGTAATAGGGGATTTTGAGCGGTATTCCTATGAAGAACGGGCCTGGATGGACTGGTGGGGCTATGACCAGATTGGGTGGTTTGCTAACCAGGATGAAGAAGGGCAGAGACATTTTTTGGAGTACACCTGTAAGTGGACGGCTATCAATAACGTGAATGCCTATTTTGAAATACCTTTCAGAAGGAGCCTGGAAAAAGCGGCTGTATATATGAAACGGGCTGATAACGGAGAGATGGATTTTCAGGATTATTATCAGCTGAATGAGAAAAGTCCTGCCTGCCCCATGGGCTTTAGCCAGGAGGAAACGGTGAAAAGGCTCTGGGAATCAGGGGATGACCTTCGTAAAAAGGCCGGAAATCCTCCGGGACTTTTGGATTACGGAGCAAAAAATATCTATGACGAAGCCACCGGTATGAAGCTGCCGGAGAAGATTGTAGTATATGGAAGCTTTCAGCCCTATGTGGGAGCAGTAAAGAATGATTCCAACAGCGAGGTTACGAGGATGTACTATATCGGGGATAATACCTACACCTTGTCGGTGGTAATACCATTTGCCGGGGAGTATGACTATGCCATATCCACCTACGGAACTCTTTCAGCAACCTACTGCTATGATACCTATCCCAGAAGCGGTTCCAGCAATAAGGGCTTCTTCCGGGTGAATAAGGATAACACAGTTGTACGGTTCCGCTACCGCTTCATGGATAATGTGGTCACCATAGAACAGTTTGAGGACTGAGAAGGCAGGGGGATTACCAGCCAAGCCGGATAAAAAAAGGGAATCTTTTATCAGATTACAGAAACATAAAGGATGTATAGGATGAATAACAAGACAAAAGAAGGAAGCAGAAATGCCATGATATTTATAAGCTTTATGCTTATTATGATAGCCATGGGGGCAAATGACAGCCTTAGGGGTATTTTTGCCATGGTATTTAGAGAGCATTTCAGATTAAATGCAACACAGGTGTCAAGCATTATTACAGTCAGCTATCTTGGAAATCTGGTATTTTTATTTCTGGGAGGGGCATTAATTGACCGTTTTCAGAAAAAACGGGTATTTATCTGTGTGCTTTTTATCTGGATGAGCGGCATCCTTCTGTTTATCCTGACGGATAATTATCTGGTCTTATTGGTGGGGATGTTCCTGTGCGTGGGCGCCTCCACCCTGATAAATACCACAATTAATATCCTTGTTCCAGTCATATTTACAGCCTCCCCGGGATTGATCGTTAACGTGCTTTATTTTGTACAGGGCATCGGAACCAGCGGCAGCCAGAATGGAATTGGAAGGCTTACGTTAGGCATTACAGCCTGGAAAGCTGTCAATATAGGGCTTATAGTCCTTGCAGCAGCGGGACTTATGGTTCTCTTTTTTCAGGATATTCCCGATGTGAAGGGAGAGAAAAAGGCGGTATCCTATAAGGCTGTTATGAAAACACCGGCTTTTCTTTTCCTTACCCTGCTGTTTGGATTTTACTTCATAGCAGAGCACGGGATACTGAACTGGCTCCTGCTCTACGGTACCCAGGAGCTTACAATGACAACAAAAACAGCGGCAGGATACCTGTCCGTATTCTTTGGCGGCATAACAGCAGGGCGTCTGCTGTTTGCCCCGGCCGTCCATAAGCTGGGAGCTGCAAAAAGCATCGGCATCTTTGGCACTATAGGTACCATATTTTATGCAGCAGGGATCCTCCTTGGAGGAAAGTGGGTGGTGCTTCTCAGCATATCCGGGTTAAGTATTTCCATCGTATATCCCACACTGGTACTTATGATACGCAGCTTCTTTAAAGAAGAGGGAATTGCAACGGCTACCGGTGCCATCATAAGCCTGGCTACGGTATATGATATTTGCTTTAATGCCTTTTTTGGAAAGCTGACCGAGTGGATTGGATTACGGGCTTCCTTTTATATCCTGCCTGCCAGTATGCTGATATTCTGCCTGCTCTACCTGGTATTTTTGAAAACGGTAAAGCCTATAAAAAACGGTTGATTCTCTCCTTCACTGCGGTAATGACCGGACCCAGCAAAAAGGCCATCATTACGGTAACAATGCCAATGGTGCTGCCTAATAAAAATCCGATGAGACAGGCGGTCATATCCCAGAAAATACGTACAAGGCGGAAAGGGACTTTCTTTAATTTCGAGGCAATAATAAATACAATGGCGTCATATGGAGCAGAGCCAAGCTCTACAGCCATGTATACAGCCGCGGAAACTATGAAGAGGAGCAGGGAAGGGATTAGAACTGCAATACGGATGCCTAAGGCTGTAAAGGCATCAGCGGGCAGGATTAGATCAAACAGCCATTTAAAAAAATCTGCGCTGTAGCCAACCAACAGCATATTGGCAAGAGTTCCCCAGCCAATCTGTGAAGGGTCATATTTAATGACCGCCAGAAATAAAACAAGATTAAACAGCACCTGCCAGGTTCCAAAGGTAAGATGCAAATGCCTGGATATTCCAAGGTTCATGGCGGAACAGGGGTCTGTCCCGAAATTTAGACGAATAAGAAACGACAGGGATAGTCCCATAAGAATAACTGCCGCAATAACTAAAAAAATCTTTTTTTTCTCTTTCAAGCCGAATTTCATTTGAGTTTTCACAAATATCCTCCCTAAATAGCTGATGCAGATTATGATGGCTGCCGGAGTTTTTATAATTCCGGCAGTCAACTTATATTACTAGGAAATGAACGGAATGTCCATTGGAAATTTTACAAGTCACAGGGCTTATTATCGTTTTCCTTTCTTGTTTTTCCCAAAGGGAAATGTTATAGTAGGCTTAATATTTGATTACCGGGTGACAAAAATGCCTGGCTTCAGCAGAACAGGGAGACTTAAGTTTTGATTCGCAAAAATGTAAGATTGCGAATTACTTCTGATTAAATTCATAATCAATCCATTCCCCATTTTCAAGTTTTTCAAACTTACCCCATTGTGGTTTCCCTGATACTCTACCCTTTATTCTTATAGGCGAAATAATATCATGTTGACAATGACTTAATGGATTACTTATATCTATCCAATCAGTTTGATTAATTTTAAAATTTTCCTCACAGGTTTCTTCCGCATCCTGAACAGAGCAAAAATAGTTATCTGCAATGGCCAAAACCCTTAAAAATGTATTTTTATGCGGAAAGGAATTAAAAACTTAATTCAACTTTTATATCCTGGAATTAATAAAAATAATATAGTAATACCAAGCTATTCTGATATAAATTTTCAGTAAGCAATGGTACTTCTTTTTTATTGTTATGAAAGCCGGGAAAGAAGCTAAAGCAGGGACAAAAAGGACTATAAATAATTTTAAGGTAGTATTTAAGACAGTTTATCATTACAATATTTTGTAGAAGGAAATTAGTTTGAAAAAACAATGTAATTTTCAATTTCCTATTTAACAGTGTCACAAGTTAGTTAGTAATATGCATGGTGAGAGTTTGAAAAATACAATTCATTTTTCAAATTTCTATTAAGGCAGAATCACAAGCTAGCTTACGATATGTAGGGAGGTTTAAGATGGGTAATTATGAATTTATCTCAGATTATAAGCATAATAAGGAACTAAGAATAAGCTTTGAAGCACTGGCACAAAAGACCTTTGGAATCCGTTTCGAAGAGTGGTATCAGCTTGGATTCTGGCGGGAGGCTTACATTCCCTATTCCATAATGGATGGCAGGCGGATTATCTCCAATGTATCTGTAAATAAGATGTCATTTCATTGCAACGGAAGAAAAAAATTTTTCCTGCAGCTTGGTACGGTAATGACAGATACGGAGTTCAGGGGAAAGGGATTAAACAGGCAGCTGATAGAACGGATCTTAGCGGATTACAAGGATACCTGCGAGGGAATTTATCTCTTTGCCAATGACAGCGTATTGGATTATTACCCGAAATTCGGATTTGAAAAGGCTGCAGAATATCAATACAGTAAAAAAGTAAGAAACACAGGCGAAAAAAAGGCTGTTCCATGGCCCATGACAGATAAGAGCAGTTATGCTTACCTGGAGGAGAGGATAAGGAAAAGCTGGAAAAACAGCCTTTTTGAGATGGATAATGCCGGCCTTTATCTGTTTTACCTCACATACTTTATGAAGAATTCCGTGTATTATATAGAAGAGCTTAAAACCTATGTAATTGCAGAGGAAGAAGAGGGCACCCTCTTTCTGCATCAGGTTATATCAGAGCAGGAGGCAGAGCTGGATAGGATAATTGCTGCTTTTGGAAAGGATATCACAAAAGTGGTATTAGGGTTTACACCTCTGTCTTCCCAGGGATTTGACAGGGAGGAACTAAAAGAAGAGGATACCACCCTATTTATCCTGGGAAAGGGATGGGAGGAATTCCGGAAAGGGCAGCTGCGGTTTCCGGTGCTGTCCCATGCATAGGTCATCAGTGAGCAAAAGGGGGTATTTATATGGATGAGAAACAACAACAAGAACTGGAAGAATTAAAGGAGTGGCTGGAAGAAACAAAGGATACGAAGCTGGAAGAAATGGGACAGTTTTTTGGAGCAAGGATAAACATTTATGAGGAGCATATGACTCCCTGGAAGGACTATTATACCTGGATGGCACAGATACTTCCGGAAGGAACGAAGGAATTGCTTGATATTGGATGCGGAACAGGGCTTGAGTTAGACGCCATCTTTGGAAGATTTTCAGAAATGCAGGTGACTGCCATCGATTTATCTGAGGAGATGCTGGGGCAGCTTAAGGTAAAGCACGGGGATAAGAACCTTCATTTCCTATGCGGAGATTATTTTAAGGTATCCTTCGGGGAGGAATGCTATGATGCAGCAATATCCTTTGAAACACTTCATCACTTTATATCAGACAGAAAGATTGAGGTGTTTCGAAAGCTGTACAACAGTTTAAAACCGGGAGGGTGTTATATTGAATGCGACTACATAGCAGGCTCCAGAGAAGCGGAGGAATTATTACTTGGGGAATGTATGCGCAGAAGGAAACGGGATGGTATACCCGAAGAAGCTTTCGTACATTTTGATATTCCCCTTACCCTGGAACATGAAATAGAAATTTTGAAAGAAGCCGGGTTTGAGAAAGTTGAAGTTCTGGGATATTTAGGAGAGAATCGGACACCAATGATAAGAGCGTGGAAGAAGCAAGATGCTTACAATTTCCAACACATCTAAAATAACCGGATTACGGAATGAAAAATAAGGGTTCCCTATGGTCCTGCTTTTATAAAATTGAAATAGACAGATGTGTCCATTGTAAAAAACCTTGCTAAATAATAATATACTTATAAAATATCTTTGCAACTATAAGCAAAAATTGAGCTATTTTTGATACGATATGGTGTGCCAGAGAGAAAGATTATTTTTTTGAATTATCTTGATATATTGAAGTAGAATAAGATAAATACAGTTATTACACATGATAAAAATATTGTGGATTTTTGGAATAAAGCAATAATAATAGGAGATTGCTAAGATGAGGTATATCTTATACATGGCAGGGGTAATTATTTTCGGAACGATTTTTAATATTTGCTGCACAGGGAAAAAAGGGGCACAGAATTATAGTGTTAAACGTTATATGCATAAAAGCATATTAGAAGATTTTGATGAAGAACGAAAAAATATAGATAAGCTCATGAAGTAAAATAGTAAAATCCACTTATATTTGAACGCAGTCAGGTGTATAGAGAGGAAATGTGGTGAAAAAACATAATCGCAGAGTGCTGCCAGTCCTGCTTGTGATAGTAATGTGCATTGTACTTATCAGCGCAATCGGGCTAAACAGGAAAAAACATTCCTTGGAAGAAACCATGCAGGCCTGGAAATCAGGAGTCAGTATGGAGACTATTGACACGGATACGAATTATCTACAGAGATTAGAATCCTATAGCAAGGGTTTAAAAAAACAATATATGGATTATGTAGTATATCAAAAAGAAGATACGGTTTTAATTGCGCCAGAGCAGATTTTAAGCTACCGGATTCACTATAAGAGCGGAGCAGAAACCATTGACGGTTATGTAGCAGCACCAAAGGATTATATGGAAAAAGCATATCCTGTGTTGATTTTTAATCGCGGAGGAAATAGACATTACGGAGAACTGGACCCAACGACGATTGAATACTTTGCTAGATACGGGTTCATAGCCATGGGTTCGCAATATCGTGGCGGTGGGGACAGTACCGGCGAAGATAAATTCGGCGGCGCAGATGTACAGGATGTCATTCAGCTGATTGACTATGCAAAAAGACTAAATTGCACAAACAAAAAATTGTATATGTTTGGATGGTCCCGAGGTACAATGGAGGCCTATATCATTTTAAGCCGTGATAAGCGTGTTGATGCGGCAGTCGTAGGTGCAGGAGTTACAGATTTGAATAAATTTTATGTGGAAATGAATCAGATAGGAAATTCAGAAATGACCGGGATTTTACGGGAACTGGTGGGAAATCTAAAGACAGACAGCGGGGAATATGAAAAACGTTCGGCAATCAATTGGAAGGACAGGATAGATACACCGCTGTATATTGTACATGGAACAGCGGATGAAAGAGTGCCATACCACCATTCGGATGACTTATATAAAGTAATGATTTCCCTGGGAAAGGACGTTAAGCTGACGCAGTATCCCGGAATGAATCATTCAGAACCTCTATGGACATTTTTGGATGATTATTTCTATTGGCTTAAGCAGCATTAGAGCAGCATAGAAGGAACGAAAAATAGATATTTTGTAGATATTTATATAGTAAACTTTCAATTGCAGGCAGGAGAATAACAATTTTAACTTTCGTTGTTTAAAGGGATACTGCCATAGGAATATTATAAAGGGATTGATTATGACTTATAAAATACTCATTGCAGACGATGAAGAGGATATACTAAGAATGTTAAAGGACTACTTCGAGCTGTCCGGGTATCTTGTATATACTGCGGACAGCGGGTATTCAGCCATTGAAAAAATAGAAGTAAATCCGGATATCATTCTGCTGGATGTCAATATGCCCGATATGGATGGATTCTCTGTGTGTAAAAAAATAAGGGACCATGTAAATGCTCCCATTGTTTTTCTGACTGCCAAGGTGCAGGAGCAGGATAAGATCAATGGGCTTTTGCTTGGCGGGGATGACTATATTACAAAGCCCTTTAGCCTGGAGGAATTACATGCCAGGGTTGTTGCACATTTACGCAGGGAAGGAAGGCAAAAGGGAACCCAGAAGGTAAGAATGGCAGGAGAGCTGCTGATTGAATATGATACCAGGAAAATATTCTGGGGCGAGGAAGAAATAGGCCTGACCAGAACAGAATTCGACATTGTAGAAATCCTGAGCATTCACAAAGGACAGATATTTGATAAGGAAACAATCTATGAAAAGCTTTGGGGTTTTGATAAGGAAGGAAGCAGCAGCATCATAACGGAGCATATCAGAAGGATTCGGACAAAGATTGGATGTTACTATCAGAAAGAGATTATAGAAACGGTTTGGGGAGTTGGTTACCGATGGATTATATAGAGAAGCAGGTAAATAAAATTAAAGTGTTTTTAAAAAATTCCAGTCTGAAAAAAGCACTGGGATTTTATATTTTAATTGCAATTTTTGCTTGCGGACTTTGCTATTATGCTACCTATCTGTTTTGTGAGGGATGGAAGAATGTCATTATGTCATTGGAAGGAATAGAGAACTATGCTGTCATTTACAGGGACAGCCGGGGTTATACCATTGACACGGAGGCTCTGCCGAAAAGCGTTAACAATAAGCTAAGGCTTCTGGAAGGAGTGGAAGCAATTTCTGTCTTTCTTTATGCTAGTATTGCCATTGTTATGGTCAGCCATATCTATTATAAAAATAAATTAATGGAACCCCTGGAGGTTCTGAAAAAAGAAATGGAAGCCGTGGCCAGGGATGACCTCAGCATGGACTGCCGTTATCTAAGCGGAGACGAGATGGGTGACATCTGTGAGGCTTTTAACCAGATGCGCCTTCAGCTCATCAACAACCGGAAAAATACCTGGAAGCTGGTGAGGGACCAGAGGGAATTAAATGCTGCCTTTGCCCACGATATCAGAACTCCGCTGACGGTTATGAAGGGCTACACCCAAATACTCCGTATGTTCCAGCCGGGAGGGCAGATTTCCGAGGAGAAGCTGTGGGAAACCCTGTCTCTGATCGAAAACCAGGTAGACAGGCTGGAGCGGTTTGCCGATACTATGAAAGAAATTAATACCTTTGAGGAACTGGAATTAAAAAGGGAGAAGAGTACAGCAAAGGAGCTTGCTGCCAGAATAGGGCAGCTTCTTTCCGGAATGTCAGCTTCGGCACTTTCTATTGATTTGACCGTGGACGAGTCCTGTAATGAAGCGGAAATTTTTCCGGATACGGGGGCAATCCTAGAGGTGGCAGAGAACCTGATGGGAAATGCATTACGGTATGCAACGGAAAAGATTTGGCTGCAGCTTCAGATAGAAAACGGAAAACTGTTCCTCTATATAAAGGATGATGGTGCAGGCTTTGAAAAAAAGGCTTTGGCCAACGCAAAAAACCCTTATTTTACAACGGAAAAAGGGCATTTTGGCCTGGGGCTTACCATTTGCAGGCTCCTGTGTGAAAAACATGGGGGCAGCCTTGAAATAACCAATGGTATCCACGGCGGCGGTATAGTTTGTGCAAGTTTTTTTGTAATGTAGTGAAAAGATAGATATTTAGATTATAAAATAAAATTATCCCGGTAAAGGGGTGATTTTATTTTTCCGGGATACAGACGGTTGCTGCTGCAAAGCGTAATCATAGTAAGGAATGGAAAGGAAAGGGCTGATATGAGTCAAGAGATTATTCTAAAAAACGTAAGCAAATTTTACGGGAAAAAGAAGGCCGTTGACGGTATTGATCTTACTATAAGTGAGGGGATGTTCGGGCTTTTGGGAAGAAACGGAGCTGGCAAAACGACCCTGATGAAAATACTTGCTACCCTGCATAATCCAACGGCAGGAGAAGTTACTATCAATGGAATAAATATCAAAGAGGCCAGGGAGATACGCAGTATGACAGGATATCTGCCCCAGGATTTCTCCATGTATGGAGGAATGAGTGCTTATGAGGCAATGGATTATCTGGGAACCCTCTCAGGGATGAAGAAGGAGGAGAGAAAGAAACGTATTCCGGAGCTTCTTGATAAGGTGAATCTGTCCGCCAATTACAGGACAAAGGTAAGGGCCATGTCAGGCGGAATGAGAAGAAGGCTTGGCATCGCTCAGGCAATCCTTCATAATCCCCGGATTCTGATTGTGGATGAGCCTACGGCAGGGCTGGACCCGGAGGAGAGGGTACGCTTTCGAAATCTTTTATGTGAGATTGCCCAGGACAGGATTGTGATTCTCTCCACACATATTGTGGGAGATATAGAAGCGACCTGTGAGGATATTGCAGTGCTGGATAATGGGAAGATTATTTTTCGGGGAACCGTAAGAGAGCTGATAGAAATGGCAGAAGGAAAGGTTTATAGGGCGGAAATATCCAGAATGGAGTTGGAGGAATTAAAAGCCAGACATATTGTTACCGCTATATTATCGAAGGGTAGCATGGCTGAGGTACGATTTCTCTCAGAGGAAAGCGCCCCCTTTGAAAAGGCCGTACTTACGGAGCCCAATGCCGAGGATGCCTATCTTTATCTGATGGGAAAGGAAGGGGGCAAACCAGTATGTGGCTGACCCTGTTTCGAAAGGAATGTAAAATCTGGAGAAAAAGCATTCTGTTTTTCGGATATCTGGCAGTTATCCTGTTCTTTTATCTGACACAAATGGGCTCTGAGGATATTCCCACAGAGCCAAAGGCCGGACAGGAAAGCTATGGCTATCATTACAGCACCGACAAAAAGGTAATTATGGAGACTGCCACGGACAGTCTGCTGCAAGAATACTGCAATGGAGCATATACGACCTATCCAATTGGATTTTACAAGTCCGTCCGGCTGGATAAAGAAAAAACTGAGAAAATCAAAGCATTGCTGTTAAAGCTGACGGACACAACCTCCGAGGAATTTAATAAGGCCACTGAGTCTTATAATAATGAAATCACAAATCTGGGAAATAATAAAATCCTAGTTCAGAAAGATACAAGCTCTTTGAAACTGAAGATTTCCGGGAACGTGACCTATGATGAATTTCTTGGGTATATGAATCAGGCGGCGAAGCTTATCGGAAGGGGCAGTATGTATGGGAAAACCTATCTGACGAGTAATGCAAGAGTACCTGTTACCTATGAGGAGGCATTGAAGGACTATAATCAGATAAAGGAGAAGGACCGCTTTTCCGGTGCCTATGCCAGACTGTTCTGCGACTATTTCGGTATCCTTTTAGGACTTATACCGGTATTTTTTGTTACCTCCAGAGTACTAAAGGATAAGCACAGCCATGTAAACGGTGTGCTTTACGGAAAGAGTGCCTCGTCGGCGGCTATCATAACGGCCCGCCTGGCAGCCATATGCTTCATGCTGTTTCTGCCTGTATTGCTCCTATCCCTGCTTCCTCTGTCCCAGGCAGTTTATGCTGCCAAAAATGCAGGAGTTACAGCGGATTACTTTGCTTTTCTAAAGTACTGTACCGGATGGCTTCTGCCGAGTATTATGGTTGTGGCAGCTTTGGGGTATTTCCTGGGAGAGCTGACAGAAGGGGTATTTCCTATTCTGATCCAGGTAATCTGGTGGTTTGTGTCAATTCTGGCGGGAGTCAGCCGGATGACGGGCAACTTCGGCTTTAACCTTGTTCCGCGGTTCAATACCCTGGGAGAATATGATGTCTTTCATAGAACCTTTGGACAGCTTGTGGCTAACCGTATCCTTTACACCGCAGCGGCCCTGGTTCTTGTGACAGCCCTCATTTATCTTTATGACTGCAAGAGGAAAGGAATCTATCGAAATAATGGAAAAGTATCAAAAATTTTTGTACGTAAATCTAAAGCATAATCTGTTAATTCCTTCAGCGCTTGTACTGGTGCTCTGTCTGCTGTCACCCTTTCTTATAGGGCTTGAGAATCTGGATGGTGCGCAGGCGGCCAAGGTCATTGAGGTATTCTTAAGCCTTATCGGGATTATACTTTTAATGACCGTATTTGCACCGGATATTGATGGGGATATCAGGGATATTATAGCCTCTAAAAAAGAATCCATGGTATCAGCCCATCTTCTTCGCACACTGTCAGCGGTAGTTCTGCTGGCAGCAGTGGGGGTATTGTTCCTTTTATGGATGTGGGCAGGTGGCTGCCGTTTTTCTTTCCCTAAGCTGTTTTTTGGCTTCCTGGCAAACAGTATCTTTTTAGGCGGACTGGGGACATTTTTCTTCTCTCTTTCCAACCAGCCGGTCTTAGGATATATGATGTCTATTCTATACTTTTTAATTAATTTTGGAACCGGCAGGAAATACATGGGCAATTTCTTTTTGTTTTCGATGCAAAACGGAAGCTTTACCGAGAAGTATTATCTTTTGGCAGGCGGAGCTGCCCTGCTGCTTCTGGCAATTATATGGCGGGATGTTCTCTGGAAGAAATTGATATAGAACCTTAGGGTAAAAGTTATAGACTCAAGCTTCAAAGCTATAAGATTCCAGTTTAATGTGCCTGGCAGGAATAGGCCTGTAATATTCAAATATCAAATGAGGAATAGTGGGTTGTTCAAATGGGATGTTTTTTGGATGGATTTATCTGTCTGGGGAACATCCTTTTTTGAGTAATCAATTTTTATAATAGGTTTATTAACGGAGTGCTTGCTTGTCCGGGAATTCTTATTGGAGGCTGCTTATAAATTCTAGCTGTATGTTCTTAAATTCTTTCCGGATTTGTTGAAATTACAATTTATAGAAGATATAATAATAGTTACAAAATAGCGTAATAAAAGCCAGGCTGCTTAATGGATGAGTATGCCATGAAGGTATTATTTGAAAAGCTAATGTTGTTATAATAATTTGAAAATTGGAAAAACTCCACCGGAGGAGGTACTTTATGGAATGGAATAAATTATTGGCGTTAAATACACAGGTCGTAAGAGAGGAAGAACCAAGGGATTTTGAAAAATATCCAATCAGTGATCTGGAAACAGATTATAAAGCTATTATATCCAGTGCGGCCTTTAGAAGGCTGCAGGATAAGACACAGGTATTTCCCCTGGATAAAAGTGATTTTGTAAGGACAAGGTTAACACATTCAATCGAAGTTTCTACGATAGCCAGGCAATTGGGTATTATGATTACCAGGAATACTTCCCAATATCTACAGGAGGACTTTAAAAACAACAGCAAGTATACGGATGAAATACCGGTAGTATTGTCATGTGCCGGCCTGCTGCATGACCTCGGGAATCCGCCCTTTGGCCACTTTGGTGAGGTAGTTATTGGTGAGTGGTTTAAAAAAGAATTTAAAAATACAAATTTTAAATTTAAAGGAAAACCGGTAGCTAAAGTTTTACAGGAACAAATGAAAAAGGACCTGGAAAATTTCGAAGGTAATGCACAGGCATTGAGAATTCTTTCAAAAGTAAAAAATAAGGAAGAAGGCTATGATGTAAACTTAACATATGGAGTATTAAATACACTTATAAAATACCCAACGAACTCAATTGATTTTGACGCCGAGAGTGAGGATATCAAAAAGCATAAGCCCGGATATTTTTATGCAGAAAGAAATACAATGGAATATATCTGCATGATTACAGGGACAAAGAATAAGAATGAATATGTACGTCATCCTCTTGTATATTTAATGGAGGCGGCAGATGATATAGCATATGCAACGGCTGATTTGGAGGATGCTGTAAAAAAAGGCTTGTTTTCATTGAATCAGTTTATTGACTATTTTAACAGAGCGATTAATGATATTACAAATTTGTCCCATAAGAAATATACCCAGGAACTGATTTCAGATTTGGAAAAACGTCTTGAGGGAAGTGACAGAAGCACGGAGGGGGACCTGGTCGCTTTTCAAAAGTGGATGGAATATGTGAGGAAATGGTTGATGTACATAGTATCCTATAGATTTTCCAAAAGCTATGACGATATTATGAGCGGTGCATTTAAACAGGATATGTTCTATGAAACAAACCATCAGGAGTCAATTAAAATCTTAAAAGGCGCAATGAAAGAGTTTGTATATGACAATAAGGAAATATTAAAGTTAGAATTGTCGGCCCGGAAAATTATTACGGCATTACTGGATGATTTCATTTATGCGGTATTATACTGGGATGCTGAAAGCTCTGTAGAGGGTGAGGAGTATAGGATTTCAAAAGCTGATAAAAAGTTGATCAATATAATATCCGCTAATTACAAAGAAGATTACAGGTGTGCAAAGACAGATAATGAGGCTGAAAATTTATATTTGCGATTTTTAATGGTCACGGATTATATCAGCGGAATGACGGACTCTTATGCGAAGAATTTATATCAGGAATTAAATGGACTGAAATAAAATTTACTTACTCTCCCGTAATAGATTTGAATAAGAAACAGCTGTAAACAAAATAAGCCCGGGTTATAAAATAATATGATTAGTACGACAAATGGGCAGTTTTTCGCAAGGGGACGGCAATTTGCACAAAATAGTAAGCTTCCTGCTTCGATTACAATGTATAAGAAGTCCTAATTCTCTGAAGCTTTTGTGCTGGACATATCATCAAACAGATAACTCGTGGGCTCAGACAATCTGTTTGATGATATAGCACAAAAGCTTCAGAGAAAAGGACTTCTAATACATTTCCATAGGCGCAGGAAGCTTTCTATTTTGTGCAATTGCCTTTAGCTATATAGAAACAGGGCATTTGATGAGCTAATCATAATATACTTTGAGCTTTGATTTAAAATTAATAAAAGAGTTAATGAAGTTATGAAGTATAACTTGAAGGATTGATATAAAAATAGCTT
>NZ_FRAC01000036.1 GCF_900142215.1 Anaerocolumna jejuensis DSM 15929 | reverse complement strand
TGGCTATGCATTCTTCCGTATTAAAAGTGGAAGACATCTCCTGCATACTTCTTATATCACAAATATTTTTCATCAGTGGCATAGTTAGCATGACATCACTTGAGTAGTCGATGTAGCTGGAATGTCTTGGGTCATGAACTCCGGCAAAATCACTCCAGAGGTCTTTGTAAAAATGTTTCTGTACTTTTAAAAATTCAACCAGAGGATTCCCCTCGGATTTTTTTAATTGTCTTCTCTCAGCTCTTGTCATCAGTAAAATACTCCTTTGCGAAAAACTTTTCTTAAAGTTTATCACAATAACAACTGTCAAGCCTATCTTAATTGTATGAATCAGTGCGAAAAATATTTACCTTTCAGAGCTGCTGGCAGGCTGGATTAAAGCATTTTCATACCGGCATTTCCACTGCACAGTTCGTTCCATGTGTCCGTCTGCTACTCCATCTACCGTTTCGCCGCTTTTGATGGGTGCATTGTTCGCGTACATATAGCTCAGCAGGTTATAAGCATGGTTGACCACCCAGTTTGGATTCATTCCATGAAAATGATATTGCAGGTCCGGCAGGTATAGCGTACTCATGCCAAGTGTATCCACCAGCATATCTTCCTTATTCTCAATGTTGAAGAAACGGACATTGACTGCAAAATAGATAAACCGGTCTTCCCGTGGAATTTGATGATTTAAGATTTTCTCCCTCGTAAACATTTTACCGGAGGTCTGAAACTGTACGGCAGCACATTCCGGGTATAGTTCCACAAGTGCCTCCATAAAGTCCATCATCATATCCGCCCTGTCTTTATAATCCGTCATGGCCCCCGCAAGCATATCGGTTGCAACTACCTGATAATTGCATTCAGACAGAATCTCGGCACTGTTTTCACAATCCCACATCTGGCTTTTTGTGATATCATCAAGCTGATAGCCATCCGATTTAAAGCATTCCATGACCATCAGCTGCGGCGGCATGCTCCCGTCTTTAAACTCCACCTTGTATTTCTTTGGCGCAAATCCAGCCACCTTTGTGTCGTGGCAGAAACAATCTACTTCTCCCAGATGCTTTTCCATAACAGCAGTCATCTTTTCCTGGGATGGCATCTCACACTTTTCCTTCATCAGCAGATGTATGATAAAAACAGAACCCGGCTGCTCCTTTTGACTTAAATCCTGCTTCAAGGAATTGCTTTCTTTCTTGTTAAATTTATCTAAAATGCCCATGAAACTTCCTCCGCTTATTTTTCATACCTATTTTAACATCATACCATCCGGTACAATGCGCTTGCTGCGCCAATTACAATATTATTATATCGTCATAATCTGGGATAAAATTAAGCTGGCACCGGTCCAGCTTGGTCCGATGCCTATTCAAAAACTATTACTTATTCTATTTTATTTTGTTAAGAAAATCAAAAATTGTTTGTGAATATGCTTCAATAGTATTCTTTTCAATTATCTTGATATTTTCCAAATCCACATCCGCAGGATTTCCACAATAGCCCAATGGTGTTATTTTTTTAGCACCTTCACCACCTTGAGTCCATTGCCTAAGATCTCTTTGGGTTGTATGAGATGGTCCTAATGTATGTAATAGTGGAATATTTACTAGTTCCTTAAAACGATGAAGCATCCAGCTTGTCTCAATAGCACCTGCATGGATATCAATATATTTTGAGTCAATCGTTTTTGTATCTGTTTTCATCATTACTTTTATAAGATAGGGTTGGTTTTCTATAAAGCCCAGCTGTGTAAAAAGGTTAGTATCATTAATAAAATATACTCCAATTTTTTGTTCTGTATATGCTTTACATACAGCTTCTATAATGGTTTTAATATGAACAAAATCTCCATGGAAATTAAATAAAACTATCTTTTTAAATCCCCATTTTTTTAAATTTCCTAATATCTCCAGAAGTAATGTTATCATTGTTTCCGGCTTAATTTCAAATGAGCCGGTAAAACCATTTGTTATACTATTTACTCCCCAATAAAAAGGCGGCGCTATGACCGTTTCCAGTCCCAGTTCTTTTAACCGCAAACTAACTTTTTTACAAATTGTCTGTGTAAGATAAATGTCTGTTCCTGTACACAAATGAGGTCCATGTTCTTCCACAACAGAAACAGGTAATAAAACGCATCCTTCTTTTGTAATTACTTCCTCAATTTCAGAATAAGTCATATCCACCATTGTTTGTTCGAAAATAGAATAGCTCATACATATCACTCCTTGGTTTTTATTTTCATCATAAAGGCTGCCCTAAGGAGAGTGTCAATTCAATTTTTATTTTTTATTTATTGGAAATTGTATTTCCGTTATAAAATTATCCCTAATGGGAGTTACAGCTTCGTTAATATAATAATTTACTACACTTGGTCCGATTACTTTATACCCGATTTTTTCAATATTGCTACGTATTATTCCATATAAATCCCGCATTAAGCTGTCATAATTCCCCTCATGTATATAACAAGCGTACTCGCCCCCAATAATGTTCTCTTGGCTATATTTATTTAGTGTAAAGTCTGATTTTAATTCATAGCCTATTTTTAACTCAATACTGCTTGATGTGTTATCAGTTTTCAATATAGCTAAAGGAGAAGAATTTATACTTGAAATGTCAACACCATCCTGAATGAAACTATCTAAAATTGATTTATAAAATTCTCTGAAAACATCAGCCTTATACTCACCTCGGTATAGCTTAAAAACAATCCGCCTTGTTTGCAATTTTCTTATAATTATTTGTGAGTGTGTATCAAATATTACTTTAGCTTTAATACTTCCGCACTGATCTTGTAATAATTTAACTTTTCTAAGACTGCCTTGTAATTGCTGTATTTGTTCTTCAAGCTCATTTTCTTGCTCAGTGAGAATATTTTGCAAACTTTCAATTACATTTGCACTGCCATCCTTTTGCAAAAAGCTTTTGATTTCTGTCAAAGAAACACCTATATCCTGTAATTGTTTTATAGTCATAATTCTTGCTACATGCCATTTTGAATAAAACCGATAACCATTTTCCTGATTTACCATTGTTGGCTTTAAAAGGCCTAAATTATCATAATATCTCAATGTTTTATGTGAAACATTACATATTTTTGCTAACTGACCAATACTTAATAAAATACTATTGTCCATTTTTCACAATCTCTCTTC
Organism: Anaerocolumna jejuensis DSM 15929; assembly: GCF_900142215.1. Lineage (GTDB taxonomy): Bacteria > Bacillota > Clostridia > Lachnospirales > Lachnospiraceae > Anaerocolumna > Anaerocolumna jejuensis. The sequence goes on along the minus strand of NZ_FRAC01000036.1, from coordinate 57,413 downwards.
TCTACTGTTTTAAATCTATATCCCAAAGCAAGATAATATGTAAGGAACCTGATAAATTTACTTTTTATACTCTCATGGGCTATCTGTCGGTTATTGGCTTATCATAAGTATCAACTTACTTCATTTCGCAGAAAATTTCAAATTTTTCGATGCATTATTTTGGATTTTATCCAATTTTATATTTGTAATTTTATTTTCCTTAATTGTTACACTCCCCTTTACCTCTTTTGCCGCTTCAATACCATACGTTCCGCAGCCATTAATTATGTTGTCTTCAATGACCATATTTTCCAAAGTCCCGCTGTTAAAATGTGTCTAGAATTTTTAGGGTGCAGAGGGTGATGAGCTCTCTGATTTTTGTCCATCGGGAAAGGAACTGACGCTGCGGTGCCTTGAGAGGGAGCCTTATAACATCTTTACCTTTCCATGAAGGTGTCAAATCTTCCAACTACACAAACAGCTTTCATATGAAATGATTGAAATCATTCGCAAAAAGTGTTATGCTACCAATGGTAAATTCATATGAATGCCTCTGCTAAATCAAATTCATCGTAAGGCATCGATTGGGAAAATAATATGGCAAGGAGCTTATTTTGATAGGCTCTTTTTTACTGATAAAGAAAGGTATTGAAAAATAAAAATATTTTTCAACTACTATTCAGGAATATCAAATCAAAGAGCTGATATTCACGAAAGGAGCTACTATGATAAAAATTGATAACTTATCCTACTCATTTCCTCAAAAGGAGCTATATAATAAAATCTCATTCACATTAGAAGAAGGTCAGCATTGTGCCTTCATAGGAACAAGCGGAAGCGGTAAAAGTACACTGATCGATATCCTTATGGACCCGGATAGATATATGTTCGAGGGGAAGCTGGAGATATCCTCCAATTGCAGAATTGGGTATGTGAGCCAGTTCTCACAGCTGGACAAAACAAAAGAAATAACTGTTTTTGAATATATTGGGGAGGAATTTATTAAGCTGCAAAATGAAATAACCTCCATTTGCACCGAAATGGAAACAGCTTCGGATATTGATTCCCTGCTGGAAAAGTATCAGCAAGCTTTGGATGCATTTCAAGCAATTGGCGGAGAGGATTTCGAAAGCAACATGAATAAGCAGCTAACTCTGGCAAACCTAAGCAGGCATGAAGGCCTGCCGGTATCTAAACTCAGCGGCGGGGAATTCAAACTAATTCAGGTAATTAAGGAAATGCTGACCGGTCCAGACTTAATGATCATGGACGAGCCAGATGTATTTTTAGATTTTGAAAACCTTAATTCTCTTAAAAACCTAATTAATTCACACAAAGGAAGTATGCTGGTCATTACCCACAACAGATATCTGCTGAATCATTGTTTTAACAAAATTATACATCTTGAAAATAAGCTGCTTCAAGAATTTAATGGACGTTATATTGATTATAACTTCTCCTTGCTTCAAAGTAAAATTGAGCTGCAGGAACTGGCTGCTGCTGATACGGAAGAAATCAAGAGGAATGAGCTCATAATTGATAAACTAAGATCTGTCGCGACCATTCATACGGAAGCTTCCAGAGGGAAATCCCTTAACGCCAGAATTAAAATCCAGGAACGCTTAGAAGCTCGTAGAATTAAAGCTCCCTTTGTAGATATTAAACAACCGGAAATCAGCTTTGATACAGATAATAAACTGGAAGAAACCATTGCCTTGAGCGTCAAAGATTACAGTGTTGCCTTTGATGACACTCTTTTAGAAAATGTTAACTTTGAGCTCAAATCTACTGATAAAGTGGCCCTGATTGGTTCAAATGGTACCGGGAAAACGACTTTACTCCGGGAAATCTTTAAAAATAATCATAATTCTATTGAAATAAATGAAAATGTAAAAATGGCTTTTTTATCTCAGCTTCAAGGCGAAATGCTAAATGAGTCTGATACAGTATTGGAAGAGTTCTTTCATGTGGGGTTCAAAACGAATGATGAGATTAGATTGTATCTCTCAAGCTATGGTTTTGACGAGGAAGTCCTTCCTCAGAAGGTAGGAGCTCTATCCGGCGGAGAAAAAAACATACTCCAAATAGCTAAAATTTCTGCCGGTAAAGCAAACCTGCTGCTTCTTGATGAACCCACAAGTCATCTGGACACCTATTCACAAATAGCCCTGGAAAAAGCCATCGAAAACTATAATGGTGCGATTCTGATGATTTCACATGACTTCTATTCTATCGTAAACTGTATGGATTATGTTTTAATCATTGAAGATAAAACAATTCGAAAAATGAGTATGCGAAAATTCAGAAAGATGACTTATGCAAATCATTTCGACAGAGACTATTTAGAAATTGAACAAAAGAAAAAAGCACTGGAAACCAAGATAGAATTAGCTTTAAAAGATACCGATTTTGAGCTTGCGAAAATTTTATCCGAAGAATTAGAAGAGCTGATTAAGTTACTTTAAATTTGAATATTGAAAATTATATTGATACAGAATCCGCTATCCCAGTTAATGGAGTATAGCGGATTTTCATAATAATATTAGATATCTGTGCGCAGCTAGCAACGGCTATGCAGAATACTCCTTCTGATTTTTGAAGACATTTTTATTTGCTGTCGTCTTGTTCCCAGATTAAGAAGAGCTTATGATCAGAATCGGCGACATAAGAACTCACGATATTCTTACCATCTGCTGTACACTCGCACACGACGAAACGATTGTCAGAGAGCTTATAATAAGTGTAAAATACATTGTTTTTATCACCGTTTGGCAGCCCGGCTTCCTTAATAAGCTCCTTTAACTTGCTGCTTCGCAAAAAGAATTTCTTAAAGACCTCCTCATTCAAAGCTGTTCGTCGGTCTATGGTCGTGTATTGCCTATATTCGCCTTCTACCATGATTCTGTCGGCGGCAATCCAGAGTGTAGAAAAAATCTCATCCTCATTTGCCAGCTTTATGAACTCTATTTTCCCTGATTCAACGACACAAACTAAAAATAATTTATTTTCAAGCTCATAATAATACCTGTCATATGTGCTGTTTGAACAGTTTGCCACACCTGCAGATGCTGTAAAATGCTCAAAATCGTTATCTTTCTTTACCAAGGCTATATAATCGTCCGATGTTAAATCACGGTCAACAAAGGTATAATCCAACATCCAGGAATCAACCTTCGTGACATCGCTGCGTTTTTGGGATGAGGTTTGAATATGTACTCCATCCTGTGTATAGTGCATGAAGTATTTACCGTTTATCGCCTCGTCTGAATCAAATTCGAGCTTATGTATGCCTACCTCGCTCTTGTCAAAGTCGTTGACGGATTGAATGGATAAATACACGTTGTGCTTAACCCCTGAAGCTTGTACGGAGAACGAGCCATTGAGCTCTATTTTCCTTTTACCATGCTCAACATCTTCATTTGTCTGAGTAGCTTCTACCCCTTCATCACTTTCCTTGGGTCCTTTATAATATTCGAATAAAGCATTTATCTGACTATCAATATCTGAGTCTGTTTTGATGACACTCTCTGCAAAAAGCTTTTTTAGTTCTTCCTTGTTTTCGCTATCCAATGCAACGAAAACTTTATCCACCATTTCACGATACTGCTTATTGTCACGACTTGTCGTAAAATTAAGCATGGCAATCCTTGAACAGGAGGTCAAATACACTGTTATAAAAAGCAAAAACGAAATAACAACTAAGCGTTTTTTCATATTATATCACCACAATTGTAGATTTATAAATCATCAGTTCTTCATCACATTATACTGCTATACAACATAATATCAATTATTTCCCATATAGTCAAATAGCCTCAGATACATCAATATGGATATTCCTGCATGAGCCGGCCACCAAGGTTTATCCCGAGTCTGGATTACATAAGGTTAATCCAAAATAATTTCAGACTGCCTTCTTCACATGAAATCTTCATCCGGTTAGAATAGTCTTCAAGCATGATTTTTTTATCTATCATTTCTTCATAAATTTCCATACCGTCAATGACCCTTTCAATAGTGGCAGCGTCATTGATGGAAATCTTTAGTTTTGTATCCGATTCCAGCGCCAAAACCTTAAGCACTATCTTGCTCAGAGAATTTTTTTCACTATGGAATGTATAGTAGAACCACTCTCCCTTTCTTATTTCTAAATATAATTCTTCCTCCTCCCTTTTTTCTTCCCCGCCATAATGCTTAAAGTTAAGTATTCCTTCTCCCTTTACAAATTGAATTCTGCTCTTATCTTCTTTCCGAAAACCCACAGAATTTTCAACCGGTTTTTCCACATGGAAATCCACGTTTTCCCCTTTATATCCATAATATTCAGCCGGAATTTTAAAAGGTATTCTTCTTAGAATTGAGTTTACTGCCGCTTTGTTATAATGGCATTTTTCAAAAGGAATATTTTCAAGATATTCACTCAATATCCGCCAGGCTGCATTTCTGTCAAGAGAAATGTTGCTCTCTAAATAATCAATGATCCGCTGCCAGTCATTCGGCAATTTTATGGAGCAGGGAGAATTGTTCGTGTCCAACTTCTTCCATACCCAAAAGTTCCAGGAAATATTAAAGTCCTCATACAGCTGAAAGACACCGGTATACCAATCTTTGTTATTTTCTCCCCCTTCTCCCATAAATATGGGGATATTAAGTTTCTCTCCCATGTCCAGGTAAGGTTTTATGCTTTCCTCATCAGGATTGCTCCAATATTTGTGAAATTGCAGCATATAATTGTCATCAAAGTTTTTTAAGGATAATTCGTTAAAAATGCTCCAATCCGTGCTCCAATGAACCCCTTCCAGGATTATCATGTGGTTTTTATCCACTTGTCTGATTGCGGTTGTTATTTCCCTATAAAGAGGCAGCACCCCGTCATTGTATTGACTGAACCACTGGGGTAACGGCTCATTTAATAAATCAAACCCACCGATGGTTTCATTATCCTTATAACGTTTTGCCAGCTGATACCATAATAGTATGGTTCTTGCCTGATTGCTCTCCTTCATAAAAAGCTCCGGTAAATCATTTTCACTGTCATCAATATTGGTACCGGTTTGTCCGCCAGGCGCACCATGTAAATCCAGAATTACATATAAGCCGTATCTGGTACACCAATTTATGACCTTGTCTATATGAGTAATTCCATCCTCGAGTAAATTCCCCGTTTTTTCATCCTGAATTACCCTGTAATTAACCGGCAGCCTTATAGAATTAAATCCTTCCTTTGCGATACATTCAATATCTGCTTCCCTTATATAATTTTCCCTGAATTGCTCCCAGAATTGATTTGCCTTTTTTTCTCCAACCAGCTTTTGAATCAATTCTTCAATCCTTCTTGGCCTGTCACAGGATTTATAAAATTTCCACATGTATCCTTCCGGCAAAAGCCAATTACCTAGACCTAGACCTTTTAAAAGTATCTTCTCGCCTTCAGCATTATATATATTACCGCCCTTTGTATGCAGGAATCCCTTAATAGCCAATGCATTCTACCTCCTTATTTCTCATAACCTTTGACTGAATCAATCTATGAGGAATACTCCTCATTTCATTACTAATCTCTGTCTTCTGCTTCATCTAATATTACTATATAGGAAAGGTGCCTTTTGGGCATTATACTTTTTTAGGTTGTTTTATTGTTCAATATTAATTAGTCTAAGCTAAGCTCTCTCAAGCCCAAACATTTACATGCGGGCATTATAATAGCGGTTCCGTAATTAACGTATTATTTGTGAATGACCTGTCTCTCATTCACAAGAAAACATTTTCAATAGGCATAAAATTAGGCTGTTCATTGCAGCTGCATATTTAAAAAACAGCTTAAAAGATGATACCTTAAAAAAATACAATAAATAAAACTAAATATATTCATAAGGCCAAATATCAAATACCGGAAATCCATGTTATAATTTATATAATACAATACGTACAAGGTATTAAAGCCAGGCTGCACAGCCCGGCTTTTAAAACTGTCAAAGTAATATTACAGGGGGGAACTTAAGTTGATGGGAAGGTATCGTAATTTATCTATCCGTAAAAAAATACTCTTAACAATTCTGGCATTTTCTCTGCTTTTAGTTGGTTCTACCACTGCAATCACAGTGCAGATATCCCGCAATACATTAAAGAGCCAATTAATTTATGACAGAAAAATGAGTATCGGCTGGCTGCAGGACCGGTTAGCTCTAGAGACGAAAGACTATGTGAATCAATTCTATAATTTTGAAGTAAATAAGGAAATCAAAAGCATCATCATGGATTGGTGCAAGAACGGCAAAAGTCTGAATTTTGCTTCTAAACTGCAGCTTATTTCAGCCATGAATACCGTAATAAGCATGGACAGTAATATTAATTCCATTGAATTGTTTAATCTGAAAACAGACCAGGTGTTAGTGGCCAGACGTTCCGGAGCGGATATGGAGGAGTCCGAAGAGAAACTAAAATTTTGGGAAGAAAGGGATAAAGCTCTTCAGACAAACATTATGTTTAAGCGGGAAGGGAAAGAGATTATGATTGCCCATCAGATTTACGACTTTTATGAGAATGTACCGGTGGCACTCATAACCATGAAGATAAGACCATATGAAATTCAGGACATCCTGGAAAATATTAAAACAACGGAAAACGAATCTGTTATGCTTTTTAATGATGAAGGAGAACTGATAGAAGCAGACTACAGCAAGAGTGATTCCCAAATACAGACAATGGACCTGGCTGAAATCACCAGAAAGTTTCAGGAAAGCAAGGAGCAGGAATTCTATTATAAAGATAATTTCTGGTTCTACAGGAGTGTAAACGGGGGAAAGCTGGTAATTCTTTTTGCAGTTCCGGGCTTTGTAATCACAAATGCCATGAGGCAAATGCTGATTGCGGGATTGATGATTGCCGGCATTGCGGTGATTATCTCCATTGCCGGTTCCGTGTTATATTCAGGAATCTTAAGCAAGCCGATTATTGCACTTGCCGGGAAGATGCAGACAGCAATGATTAATAACTATTCCGAAAAAGTACCTGCTGACAGAAAAGATGAAATCGGTATACTCCAAAACAGCTTTAATCTGATGATGGAGCGTAACCAAAGACTGATAAAGCAGGAATACCAGAGCAAGATAGAGAAAAGAGAGGCACAGGTCAGGGCGCTGCAGGCACAGATAAATCCTCATTTTATGAATAATACCCTGCAGACGATAGGAGGAATTGCCTTAGAAAGAAATGTTTCAAAAATTTATGACATGACCACCTCTTTGAGTGATATCATGCGTTACTCCTTGAATTTTACAAGAGAGATGGTGTGTCTTAGGGAAGAAATACACTACCTGCAGGAGTATCTGAATATTCAGAATGAAAGATTTGATAACCGGATTGAATTTGAAGTTCAGGTGAAAAAAGAGCTGATGGAATATGTGGTTCCCAAGCTTATTTTACAGCCAATACTGGAGAATAGCCTGGAACACGGGCTCATCAATAAAGCAGGAATGTGGAATATCCAGCTAAAGGCCATGCTGACAACCACGAATGACCTGCTGCTTCAAATCAGCGATAATGGTATCGGCTTATCAAAAGAGCGGCTGGCACAGATTAAGGAAATACTGGAGGAAGATGCAGGAAACGCACTAAAAACAAGCTCCCATATTGGGCTCGGAAACGTGCATTCACGAATCAGACTAAAATATGCTGATTCAAAATACGGGGTAACCATTGAAAGCCAGTCAGGAGAGGGAACAACAGTCTGTGTACTGACCAAGGCGGAGAAGGAGAATAAAAATGATTTTGGCGAAAGCTGTGATTATCGATGATGAGACCTGGACCAGAAAGGTTATCAGACAATTGGGCCACTGGGAGGAATTAGGCATACAGATTGTAGGTGAAGCCTCAGACGGTGAATACGGCCTGGAACTAATACATCACACGAATCCGGAGATTATTCTGGTGGATGTGAATATGCCTCTGTTAAATGGCACCGATTTGGTTGCTGCGCTTCGAAGGGAAGGCAATGATGCCTGCGTTATCTTTGTCAGCGGGTATGATAATTATGAATTTGTCCGCAGTGCCATGAAGCTCGGGGCGCTGGATTACCTCTTAAAGCCCCTGAAGCAGGAAGAGTTGAACCAGCTGCTAAGTAAATGTATTCAAACCCTCCGGGAGAAAAAGGACGTAAAAGAAGAAAATTTGGTGGGAAGTTTTTTGGATACCGCCTGGGCCGGCAGCTATTACAAGCTTAGAGACTGCCTGGCAGATACTATGATTACCAGTGATATGCAGGTAATGAGGAATTTGCTTAATGACATTTATGAACTGATAGTAAAAAATGAAGCAGGAGCTGTTCCCAAAGGATGCATGATATAAAGGTAAAGGTGAATCTGGAGATGCCAAGCTCTGACCAGTACGAGAGCGTATTGCAGGCCAGAATCTCCGGGGATGATGCGCCGGACCTTTATACGCTGCACAGCAATAATATTGCAGTATACAACAAGGCAGGAAATCTGGCTGACCTTACAGAACAGCCTCTTGCCGGTAAGATCTATGAAAATGTAAGGAACACGGTCACTGTGGACGGCAAGGTAATGGCAGTACCCATTGAGAGCCAGGCATGGGGCGTCTTATACAATAAAGACATTTTTGATAAATGTAAATTGAAAGCTCCCGATACACTGGAGGACTTAAAGAATGTTTGCAAGGTTTTAAAGGATAACGGATACGTTCCCTTTATGCTTGCTTTCCAGGAGCAGTGGGTGCCTCAGCTTATGACGGCACTTACCATCGGAGGAAAGACCTCCGGAGAGGCAAAGGATTGGCTGGAAAATATGTATAAGAATCAGGCTTCCTATGAAGATATCAAGGATATCTTTGACCCAATTGACGTTATCCTCCAGAATGGCACGGAAAGACCCATGGAAGAAGGCAGCGAAGCCGGAAGCGCAGACTTTGCGGGCGGTAAGGCAGCCATGTATGTACAGGGAACCTGGGCAGCCCAGACCATTATGAGCACAAACCCCAATTTGAAGATGGGCGTATTTCCTCTTCCAATTAATAACAATAAGGACTGTACCCTTGTAAATCTTTCTACTTCCACAACCTTAGGTGTGTATCCTAACAGCAAGAATCTGGACATTGCCCTTGAATTTGCAAATTACGTATTGGATGATAAGGATTCTTCTGCACTTTTTAAGGCCTGCTCCTTTAATCCGCTGGCAACTGTGCACAATTATGAATCCTCACCCTGGGTTACGGAAGCTTCAAAGTATGTTGAGGAAGGGCGCTCCTATCAAGATCTGGTAATGCCTTCTTCCGTTACGGATGAGCAGGGAAAATTGCTGCAGGAATATTGTGTAGGCGCAGTCACGAAAGAAGAAATTATCAAGAAACTGGATGAGACTTTTAAACAGGCAAATAGCTTTAATCAATAAATTAGATAAGGAGCCGGCAAATGCCTGCTCCTTTGTTATCAGAATAGGGAGAGACAACATGCATAGTAAGAAACGGGAAAACCTGACGTTAATGCTCTTTGCGGCACCGGCTTTGATTGTATATATTATATTTAAGCTTTATCCTGCCATAGCAGGCATGTTTTACGCCTTAACGGATTGGAACGGCCTGTATAAGAGCTACCATTTTGTGGGGATAAATAATTTTAAAGAGGTATTAAAGGATGTGGATTACTGGAAATCTCTTTTATTTACAACGAAGTATGTGGTCATAATGCTGATTGCAGCTAATGTTACCGCCCTTTTGCTTGCTGTAGCGATTGAGAGCAGGGGAAAGGCAAGGGGAATCTTCCGGACACTCTTTTATATGCCAAATATGATCAGTATGATTATCGGCGGTTATATGTGGTCCTTTATCTTTACAAAGGTGCTGTACTACCTGGCGGATAATTGGGGAATCAAATTCCTGGATAAATCCTGGATTGGAGACCCCAAATATGCATTTATTGCTATTATCATTGTCTCCGTATGGGGAGCTGCGGGTTATCTTATGATTATATATATGGCAGCACTGCAGGGAGTACCGGAATACCTGAAAGAGTCTGCCAGTCTGGACGGTGCCAATGCCTGGCATAAGTTTTGGAAGATTACTTTTCCCATGATTCAGCCAGCCCTTACTATCTGTATTTTCTGGACTTTAAACACAGCCTTTCAGGTCTTTGATGTCATATATTCCTTGACAGGCGGCGGACCGGGAAGGATGACACAGTCTGTTGCCATTAACATCTATGAGGAGGCTTTCTCAGGAAATATACGGTATGGCTATGCAACGGCAAAATCCTCGGTACTCTTTTTGATTATACTTTTGATTACCATTGTCCAGTTAAGGGCTATGAAAGGAAAGGAACAGGAACTCTAATATGTTAAGAAAAAAATTCCTTCATTTTATGATATATCTTCTGCTGGCATTAGCAGCAATTTTCTGGCTGTTTCCGCTTATTATGGCATTTATGAATTCCTTTAAGACAAATGGAGAGCTGCTGACTAATGTGGTGTCCTTACCAAAGACACTCAACTTAAAGAATTACATCCGCACCATCGAAAAGATGCATTATATCCGAAGCTTTGGCAATACCGTTCTTTTATCCTTCCTTAGTGTGTTTTTGATTGTGCTATTTTCAGCCTTAGCCGGTTGGAAACTGTGCCGTACCAAAACAAAGCTGTCAGCTGCTATTTTCAGCTTATTTGTTTTTTCCATGCTGATACCCTTTAGTTCTATTATGATACCTTTATACCGGGTTGTACTGGCCTTTCATATTAAGAATTCCTTAATAGGACTTTCCTTTGTTTATTCCGGTCTGGGAGTCAGTATGGCAATTTTTCTTTATCATGGCTTTGTAAAAGGAATCCCAATAGACCTGGAGGAAGCGGCTGCCATTGACGGCTGTAACAATCTGAAAACCTTCGGCCATATTGTATTTCCCATGCTAAAGCCCATAACGGCAACGATTTGCATTACCAATGTCCTATGGATATGGAATGATTTCCTTTTACCTTTAATCAACATATCGGATAATAAAAAATACAGCCTCCTGCTGTCGACCAATACCTTGTTCGGGCAGTACAGCAGTGATTGGACTGCCATCTTAAGCGCCCTTATTTTAGCGGCAATACCGGTCATTATTTTTTATGCTATATTTCAGAAACAGATTTTAAAAGGGATTGCAGAAGGAGCTGTTAAGGGGTGAATATGATTTGCCTTTCTAAAGGATGGTTAGCCTCTTGACTGATTATTTTGGGCAGCAACTGCGACTTTCTTGCAGAACCCCAGCTTCCATTTAAGTCTGCTGTGTCAGATTTGGTATATGCACGTACACACACATAATAGTGCGACATATGGCATATGCCTTTGTTTACTCGTCGCATTGAGCCTTCCAGTTCCAACGCTCCAGTGCAACCAAAGTGATTTCTGCTTTATTATACCTGGCCGCTGCTTTGCAGCGGTCAGGCAGCCCCCACTATTTATGAACAAAATATCTGCCTCTAGATATGTGAACCCTGGCCGACATTTTCATAAACTCTTTTCAGTAATTCTAAAAAGATACATTTTTCACCTTCAGAAAAACCAGCTAGCAAGGCATCTGAAATCTCATACAACATATCCATTGTATCTTTCATCACATCGGAGGCCTTTTCAGTAAGGTCAATCTGCATGGTCCGGCCATCCTCAAGCCCTGAACTCCGTATGATAAATCCATTCTTTTCCAGACTGTTCAGGAGACTGGTAACAGAGGGCCCAGAAATCTGCATTGCCTCGCTCAAATACTTTCGGCTGATTTCGTGACCTGCCATTTGTCCTCCTTGTATATGTCCCAAAAGACGGACTTGGGGTTCCGTGACATGATAAGCAGCGAGCTTTTGATCAATTTGGTATCGTAAAACGTGAGCAATATTCTTTATATAAAAATCGTGACTTGGGATGCGTGGGTCATTCTCCATAGCTACATCGCCTTTCAATTAGGTTTGTCTCTACTTATTGTATCCCAAAAGGAATTATAATGTCAACGCTTTTACTTATTCATCAGAAGGGGCTGATTTCGGCATAAGCCACACTAGACAAAGGCCAACCACAACAATTGCAGCTACGATCAGTACGCAGTATTCCATAGCCCTGGCATCACCAACTGTACTCTGCAGATGAAAGAAAATAGTTACAACGACTGCGGAGCCGATTGCCGAAGCCAATTGCTGAATGGCGCTCAATGAACCACTCGCACTGCCAGCTTCGTCCTGAGCAAGCTCTCCCAGAGCTACGTCGTAAATACTGCTGAAACAAGCTCCCATGCCCGCACCAATTATCAGAATAGCGGGCGCCATCAGTAGTGCCGTAGCCGCGGTACCCTTCAAAAAGAGGGTGAGCCAGAGTACAAAGGCACCAAGCAGTGTTACGCCAAGCCCAATCACGACAATTTTACGCCCCATTTTATTTAAAAGCGGCCGGCAAACGGTCGAAGAGATAACAATACCAATAGCCATTGGGCAAAGACCCAACGCAGCATCATAAGCAGACAAATGCAGTACCATTTGGAAAAACAGAGAAATAACATAGGACAGACCACTTACCGCCGCGAAAAAAGCAAGGCCCAGCAGCATACCAGAGGTAAATCCCTTATTCTTGAAAAGTGCCGGCTTAATGAGCGGATTGGCGGCATGTATCTGTCTAAATGCAAATGCACCCAGAAAAATGATTCCTGCTATCAGGCTTATGACAGGGACAATCGTCCAGCCTGCCACTGGTCCCTCGTTCAATCCATAAATCAATCCCAGCATAGAAATTCCGAGCAATAGGGTCCCAATACCATCCAACTTTTCCTCTGAATTTGGCTGATCGTGCGGTAATAATTTAATTGCAGCAGCCAAGCCTATAAGACCGAGAATAATGTTAATAAGAAACATAGGACGCCAGCCAAGGCCACCAATGTTTGCCTGAATGATAAATCCAGCCAGAATAGGACCAAAAACAGAGGATATGCTCATGATCGGTCCAAATACACTGACAGCCCGGGGAAACTGTTCACGAGAAAATGTTGCCATTAGGATGCTCATCCCCTGCGGAATCAGCAACGCGCCAAAACCTCCCTGAATCAGCCGCCCTATGATTATCATCGCAGGATTAACGGATAATCCGCAAAAAGCAGATGCCAGCGTAAAGCCGGCAATTCCTATCAGGTATAAACGCCGCTTTCCATACCGGTCGCCCATACGCCCTCCGATAACCAGTAACACTCCCATAGCCAGAGCGTAAGCCGCAGTAAGCCATTTAATCAGTAACTCCCCGCCGCCAATACTTTGTACGATGGATGGGGCAGCTATATTGGTAATGGTGGAATCCATCAGGTCAAGAACATCCGCAATGATAACGACCATTAAGATCATTCTTAGGCGGGGTGTCAAACGCGATGGATCAGAAGCTTTTAAAGAGTTTGATTTTGCCATAAAGTCCTCCTGTGATTAAAAAATTATTTAAGTAGATTTCTACCTATTTAGGTTGAATATTGTACCAATTAAAATAATGAATAGTATCTTAATTGGTACAAACAATGCTCAGCAAATGCTTTGTAAAAAGATGAGAATAAAGTTTATCGGAAGCCATTTCGCCATTCTCCCCTCGGGCCTCCACGCCGTCTGCCCATAAGGTCATGATGCGAAAACCCTTCGGAATCCATATCAGGGAAACCTGCCCCAAAAGGCATCTCTCTTTCTGAAAATCCTTCCTCATTTTTTGAGAGAACGTCTTCCATGGAGAGAATCAGCTTGTTCAAAAGCTCAGAAAGCTGTGTTTTATCTTCTTCAGACAGACCCGCGCACCAAGATTCGGCTGCCTTCTGTCTCGGATTGATGAATTCTTTTTCCAGCTCCCGTCCTTTTTCCGTTAGAAATACATTAATGACCCGCTTGTCATTTTCGTTTTGACGGCGTTCCACATAACCATTTTTTTCAAGCTTCACAACAAGTTCTCCAAGAGAAGAAGGGCGGATATCCAACTTTTCCGTAATTTCTGTTTGTGTCAGTCCATCCTTTTCCGCTAAGATTTTCAGGACAATCCCTTGTGCGCGTCCAACAGTATGCCGGGCATCCTGAGCCTTCATATGGTGCTCGCTGTGAATTAGCCTGTGAACCAGATTTGTGCAGCTCCGTATCTGTTGTAACAGTGTATCGGAGAGGTTATCATTCATTTATGTCAACTCCTTTCATTTTTTAAGGTACCTTACAATCCACAGTATAAACCCATGTTTGGTAATTGTCAAGATTTTTTTAAGGTACCTTACATTATTGTTTTCGGATGTAACTGCACGAATGGAAAGGTAATCTTTACCACATGGTTTAGATTACTGCTCTTGCCTGACAGCTCAAAGGAATAAAGAGCAATTTTACCGATGTAAGAAAGAATGAATTATTTCAGCAGCATCCTTACTGCCATTTTCAGACCGCAGCTCTTCTCCTATTCGAATAGCGTTTTCTACTATTGATTTGTTTGTAACAGCCTCCTTAATTAATCCAGAGAGTTTTTCGGCAGTCAGATCTTTGAATAATACCGGCTTGGGTCCAGCTCCGATTTTATAAATCCGTTCTCCCCAAAAAGTCTGGTCTCCCATAAAAGGAATTACAATCGTTGGCTTTCCAGCTTTCAGGCTGGCTGCACAAGTACCCGCTCCACCATGAATTACAGTTGCCCTAACACGAGGAAATAACCAATCATGTGATATAGAATTCGTATAGAACACCCTGTCATTATTTACATATTGGCCATTCTTATTATAGGACAAATACACAATTGCTCTCTCATTACTTCGCACTAATGCCTTATTAAGCATGGCAACCACTTTCTCTGGATCACCTATAGGCATGCTTCCAAATCCAATATACACAGGCGGCTTATCTGAAGCTTCTAAAAATCTTAATACTTCTTCATTAGGCAAATAGTCTTTTTTCGATTTCCTCTGCCAATATCCCGTAACTATTACATTTTCGTTCCAATCAGCAGGAACCGGTACAACTTCTTTGCTATAGCCCAATAAAATTGGAACTTTTTTATTTTTAAGCAGGTCTATAGGGCAGGACTTTAATTTCGGCAGGTTCCATTCATTTTTGCGAAGCCAATTGCACTGTTTCTTAAAACAAAACCAAAATGCTTTATCAAGGCACTTATGTGACATTTTATATAAAAACCTCGGAATATGAGGAGCTAAGACAGTCGGAAATTCTCTAGTTGGAATAGCCGGATTAAGCAGTGTATATAGGCAAGGCACTTTTTGCTTTTCTGCTCCATCATATGCCCCATAAAGAATCATTGTTGTAATGACCGCATCCATTCCCTGTGTATTTTTATACATTTCCTTAAGAAAATCCTTTATTATCGACTTCGACTTTTTCAATAACAATACTAACGATTTTACCATTTTACCCGATTTAAATGCTTCTTGAATATCTGGAATCTGCATCATATCCTGGGGATTAACCGAATTCATTTCCACATATCTCAATTCTGTTTCTCCAACCAGCTCTCTATATATGGCAGGTGCTGAAATATACACCTCATGTCCTAAATTCATTAACTCTGTACCCAATGAAAGGTATGGTTCCACATCACCTCTGGAACCCATTGTACAAATAACAATCTTCATGTCAATCTTAGCTCCTTTTATTAGGCATCCATTCTTCCGGGTTATTCACTAATAAGTTTCTCTTTTAACTCCGCTGCTTTTAGCTTTATCATTAGTTATGCCTGAAATCCAATAACAATCCATTCGTCAACATAGCTCCAAAAATTAATGTTATATTTCGGTTGAACTTTGGCGGACCAAAATGTAGCATTATTATTTTCACAGTTGGCAGTATCAATAACTACATATGAGCCCATTCCATTGCTAAAGAAGCCAAAAGATGTGTTCAGCTCAATTTGTAAGGGTTCCTTTAATTCATCAATAATACTCCATTCCAGATCATCATCCCCCAGGTATGTAACTGATGCGATAGGTACTAATCCCATTGCTTCACTGGCATAATAATAAAAACCATTGTGAACATTTTTGTAGAAGTTTTTAAGTGAAACCGGAACCTTATCCCAGTGTTTCTCTAATTCACTATTCTCAAATTCATCTTGTGGATTTCGGCCTTCATAATATAAGACATCGCCGTCAGGATTTTTTACTGTATATAAAATAGAGTAGACCTTATCACATTCTATAATTTCAATATCCTCAAGATATTCAGATAAATAGGCTATTGTATTCCGTAGTTCATAACCTACATATTTCTTCCATAGATTTAAAAGTGCTTCTTTTCTGTCGTTTATATTCTCCTCTTTGAATAATTCAAACCAAATGTCCGGTATTAAGCCTGCTTCGATATTGCTGACTTCACTGCTGGAAACCAATCGAATATCCTGATTATATATTCTTAAATAATCCAGTTTTTGTACCATAGGATTAGCCATCTCCTTTATAGTTTTATTCTGGAACTTCGTTAATGAAATTTAGTGTAATTCTGTTACAACCCATAATGCTCTTTTATATTTTGCGGAACTGGTAATTTTTCGTTTTTTATTTCATCCAGCAGCTCATCACATATATCAAAATATCCGTAATTAAAGCTTATTTCTGTAAACTCAATCACATAGCCTAAATATCCAGGGAAAGCGAAAGGTACTTCTCTCACATAAGGGTCAGCTTTTGCAGTATCCCATATCTCGCGGAATTTCTTTTTATCATTTTTGTAGTAATCCATTCTATCCGCATATATACAGCCCATCACCCAACCCTTATCCGGATATTTCTCTGTTTTAAACAATTGTATGATTTCATCATATTCTTCCATTGCCCTCTCTTTATTCCCTGATTTATATAATGTTGATGCATAATTACAAAAATAATGAATATCTTTCGTTTCATTATATATTTTCAGAAAATAGCGCGCTGCAACACCTTTGTTAGTCAGGTCCTTAGAATCTGACAATTCATATGCAACATCCTTTTTTTCTTTTAGTTCCAGCGAATCAAAATCCAAATTCATTAATTTTTCTAATCTTTTACGTCTACGTAATTCAAGCCTCTCCAGCTTTTCTAATTCTTTTATAAATGACAAAATACTTTGTGTTTTTGGCAATTTATCTATTTTACATCTAACCTTTTGGAATGCTGCTCCGGCATCATCTACATAGATTGTGGTCGCACATTCTATTTCAATATAACTGTAAAACAATGCAAAATTTATATCTTCTATCCGTTCAAAATCATATTTATCCCTTAAATAATCAAGTACATTTGAAAGAAGCTTTTTGTTTCCTTTATAGTGTTTTTTTACATCAACCGGTAATGATTTTTCTTCAAAGTATTTTTTCAATTATTTCTCCTTCCAACTCAATTTCTTCTTGAGGCAAATAACTCTCCTTGCACTTTCCATGTAGTTCCATCCTGTGTTCTTATGTTTCGCCAATGAAAAGAGTTTTCAGTAATCTCCGAAAATACCCATTTCATTTCCTGTGAGTTAATTTCAGTTAAAACAATAGTTTCTCCAACTTCTCTTGCTTCAAGGCGGGTTGCCTCACCTGCACATCCATAAAAAATATCCCATGCCTGGTTCTTGGGGTTATATATTCTAATTGTCGTACCGTATTCTGCATCGGGTTGATTACTTTTTATCCGTTCCTCTCGGGAAGGACAAATAAAGACATCCTGAATGGCCGTTCCTTCCAATACCCATGAAAAAATCCATTCACCCTTAATATGCCTTTCTTTCTCTGTTCCGTGGTTGTCAATCCATTCAAAATCCCATTCGCCTATCAATGGTCCAAAGAAGTTATAAGCATCCGGTATGCTATTACTTTTTGATTTACATATTAAAGCTTCGGCAAATTCTCTCATTAATCTAACCTCCCGTTTTTCTATATCATACCATACATTTTATCACACTTATATGTTATAGTCTGACATAAATTTTAAAGCAGTTTATTTCCATAATATTCCGGCTAATAATTTAATTCTATCTCCCATACTAAGCAGCCATGCCTGCCGTATTTACACCTTCTTCTTTAAGTAGTTATTGTGTTTCCACTAAATCTGCAGCCTTATTTTTATACACAAAAGTATAACTTCACAATCCCAAAACAGGCCAGCCCATGCTTGCGTAAAGCTGGTGGCAGATTACTGCAATGTATGGTATGATAACTATAAAAAAATTGAATTAATCATTATTTATATTATGAAAAATCAGCTCACAACTAAGGAGGTTTTTTTAATGTCATATATAACAAAGAAGGCTTTGGAGGATTCGCTCAAAAACCTTTTACTGCAAAAGCCACTTAGCAAAATCACCATCTCGGACATTACAAAGGATTGTGGAATTAACCGCATGACCTTTTATTATCATTTCAAGGATATTTATGATTTAATTGAATGGATCTGCACGGAAGAAACGGCAAGGGCAATTAACGGTAAAAAAACCTATGAGACCTGGCAGCAGGGTTTTTTACAAACATTTCAAATGGTTCTTGATAACAAACCATTTATTTCAAATGTTTATCATTCTATCAGCAGGGAAAAAATTGAAGACTACTTTTATGCAATCACTTATGATTTGCTGATCGGGGTTGTTGAGGAAAAAGCAACCGGCATGAATGTTTCGGAAGCAGCTAAAAAATTCATAGCGAACTTTTATAATTTTGCCTTTGTCGGCCTGCTTTTGGATTGGATCAAAAAGGATATGCAGGATGACCCGCAATTAATTATTGATCAAGTCAGCACATTAATTCAAGGAGAAGTATCAAGAGCCTTGAACAAGTATCAAATTAACAAATCTAATCAAATTCCTTAAAATGATAAAAAAATACACAGTATTACCAACATGATTTAATTCTTATCAAAGTCATTTTATTGATTATTGTAGTAATTTCAACAATCAATATAATGAAAAGTGTTAATTAATCAAACAAAAATGGAGGTATTTACTATGTATTATTCCAAAGGAAATTATGAGTCACTTGCCCGTCCGGAAAAGCCCAAAGATGTTGAGCGTAAATCCGCTTATTTAATCGGTTCAGGTCTTGCTTCACTTGCAGCTGCAGCCTTTCTTGTCCGTGACGGACAGATGGAAGGTAAAAGAATCCACATTTTAGAAAAGGATTCTCTTGCGGGCGGTGCTTGTGACGGATACGAATATGACAATACCGGATTTGTAATCCGCGGCGGACGTGAGGTGGACAATCGCTATGAGTGCTTATGGGACTTATTCCATTCCATTCCTTCACTGGAGACCGAAGGTGCCAGTGTACTGGATGAGTTCTATTGGCTCAACAAGCATGACCCCAACAGCTCTCTCACACGTGCAACCGTGAACCGCGGTGAAGATGCCCACACGGACGGTAAGTTTACTTTGTCAAACAAGGGTACACAGGAGCTTATGAAGCTGTTCTTCACACCGGATGAGGCTCTGTACAACAGGCGCATTTCCGAAGTATTCAGCGAAGAGGTTCTGAATTCAAATTTCTGGCTGTACTGGCGCACCATGTTTGCTTTTGAAAATTGGCACAGTGCGTTGGAAATGAAGCTGTATATCAAACGGTTCATCCATCATATTGGCGGTATGCCTGATTTCACAGCGGTTCGTTTTACAAAGCTCAACCAGTATGAATCTATGATCCTGCCCTTAGTCAAATATCTGGAAGCTCACAATGTACAGTTCCATTACGGCACCAAGGTGGAGAATATCCTTTTTGATACGAAAACAGCAAAGAAAGCAGCAACACGTATTGATATTATACGGAATAATCAAATGGAGCATATCGATCTGACCGAAGACGATCTGGTGTTTATCACCAACGGCGGCTGTGTTGAGAATTCCACTATCGGCAATCAAAACACCCCCGCAGCGTTCAACTATGAAATCAAGAAAGGCGGCGGCTGGGATATGTGGCGCAAAATTGCGGTGCAGGATCCTTCCTTCGGCCACCCGGATAAATTCTGCTATGATGCGGAGCAAAGCAACTGGATGTCAGCTACGGTGACAACTCTGGACGACCGTATTCCTCCTTATATCCAGAAAATCTGTAAGCGTGATCCCTTCAGCGGCAAGGTAGTTACCGGCGGTATCGTCACTGCAAAGGATTCAAATTGGCTGCTAAGCTGGACTTTTAACCGCCAGCCTCATTTCCGCAATCAGCCCAAGGACCAGCTGGTTGGCTGGATTTATGCTCTATTTACCGACAAGCCCGGCAATTATGTCAAAAAGCCCATGCGTGATTGCACCGGCAAGGAAATCTGCATGGAATGGCTGTACCATATCGGAGTTCCTGAAAATGAAATTGAGAATATGGCAGAGAACAGCGCCAACACCGTGCCTTGCATGATGCCTTATATTACCGCGTTCTTTATGCCCCGTGAAGCAGGCGACCGCCCAGCCGTCATTCCGGCGGGCAGTGCAAACTTTGCTTTCCTTGGCCAATTCGCAGAAACAAAGCGTGATACAATCTTTACCATTGAGTATTCTGTCCGTACCGCCATGGAGAGTGTCTATACTCTCTTGAATATTGACCGCGGTGTGCCTGAAGTCTGGGGAAGCACCTACGATGTAAGAGATTTGCTCAATGCCACCGCAAAGCTGGGTGATGGCAAAAAGATTACAGATTTGGATTTAGACCCGAAAGCAAAGGCCATGCTCGGAGAAGCATTCCAGAAGATTGCAGGCACCGATATTGAAAAGCTGCTCAAAGAGTACCAGTTGATTTAACTATACAAACAGCAGAACATAAAAATAACGGGAACTTGTATCCACTATCGTGAACAGGCTGGCTCCAAAAATAAGGGAGCCAGCCTGTTGTCAGATATATCCTTTCACTATTTATTAGTACTGTTTAATGTACTGAGTGAAGCATTAATTGCGGATACACATTTATTAACATCCTGATTACCGGAACGTACATCAGCCAGTACGCTGTCTATCGTTCCGTCAATGTCAGTCCAGGCGGTTTTATCGATGCTTTTTAACCGGGCTGCGGCAACATCCCAATTGTGCTCCAGGTCGTCAGCTTTTGTCTTGGCAGCAGCAAAATCCTTTGCATTTACTGCATTTAACATATCATTTTCAATGGTAACAAAGTCCGACAGCTGACCTGTTAACGAGGTTTGGGAGGAATCTGCCTGCTGTGCAATATTATTGCTGCATATAGCATAGCTGCCGGTGCCTGCAGCCAGAAATAGAAATAGTACCGCAATTGTCTGAATGAATACATTCTGCTTTTTATTATTTAGGTTATTGACAGGGGCAGCATTTTTCTTAACCGTATCATACTTCGTAAGCCCCAGATAAACAATGATTCCCAAAATAGCCAGAAGGAATATCACACTGGTTATGGTTGCTCCTAACCCCAGACCGCCATATTTTATGGGCTGAGATAAATAATCTCCCAGCGAAGCTCCCAGAGGGCGTGTAAAAACATAAGCGACCCAAAATGCCAGTACGGCATCCAGTTTTAAAAATTTCCAGGCCAGAAACACACTTATGATTATACCTGCAACAATTAATCCGGTCGGAAGATAACCTAATCCCAGCTGCTCGGAGTATAAATCCCCTACTGCCGTGCCAAGTGCAAAGGTAAAGAGTATGGTAGACCAGTAAAAGGCTTCTCGTTTTCTTGTAAAAACGGAATGTATTGAAAGGGTCTTTTCACTGAGGTACCACAAAAGAAATGTAAGCAGCAGCAAGATACTGAATACTATGGTACTTACCTCAAGAGGTATTCCCATCCCATCAGTCAGGTTATCCGTAACCAAGGTTCCGAACACACTGATCAGCACAACCGTAAGCCAGTATAAGCCGGGTATGTATTTTACCGCCCGGAACTGAAGATATCCAACAATAAGAAATGCTATTCCCATAATGATAGTAGTTGGTACCAGCCCTACCCCCAGAGTAACATTAATAAAATCAGAAAATGTTTCCCCTACCGTTGTACATAGAATCTTGATTATCCAGAAAAAAACAGTGACCTCTGGTACTTTGCTAAGTATAATTTGTGCTTTATTCTGTTCAGCCGAACTCATATATGATTACCTCCTTAGATTATTGGGCATTTTTGCTCCATAAGAATTTCTTCCCTATCAGCATAAGCTAATGATATGATAAAGATATAAATTTCTTATATTGGGATTCTAAATAAATCCTTAACGATTCTTAAACAGACCGATAAAAAAAGAGAAGCTGTATCTTCAGCTTCCCTGGATTAATCGAATATCATAGTTTTGTTATCTATTATTTCTTTAACTTCCTTTTGAAAAACACAAAAGCCCCAGCCAGTAATATTACACCCAAGATAACTACCGTTACTCTGGTATAGATATCTGTCCCGGTTACAATCTTTTCCCAGGAAGCACCTGCAATTACTCCAAGATAGACCAGTAATATATTCCAAATTGCAGATCCGATAGCGGTAAACAACATAAAAGTACCAAACTTCATTTTCGCCATGCCCGCCGGAATGGAAATCAGACTTCTTATTACCGGTATACAACGGCAGAACAATACTGTACCTTTGCCTTTATGATTAAACCAGTCACAGGTCTTCATAACGTCATTCTTACTCAAATGCAGGATTTTTCCAACTTTACCGTCAAGCAGTATCCCAAGGCGTTCCGGTGAAAGAAATCTTCCGACTTCATACAATACCACTGCACCTAATATAGAGCCTGCCGTAGCAGCTGCAATCACCCCCCAGACTTTTAAATCCGTATAGGTTGTCATAAACCCGCCAAAGGTAAGAATAACTTCAGAAGGTATTGGCGGAAATATATTTTCAACCGCTATAAGAAATATGATTCCCACATACCCAAATTGATTCATAACATCAATAATCCAACTTTGCATTACAATCTCCTTCATTTTTTCATTGCCTTGCGATTCTTGCAGGCTTTATTCTATTAACCATCCCCTCATAACCTGGATTATCAGCATGCAGCAATTTAATATAAATATCCAGCAGAACATTACCAACATTGCTGATACTCCGTTCTTTTGCCACTGTATAACCTTCTTCTGCCAGAGAAAGGGCTTGTCCCTGCACTATCTGACGTATTAGACTTTCAAATTCCGGTAACTCATTTCCTTTATATACCTGCTTTCTATCCATAAGCCAGCTTCTATATATCGGAATATCCCGTATCAGGAGAGGAATTTTCATAGCCAGGGCTTCCAGTAAAACAATGCCCTCCGTTTCTTCATGGGTTAAAAATAAGAATAAATCGCTTCCGCTGTATGCCTCCCTTAATTCTTCCGATGAGATGTAGCCCGGAAAATGGAGATTTGGAAGCTTCGTCTCAACAATGCCTCTTATCTTATCCGGCACCAGATTCAGGTTCGTATAGCCAAACCAAACAAATTGATATTCAGGCATTCTGGCAGCCAGTTCTGCAAAATCTTCAATACCCTTTCTCTCAATATAGTGGCCTGCTGATATAATAATCTTATCGTCCTTCGAAAAATGATACTTCTCTCGAAACGTTGCTTTTGATTCGGCATCCCGTTGATAAAAATCCAGGTCGATCCCATTTGTCAGGAATATAATAAATAAGCTTATTTCATCATAGGAATAACTGTTTCTATAAACCTTGTAAAAATTAAATTCAATCCCAGCGAATAGGCGGCTATTGCAAAAGGTTTACCCGTAAGAATTATTGTAATAAACTTACGAACGGAAATTTTAGTTATTCCCGCCAGGTAGCACAGAAAATCATCCGGGGCAACCGGAAGAAATATCGCAATTGCAAACCATTTATCGAATTTATCGCTGTTTAACCAGGAGCCATACTTTTGCATTAATTTAGGTTTTGTAACCTTCTCAACAAATGACATGCCGTATCGTCTGGACAAAAGAAATGCAATGATTGAGCCTAAGCAGATTCCAATATAATTATATAGAAAGCCCTTTACTGCTCCGAAAATAACAACCCCTGCCAGGCATCCCAGTGCACCGGGTATGACGGGAATAATGACCTGGACAGCCTGAATAAGGATGAACATAATATCTGCCAATATACCAAATCGGCCTAAGAAGCCTTGCAGTGCTTCTGCAGAAACAAATAATCCGGATTTATATCCATAAAAAATAAATGTAATAGTTACTATCAGTCCAAATACGGTTATACTATCTAAGGCGTTTATTCTTCTTTTCTCCATAAATCCTCCTTTCCTACTGTGTGGGCATAGCAGCAATAATCACACAGATATTGGACCATTTCTCTCTATTGATAATCCTGCTCTATAAAAATGTGTTGGTTTCTTCATTGGAATCGCCTCCATAATTTCCTGTGCTTATATGATAAAGTTAAGAAATAAATAATAAGACGATTAATTATAAACATTTCCTAAACAATTTTTCTTGTTTTAATTCTTACTAAGAGTTATTCACCATACTATTCAAATAACATCCATGCTATTCCTGTAATGACGCTGCCTAACACATCCCCTTACATCTGACGGACAATGGGCCCCTCCATACACTCTTGTAAAACCAAATAATCCAGCCAAAGTCAATTATAAAAAACATGATTTAAACTATTTATAAACATAAAAAGAAAGGAAGCAATTGCTTCCTTTCGATGACGCATTTATATGAATAAGCCAGTTAGAGTGACACATTTATCACTCTAACTGGCTCTGTAAAATCGCTCTATACTTTTATGACCTCAATTTCTTTCCTGTCAATTGCAGTTTTCATCAGATGTAAGATTAATCTCAACTCATATATTCAGTCCAATATTAAGTTCTATTTTCCCCAGATCAGTATCAAAATCAATCGCTAAAGTCTCAAAACTGTTAATTTCAGCGTTTTCTAAAATAACTCTGGGAGGATTAATCTTTGTTGATAACCCAAAGGAAGAAAGTTTTGTTGCGGAAGAACCCGCTATCATACTGGATAATTCCCCTATTGCACTTTTAGCCATATCATCGATGGAAGTAATACTCATCCCCATCATCATTATTGATGCTAATTTTTTTGCAGTATCTAAAGGCATAGAAAGAGCTACATCGCCCTGAACCGCACCTTGAAAGCAGACTATTGTCGATAAATCTAAATTCAAATACATTTTGTCTTTCTTTTGAATATTACACCTTTTAATATTATTTACTCCGAATTGTTCCAATGTAACATTGAAAGTTTCTAAAATAGTATTTATATACTTAACATCCATAATACTCACAAAATCTCCTTTTAGCCTGCCGCATCCCTAAGGTTTTTACGGTTAATAATTAACAAAAAATTCTTTTCTTTGATTAAAGTCATCGATAAGCTGTAATATCTTTATTTTTTGATACGTTAAGTACTGCAGCTCTTCATTATTATTAGCACTTTTTTCGATTCTCGAATCAATATTATCCAATACGATATGTAAGTCATTGATTGTCTGTTCACTCATATAATTTTCACTCCTCATTTTGTTTATTTATTAAATTTCGACACTTCATAAGATTAATATTATAACTCATAGACTAAATACCTATGAAAATAGGCTTAAAGAACTAAGGATAAATACTAATAATTCTTCATGTCTACCTGATTTTCCGTTCTTATCCAACTCCCAATTAGGACTTTTTTGTATCTTCCGGCTATTATTCCAGATTAATAATATACCCAGCAAAGCAAACACAACCTTTTTCTGAATATGCCTTACTGGGTAAACTTTGTCCGGAATATAGTTAATATTTGAACTCAATTTCCAATCTTATTTATTTCCATATCCCGCATCCCCACAAAACCTCCGGAAATATAGCATGGACACGGTTCTCTGCTATTTTTTTAGTGTAAAATGCCATACAGTAGAATTTCCGTTGAATATATTTCGCACCCTTGAAAGAAAATAAGAACAACCTAAAGGAGGTAATTATATGCAACGTAATACACAAGAAGAATTAAATAAAAAAATAGAAGCGTTAAATGCTTCTAATATTCCAGAGCCCATACGCAGCGATGGCTTCGGCGCTTTGGATAAAGGACCGCGAAATATTGGACGTGACAAACAAAATCCAGATATGTTGGTGCCGCCGGCCACAGATTTCGGTCTGCTGCCTAACCTTAAATTTTCCTTCGCGGATGCACACATGACCTTGAAGCCCGGAGGCTGGTCACGAGAAATCACAAAACGGGAATTTCCCGTTTCAGATACTTTTGCCTTAATTAATATGTGTCTTGATCCCGGCATTCGTGAAATGCACAGCCATCAGCAGTCCGAGTGGGGATATGTTCTGGTGGGCAGCATTAGGGTTACGTCCGTAGATGAAATGGGACGAAATTTCATTGATGATGTCAGTGCAGGTGAAGGATGGTTGTTTCCTGCGAATATTCCACACTCTCTGCAGGCTTTGGAAGAGGGAACAGAATTTATCCTCTTGTTTGACAAAGGGTATTACTCGGAGAGCAGCACCTTTTCTGTTTCCGATCTGTTTGCCCATATGCCGCTGGATATACTTTCAGCAAACTTTGGTACCCCAGAAAGTACCTTCTCCAATATTCCAAAGAATGAAGTATATATCGTAGAGGGAGGAGATCCCGGCACAATCAATCAGCAGAAGATTCAATCTCCTTACGAGGAGGTACCGTTCTCCTATAAGCACCAACTGAATAGTGTTCCGCCTATAGAATCTGCTGGAGGAACAATACGGATACTGGACTCGAAAAATTTCCCTGCTTGCAAAACAGTGGCTGCGGTACTCGTGGAAGTTGAACCCGGAGGAATGCGCGAAATCCACTGGCATACAAATAAAGACGAATTTCAGTATTACATCTCAGGCGAAGCAAGAATGACCGTATTCATGCCCGGACCAAAAGCAAGGACATTCAACTACCGTGCCGGAGATGTAGGCTATGTCCCGATGGGTGGGTTCCATTATATACAGAATGTGGGAACGGAGACTCTGCGGTTCCTGGAATTTTTCAACAGTGATTTCTATTCCGATGTTTCCCTTGCCCAATGGCTCGCACTGACGCCTAAAGAGATGGTGAAATCCTGCTTAAATCTTCCCGATGATTTCATTGATCAGCTAAATAAAAAAAGTACCCCGGTTGTAAAGTATTCCGGTTTTGAATTTCCTCCGGCACAGGGCACACCACAGAATAAAATCAGATTCACGCATCCGTAACTTATTTCTTGCCGAACTGTTCAGTATCGCTTTCTAACTGCATCTGCTCTGGCTCAGTGAAATTGTATACTCGCCGACAATGTTCATGGCTTCCGCTTAGCTGCCGGAGGCCGTAACCTTTCGGCACATTTGGCCAGCCTGACCCTTTATACTCATCCATTTTAAAAAGTAATCCCCATTCCTGCATTAGGCCTATGTAGAGAAAAAATAATATCAGCCGCAAAAACAATACTAAGTAAAATACAAAGGACATATTGCCAAACAGAAGGAACATATTCTATGACACCACAAAGCACCATAGTAATAAGAAAAAGCTTTACCGGTCTTTTTCTCAAACCTCCAAGTAAAATAAGGATTAGCATACTGCCGCTCCCATAAATAGGAAGCCATGGTCCATGTAATACTCCCCTGTTAATAAATGCATGGTGTTGATATCCATAAAGCAAGACTTCCCATCCCCAGCCAGCAATAGAAAAGATAAAGAACTCCAGTATCAAAGTACACATGTTATATCGCTGCTTCAAACTGGCTATTATACAATTCCGCATAAATTCCTCTTCTTTCCATCAACGAAGTATGTGTACCGCTTTCCACAATATCCCCATCCTGCAAGACCAGTACCACATCTGCATTCTTAATGGTGGAAAGCCTGTGTGCAATCACAAATGACGTTCTTCCTGACATCAGTCTGTCCATCGCTTTTTGAATCCAGAGCTCTGTCTTTGTATCCACGGAACTTGTAGCCTCATCTAAGATGAGTATTGGTGCATTTTTTATCATTGCCCTTGCAATCGTAAGCTGCTGCTTCTGACCCACGGACAGCGAAAGCTGCTCATTCAGCACAGTATTATATTTTTCCGGCAGTGACTGGATAAAATGATAGATACCCACCGCTTTACACACATTGTCTAATTCTTCCTCTGAAATATTTTCTTCCGTATAGATAAGATTTCTGCGAATCGTATCTTCAAAAAGCCACGTATCCTGAGGAACCATGCAAAACTGTTCATGAACATCTGCCCTGGTCAGATCATAAATGGACACATCATCCAGCAGAATGTCTCCTGCTGTGATTTCATAAAACCGCATCAGCAGCTTGATAAGGGTTGTTTTCCCTGCACCCGTAGGGCCTACAATCGCTACCTTCTGTCCTTTTTTCACTTGCAGGCTAAAGTCCTTTATGACTGCATGCTCGGAATCATCATACTGGAATCTTACATTCCGGAAGCACACATTTCCCTCTGCCTTCAGACAATCTTTTGTGTTTACCTCTTTCTTCATTTCCTCCTCATCCATCAGATTAAAGATTCTTCTGCCAGAGGCAACCGCTGACTGCATACTCTGCACTGCTTGGGCAATCTGTGAGAGAGGCTGGGTAAACAGCTTTACATACATCGTAAAGGATATAACCAGACCAAAACTAATCTCTCCCTTTATTACCAGCACAGCACCTATAATGCAGACCGCAGCATAACCAATATTCCCCATAAAAAGCATAAGGGGCATCATTAACCCTGAAAAAAACTGGGCTTTGTACATGCTCTCACGCAGAGCACGATTATATTTGCTAAAACGTTCTTTCATATAACCAGCATGATTATAAGCTTTCACAGTCAAATGACCGGAAAATGCTTCTTCCACATGCCCGTTTATTTTTCCGAGATATTCCTGCTGTCTGTCAAAATATTTTTGTGAGTTCCCTGTAATAACCGCCGTAAAGGCAAATCCCACAATCGTTGTAACAATAGCCACTATACTCATTATTACATTACTTCTAAACATCATGACCAGACAACCAATGAACAGACTTATGGCACTGGCCAGATTACCAATACTCTGGTTTAGCCCCTGCCCCAGCGTACTTGTGTCATTTGTTATTTTCGACAGTACCTCGCCGACCGTATTCTTATGAAAATACCCCAGAGGCAGACGGTTCAATTTATGGACGCTGTCACTTCGAAGAGTCTGCGTAACTTTCTGACTTATCGTCACCGTGACAAAATTCTGTACGAAAGTCATCAGAATATTGATCAGATAAATAACAGCAAGGACAATAGCTGTTGTTTTCATCGCCCGCATATCAATATTTCCTGCGATGCCTTTCGCTATAATATCTGTCATCCTTCCCATCCAATCCGGTACCAGCAACTGCATAAACGCGCTGATTGCCGACACAGCTATGATTATAAAAAAGGCTCCTTTAAAATGAATGCAATATTGAAAAAGCCGTGATGGTTGTTTTTCCTTCCTGCCCTTTATTGTTTTAGGCATAAGCTAATTCCTCCTGTGATAATTGTGAATGCGCAAATTCCTGATAGACCTCACAGCTTTTCATAAGCTCATCATGGGTACCGCAGCCGGCAATCCTTCCATTTTCCAGAGCGATAATTCGATTGGCTTTCCTGATTGTACTGATACGCTGCGCTACAATGATTTTCGTCGTATCTGCCATTTCTGTCTCCAACATAGCGCGCAGCTTCCGATCCGTCTTATAGTCCAGTGCGGAAAAAGAATCATCAAAAATCAGGATTTCCGGTTTTCTCGCAACTGCCCTGGCAATTGCCACCCGTTGTTTCTGCCCGCCAGACAGATTCCCCCCGCTCTGAGCCACATAGGAATCTGCTTTATCCTCCAAGGTTTCTATAAAATCAGTAAGCTGTGCAATTCCTGCTGCTTTTTCCACGTCTGCCCCTTCTTTTCCAAAGGAAATATTGGAACGTAAAGTCCCTTCAAATATCATCGCCTTTTGCAGGACATAACCGATTTTTTCAGTCAGCGAATTTGCGTCATATTTCTTCACATCCATACCATCCACCAGAATCTTCCCTCCGGTTACATCAAAAAATCTTGGAATCAGATTTACAAGTGTTGTTTTACCAGCTCCAGTAGCTCCTATAATGGCTACCGTTTCCCCTTTTTCAGCTTTGAAGGATATGTTTTCCAAGGCATTTTTCTCTGTCCCCGGATAGCAGAAATCCACATTTATGAACTCTACTTTGCCCTTTTTGTCAATAGGCGCTTCCTTTTCTGTTCCATTCTGCAAAGATAATTCCTTCTCTATGACAGCATTAATTCGCTTTGCCGAAACCTGGGTAACCGGGAGCAATAAGAATATGGTAATTAGCAGCACAAAAGCCAGCAATAATTGAGCCGCATAAGCAGAAAAAGCAACCATATCAGAAAACAATGGCAATTTATCTGTACTCGCGGCACTTTGTATCATCATTGCCCCGATCACATATACCGTCAGAGCCAGAAAATTCATGGTCATGGTAATGACCGGAAGCTGCATTCCCAAAATCCGGTTAGCAAACAAGGAATGCCTGGTTAATTTCCGATTGATATCATCAAATTTTTCTTCCTGACTGTTTTCTGCATTATAGCTTCTTATCACTTCAAGACCTGTCAAATTTTCTCTCGCAACTCGATTCAAATCATCTGTAAGCTCCTGAATAAACTGAAATCTGGGAATTGTCAGCAAAATAAGAACTCCTACAGCAATAATAATAAAGACCACTGCAATCCCTGTAACTACAGACCACTGCCAGCTTTTATCCAGAATTTTTACAATTGCCCATACTGCCATGATCGGTGCCTTAAACAGCATCTGCAAGCCCATTACTGTAAAGGATTGAATCTGCGCAATATCATTTGTGGAACGTGTTATAAGGCTTGGGACTGTAAATCCATTGATTTCCGTAAGGGAAAAAGACTGCACTTTCTCAAACAGCTTCAGTCTGACATTGGCAGACAAATCCGAAGAAATTCTAGCTGCAAACCATGCAGTCAAAGCAGCACTCACAAAGCTTCCCATTCCGCACAGCAGCATCTTCATCCCGGCAATCACGATTCTTTGGATATCACTTTCAAGCTGCACTAAGGTTGTGATTTCACTCATATAATCAGGAAGCTTTAAGTCAAACCACACCTGAAGGATAATTGCACCTAAACATGCTATTATATAAAGGTACTCTCGTTTTTCTAAATACCTTAATAACTTTATCACGTTTACTTGGCCTCCTTCCCATATTCCAAAATCATTCTTTCATAGCCTTTCAGCCGCTCTGCCTCCAGCACTTCTGTAAAAATAGGATTATGCAGCATCTCTATGATATCCTTTTCCAGCTGCTGATTGTTCTTGATATTTGTGATCCCAATGTCTGATTTTGAATCCCACTCTTCCAATTTTGTAAAAAACTGATCTCCTTGCAGTCCCAGACCCTGCTTCATAGAAATCTGCTCACTGTGAATAAATTTTTTGATATATTTATACGCTTCCTTTTCTATTTCTTCCGGCTTCAAACTTTTATATTTTTCCTGATTATTTTTACATTCTTTCAAAAGCAGACATAAGCTGATAGTAACATAATAATAATACCCGGATGCAAATTTCGGATTTACTTTTTCTATTTCAAAACATCCAAGCACCCTATCCAAACGATGAATGGTTTCAAAAGTCAGCTCTGAATCCTCCGAATGCAAAAGCAGGAAGTTCATCCCATGACTTACCAGCATGATAATATTTTTATACATCTCTACCTGTAAGGTTGCATCTGCTTCTTCTTTATTCCCAACCTCTATATAAGCGAGAGACAATAAGTAGCCCTTATTCTGAAAAGAAGATTTTTTTATGCTGTCTTCCAGGTCAGATATTACCTCTGCTGCTTTTCCTGTAATCAACGCAGTAATCTCTTTTACCGTAATCACATTATCGCAGATAATCATATCCTGACAGTTTTCTAAAATATGATTACACAATGAAATAATCTTTTCACCTGCTGCAAGCTGGCTTTCTTCATCCGGAGCAAGTGAAATATGAGATTGCCATAATACAGCCATATACAATAAAAAGGGGTAGCAGGTATAATACTCTTTTACCAGTTCCTCGCTTTTATCGAATGTACTTTTAAAGCCTTTTTCTACAAATTCCCTGGCCAGTTCTTCATAGATTGCACGTATTTGTTTTTCATCAAGCTGAGGTTCATAACCCATCAGTTCATCGATTGTCACATCAAAATAAGCAGCCAGCCGTGGTAAAAGCTGAATATCCGGCATGGTATAACTCATTTCCCACTTCGATACAGAAGCCTTCGTAATTCCCAAAAAATCTGCAAGCTGCTCCTGCGTTATTCTTTTTTCCCGTCTTAACCTAACAATATTTTCTGAAATGTTGATTTTATCCATCTTTGTACACTCCTAATTCTTCATGCCTTCATTCAGAAATAGCAAATGCAGGCCGCTCAGTACCATTCAATTACCATTACTGCTATTATCAATTACAATTCCTGCTACTATCATACCAACTTGTAACAATATAATACAATGGGTTAATATGATACTTTGAGTTGTTTTGTATCTTGTTACGATACCTCTAAACATCAAAAATGCTTTTGCCTAAAAGCCGTAACTTTTAGCAAAAGCATAAAAATTGGATTCACTATATATAATTTTCAAACACCGGTTCAATATATTCTTTCATTAATTTAATCCTATCCTTCGCATGTGGCATAGAAAGAGAAGCAATGGAAACCACCATTTTTTTCTTTGCATTGACGTAAATCACATTCCCCCCATCTCCCATAGCAGCATAAATATGTTCTTTATCATCAATAATCCACCACAGATAACCATATGACAGCTTATACTGGTTACATCTGCTATGTTCCTTTGTACTCTCTTCTATCCACCATGCCGGTACCATTTGTCTATCCTTCCACACTCCACCATCTAAATATAGCTGGCCTATCTTTGCCATATCCATAGGTGTCAGCGAAAGTCCCCAGCCCGCTGTGTTTACTCCATTCCTGTCGGCAACCCAGCCTCTTACATTTTTTTCTTTATACCAGGCAAGCTGTTCCTCCTCATTGCGAAAAACTATATTGCCCGGAACATTAATTCCTAATGGTGAGAATACGTATTCTGTCGCAAAATCAATTACGGATCGCCCAGTTGTTTTTACCAGAATACCAGACAAAATATCTGGTCCTATAAGAGGAGTATATCTAAATTCTCCTATCTTTCCCTTACCTCCTAATAAATCAAGCGCACTCTTTACCCAGTCATCGCTTGTAAAATATTCTGTGTAGGGTTCTGCTTTATATTTATATGGAGCTGTCATTGTGAGCAAATCCTTAAGTGTTACATCCTGTATCGTTTTTTCTCCTCTTTTCACTGTATAATCCGGGAAAAAATCCAATACTTTCTGGTTGATGCTTTTTATATGACCCTTGTCTATTGCAATACCAATTAATATGGAAATAATACTTTTTGTTACTGAAAAAACATGTAAGGTACTGGCAGCAGTGCAATCATTCAAATAGTTTTCATATACTGTTTTACCGCCTTTCAGTACAATAATGCCTCCGATATTGTTGTAGCTTTTATTTATTATCCTTTCCATCTGCGTTTTTAAAGTCATTTCAGATACCTCCCTGTCCTGGAATTAGGATTGTCTATGAGCTGCTCCGGTGTTCCTTCCGCAATAATCTCACCGCCCCTATCTCCGCCTTCCGGACCAAGTTCAATAATATAATCACAGTTCTTTAAGACCTCTGTATTGTGTTCAATGACAATCACTGAATTTCCACTGGTAACCAGCTGATCTAATAGCTTTAGCAGCAATGCCGTATCATACAGGCTAAGTCCGGTTGTTGGTTCATCCAGCACATAGAGCACATTGCCCCCTCGCTGCCGGCCCAGCTCTTTGGCAAGCTTTACTCTCTGTGCCTCACCACCGCTTAAAGAAGAAGTGGGCTGACCAAGAGTTAAGTATCCCATGCCCATTTGCTCTAAGATACGCAGAGGCTTTACAATGCTGCACTGATCTGTAAAAAAGGAGCACGCATCTGCAATACTCATGTCTAATACATCAGTAATCGTTTTCCCCTTATATTCCACGAAAAGGCTATCTTCCTGAAACCGTTTGCCGTGACACCTCTGGCATTGCTTATCAACAGAAAAATCAGCGGTCAGGAAGATTCTTTCATAGCCGCTGCCACCACAGTCCGGGCATGCTCCTTTTGAATGGAACGAGAAATGTCCGGCACTCATGTTCCTTCTCTTTGCCTCCGGCTGAGCAGCAAAAAGCTCCCTGACCTTATCCCAGATTCCAATATAAGAGGCTGGCGTAGAGCTGGCAC
The DNA here is from genome assembly GCF_900142215.1 of Anaerocolumna jejuensis DSM 15929. Lineage (GTDB taxonomy): Bacteria > Bacillota > Clostridia > Lachnospirales > Lachnospiraceae > Anaerocolumna > Anaerocolumna jejuensis. The sequence continues at coordinate 23,185 of NZ_FRAC01000036.1, read as the reverse complement.
TTCTTCCAATCGGTTCCTGGGATATCTTTACAAAACAACTTATCCGTTCTACACCTGCTATACCGGTTGCATGACCTAATTTACCAGGAAATGCTTTATCAAATTTGCTTGCAAATGCTTTATTAAATTTGCTTGCAAATGCTTTATTAAATTTGCTTGCGCTGGCAAGACGTTTTAATAGTGTCCCTTCAATCAGAGAACTCTTACCACTCCCGGATAGCCCGGCAATCCCTACCATAGCATGAAGTGGGAATGCTACTGTTAAATTCTTTAAATAATGGGTACCTGCATGTTCCAGAATCAGGCTGTCTTCTTCATCAAAGCTACGCTTTCTGACCGTCCGTTCCGGCATTAAACATTTACCGGAAAGATACTGACTAAGCAGAGTGTCCGCTTTCCTGTATTCTTCATAATCACCCTGGTAAACTACAGTTCCTCCTTCTACACCAGCCTTAGGACCAATCTCAATCACATGGTCCGCTTGACAAATCATCTCTTTATCATGCTCTACCACAATCACTGTATTGCCAATGTTCCTTAATTCCTTTACCGCTTTGATCATGATTTGCTTCTCAGACGGGTGTAGTCCTGCCATCGGCTCATCAAAGACATAGATCAGAGAATCCAGCCCTGACTCCAGGTGGAGATGGAGAAAGATGCGCTGTACCTCGCCGCCGCTTAACGATGACATCTCCCGGTAAAGAGTCAAATGTCCCAAGCGAAACTGAATCAGATGCTTTATTTTCCGCCTTACATGTTTTACAACGTTCTTACTAAACTGGGATAGTTCCTCGTCCAATATCCCATCCAGAAAATCAAGAAGACCTGTCAGTGTCATCTGTCCCAGTTCACCAATCTGCTTTCCATGAAGAAAGACTTCTCTGGCATCATCACTGACCCTTTCCCCATGACAATCCGGACATTCTGTCTTCGCATAGATTTCCTCTACATCCTCGCCCTTTTCATAAGCATTCTTAAGTATCCGCTCCAGACAATAGCTTTGTTTGCCGTTGTCATATGTTCCATAGACCACTTCGTCCCTAATATCTTCCGGAAGCTGCCAGAATGGGGTCCCAAAATACATATCATATTTCTTCTTTAGAATCCGTAAGAAACCGGCGGTTACTTTAAGGTTTTCATAGACCTCTAATAGCGTTGTTGTTTTATCAGGGATTAACTGTTCCAGATTGATATCATAATAAGCACCTCTTCCCTGGCAGTTAATACACATGCCATCAGCCGTTGTATAGAGAAATGCACTGGGGGAAAGATGTTCCCTCTCCTCCTCCAAAGCTTTTCCATCACTGGCATAAATGAGCGCCAGCTGATTTAGTATTCCGGTCTTTGTGCCCACTGTAGAACGGGGATTGCTCTGTCTTATGGTATTCTGGTGCACCGCCACCGCTGGGCCAATTCCTTCTATCGTGTCGAACCGATCTTCGTTATCAAGTCCAGCCAGAATGCCAATCGAGCGTAGATATTGGTTTTTGCCTTCTTCAAATAAAATATCAAATGCAAGACTGGATTTTCCGGACCCGCTGATACCTGTAATGATTACTAATTGTTGCTTAGGAATCGTTAGATTGATATTTTTTAGATTATGGATTCGTGCCCCTTGAATCTTGATTTCTTCCATATGCTCACCTCTGAATTGATTTGCAGCATATTAGAAATGAATGGGCTCAATGGGGACGTAGATGTCCACCTCATGGATAGGACTCTCACCTTCAGAGGGAATGTTTCGATACACTTCAAATGGATTGTAGTCTCTTGGAACATACCCGCTGCCCATAATCCACTCCTGATACATATAATTCCATGCATCACTGTACTGCTCCTTCCTAATCTGAAAATGTCCGACCGCATACAGACCGCCTTCTAAATTCATCCTCCCAAGGATTCCGTCTTCCTTAACTTTGATGTCTTCCGGCACCGTCAGACACAGACTAGTCCGAAACTGGCTCTCTTCTCCGAATTCCGGGTTGTCATGATACATGGCAAGGACCCAGTTCTTATCCTCAACAAGAAGGTGTTGTTCCTTCGCATAATCAAATAACGCCTGCATCAGATGCACATACTCTTTTGCCAATGTCTCATAAGTGCCCGTATGCCTGACATAAGCAACCTGTTTCTCTTTCAGGTTTTCTATCGTAATCTGCCCGGTAACAGGATATGGATTGCCTGCCCATTCTTTCTTTGCTGTACTCTTATTGTACTCAGACAAAAGATAAGAATCTTTGCGATTCTTGCTATATTCCTTCCGGTATTCTCTTGGACTGACTCCAAAGTAATTCTTAAATGCCCGGGAAAATACGGCTGAATCCGAAAGTCCAAGTTCATAAGCAATATCCGTCATATTCTTATCTGTCCGGTGTGCCAGCAAAAACAGTGCCCTCTCCATTCGAATTCGATTCACATAATGGGCTAACGGCTCATGCAATATGCCCTGAAAAATACGGCTGAAATGATATTTGGAAAATCCAGCAGTATCAGCAAGCTCTGTGATGGATAGGGACTGTCCTAAATGCTGCTCGATGTAATCCTGCACTTTATGAATTCTTCGTAGGTACTCTATCTGACACTTCTGATTTGTCATATGCCCCCTCCTGTTACTGTTACTGTTACTGTTACTACCAGTATACCAGAAATGCTAATTCTTTACTAATTAATCTTAATTTACTAATTTACCAGCCTTTTAACTACATTTTTTACAGCATCAATCCTGTCTCATCCAACTTCTCCAAAATAACCAAACTATATCCTGTCAACGCAACCTCACTTCAAAAAATCACCCCTCGATATGTTCTCACAAACACATACCGAGGGGTAAAATCAAGACAAATTATCGACTTTTATATTACATCATTATCAAATCTGTATCATCAACTCTTCCAGAATCTCACTTTTTTGGTATCAGCACCAGGGTTTTGATATGCCTTGGAAGTTCAAAAAAGATGACCTTTGTATCTGGTAGCCTCTTGGCGGCAGAGAATTTCAATTACAAGAAAGCATAAGCATCGCCATGAAAAATCACAGCTCCAAGCTTAGGCTGCCTTCCTCCGCTCCCAGCATCTGCTCGATAAACCTTTCCAGAACTTTCATTTTATTTTCAAATACTCCTGCATCTGGGCTGAAATAGTATTTGTGCAAATAATCTCCTATTCCTAAAACAAGTATTTCCAGCATTTCTCCGGAATACGGCATGCTCCAGATGCCTTTTTCTACACCTTCATTAATCAATCTCAGAAATATAGGAGGAATGAGCTCATTGGCCTTATCTGTAAGTTTATGATGTATTATTGCATTTTCATCTCTATGCAGGTCAGCAGCAAAATTCTCATTTTTTTCTCCATACTTTAAAAGGAATTCAAGAAATAGCACCAGCTTTTTTTCAGTATTGAGGCTATTGTCTTCCATTAATTCATTAAGCGATACAGCGATTCTGTCCAGGTATCTTTCAACAACTGCGTTCAGCATTTCATACTTTGAGCTGAAATAGTAATAGAAGAGCCCCTGAGCAACTCCAACCTTTTTGACGATATCATTTACCGAAGTATTGTCAAACCCTTTCTCCATAAATAACAAGAGGGCTGTGTCTATTAACTCGTTCTTTCGCTCTTCGGGATATTTAGATATTCTTGTTATAATAAAACCTCCTACAAAATATTTTATTAATTTATTGTAACTCTCTGACTAGCATTCAGTCAATCAACACTTTTAATCAACAGCTGCTGTCAATATAATGCTTCGGGGATATCATCAAAAAGACCTGAGCAACAAGAATGCAGCCCGGGTCTTAAAGAAGTAATGAAAATATTTAAATAACTCATTTAAGTTTACACGATGTGAAGCCTGATATTCTGAAGAATTTCATCCAGTTCTCTGCTGTCATGATACTTTTTAATAAGACTCCAGTCAGGTTTTGTATAGGATTTTATTATTCCGCTTTTGTCCTTCGAAGCATTGTCAAGCCAATCAAACACTAAGTCTGTCATATCGCTTAAAGCTCCCATCTGGCAATGACTGGCCGCCCATCCGTCTTCTTCAATGCCGTATATCTTAAGTGAAAACGGACACCTTAGCTTGCTAATAAACTGCATGATTCCGACTGTTGTGACCAAATCGGTCTGCATGATTTCTGCTTCTCCCATAATCGACAGCACAGGGCATTCTATTTTATCGGAAAGTTCCTTGATATTGAAAGGCTCCCATGCGTTCATAAGCTGGCTTATTGTTGCATCAGGTATGCCAAACACCCATCTGTAATGGTTGGCAAAGGCAGCTAATCTTGGCTCAGCTTTTTCCATCATAGCAAACATAGAATCTCTGACTTCCGGTGCGGCATTTTGAATATCCGGAGGCAGGACAGCTTCATAGGCTTCGTTCACGTCCACAATCGGGCCTCCTGAGAGTACGCATGCTCTTATTCTTTTCTCAAATGCAACTGCACGCGATGCTAACATAGTTGATAAGGAAAATCCCATCAGGCATATATTATCGGGATCTACGTCATTGCGCTGTAAAAGGTAATCCACTGCAGCTTTTAGTTCTTCTTCCCATTCTACATGCAGGGGCAAATCCGGGTTCAGCTGCAATGCGCTCCACTGTCCGGGACCTTCAAACGTAAGGCAATTCCAGCCCCTTTCCGCGGCAGTGAATCCCATCCAGTGAAATGTCTCTTCATTGCACGAGTCGCCTCCATTAAGCGCTATCAATGTGGGTCTCTTAGCCGCGCCTGCCGGATCTGCTGAAATGTAATATCCCGGAAGGGTGGATTTGCCAAAAGGAATTCCCACGATTTCGACTCTTGATGCACAGCACTTTAATGCCTTATGGAACAGTTCACGGTTCAGTGTCAAGTATTTGAAAAGGCGTTCGTCGGTAGGCGGCAGTGAAAACATTGCCGTCCTGTAATAATTGCTCGCTCTGAAATATGCGTTGCGGGCTGAAATCTCCTGTCCGGATTTATCAGCTTGTTCCGCATGATGAAAGACCTTTTCCGCAATTTTTTCCCATTCAACTACCCAGGTTTCGTCGCTGTCGTCCTGAGCCCTCTCCAAAGCCAAAAGGCACTCGTTAATTTCAGCACCTCCGGTTCCTGCAACCATCAGTGAGCGTACAAATCTGAATGCGAGTGTCCCAATATCCATGTCCAAGAAATCAAGCTTCATAATATCCATCTCCTTTATAATTTATGATGCTGTTATTATACCTCACTGACTGTTAGTCAGTCAATAACCAAATTAACTTATTATTAAAATAATAGCGGCTTTGCTTTTCAATTATTGCAAAGCCGCCGCTAAATCTCTCAAATAAGGTTATATTACTATAAATGGAAAAAGGTTGAGACTCCTGAAAAATTAATATCCAGCAGACTCCTTAAAAAATCTGGTTCCTACGCACCTTCGCAAGCCATTCTCTACTGAATCAAATAACCAGTTGCAAAGACTGATATCTTCTTCGTTTGCATCATAAAAGCTGCCTGCAACACTTAAAGTATGCGGAGATGTTCCTTTCTTAGAATCAAGTGAATAATCCGATATAAAATAGTAATAGTTATGATAATTTGCCGATAATTTTTTCGTGGAGTTAAGCATTTGTTCTGACCAAATATATTTATACTCCGAATCATCCATCTGAACTCCATTCAATCTCTTTTGGAAATTTATAAGCAAGTTGTCATAAAGGGTATTCGACTGTAAAAAAGTTATATTAGGATAGGCAGCGGCATCGTAAGACAATGCCGTAGTAATAATATCTGATTTTGGTTCATAGCCAAAGGTGTTTACAAAATCCGCATTCCAGTAGGAATCAACAATGTCTGCCCATCTATCGGTATTAATATAGGAGCTGTCGGAATATTCGAAGATTTGAGCATTGTTTTCATGCTCAGCAATATATGGCGTCCAGAAAGCTGCACCAAACCCTCCCGCACTTTCACCACATACGAATATTTTATCAGGCTCTGTAGCATTTTTAATAAACCAGTTTAAGCATGCAAGGACATTTGTCTTGCCGTTATGATACGAGATACAAGTTTTATTATTTTTTTCATATGTTACGGAATTATTCCCAATATGAAAATCGCCAGTGCTATAAGGAATATAGATAAAATTCCAGTCATTGAATGGATTCCTTTTGTTGTCGGCTTCTAGAATTCCCCCCATTGTGCTGACCTTATAAAACGGAATATTTGCAAAGTAGGTAAGGGCCTTTCCATGCAGCACACTGGAAATAGTAATAGGTGAAGCTGTTGATGCATCATCCCAATTCATCCCACCACCTGAAAAAAAGATAATCCAGTTCTTGCTGGTGCCTCTTTTGCTCAGCAGGTAATACTCTGAACCATCCCCTGATTTCACCGAACTGCCTAACGTAATTTTGTTCCATTTATTTAATTCAGTTTTACTAAAGTCATTGATTTGTGTTGGTCTTTTAATGATGAAGATAAATAGTATTGCTATTAAAACTAAGAAGAACGCTATAAATACGGATAATACTATCAATATTCTTTTCAGGATTTTATTTTTTATTTTCATAAATTCTCCACTATATCGTTTTATTCTAAATTAGTACGTTTAGGACAGGCTCCAAATTTTGCTTAAATATCATATAAGCTTATTATTTTAATTCATCATCAGAACTATACTCTCAACATGCGGCGGATATTCATAACGAATATTTTTCTTCTATATCGACGTTATCTTTAAATAGTGGATTAGCTTTTTCAGTAAATAATGTCAGCGTCCATTGAATAGTAACATCAAAATCATCTGGAGTAATTGCTGCAATCAAACATTTTTCCAGGGGAAACATAAAAACTAATTATATTTCCATATACTTGCTTCATATGGCCGTAGGAATGACGATGAATCCTCCGCATAATTCGATAGCAAACGAATCCCCTCCGGATATTTTGTTCGTTTCTTATTGGATGAACTCAAATTTATCTCAATATACAGCGTTTCTGTTCCATCCTTACGATAATAGGCGAATAGATCTTTTTCTTTTTGATTGATAAATAGTACCTCTCCATAATAAATGACCCTATGCTCCTTACGCAAAGTAATCAAGTTCTGAAAAAAACGAAGGATAGAGTTCTCATCTTGAAACTGCGTCTCCACATTGCAAATCTTATAGTCCTCATCCATCATAATCCACGGCTTCCCGGTAGAAAAGCCTGCATATTGCTGATTATTCCACTGCATTGGTGTTCTGGCATGATCTCTTGAACCGGCTAATATCTTTGAAAATGCCTCTTCTTTTTTCATGGTGTTACATAACTCATCATAAAGATTCAACGACTCCACATCACGAAGCTCCTCAATAGATTGAAAGTTTTGATTGATCATTCCAAGCTCTTGCCCCTGGTAAATAAATGGCGTGCCTCGTAGTGTAAGCTGTATTACAGCTAAAAGCTTACCCAGGACATTCCGATACTGTCGCTCTGAATTTATTTTAGAAATCATGCGTGGATTATCATGGTTTTCAAAAAACAGTGATGGCTGACAATGCTCCCCGTAATTTTCCATCCAGTTAATCATAAAGCTTTTTAAATAATTAAGATCATAATGATAATCATCAAAACGTGTACGCCCCGGCATTTCCAGATGATCAAAGGAGAATACCATATCCAGCTCCTTTCGATAATCAGCAGTCAATAGCTTGCTCATTTCCATTCCTATTCCGGGAGTTTCTCCAACCGAAAAAGCATTATAGGGGATAAACACCTTCTCTTTCATATCATGCAGATACTCATGGAGACGAGGTCCATAGAAATAATGTTCTACCCCCTTATATTCCATAAGCTTGCCAATACTTTCATTTGCTTCTGGCAAGCCACTGCGCTTAGATATATAATTAATAACATCCAAACGAAATCCATCTATACCCTTTTCCAGCCACCATTTTATCATATCATGAATCTCCTGGCGCAGCGTTTCATTTTCCCAGTTTAAATCAATCTGTTTCTTTGAGAATAAATGCAGTGCATATTGCCCACGTTCTTCTACATAGTTCCAAGCACTGCCACTAAAAAATGATGTCCAGTTGTTAGGCTGATCCTTAAAAATATAATAATCTCCATACTTGGAATTCGGTTCTTGAATGGCTTTCTGATACCACTTATGTTCATCTGAGGTATGGTTTACCACAAGATCCATAATAAGCTTCATGTCACGGTTATGAACCTCAGTTAACAGCTGATTAAAGTCCTCCATTGTTCCAAACTCAGCCATGATTTTATGATAATCTCTTATGTCGTACCCATTATCATCATTAGGAGAATCATAAATTGGTGAAAGCCAAATAGCATCGATACCCAACTCTTTTATGTAATCCAATTTACTTATGATACCCTGCAGATCCCCAATGCCATCTCCATTGCTATCTTTAAAGCTTCTAGTATAAATCTGATAGAATACAGCTTCCTTCCACCAAGCTTTTAGAATCATCTCATCATTGCCCTTTGCTGTTTCATGTTCCGTGTTTAAAAGTGTAAGTAATGTATCCACGAAACCTTCATCCAGCTGGCTTTTCAACAGCTTCGGTAAAACCTTTAGCCTTAAACTACCTATAATTGGATTGTTAACTGCTTTTTTGCTTATATTCATTTGTAAGAGCACTCGGTCAATAATGTCCCGACCAATTGGATTTGCATACACATCTTTGATACGGCTTTTTTTTGTTAGCATAGAACATCACTCCATCTTTATTAGGCTTAAATCCTATCTTTTCATAAAATCCTGCTGCTGTTTCCGTTTCGACCATAAATAAGCGTCTGATTTTATCTGTAATGGCGTTTTCTTTTCTTGCTTTATATATTGGCGGACCAAGGTAAATAACCCTCCTTAAAAGTATACCAGTAGACTTTTATCTACTGGTATACTATAAGCTATTCTCATTCAAATCTAACATCTATTGCTGAATCATACAACGGACAATCAAATTTATCCATCACGTCTATCATTTGATTCATATGTTGTTCTGTCATTCCATAGCAATCAATACGTGCAAATTGATTGGTCAGCATAAGTTCAAATGCTTCCGAACCCAATATATAGTTATTTTCATCTTCTTTTTCCCAGCCGTTATAAACCTTTTCAATTTCTGCTTTCACTAAATCTACCGGTATTTCAGCCACTTCTTCAACATATTCGGCATTTGAGAGTTTCTCATATATTTTGCTATGCTCGAATCCTTTATTTTTCTCCTTATATTTCCAGAAACTTAAATCACGTGCCATATTGGAACCTCCATATTTATATCTATTAATTGTTACATACGCACTTGTACTTTATCAAATGCATCACGACCTTTCGCCAAATCCGCTTTGTAAGCTTCCTATATGCTACTATAATTATTCCTATGTAATACGAAATATATCACTCATAAATTCCATTCCTACCTGCACCAGCCAGTAAATTCGTCTGATAATGCGGTAGTTCACCTGCCTGTGTATTGATGAGCAGCATTTTTTTTACACTCGCCTTATCAAATGATGCCAAACTCACTCCTAGAATATAGTCCTCATTTTCATCAAGTGCAGATTCAAGCACAATCAGGACATCATCCTTGATAAATATTTTCCACGCAGGCGTTGGTGTGGTTTCTTCAATCTCAATGCAATCATCACTTATTTGCCAAGCTTTGCAGTAATCCGACAGTTTCCACATGCTTTCTCCAAAGAACGCCCAATATGGGAGTCTCCCATCCAAAGCTATCTGTATTAGCGCCTTGCAGACAAGAAAGTTGCTGAGTGAGCTGTTCTCCAAATACCAGCCAGGATTATCCCATACACATATATATATCGGTGGGTCTTCAATCCAAAGGTCACTCAATTTTATACCACAATATATCACGGATTCTTTACATTGATAAAATACGAGATAATCCTTATCATCTGCAAAAAAGTCCTCTCCCGGAATAAAAAAATCCTGTAGTAGCAGCGGTTCGTATTGATTATTGCAGTCTTGTGCTATATAGTTGCACCTCCCGTATTTTTTATAATAACCTCTGAGCAATTCAGGAAATTCAATTCCTAATCCAGCTTCTTTTTCCGCAATTTCCTTCTCTGAATTCCCAAAGCCTTCATCATAATGAGCAGATAAAAGATTTTCCAATAATTCAAAAGTTTCTTTCACGCTGCACGCCTCCAACATAATAAATTATCTATCACTCACTATAAGTATCGGCTTGTTTTAGAAAGTCTTAAAGAGGAGTGCATTGCATCTACGGCATGCATTTCAATATTGAGCAGAATTCGCTGTTCGTTACTGGGTAGTTCACCGAGCAAGTAAACCCAAGCATCAGCGGTCATTTTTTAAGAAGTAATCTATTAACGGAACTTATATAGATTCTGACATATAATGTAATTATAACAATTCATAATTTAAGAGGCATTTAGATGGATTATTTTGGAGCCCCTTTTCAAGATTTTTTACAACCGAGTAGTAATATTATACGAGTAGAAAATGCTGTAATCGAAGAGGTTAACGTTGAAACTTGCGAAACCGGCTATATATTGATTTCTTATACTGTACCTCTTCCAAATTCCGGAAATCAAAATGAACAAATAAGATTAAATGTAAGTCGATATACCATAATTATAAGTCAATATGGAGCCCCCCTAAGCCTTTGCAATTTGGAAGTTGGAATGCGTGTTAACGCTGAATTCTCGGCTGCTGTAACAAGCAGTATTCCCCCTCAATCAAGTGCTTATAGTATAATTGTTATCAGAGATGAATCTAATACAATGGTCACAACAGATCGTGTGGTAAGCAATGATGCCGTAAACGGTGTTCTTACAACAGGAAACCCATTTGATCTTTCTGAACAAATAAGTTTTATCATCTCAGATGACACAATTATAATTGGACGAAATGGAAATAGAATTCCACTAGGGCAAGTTAAGCCTGGACAGATGGTAATTGTGGAGCATGCGGATTTCCAAACTATGAGTATTCCACCACAAAGTCCTGCCTATCGTGTAAAAGTAATTTAACATCTCTATCCTGTAATGAATTACACCTTAAATTTGTCATTATGTCAAATTTAAGGTGCAATTCATATGCCGGACTGGGATGTTTAGCACATTTCCGGCTGTATTTATAAAATATCATCTAATTATACACTCTGCTTTATGGAGAATACTTGTCTGCCTGTTATTTATCAAGGGCTAACACCCACAAAATTCTCATTATATCGTTATTGTCCATTATACATAGTTTCGAATATCGGCCCATCTATGCTGATGATTTCGTCAATGGGGATTGCTATGCCATCGGTCATAACAACAATCCGATCATATTCGTCTATCTTTTGAACCGTACCGATAGAAGTCGCATAGGCACCGCCATTCTTCTTCGCATCCGGCTGAAAGTAGGTAATTGTGATTTCGGGATGTTCTTTAATCCGCTCTGCTATGATTTGCAGCCTGTCGCTCAAAGCGTCCTTGATATCTTCGTTCAATTCTACTTTCTCGACAGTAAGTCTTGCGGTTTCTTTGATGGCGGCATCATAGCCGGTCAGTGCGGCGAAGGGGGAAAATTGAGCAGCCCGGTCAATGTTTGTCATATGAGGATGTTTCAAAGAAACATGGTGGGGCAGACGGATAATGTCATCATATGATCTCGTCATGCTTTGTGCCCTCCAATCTGTTTATTCCGGTCTACTGTTGTAGCGCCTTCCTCCAGATTTATACCTTTTAGTATGGCGTTCTTACCATATTTCTTTTTTATCTCCAGCATTGCTTTTTGCACCTTTTTTTCTCTTGCAAGCCCGGCTTCTTCCTCCTCTTTTTTCGCCTGCACAGCAGCATAATCCGTGAAGAGATCAAGCTGTTCATAGGTATCTGTCTTTTGAACGGCCGCTTCATCCACAACATGATTGGCTGTAATGTTGACTCTTCTGATCAGGAGAGCTTTGTCAACAATACGCTCAAATAACTCTGTGACGGCATCCATAATTAGATTTGTAGAGGAGGTCTGCCTGCTGAGATTTGTCGTACCATGCGCAGATTTCGGAACGGAACGTCCATAGTGGTCAGTGGTGATTGCTCCGTGATATGATTTCTTTATCTCCGGGTTTGTCAGATTTTCAATATCATATCCGACCGTCAAAACAAGCTGGTCGGTCACAAGCCTTTTATCCACCAGATCAAGTACCAACAGGTCGGTCATTTCCCGCACGATCAGTTTTGCTTTGTCAAAGGTATAGGCGGAATGCAATACCTGCCCCGAGCCTATACTGTTTGTGCTTGGTTTATACGCTTTAATGTCGGCAAGGGTGCATGGCTCCCATCCCCATGCATGGTCTATCAACAGCTCCGCATTGATGCCGAATAACTTGTACAGTAAATCCTCGTTGTAATAATCGGTGGGCTTACCGATAGAGCATCTTGCAATATCCCCCATGGTTAAGAGCCCTTGTTCCTCCAGCTTCCTGGCATATCCCCTGCCAACGCGCCAAAAGTCTGTTAAAGGTCTGTGTGACCACATTAAATGACGGTAGCTCATTTCGTCCAATTCAGCAATCTGCACACCGTTTTGATCAGCCAGAATACGCTTTGCTTGAATATCCATAGCAATCTTGCTGAGATACAGGTTCGTGCCAATTCCTGCTGTTGCTGTAATGCCGGTTGTTTTAAGAACATCCTGTATCATTTTCGTGGCAAGCTCACGGGCTGAAAGATTGTAGGTATTTAGATAATTGGTGGCATCAATGAGTACCTCATCGATGGAGTAGACATGAATATCCTCCGGTGCGATGTACTTCAGGTAGATATTGTAAATCCGCGTGCTGTACTCTATATAATGCGCCATTCTGGGCGGAGCAGCAATATAGTCCAGTGAGATGCCCGGTGAGGCTTTTAGTTCAATATCATTGAAGGAAGCGCCGGAAAAAACTCGTCCTGGTGCTTCGCATAGCCTTGCCGCATTTACTTCCTTGACCTTTTGCACGACCTCAAACAGCCTCGCTCTACCGGAAATGCCGTATGCTTTGAGGGAGGGAGAGACGGCGAGACAGATGGTTTTTTCAGTGCGGCTTGTGTCAGCAACAACAAGGTTAGTGGTCAGCGGATCCAGGTCTCGTTCTATACACTCGACCGATGCGTAGAAAGATTTTAAGTCGATTGCGATATAGGTTCTGTTCTTCTTGTTTATTTTCCAGTCACCTCCTTCAAAAACTCTCTGCACTGCAAATAAGTAACAATCTTTTCATTGTAATTTTCCTTATAAAGCATCAATAAACTCAAAATCTTATATATTTAGCAAAAAGCACCTCATCATCTACATTTGAGAAACCAATAGACTTATAAAACTTCTGCGCTTGCAAATTGTTCTTTCCTGTTAACAGAACTATTTTATTTACATTACAATTTTCTCTGCAATAAGTTTCACAAAATTGAATAAGACATGTGGCTAGTCCTTTTTTTCGATATTCTGCTTTTATATATAATTCTGCTATTTCAGCGTGATTATATTCATAGCACATAGATTTAAGAATATGCGTACAGCAAAACCCCGCAATCACATTATCCCAATCTACTACAAATACAATTTCACACATAATTTCTTCAAGTGCTTTTCTTATAAATTCAACAGATGCAAGTCCTTCCCCATTAAATTCTTTATTTAAAAGGAAAAGAGCTTCCGCGTCTTCTTTTCTCGCAATTCTTACGTTTATGTTTTTCATAAAATACCTCTGCTAATTCTGCTTTATCTGTGAGATGGATTATGAGCTAATAACAGCATACTTCAACTGCACAATAAGTCATCGCCTCCCCTTGAAAGGAGAAAGCCATGTCTTCCTGGGGTAACTGGCTAATTTGTACGGAGACATTATATGCAGAAGATGTACTTCTCGGTCTTTACTTACTGGCGGGCCAATTAAGATACGTGTAAATAACGCTTGTTCTTTTGCTCAATGCGCCGCACACCCCTACAGTTCCGCGCTAAACATATAAGCGGTGCTGTACTTGTCACACCCATCAAGAAATACTTCAGCAGTCCAATACTTATCTGGATACGGAATCGGTACGCCTTGTCCAAGCATCATGTTTCTGGTGACATCGTACATGGCATCGCTGTCATATCCCTCACGTTCGTGCATAGAGTCAACATCGCCGGAGAAAGTGGCATATGCAAACTGGGAACAGTATGGCGGGCCCGCCTTGCCATCGCTATACGGTACGAAGTCGAAATAGAGAAATCCTTCCGGTACTGGGGTATCCGCCTTCATAAACCTCCCCCAAACGCCATGCCACGGACCGACATCCACGCCCAGCCCGTAGTGGTGCATAAACAAAACATCATAATCAAAGCTGTCCACTTTGAAGCCCTTTTGCTGCCTCTCAGCCACATCCGGCATGAACAGCGCCCACTGCACTCCTGCATCACTGTCCTTCAAGCAATTAATATATCCAAATAAATCTACACTATTGGTACCTGCAGGGCCTGTCTTATTTCCAGCAATTTGCTCGCGTATGCTGCCCTCCCGCATGGCAGAAAAGTCAGCAAATACCTTGACTACGGCTTCCTGTAACAGCTTGTCATGAACCATCCCTGACAGTTCATCATCAAAACGATCTAACGCCTTGAACACTGCTGCGTTAACCACACCAGACGGCTCTAATTCTGACAAGTACGCCCGAAGCTGTGCATTCTGTTCTTTGAACCGTACAAACACGCCCTGTATCAAAATTTGCTCGTTTTCGGCGAGTTTATCGTCACTCCATTTTGAATCGTCCAGCACCCATTCGGTCAACACATCAAAAACGCCCGGATTTTGTCCTCTTGCTTTAACCGCCCAGCTAACAATTCTTTTGTATTTCTCGGCATCCGTCAGTTTCTCGTCCTTTTGCCCTTCGATGTCGTACCAATAAAACTCGTCAATCAGTTTACGTGACATAGCAAATCCTCCTTAAAGTAACCCTTCACATGGTAAGTTTTTTTCAAATCGTAGACTATTTACATGGCCATCCCATAAATTCCCATTTTATTTATTAATCTATAAAAGGATTATTCTTAATTGTCAATTTGTCCCAACCTGTCTTGAGTTGTCAATAAAGATGCCCGTTGAACCTGAAACTTCCTTGGCGGAGGTTTCCAAAATTTGAATAATTATCTATTCTATGAATTTTTTTATAAAACCCTTCTTCAACATATGTCTCAGCAAAGCTTTGTATAATCTTATCAGAATAATCTCCGCTTTTGAATAAAAAATGTTCATGACATCTAACGTAATCTTATTTAGAATATCATCATTGACGTTAACATTATTCTTCAATAATTCTTTTTTAACTATTTCAGTACAATTTCGAATATCCTTCGAATCTGCAAAGACCATAGATTCTCTCCTTTACTTTACATCTACGTTGTTTTTAATCCTGTTTTATATACAAAAGTCAGCTGGACCGGGTCCTTGTTTCCATCTTCATCATACCCTCCTATGATAACTTTTTCAACAATGTTTTCAAAAACATAGCGGTCAAATTCGGATAAGGTATCAGATCTCTTACCATGTCTCTTCCCATTGGTAAGATGCCAAATCACAATACTGCTCTATGGCTTTAATTGTACTTTCGGCATGTTCTTCAGATGTAGCACCATATAAACTGACGTGTCTGATTTTGGTCTGTCCAAGTATTTCAATCCCTATATAATTACTTGCATCAATACATATTTCAACTAAATTACTGCAAGGTCTGATAAGGTTCAAATCGCG
This sequence comes from Anaerocolumna jejuensis DSM 15929, assembly GCF_900142215.1. Taxonomy (GTDB): domain Bacteria; phylum Bacillota; class Clostridia; order Lachnospirales; family Lachnospiraceae; genus Anaerocolumna; species Anaerocolumna jejuensis. The sequence continues at coordinate 7,459 of NZ_FRAC01000036.1, read as the reverse complement.
GATCGGGTATTTTAACTCCGTTAACTTGCTTAAACTATGGATAGCTATTACATTGCTTTCATCTATTGCTTTTCCATCTGTTTCAAATGATGTTAAATTTGTTAGTTCATCCAGGAAGTTCAGGTTGGGAATTTCTATTCTCTTAAGGGATAACTTTTGTAACTTTTTCAGTTTGCTTAAAAACTCGAGGTCTTCGCAGCTAACCGCTTCCAATTCCAATTCCGTAATTTTTGTAAAACAACCTATTTCGTTAAAATCAAAACCACTTACCTTGTACAATCTGAGACAACTGAGTCCCTTACAGCCTGCAAGTTCTTTGATGTTATCTAAAGAAATATTACAAATCGTTAATTCTTTTAGCCTGTTCAGCCCTGTGAAATATTTATAATCACTTGAAGTTAATGTATCAACGCCTATTACTAATTTGCGTAAAGAAGAAAGATGCAGGAAAGGGCTAAAATCTTCAATATTAGTAATATGTATAATTAATTCCTTTAAATTAGACATATATTTAAAAATATCCAGAAAAATGTTATTATCTTTCATATCTGGATCTTTTAAAAATAAGCTTTTTGTTTTCTCCAATTCACTTATGGCAATAAAATGGTCATGTACTTTTCCTTTATAAAATTGCTCAAAGTATTCATCTATTTCGACCACCGCATTTTCTTGATTATTATCTGCCAGCCTGCTGATATCGTTAAATAAATGTCCTGATTCCCACTCGAAATGGGGTTCCTCTTCGTTGCTAAGAAAAAACATCCCCTTTACCAAACTCTGTTGTATCAGTGTAATGAGTTCATTCATTCCATCAGCTATAATATAGGAATTGGGATCCTCTCTGTCAATGGTGATAATCTGGCCTTCCATACCATCCTTATCAGGATCCAAATCCATAACAAGATACGAGCCTGAACCGTCATGTGCAAAAGGTATCCATCCTTTTTTATAGGCACCTTCTTTAATCTTATCCGGTTTATCGGACAGAATTTCATAAGCAGAGCCCATTAATGCCTTATGAGAAGTAATTATTTCTTCAATACTAAGCCAATCAAATCCTAACATTACGCCGATATAGGTATTTTCACCATTTGCAGCTTCATACAGCTTTACGAATGAATCCGGCAGCAGCTTCCCACAAATACTCTCTACCTCTATCATTTGTAAACTATTGATGCCATCATTCAATTTTTCTTTTACATCAGACATATGCTTTTCTAATAATTCTATCAAAAGATGCTGCTTCACTTGTAACCCCATAATATTTTCTCCTTATTAATCCTTTATATAGACAGATTATATTCAAATTAAAATTTTTATAAGCTTATGGCTTTTGCTGCCGAGGTTGAAGCTGATTACCTTTCCTTTCGGCACAAAAAAAGATACTCACCAAACTCCGGGTAAACATCCCAATTTTTCTCAATACTATCCATGGCCTCACGTTTCTCGACGAAACCCGTTGTAAAATCTCTCTTCTCCATTGCTAGATAGCCATCTTCTCGGTAACCTATAATCAAGCTGTTTAATTCCTTGCCGGTTTCATCATATTCCCAATGCATGGCTGTTCTTAAAAAGAGTTTACCATCACTCACAACTTCAAAATCATAATTCAGATACTTACGAGTCCGTTCATCATAAAAACTCACCGAGACCCATTTTTTTGTCACATTCACCATATATTCAGGTTTCTCATCCTCAGTTAATATTGCCGTATAGGGTTGTTTTTTCTGATGGTGCAGGCATGCTGTCTGTTCATCGAAAATATTCCATGGCTTCTTTTTGATATCTGACCATTCGTCACAATAATATATTTTCATAATCCATTTTACTCCTTCCCTTTTACCTAAATTACATCTGCCCTTGGAGGATTTCTGCGGGTACATTTCACATTAAACAACTACCCTGATATTGATTAGAATTTTAAGTTCGCTCTGCTACCAGCACAGCACTATGAAAACATATCATTTGCTGTATGTTGTGTTCATTCGGTACCAGGTACCATAATACCCCTTTATTTATTCCAGTATACTCCAATTTCTTCGAACGAAGCCATACTTTCACTCAAATCTTCGGGACTTTCTTTTCCTATTATTTCAATCTCTCTTTTTGTTAACGTGATGTTTTCATCAGTATTATTCACTTTCCTATCATATATGGACTTTAACAATTCTACTTGTTCAGAAGTCATCTCATAATAATCCCGCCAAGATTCAAATGCAGAATCACTCTCCATAAACTGCCTCTCTAATAAATAACCACCACCCTGCACTATTTTTACGATACTATCAATTGAAGTAATAGAATCATTATCACCCCAAAATGCAGTTGTGGCAGATGGCGAGGCCGTACCATCTTCATCCTCTTCAAGAAGGTATTCTAAAGTTTCATTCTCAGCTATCTCAAGAACTTCCTTTGGTGCCCCCATAAATAAATCTATAGCTGCAGGGATATCTGTCCGAGTAAAGTTTTCATTTCGAAACGCCCCCACTAAGTATTTATCCTTAAACGTAATAGTCCCTCTTCCTCCCGAACCATCAACAATATTATAGTTTTCTCCATCCCATGAATGCTCGTATGATAATTCCGGATATTGAGCAACCATTATTGCATGTGCTATAGATGCAAGTATACAGCCGTTCCATATAATGTTTTTATTCAATTGATTATTTATTATCACAGGTTTCATTTTATCTCCTTTTCGGTTTAAATGGTGGTATTTTTTGCTTGGTATATCAAGGTATGAGGGTATCTTATATAATTATTCCTGATTACCTGAAGCATTTACCCAGTAATTTGGAGCCAAATTCCCGTTAATTTCCTCAATAGTAATTAAGTAAATGTGAAAACTGTATTACCAATTAAAACCATTATATCATCCTGCTATGCTTTCGAACACCCTAAACATCATTACAAGGATCAGTTAAGTACCCCATCTATATTCTACCAAAAAAAAGACGTGAAAGTATCCTCTCACGTCAAAGTATGTTTTCATTTATAATATTGCATTTTTAACTACAAAACATCTATCCTGTAGTCTAATAGTTTTATATAACAGAAGATATTCCCGAAGTGAATAGCATATCTATCAAGTTATATAATTCATCTGGGGGCAAATCTTTTTGCCTGCGCTGCCAAAGACGAAGCAGTGAAAATGCAGTTGAGACTTGAAACTCTAATAAATATGGCGCTACTTCATTATCTTTAGGGAAACAATATTTCTGTGCATCAGAAAAAAATTCACCTTTCAACTTTTCTATGAAGCGGATATTACCGTAATCACCTAATAGAGCATTTAGGCATGCTCCTTTTTCCTCGAAAAGCAGGAGTATATCCCGTGTATCAGCTTGCTCTTTGTTTTTCATCTTCTCCCGGATATAATCCAATATATCGTTTTCCACGAAGCTAAGCAAATTGTAAACATCGGTAAAATACTGATAAAAGGTACTTCGGTTATATCCAGACTTGTTTGCAATTTCCTGTACTGTGATTTTCTCAATCGGTTTTTGGCAATAAAGTTCACAAAAAACGTCGATAAGTGATTGTCTTGTTTTTTTCGTTATTTCAGGCTGTTTTTTCATTTCTTATCCCTTTCCCAAGCAAAAAATCATCCCACAAACTAAATATATCTGTTGGTTGATGAATTTGAAACAAAGTCGTATAATTCATTATACAACACGTTGTCTTATAGTCAAGATGTGAGGAGGATAAAAATGAAAGTAGCAGTCAGGTATCAGTCCAAAGGAGGCAATACGAAATCAGTAGCGGAAGCTATCGCAGGTAAAGTAGGTGTCAAAGCAGAGCCGATTACTGTACCGCTTAATGAGCCGGTTGACTTTTTATTTATCGGCGGAGGCGTCTATGCGCATGGTTTAGACGATTCCCTAAAAGGGGTTTTGAAAAATTTAGATGCGGCAACAGTCAAGGCCGTGGCTGCTTTTTCCACTGCCGGAGCTATGGATGGAGCAATAAGAATAGCTTCTATCGTTAAGGAGAAAGGGATACCTGTGCATGGCGAAACTCTGCCTATGAAACTCGGTGTGCGCAATCATGGTTATTTTGTTCATAAAGGTTTTATCGAATTAACCGAAAAACAGCTTGCCGCTGTTAATGACTTCGTAAAAAAGGTGATTGGATAACAGTTTTGCATAGCAACAAGAATTTCATACTGCCATAGGGCCACGGCAAATCAACCGTGGCCCTATTTTTTGCAAAAATCCATTCATACCTCTTGTTTTTTTACAGCATAGATAATACACTTACATATTTTATTAGGAGGCATCAATCTGTAAATTCGATAAATGCATCATTATCAAAATAGTATAAAAAGGCTTCCAGTAAATCTTTTACATCGCAATTCGATTTCTGCTCATATGCATTTTCGACAATTCCCTGTATATCTTGGATAGATAAAGCGTAAATCAGATTATTATCAATGGCATATCTGGGAGCCTCATCAGCATCATCCTCAACATCATCAGGGTCTAAAATAGCACATTTTGTTTGAATCTCCCACTCTTCATCTTCTGGGAGAAAAAGAGCGTAAGACCAGTCATATTTATCAATATTGGCTAAAACATCTTTCATTAGTAAGGTTTCCATAATTCCTCCTGTTTTTAAATAAGTAATTTGAGAAAATGACTCAACTAAGGGCTCTAATATTTTATTGTAAATATCTAATATATTAGCTACTTATTTGTCCGGCTAATTCAAAAAGATAAAATGATTCTATTTATGAATTATATCCAACATATGTTCTATACGCAATAAAAAACAACTAAAAATAAAAGCAACTCATAGCCACCCTTGTTATCTATTTTATCTTGGATATCTTAAGTTTATTTTCCTGTTAATACACCGAAAAGCACTGACAATTCGCTATTACAGATCAAATTCATATTTGCTAAACTATGGATATCAAAAGGAGGTAATAGAAATGAAGAAAGTATTAATAAAAGTGATTTGTTTTACAATGAGTTTATCTATGGTACTTGGAGCTTTTATATGTGGCCCAATCAATACCGTCAGTGCAAAGGAAGCATCCACACAAAAAAAGGTGCTCATGGTGATTGCGCCAAAGGATTTTGAAGACTGTGAAGTTGTTGAACCTATGGCTATTTTAAAGGCTAACGGTGCAAAGGTAACAATAGCCAGCACTACAACTGACACAGCGATTGGTATTAATGGATTTAAAATAACACCAGATATCAAAATTAGTAATGCAAAGGCTGATGACTACGATGCCATCGTTTTACCAGGGGGAACAGGCGTTATAAGTAATTTATGGGATAATGAAGAACTGAGAACACTGATTCAGCAATTTAATTCTCAAGGCAAAATAGTGGCAGCTATGTGTGCAGCTCCCCCAACTCTCGCTAAGGCCGGAATATTGAAGGGTAAAACTGTTACCATGTTTCCTTGGGAGGATGGAATAAAGGAACTTACCACAAGAGGTGCCATATATGTTAATGAGGAGACTGTTACCGACGGAAATATCGTGACAGGTAAGAATCCAGCTGCGTCAAAAAGCTTCGGACTGGCTGTCTGTGATGCTTTAAAAATTAGAAAGTTCTCTAAAAACGTGCTTATGATAGTAACCCCAAAGGATTTTGAGGATGTAGAGTTCTACATTCCCAAAACGTTGCTTGAGATAAATGGAGCTAATATAACTGTAGCAAGCACTACCTCAAAAGCGCTTGGGTTAAATGGATCAACCTGTACCACTGATATTATGATTTCCAATGCAAAAGCAAAGGATTATGATGCAATCGTTATCGTTGGTGGCACGGGAGTAATCGGTAGTCTGTGGGATGATAAAGATCTCAGGAACCTGCTGAAGGATGCCAATAAGGAAAAAAAGATTATAGCAGCAATATGTGCAGCACCGCCGATTTTGGCAAGAGCTGGTATTCTCAAGGATAAAAAAGCAACCATGTTCCCCTGGAGTGATGGTATTAAGGAATTAACAAACAATGGTGTTAAATATGTTGATAAAGAGGTTGTTGTATCCGGCAATATTGTTACAGGAAGAAATCCAGATGCTTCAGTAGCTTTCGGATTAAAGCTGTGTGAAGAGTTAAAAATACTTGGTAAATAATAGAAATTCCTGTATTTTTTTCCTGAGCAGTGATATAATTAAAAATATCATTGCTCAGGAGGTGTCGTATGAGTATGTACTTTACAGAGGGTAGGAAATTTTATCAGGGCTATCAGCTTCCTATCTACCATACAAATGAAAATTGTTTCTCAGATGGTGCAAATAAGCGAGATCATTATAAAATGATTTTTGTTATCTCTGGTACCGGAATACTTACTCTTAATAATCGTAAGCAAATCATCGTAGCTCCTTCTGCCCTCTGCCTGAATGAGACAGATACATTTTTTTTGGAATCAGAGGTATCTCTTCAGTGTACAGCTATCCTCTTTCATCCACAAATTATCAATCAACATTTCGATTTTCCTGTACTTAAAGCATCTTATAATCAGCTATCTGTAAATGAAATACAAGATCTATACTGGTTAAACCCGTTTTTAAGAAAAACAAATGAATCTATGGGTCTGCTGCACCTTGGTCCGAGCAATGCACACAGAATCAGTAACATTATTGACAATATAAAAGATGCCTTGGATATACAAAAGGATAATGATTGGCCCTGCAGGAGCAGAACCTATCTAATAGAAATGCTTTTTTTGCTATCAAGATTACTAATTATTGATGAAACCCTTGAAAGCGTAGAACTTGATAAAGATCCTGGTGAAATCAAAGAGATAATTCTGTATTTATACACAAATTATATGAATAAAATAACCATACAGGAGCTTACCAATAAATTTCTTATCAACAGAACCACGTTAACAGAAAGATTTCGTGAGATTACAGGTTATCCAGTAATGGAGTATCTTATTAGGCTAAGACTGTATTTAGCGTCGAAAATGCTCAAAGAAACTCTATTACCAGTCTCTGAGATTATTGAGAGGGTTGGCTTTTCTGATATAACACACTTTGGAAGGATGTTCAAAAAAAACTTTGGCTATTCTCCTTCTGAATATAGATCTATCCATTGCACCATGCTGTAAACTATAAATGTCAATGTATGCAAACACGCCCAGAGGGCTCTTATTGTTATTGTACCAAAACTAGTGTGAAGCCAAATCGATAACTGGTCTTATAAGCTTTGGATATAAAGATGCCAACTTTATTCTTGCATCTGTTGTTTTAAACTGCCATTGTACAGTTGCTTTGCTACTGTTACGCTCTTGTTCCCAAGCAGATAGCTGCTGGCTTAGTTTTTCAATCTTTGATATTCGCCGTTTTAAACACTGCCTTGTCATGACATTCAGTTCTATTTCAGCTATATTGAGCCAGCTTCCATGCTTTGGGGTATAATGAATTTCCAGCCGTTTTGCCAACTCAAATGCCTCCTCTGCCGGAAATGTTTGATAGAGAGAGGCTTTTGTATGA
>NZ_FRAC01000044.1 GCF_900142215.1 Anaerocolumna jejuensis DSM 15929 | reverse complement strand
TAATGAAAAGATGAGGATAATAATTCTATGAGGATAAGCCACATTATCCAAACATTAAGATAATGTGGGTATACCGATATGCGAAAAGCGATAGACGGTCTCTATGCTATCATTTTGGACCAGCTGAAAGCCGAACCAGATGGCCGCTCTATCTATTTTTTTTGCGGTAAGAGATGCGACCGCATCAAAGTCTTACTTCGAGAGCCAGATGGTTTCGTTTTGCTTTATAAGAAACTTGATCTTATAAAGGGCAAATATCGCTGGCCAAGAAACCGCAGTGAGGTAAACGCCATTACCTGGCAGCAATTCGACTGGCTCATGTCAGGGCTTGAAATCGAACAGCCAAAAGCATTGAAACATGCATGAAACCATTGACTTTACTGGATTTTTATCTCCTTTTATGGTATACTAAATGTAGTTGATGAAGGAGCAAAAACATGGCAAACAGTAGTAAGGATATCCAATTCATAGAGCTTAAAGATATGATTTCCGAGCTGAATACTACCATCAAGACTCTTAACGAGACGATTGTCAAACAACAGATGGAGAATGATAATCTCAAAGCTGAGTCAGCGTGGTTCCGCCAAAAGTATTTCGGCTCATCCAGTGAGCGCCGTATGGATGATATTGCTGGCCAGTTAAGTCTCTTCGGCGGTCTTCCAGAAGAAGAAAAGCCGGTAGAACGAATCGAGCCGGAAATCGTTCCTGCCCCGAAGAAGAACCGTAAGCCTAAGCCTTCTCTGGAGGAACAGTTTGATGGCATTCCTATCAGGCAGGTCGCGGTGGACACTCTCACCGATGAAGAGAAGAAATGTCCGATCTGTGGCACGGAAATGGTCCCTATTGGAACCGAATTAGTCCGAAGCGAAGTGATATATACTCCACCAAAGCTTGAACGGATTGAATACATGGCTACCACATTCCTGCCCGGAATGCAAAGCGACAGAAGAACCACAGTTTATTAAAGATAACGGAAAGCCCGCATTGATTTCCGGAAGCTATGCTTCTAAATCATTGTTAGCATATATCATTTATCGAAAATATGGGTTATATATACCCCTGTACCGTCAGGAACAGGACTTTCTGCAGATGAACGCTCCGATTGGACTACCTCTATGGCCCACTGGATTATTACAACTGGCAAGGAATATATTCGGCCACTATATGACTTCTTCCATCGGGAACTTCTAAAGCGGAGGTTTCTCATGATGGACGATCCCCTGTCCAGGTCCTGAAAGAGAAAGACCGAAGGGCACACTCCAAATCTTATCTTTGGGTTGTACGCACCTGCGAAGATGGACTTGATCCCATCATTCTCTATAATTACACGCCTACGAGAGCAGGAGAAAATGCGAAGCAATTCCTGAGTGGAATTGAACCTGGATTCTATCTCATGGCCGATGGCTATCAGGGCTATAACAAAGTAAAGGAAACCAACCGTTGTTGCTGCTTTGCTCACATCCGGAGATACCTCTTAGAGGCCATCTCGAAAGGACATGAGAAGGATTACAGCCGTACAGGGAGTCCTGTATTGCAATAAGCTCTTTGAGTATGAACGGACTTATAAGGAAAAAGGGTTCTCATACAAGCAGATACAGAAGCGGGCGCCTCAAAGATCACAAACCGGTCATTGAGGGCTTTTTGGCGTGGTTGAATCAGGTCAATCCCGGAAGCAACAGCAAACTTAAAAAAGCGATTACCTACGTCCAGAACCGCCGCGATTTCATTATGACGTATCTAGAGGATGGGCGATGTAGTTTAAGCAACAATCTTAGTGAGAATGTCATCCGTCCGGTAACAGTTGGCCGTAAGAACTGGCTTTTTAGTGATACACCTGATGGCGCAACAGCCAACTCGCTTTACCTTACCATGGTAGATATGGCTAAAGCATACGACTTAAATCTATACGAATATCTGAAGTTCCTGCTGGAGCATCGTCCAAGCAAGGAAATGTCAGATGAGGAACTATTAAAACTTGCACCTTGGAATGCAACAGTCCAGGATCTTTGCAAGAATAAAATGGAGTAAAACGCTCGCATTTCGAAATCCTAGCAACAGGACCCGGATTTCGGTTTCAGGCACACCCCGAAATTAGGCGCTTACTCTAGAGCAATGGACTGCCATCATCCAGGAACGAATCAACAGTGGAAGTTTATCAAATATCATAAACTGGGAGAACTTAGATTACATAAAAGTTTTTAAATTATATCAAAAAGAAACCCTTACATCAACTTTTTCAGTCAATATAAGGGTCTCTAACTTATTCTCAAGAAAAACTACGTTCTTCTCTCAGAGAAAATCTCATCTTATTTATTATTTAACACTGCCTGTGCTGCTGCAAGTCTTGCAATCGGCACACGGAAAGGTGAGCAGGATACATAGTTTAATCCTACCTTGTGGCAGAATTCAACGGTTGAAGGATCTCCACCGTGCTCGCCGCAGATACCAAGCTTGATGTTAGGTCTTGTAGCACGTCCTTTTTCAGCTGCCATTTGAACTAACTGGCCAACACCGTCCTGATCAAGTCTTGCGAAAGGATCGGACTCATAAATCTTGTTGGTGTAGTAAGCGTCTAAGAACTTACCGGCATCATCACGGGAGAAACCGAAGGTCATCTGTGTTAAGTCGTTTGTACCAAAGGAGAAGAATTCAGCTTCTTCAGCTATTTCGTTTGCAAGTAATGCAGCACGAGGAATTTCGATCATGGTACCGATATGGTATTCGATATCAGAGCCTTTTTCCTTCTTAACAGCTTCTGCTGTTTCAACTACAACGTCTTTAACGAATTTTAACTCTCTCTTCTCACCAACTAAAGGAATCATGATTTCAGGAATGATGTCAAAGCCTTTTTCCTTCTTAACTTCGATAGCAGCTTCCATAACGGCTCTTGTCTGCATCTTAGCGATTTCAGGATATGTTACGGCAAGACGGCATCCTCTGTGTCCCATCATAGGATTGAATTCGTGTAAGGAATCGCAGGTTGCTTTTACTTCTTCTACGGAAAGACCCATATCTTTTGCTAATGCAACGATATCGTCTTCTTCTGTAGGAACGAATTCATGTAACGGGGGATCTAAGAAACGGATAGTAACAGGTCTTCCTTCCATAACTTCGTATAAACCTTTGAAGTCAGTTTTCTGGAAAGGAATTAATTCATTAAGAGCTTCTTCTCTGGCTTCTACAGTCTTAGAAAGAATCATCTTTCTGATCTTAGGAATTCTCTCTGCATCAAAGAACATATGCTCTGTACGGCAAAGGCCGATACCTTCAGCTCCGAACTTAACAGCATTAGCTGCATCGGCAGGAGTATCTGCATTTGTTCTTACCTTTAATGTTCTGATTTCATCAGCCCATGTCATAATTCTATCAAAGTTACCGCTGATAGCAGCTTCTACAGTAGGGATATCTCCGATGTAGATATTTCCTGTAGAACCGTCAAGAGAGATATAATCTCCTTCTTTTACAGTCTGTCCAGCGATTGTAAAGTATTTAGCTTCTTCATCAATATTAATTTCACCACAGCCGGATACACAAGCTGTTCCCATACCACGGGCAACTACGGCTGCGTGAGAGGTCATACCACCACGAACAGTTAAGATACCTTCTGCTGCGTGCATACCTTCGATATCCTCAGGGGATGTCTCAAGACGAACAAGAACTACTCTTTCACCTTTTTCGTGATTCTTCTTAGCATCTTCTGCTGTAAAGTATACTTTACCAGCTGCTGCACCAGGAGAAGCGGGAAGAGCTTTTCCAACAGGCTTAGCTGCCTTAAGAGCTGCTACGTCAAATCCGGGATGTAATAACTGATCTAAGGATTTAGCTTCAATTCTTGAAATAGCCTGCTCCTTTGTGATCTTTCCTTCGTCTACTAAATCGCAGGCAATCTGAAGAGCGGCAGGAGCTGTTCTCTTACCGTTACGTGTCTGTAAGAAGTAAAGCTTCTTGTCTTCGATTGTGAATTCCATATCCTGCATATCTTTGTAGTGGTTCTCTAAGAGTGTTGCAATTCTCATGAACTCTACATAAACTTCAGGCATGTCCTGCTCCAGCTTAGTAATAGGCTGAGGAGTTCTGATACCGGCAACAACGTCTTCACCCTGAGCATTGATTAAATACTCACCGTAAATCTTAGCTTCACCAGTAGAAGGGTTACGAGTAAAGGCAACACCTGTACCGGAGGTATCACCCATGTTACCAAATACCATAGCCTGTACATTTACAGCTGTTCCCCAATCGCCAGGGATATCGTTCATTCTTCTATAGTAAATAGCACGAGGGTTATCCCATGAACGGAATACTGCAGTAACAGCTTCAATTAACTGCTCTGTAGGCTCCTGAGGGAAATCTGTGCCTTTTTCAGCTTTATATAAAGCTTTGAACTGAACAATAACATCTTTTAAATCATCAGCAGTAAGTTCAGTGTCAAATTTAACACCTTTCTTCTCTTTGATTTCATCTAAAACTCTTTCGAATTTAGCTTTGCTGATTTCCATAACTACATCAGAGAACATCTGGATAAATCTTCTATATGAATCGTATGCAAATCTAGGGTTTCCGGTTTTCTTTGCAAAACCTTCCACTGCAGCATCAGTTAATCCTAAATTAAGAATTGTATCCATCATACCAGGCATGGAAGCTCTGGCACCGGAACGTACTGATACTAATAAAGGATTCTCTGTATCGCCAAATCTCTTTCCCTGTTGTTCTTCTAAGATTTTGAGTGCATCAAAGATTTGACCTTTGATTTCATCAGTAATTTTCTTTCCGCTGTTATAATAGTCGGTACAAGCTTCTGTTGTTACAGTAAAGCCCTGGGGAATGGGAAGTCCTAAATTAGTCATTTCGGCTAAGTTAGCACCTTTACCACCAAGCAGGTTTTTCATATCTGCTTTACCTTCTTTGAACAAATATACCCATTTTGCCATTTTGGTAATTACCTCCTAATAAAATTTCAATATTTTGACTTTCTAGTCACCACTTAGCATTATAACATAACATTGGTAGATAAGGAAAGATTTTTTTCCTTTAATATATGATAAAAATTATACTTTACACATTTGCAATGAGCCAATATACATTTTTATCAATATTTTTACAAAATTATATTTTTTATTTCCTTATTTTCATAAAAGGCCTGTTACTTCATTTTTCCATCGAATTTCCTAAAACTCGAACTTTTTCTCAAAGTAAGCTTTTAAGTCTTCAATACGAACTCGCTCCTGCTCCATGGAATCCCTGTCACGAACTGTCACACAGCCGTCGGTTTCAGATTCGAAGTCATAGGTAATACAAAAAGGTGTTCCGATTTCATCCTGTCTTCTGTATCTCTTACCGATATTTCCCCTGTCATCAAACTCACAGTTATAAAGCTTGCATAAATCCGTATATACTTTCTCCGCTCCTTCTGAAAGTTTTTTAGAGAGAGGGAACACGCCAATTTTAACAGGAGCAAGTGCCGGATGGAAGTGAAGCACGGTACGGATATCCCCATCGCCCAGATCTTCTTCGTCATAAGCACCGCAAAGGAATGCCAGAGTCACTCTGTCCGCTCCAAGAGAAGGCTCAATAACGTAAGGCACATATTTTACCTTCTTTTCATCATCAAAATAACTTAAATCTTCCTTGGAAACATTCTGATGCTGAGTTAAATCATAGTCTGTTCTGTCTGCAATACCCCACAATTCACCCCAGCCAAAGGGGAACAGGAACTCAATATCCGTCGTAGCTTTACTATAGAAGGTAAGCTCAGCGGCTTCATGATCCCTGACACGCATCTCCTCTTTCTTCATCCCTAAGGTTAACAGCCAGTCAATGCAGAACTGCTTCCAGTAAGCAAACCATTCAAGGTCCGTATCGGGTTCACAGAAGAATTCCAGCTCCATCTGTTCAAATTCTCTGGTACGGAAGGTAAAGTTTCCCGGTGTGATTTCGTTACGGAAGGATTTACCCACCTGGCCGATTCCAAAGGGTATTTTCTTTCTGGAGGTCCTTTGTACATTTTTAAAATTTACGAATATACCCTGTGCGGTTTCAGGTCTTAAGTATACAACATTCTTCGCATCTTCCGTTACACCCTGGAAGGTCTTGAACATCAGGTTGAACTGGCGGATGTCAGTAAAATTATGTTTGCCGCAGGTAGGGCAATTTATACTATGTTCATCAATATATGTCTTCATTTCTTCCTGAGACCAGGCATCCACGGCATTTTCAAAGGTAATTCCATGTTCTGCCGCATAGTCCTCAATCAGCTTATCGGCACGGAATCTCTCATGACATTCCTTACAGTCCATTAAAGGATCGGAGAAACCGCCTAAATGTCCGGAAGCCACCCAGGTCTGAGGGTTCATTAAGATGGCGCAGTCAACACCTACATTGTAAGGATTCTGCTGTATGAATTTTGACCACCACGCCTTTTTCACATTGTTTTTCAGTTCTACTCCCAGATTTCCATAATCCCAGGTATTGGCAAGACCTCCGTATATTTCAGATCCCGGATATACAAATCCTCTTGCTTTTGCCAGGGCTACTATTTTCTCCATTGTCTTTTCCATCTTATTTCCCTCTGCCTCCTTAGACTCTATTAATTCCTTCTTACATTACGGCTTGTAAACAATAAACGTACTGCCTGTATCAGCTGTCTGTATACTATGCTTATTCACCAGCGTTCCGCCAGAATAATATTTTATAGTACCTTGCAGTAATACGTCAAGATTCTCTTTTACAATCAGCACATTATATTTATTATTTTCCAGGGCCTTATCGGCTGTCACCGTTTTATGCTTTTTTACCGCCGTAAAGCTCTGGGGAATCTCCGTATCCCCACTCATTGCATCTGCCGTAGTCAGCAGCTTGATATCGGTCTTATTAAATCCGTTAAAATCCGCCAGGGCCTTATAGGTAAGAACCAGTACTGCCTTGGAATTCTTAAGCTCCAGACTTTTTTTGGTAACTGTTTCCGCTCCCGCTGCCGTATTATACCGGTTTAACTTATTGGTAATATATTTATCAAGCTCCTTGACATCATAGTAACCTTTGTCAAAGCTTTCCACGGTACCGGCTTCGATACTGCTGTCTTTCTTTATCAGAAAGGTATCTTTCTGGATATTTTTCGTGTCAATTTCTTTATTATTACTGCAGCCGGCAAGTATTACAAGACATAGCAAAAGGGCTGCACTAAAATAGAGTTTTTTCATAATTTTCCTCCATCTGGATATCGTTAAAGTCTTTATCATTTTAACCTTAAAAACTGTTAATTTCAACCTAAAATTACAGCAGCATCATTTTCAGGATTTTTAAGGATTTCAATTCTCTATCAATCTGCTCCCTTGCATGGATATCCATACAGGTTTCAAGCTCTTGTAAGACCTCTCCTGATACGGTAAAGGTATAAAGCTTTGTCAAAGGAGCACTTAATATGTATTGCATGGTATAAAGAGCTGCTTCCGATATCTTCACAGTATCCTTGCTGCCAGTGTGGCAGTTCTTACAAAGTACTCCGGAAAGGGTTTCCTTATAGGATACAAGCTCCTCCTTCCGTCCGCACTTTACACAGGCAAATACCTGGGGTGCCACACCATTTATCTGAAACAGGCGAAGCTCATATATTCTTCTTACCAGTGGTTTTCCGATATTCTCAAGGCTTAAGGCCTTTAAGGATTGGTAAAGGAGCTTAAGGCTTTCTCCTCCGTCTTCGAATTCATGGGAATAGTAGTCCGCCAGCTCACAAAAGTACATTCCATAGTAAGCGCCCTCCACATCAACTCTTAATTCTTCAAAATAATTTGTAATATTGACGGCCAGGACCGTATAGGCACTTCTTCCTTCATAAAGCTCAAAGGTTCCAAAGGAAAATGGATTACTGCATGCTAAAAAGGCACTACCGGGTTTTCTAGCGCCTTTTGCAAATGCAGTGATTTTTCCTTTTTCTTTCGTAAGTATGACAAGCCTTTTATCATACTCACCCACGGGCATGGCTGAAAGAACCATTCCCGTCACAGCCGTTGCTGTCATTATGGCTGCCACCCTCTTTCTTGCTACCGTTTCTTACTTCCATACCTCTTTCTACGGTACAAGCAATGTAACTTAAATAATCGTGTATGTTTCCGCTTCTTGCAAATATTTCCCAATACTCATTGTTTCTCATATCATTTCCCCCTTCTAAAACAGACTTTTATATTACCTTAAAAGCATACCCACATTAAGCCTGTTTTAAACCGGGAATACTATCCAGCTTGCAAATGTCCGGATTAAATTTCTCGCTTGTCGTAACCGTAGTTCTTTATTAGAAAATCGCTGTCACGCCAATCTTTTTTTACCTTGACCCACAGCTTTAGATTCACCTTCATGTCCAGAAGATTTTCAATTTCTCTTCTGGACTGCATGCCAATCTGCTTTAACTTCTCACCGTTTTTTCCGATAATGATACCCTTATGACTGTCCCTTTCACATACAATGGTCGCATCAATGTCCATCATACTGCCATCTTTTCTCTCCTTCATGCTGTCAATTGCCACCGCTATACCATGAGGAATTTCATCGCTTAAGAGCCTTAAGGCCTTCTCTCTGATAAGCTCTGCGGTAATCTGTTTCTCCGGCTGGTCCGTGATGGTATCCTCATCATAATACATAGGTCCCTGGGGCAGGTATTTGAATATGGTCCGTATTAATTCCTTTGTATTTTCACCCTTTAGTGCGGATACCGGTACAATATCCGCAAAGGAGTAAATGTCCTTATAGGCTTCGATATACTTCAGGATTTCCTCTCTTTTTACGGTATCGACTTTATTGATAACAAGAATAACCGGGGTCTTTACCTTTAACAGCTGCTCGGCAATATGCCTTTCACCTGCTCCGATAAAGGTCGTAGGCTCTACAAGCCACAGCACTACATCCACTTCTCTCATAGTCCGCTCCGCGGTGGATACCATATATTCCCCCAGCTTGTTCTTGGCTTTATGGATGCCCGGAGTGTCCAGGAAGATGATCTGGCCCCCCTCCTCTGTGTAAACCGTCTGTATACGGTTTCTGGTGGTCTGGGGCTTATCAGAGGTTATGGCTATCTTCTGTCCGATTAAATGGTTCATTAGGGTTGATTTTCCCACATTGGGGCGCCCGATTAACGTCACAAACCCCGATTTATATTCTTGCTTTTTCATTTACGATTCTTCACACTTTCTTTTGTCTTTGTTTTTACTTCATTTCTATCTTTTTAATTTGAAAGATTCTTTACTTCCATAAATAAGTCCCTGTTCTGCTCAATCTTGCTCTCACTGCCGATTACACAGAGATTGCCGCAGTCCATAATAGCCTTTACGATATCCGCAAGCTTTCGGATGTCTTCCTTTGTGGCATGAAGCACTTCATCTCTCTGCCTTTGTACATCTTCCTCCTTAAGCCCTGTAATATAGGCTCCCATGGAGGCGTCTCCCTTCATGCGGGGTGTACGTGGAGTATCAATTCCGCTGATGGTTCCGATAATATATTTTGTCATGTCCCGTTCATCCGCCGTAAAGTTTCGGATATATTCGGCTGTTTTATCATAGATTTCATTGGTTTCCTTCAGATTCGGGTCCCTGTAGGAAGTAAAATATCCGTTGCCGCTGATGCTTGAGAAGCCGCACATGCAGCCATAGGCTCCGCCCTTAACACGGATATTGGTCCAAAGGTACTCATAGCTTAAAATCACCTTTAATACCTCTAAGGCACCGGTGTACTGATAGCCGGCCCGCAGGAAATTACCTGTCCTTGCCACATACTGCACCTGCCCGGAAGTCTTAAAGCCTTCATTTGCCTTTCTTAATTCAAAATGCTCCTCTTCTTTTTCAACAGGCTCTTCCTTCAGCTGTTCTACAAAAGGAAGCAGCTTGCCCTTTAAGGTATCAAGGCCTTCTGTATTGGAGGTAAAACTGATAATGAGATTCTCCTTGCGGAAGATATAGTTCATTAAAAGCTTTAATTTGCGGATAACTTCATCTGCTTCCTCAATAAAGTTTGCTTCCAGCTTTTCAATAAATTTATAAAAAGCGATACCCTTAACTTCTTCGCTGAATCTGGAGCTTTCCGAAAAATATGACATTGCCCTGTCTACAGCAGCAGAATGTCCTGCGGAGGTCAGGTGCATAAGGAGTCTGGATTTAATCTCGGATACAATTTCCAGGAGGCGCTTTTTATCCTCCAGTTTGGTAAAGCTTATGATTTCCTTCAGTAAATCAAAGGCATCGTCCATCTCCTCATAGAGGGCCTTTACATCCATTATCAGAGCCGGCAGGTATTGGTTCATGCTGTTCTTTTTGCCATAACAGCTTAAATCACAGCTGATTCCTCCCGTATGGATATTGATTTCATTGGACAGTTCCAGGTAGCTGTAATGCTCGGTATCCACAAGTCCCAGGACGGAGGAAAGAAGTCCGATATAAGGTGTCAGCTCCTTGGGGATGTCCTCCAGGTCAAATATCAGCCTCATATAAGCAATACCGTTGGTAAATACATTGTGGTGCACGATGGTAATGCCATCCACATCCTTTTCCTCATTGTAAAAGGGCTGTGATTTCTTATCGATATCCTCCACACTGAGAAGAGGAATACTTTCAAGCTCCTCTTTCGTAGACGGCGTATCCTGATATTCTTTCAGGCTGCTGGTGTCCTCTATCAGCTTCCGGATTTCTTCTCCGGAAAGGCTTTCTTTATAGGCCTGTAATTTTCCCTTCAGCTTCTCTTCTTTTTCAGAATTGAGTCCCTTCTTGGGCACAAGTGTTACCAGGGCTACATGAGGATTGCCCAGTAAATAGTTTTCAATCAGTCTGACATAGTAGTCCGTATTGATTTTATCCTTAAGATTTTCAAACAGAGTATTGGAATTCAGCTTGATAAAGGGCTTGGAATCATCATAGAGCCAGCTGCCCAGCATTTGGATTCCATACATAAGTCCCTTAGGGAACTGTCCGAAATCCGCTTCTCTGTACTTGAATTCATAGTAATTAATAGCAGCACGCAGGGACTTTTCGTCGATTCCCTCTTTTACCACTTTTTCCAGAGTAGCCTTTATAACCCTGAGGAAATCATCCTTTTGGTTAATGTCCGCATTCTTTGCAATAACAGAGAATATGGGCTGATAGGTGTCCCCGTCAAAGCTGCTGATGATGTCCTTACCAATGCCCGCATCCAGTAAAGCCTGCTTAAGTGGAGCTCCCGGTGAAGAAAGCAGGACATATTCCAGTATCTGAAAAGCCATGCACAATTCACTGTCAAGGCTGGTGCCAATGGACATATTATAGCTGTAATAGGTATTAGAAGCCAGCTCTTCCTGTTCACTTAAGGGATAAAAGGTGGTCAGATCCCTTCTCTCCTTAAAGGGCTCCTGGAATTTTATTTCGGAATCCACATAATGATACTCGAACTGGCTTAAATATTTTTCATGGAGCCAGTCAAGCTTTTCATTTACATCCATATCTCCGTACAGATAGATATAGCTATTGGAGGGATGGTAATATCTTTTATGAAAATCCAGAAAGCCTGTATAGGTCAAATCCGGAATGTAATCAGGGTCTCCGCCGGATTCTACGCCGTAAGCCGTATCCGGGAAAAGGGCATTTTGAATGGTACGGAACAGAAACTGCTCCGGTGAAGAGAAAGCACCCTTCATTTCATTATAGACCACACCATTATAAATAAGCTCGCTGTCTTCGTGTTCCAGCTCGTAATGCCAGCCCTCCTGTTTAAAGATTTCCTCCTTCTTGTACATATTCGGATAGAAAACCGCATCCATATATACGTGCATCAGATTTTGAAAATCCTGCTCGTTGCAGCTGGCTACCGGATATATGGTCTTATCCGGATAGGTCATTGCATTTAAAAAGGTATTTAAAGAGCCCTTGGCAAGTTCAATAAACGGATCCTTGGCTGGAAAGTCCCTGGAGCCGCACAGTACGGAATGTTCAATAATATGGGCTACTCCTGTGCTGTCAAAGGGAGGCGTACGAAAGCCTACGGAAAATACCTTGTTGTTATCATCGTTGGAAACAATCGCTATTCTGGCACCTGTTTTCTTATGTTTTAACAGTACCCCAAAACTATTTATGTCTTTTAACTCCTCTTCCGAAAGGAGCTCATAATCTGTTAAGCTGCCTAATTCCTTGCTGCTTTTTATATTTCTGGCCATATTGTACCTCCTTATTTTTCTTGGAATCCATCCCTTCCCCTGTTGTCACTTATAAAATGACTTCCCTTTTTAAAACTAATGGATAGTATACCATATTTTATCAGTAATGTCATGTATAACCTAAGTTTAGGGCAGGCAAAGATAAGATTACACTTATATTCCTATATTTATTTCCATATATGTCCTTTAGTATACGAAATTAAAAGCAACTTTCTTTCTCAATATAATAAATGCACGAAAAAGCGGCAATAAGCCGCTTTTTCATGCATCATCCGTATTTTTAACTCAGCTAATCATTTTTGAAATCAACGTGGATGTTACCCACTCCGCCGTCAATATCAAAGGAATTTTCAGCCGTTTTATTATTCCAGGACATCTGTCCGTATTTATTACCGTCTATATAAATATTTCCGATGCCAGGATCTACCTTAATATTGTAATTGTCAGTTGAACCCTTCAGGGTCAGGGTAATATCCCCCACTCCGGCATCCACGGTATTTCTACCGTAAAGTGCTCCCTGAATACGGATATTTCCAACTCCGGCATTAATATCCGAGCCTTCTGCCGTCACACCGTACATGCTTATTTCGCCCACTCCGCCGTCAACCGTAAGCCTTTGGGTCTTTACATTGTCACCGTTTATATTTCCGACTCCGGCATTGATATCAAGCTTTTCACAGTTCAAGTCCTCCAGCTTTATATTTCCGGCACCGGCATCTATTATGACATTTTTCCCTTCAAAATTCTCCGGCAGATACACCGTGATACGTGGCTTTGTGTGTATTTTGATTCCCCAGTTAAATATATGCCAGAAATTCGTTTTTGTGGTGATATTTAATTCATCCCCGGAAATAACCGATGCGCGGAAATCCTTTGTAACATCTGCAGCCGTTACTCTTACCTTATCACCGCTTCCCTTTACTAAGGAAAGTTCACCGACTCCGTTCTTAATATGAAAATTGCTGATTCCTTCAAATTCCTTGTCAAAATCCATAGTCCCTCCACCTGAAGCACTTTCTGTATTCGTGTCCGAGACTGCTGATATGACTCCTGTCAGCGCCAATACCCCTCCGATTATGCCTGTTATGATGCCCACAGCCAGAAAGATGGCAAAGGCCATTGCCGCATACTTTATTATTTTCTGAAATTCACTCATTTAATATCAATCCCTCCAAACATACAGGTGGAATTCACGTAAATAGTGGGCAGTGATTCATTATAGGTCCTGCCGGCCTTATTACTTACACCACCAAAGATAGGTATATTGGATACCTTAACATTAACATTGCCCGGTACTGAAATATCAATACCGCCAAAAGCGACCGTTGCGTTTATTACAATATCTTCCTCAATAATTGCTTCTCTTAAATCCAGCTCCACTCCGCCAAAGATAGCGTTCATATTGGTACCTAAAAATCTCTCGCCCCGTATATGATATTCATTTCCGGCGAAAATTGCGGAGTGCTGGTTCATACCGCCCTGAAACTTTACATTTTTATACTGATCTCTATTTGTATGAAAGGAATTGCGGAATATTATGCTGAATCCGATCAGTACAAAGATAATGGGAACTATAAGCTTACCTATTATATCAAAATCCACTATATCCTGCTGTCCTAAAAAGAGCATGACACCAATGGCAAGCCAAACGATATTTCCTGTCCTCGCTCCGTTCTGAAAAATGCTTACTGCACTTGGTATAATGATAAATAACGTCCACCAGCCGGAAAAGAACAGGTTAAAATTCCACAGACCCATTACATCTCCTCCGAAACCGATGCCTAGTATAATAAATAAAATCCCCCATATTAGATTGGATGGTGTTAACTTCATATCAAATTTTACCTCCTTGAATTTATGTTTCTATCATACCGAAATCCGGCTCTTTACTCAAGTTACATTTGTCATATGTTTTGCATGGCATCTGTAATAATCTTTTTCTTGTGTTTTTTCACAAAAGCAGTGTTGACTTTGCTTATAAGATTCGATAGAATTTACATAGATTGAACGTTATATGCGCATGCGCTAGAATAGGGGAATTCATGTACTACTTTATAATAAATCCACACTCCTGTACCGGTAAAGGAATACACATCTGGCATCAGGTCCAAAAGGAGTTAGACAGGCGGTCAATCGAATACGTAAGCTGCCTGACCACCCATGCAGGTCATGGAAGAGAACTCGCGGAACATATCTTTTCTGAAAACGCCGGCATTTTAAAGCTTGTAATTATAGGCGGTGACGGAACAGTCAATGAAGTAGTCAATGGTATTCCCGATATAGAAAGGGCTCATATAGGTTACATACCGGCAGGGTCCAGCAATGACCTTGGCAGGAGTCTCGGGCTATCCAAAAATCCGCTGGAAAATCTGGACCGGATATTAAACAGCAAAGAACTCCACTTAATGGATATGGGACTTGTAACCACTCCCGATAAGGAGCTGCATAATGTCTTTTTAGTCAGTACCGGACTGGGCTATGATGCCTCCGTTTGCAGGGAAGCCTTACATGCTCCATTAAAAAACTTTTTAAACCACATAAAGCTGGGCAAACTGACCTATATCATTCTGGCTCTCAAACAGCTCTTTGCAAGACCTTTTATGGAAGGCATGATTTCCGCTGATGGGGGTCCTTATAAAAATTACCGGAAGCTTCTCTTAGTCACCTCCATGATACAAAAATATGAAGGCGGCGGTATGAAAATGGCACCGGAAGCAGACCCTAATGACGGAAAGCTTTCCATCTGTTTCGTTCACGGCCTTTCAAAGCCGAAGCTGATAACAATACTGCCTTTCCTGTTGGTCGGAAAGCATGCCGGCTTTCGAGGAGTGGAAACCTTTCATTGCAGGGAACTGAGTGTAAAGCTTAAGTCTCCTCAGGTCATCCATCTGGATGGGGAATGCCCTGGAGATTTTTCCGAAGTTACCGTTACCTGTCTCCACAATAAAGTACAATTATTACAATAATCAAAGAGCAAGCTTGAAAAATGCATTGCATTTTTCGCTCTGATAGATTCATACAAATGCAGAAAGAAGGTGCCTGTTATGCAAAAAAGTACATCCTATACCACGACAGCTGTTATCCTGTTTAGTATTTTAACCATTGTTCTTGAGTTTACAGCCTATTATTTTTTTAAGGTCTCTGTAGTGACCTTTCTGATTGCCGCCTTACTGGGATTGCTTTTCTGTCATATTGTACTGGTGCTTAGCCTGCAATTTGAGACCTGCTTTAGTTATCAGCTCCTGCATCTTCTGATGTGGGGCATTATTCTCTTTCTTCTATATATGGGAAATGATTCGGACCTGATTTCTTATTCTCCCTGGCTCTTATTATTTCCAATCATACACTGGACATGCTGTGTTATATATTCTACTCTTAGAAATTTATGGGATGAGGGCAGCCGCTTTACCAGCTTCAAGAGCTATTTCCGTAACAGCTCCGTAGTGTTTCTGCTGGCTTATGCCGCCTTCCTTCTTTACTGGCTGTTTCTCTCCAATACCGACAGCCATTATAACACAGAGCTTACTTCTTTTAACTTTATACCCTTTTTAACACTGGCCGGTTTTATAACAGACCTTATTGATAAAAATGCAGCCCTGCCGCAGATATTTTCTTATCTGGCAGACAGGGTCCTGATCTATCTTCCCTACGGTTTCTTCCTTATACTGCTTACAAGAAGAAAGCCCCGTACCATACGATTTCTTTTACTACTTCTGTTCCCTGCCTTAATAGAGATAATGCAGGGTGTACTTAATATAGGCAGAGGCGATGTTGAAGATATCCTTTATGGTTTACTTGGCGGTTTTCTGGGCGGTCTGCTTTATCACCTTCTCAACCGCACTTACCAGGACGTCAAAGGGATGGATTTTTTGGAAAGCTCACGCCGCTTCTACTCAAACAGAAGCTCCCTCCATTTTTAAATATCTTACCTGACCGGTAACTTAACATAGCAAGAAATTGACACTCCAATTTCTTGCTATGTCAATTACTTTGCCAAAATTCATCTATCAGATTCTTTAGTCCATCTTTATTTACCACCTGATAAGGAAACCATTCCCTGGGAAAGAGCTCCTGGTAGCGGTTATCTAAAAACCTTTCTTCCAAAAGGAGAATCGCTCCCTTATCTTCGGTGGTCCTTATTACTCTTCCGGCAGATTGAAGGACCTTATTCATTCCTTGGTACAGATAGGCATATTCAAAGCCGCTGCTCCTGGTCTCCTGGTAGTATTTCCGAAACAGTTCCTTTTCTCCGCACACCATGGGGAGCCCCGCTCCTACAATAACAGCACCGATCAGGCGGTCGTGCTTTAAGTCAATACCCTCACTGAAAATTCCCCCCATTACGCAAAAGGCAATTCTTGTAGCTTCCGGATTCGCTGTAAAATCATTTAAAAAGCCTTCCTTTTCCTCCTCCGTCATAGAGCTTCCCTGAACAGTTACATTGTCAAGGATTCCCCTGGACAGCTCTTCTATCTGGTTCAGCATCTGATAGGATGGAAAAAACACCATGTAATTGCCCTGTCTGCTTTCTGTAAATACTCTGATATACTCAATAATTTTCCGATATTCTTTCTCATTTCTTTTTGTATATTTGGTACTTACATCCCTACCTACGGCAATGAAGCGGTTTTCCTTATCAAAAGGCGAAGGAGCATAGACGGCATAATCCTCTTCCCTTCCGCCAAGCTGCTCCATGTAATACCGAATCGGCAGCAGCGTTGCAGAAAAGAATACAGCACTTTTCACCTTATCCAGCCGGGTCTTTAAATTATCGGAGGGGTCCATGCACAAAAGCTTAATAAAAAATTCTCCCTGCTCCGTATAGTCGGTATAGGTGATATATTTATCATTGTAAACATCATAGATTCCAAGGAAATGCCTGATATTCATATAGGTGGACAGCACCTCATCCTTGCCATCAAAATCCTTATGCTCTGTAAGGAAGTCCTCATATTTGCTCATAAGGTGCATCAGATGAAGGACTAGATCCGATACATTTTCCTGTTCCTTGGTTTCATCACATTCCCTTTTCAGCTTTAAAAGGTCGTTGTTTACCGTATCGAGGGCTTTTTCCAGGGCCTTATCCTTTCCCTTTACCAGCCTCTTTACCTGTAAGATTTCTTCCTTTATAAGCACAGCACTGTACATCTCTCTGGCACGGTCCACCAGATTATGGGCTTCATCGATCAGGAATGCATAATCATTCTTCTTTTCATTCTGAAAAAACCGTTTCAGATATACATTCGGGTCAAATACATAGTTATAATCACAGATTATCATATCTGCCCAGGTTGCCGTATCCAGGCACATTTCAAAGGGGCATACCTCATGCTTTCCGGCATACTCAAGAATCTTCTCCCTGGATATATCATCCTCCGAGGTAAGCAAGTCAAAGACCGCCTCATTGACCCTGTCAAAATGTCCCTTTGCCCTCGGGCAGCTATCCGGATTACAGTCGGCCTTGTCAAGGATACATATCTTATCCTTAGCTGTTATGGTAACCGCCTTCAGCAGTAAGCCCTTTTCCGTTAACAGCTGCTTCGTTTCCTCCGCCACTGTCCTGGTAATCGTCTTGGCAGTCAGATAGAACAGCTTTTGTACCAGCCCTTCCCCCATCGCTTTAATCGAAGGAAAGACAGTGGATATGGTCTTTCCTACGCCGGTGGGGGCTTCAATAAACAGTCTTTTATTCCGAAGGACAGTAAGGTATACATCAGAGACCAGCTTCTTCTGCCCTTCCCTGTAGGGAAACGGGAATTCCATTGCCTTAATACTTTCATTCCGTTTCCTGCCCCATTTTATCTGCCAGAGAGCCCATTTGGCATATTGCTCCTTAAGCCTTTCAAACCACTGGCTTAGGTCTGCAAAATCCAAGGTTTCCTCGAAGTATTTCTTATCTTCGGTTTCAAGATTACAATAGGTCATGCGTATTCCTATTTTTTCAAGCTCATTCTGCAAGGCATATATATAGGCATAGCACATAGCCTGGGCCTTATGTACCGGCACCGGCTCCGAAAGGTACTCAAGGTCCATGTACATTCCTTTGATTTCATCGATGATAACAGCCTCTTCTTCCTTTATGATTCCATCCGCTCTGCCCTCTACCACCAAAAGGAATTCAATGTCTTCCCTGCATATGGGGAGGGTTAGGCTGAGAGGGACCTCGGCAGTATAGCTGCTGCCCATCTGTTTTTGAATTTTTCTGTGAATCCGGCTGCCTTCCTGCATGGCATCTGCTTCTCTTCTTCCTCCCACCCTGTTATCAAGGTCACCGGAGCGGAATATAAATTCTACCAGATTTCTAACCGATATTTTAATTATTTCTGCTGTATCTCCCATTGGTTCCTCACTTTAAATGTTTCTGCTGCCTCCTGGTATCTATCCAGCTCAGATAAGTAAAAGCATCTTTTTTGTTTCCTCCAAAGATGCTTTTACTTTATGCTTCCTATATCTATAATTCTTTCGTGATAAAAGTACTTATGCATAGTACTTCTTAGAAGTACTCGGAGTAATCCTCTTCATCGTCATCCCCATACAGCCCTTTTGCATAGCCCTTTGTCCAATCGACATTGCTGGTCCGCTTCTTCTTCAGCTGGGGTTTGCTCTGCTTCTCTTTTTCTAATTCCTGGCTTTTACGCTCCAGTGCTTTTTTTTCCTTTTCCAGACGCCTGACGGTTTCCAGCTTATCCGACTGGGGTTCTTTTTCCTTGTCCCTGGTGCCTTTCGCCTTTCCATCACTGCGCTGGCCGCCAGATGAACAGCCTTTTCGGCGCTGGTTATTCTCTTCGTAATCGTCATCCTTATGAAAGCCATTTCCACCGCCATAGCTGTCCTTACCATAGGTTCCATAAGGCTTCTTTCCTTTATATTCTTTATTTCCAGGTGAGAAAGGCTTCCCGCCGGCAGCCGTCCTCCCGTTATTGTTATCTCTGGCGCCGTAATTTACAGCCTTTGCATCTCTGTTGCTGTTTTGACCTGTATACTTTGTATATGAGGTATTTCTTGTATCCTTGTTTCTCCTGTCAGGATAGCCAGCTGCCTTTAGATCGCTGCTGTCCCTGTTATTATAGCCTGAGGACCTGCCGTCTGGCTTTGTATCTCTGCTAATCTTCCCATTCCTATGTTCCTTGTTATTCCATGCTGTCTGATTCCTGGTACTCTTGCCATTACTCCCCGGTATATAAGGTTTACTGGTATTATTAGCTGATCTGCCGTGTGCATTCGTCATACTCTGATTATGCCTGTTTAAGCTGCGGTCATCTGTAGCTCTTCCGCTATCATTCGCATTAATTGTAGACACGAAATGTTCTCCTCTCCCTATAGCCCCAAATCCCGCAAGCGCTTAAAACAAGCCTGTTTGAGGGCTTTACCCATCCAGTCAAATCTATTGTCTATTTTATTCAAATTTCGCTTATTGTCAATATGTTTTCATAAAATTATCTCTCTATTTTACCCAAGTTAGCCTTGCAATTTAACGCTGTATCTGTTAAAGTCAAATTGTACTACAAAGGGAGCTTAGAAAAGCGATTTTTTCGTTACTCCCTGTATAATAATTTATGCCTTTACGAACAGCAGGCATACCGAAAGAGAGGTATTTTAAATGAGCGAACACGTACACGGCCATGATTGCGGCTGCGGACATGATCATGATCATGAACATGAGCATATGAATGTAACCCTAACACTGGATGACGGCAGTGAGTTAGAATGTGAAGTTCTTTGTATATTCCCTGTTGGAGAGAAGGATTATATCGCACTTGTACCCGCTGACAGCGACGAAGACGAAGAGAGCGAAATCTTCTTATATCAATTCATTGAGCATGACAATGACGAAATCGAACTGCTTAACATTGAAAATGACGAAGAATTTGAAGCTGTTTCCGATGCCTTTGATGAGTTAATGGACAGCGAAGAATTCGATGAAATGTTTGGAGACGAAGAAGAAGGCGAAGACGAAGAATAATATATCTTCCCCTCTATAAAACCGAAATAACCGCCGGGCTGTTGTTTATTATGATGCAGTCCGGCGGCTTTTTAAATTCGCCCATTGACATTGGTCTTCATCACACTTATTAGGTAAACCTCTTCTCTCGTTCATGAAAGCTCCTTACGGTACCTCGCTTCCTCCGCTTTGTTTGCCCAGACAAAGTGTCCCGGCAAAATTTCCACGAAAGAGGGTTTATCGGCCCTGTAGTCATGAATTGATTCATCATAGACGATCAACTGTTTGTTCCGCTCGATCTCAGGATCCGGGATAGGTACAGCGGACAAAAGCGACTTGGAATAAGGGTGAATGGGATGCAGGAACAATTCCTCCGCTTCCGCCAGTTCCACAATTGTTCCCCTTTGTATGACTGCGATACGGTCGGAAATAAATCTGACGACGGAAAGGTCATGTGCGATAAAAAGGTAGGTCAAGTCCTTTTCCCGCTGGAGCCGTTTCATCAAGTTCAGCACCTGCGCACGGATAGACACGTCCAGTGCGGAAATCGGTTCATCAGCGACCACCAGCTCCGGATTCATTACCAGAGCCCGGGCAATACCAATCCGTTGGCGCTGACCGCCGGAAAATTCATGGGGATAACGTGTCAGATGTTCTGGGAGCAGACCAACTTCCGAAATCATCTTCGTAATTTTGTCCAGCCGGTCCCCATCGTTTTTATATAAATGGAAATTATATAATCCTTCCGAGATGATGTATTCAATCGTTGCCCGATCGTTCAAGGAAGCGGCCGGGTCTTGAAAGATCATCTGGATGCTTCGGATGACTTCCTCCTTTTCATTCCTGGATATTTTTCGGTTAATCTTCTTCCCTTTGAAAAGGATATCCCCTTCACTGGTTTCCTTCAAACGTACGATAGCACGGCCAATCGTTGTTTTACCCGAGCCTGATTCTCCCACGAGGGCAAAGGTTTCCCCTTTATAGATGTCGAAATTGATGTTATTGGCAGCTACAAATTTTTTTCGTCCTTCGCCAAAAGAGATCTGGACATTTTTAAGCGATAGCAAGACTTCTTTTTTATCCTTGTTCTCACTCATCTGAACCCTCTCCTTTCGGCAAATTTTTATAATCCCCCCTGTGATTCACCAAGGCTTTCATTTTCTCATCAAGATTACGAATTCCTTCCGGCATCTCTATTTTGGGAGCGCGTGGATCCAGTAACCATGTTTTGGCCCCATGAGTCGCGCTTACATAGAAGAACGGGGGCTCCTCTTCAAAATCAATTTTCATCGCGTATGGGTTACGCGGCGCAAAAGCATCCCCTTTTATTTCATGGTATAGGGAAGGCGGTGTTCCGGGAATGGAGCACAGCTCTTCCCCCTTAATCCCCAGTTGGGGCAAGGAAGACAACAAACTCCAGGTATAGGGGTGCTTTGCATCGAAGAAGATTTCATCGACCGTTCCGTATTCTACGATTTGCCCGGCATACATGACCGCGACTTTGTCAGCAACAGATGCCACCACCCCAAGGTCATGTGTAATATAAATTGTCGTAAACCCATAATCTTTTTGCAGGCTCTTAATCAGGTCAAGGATCTGTGCCTGAATTGTAACATCCAGGGCAGTCGTTGGCTCATCGCAGATTAAGATTTTGGGATGGCAGGCCAACGCAATTGCGATCACTATCCGCTGACGCATCCCGCCGGAATATTCAAAGGGATAATCATTGAAACGTTTCGGCGCGTCGTGAATTCCGGCTCTTTCCATCAGTTTAATGGCCTCCTGTTTTGCTTCACTGCTGCTTTTCTTCTGATGCTTCACAATCACTTCCGTAATTTGTGATCCAATCGTACGAATCGGGTTCAAAGATGTCATTGGATCTTGGAAAATCACAGCAATCTGAGTACCCCGGATTTTCTCCCAGTCTTTGTTCCGTTTCAGTTCCGTCAGGTCCTGACCGTTATAAATGATATGTCCTTGATCAATATACCCGTTGGAATCCAGCATACCAGTGAAGGTTTTCGTCAGGACAGATTTACCTGAGCCTGATTCACCAACTATTGCCAGGGTCTCATTTTCATTAAGGTCAAGAGACACGTTTCGGACAGCTGTCAGAATACGGTCGCGTACTTTAAATTTGACCATAAGATTTTGTGCAGATAAGATTGGTTCTTTTTTATTTGCCATATTTTCCTCCTCATCTGTGGGTTCTTGGATCCGATGCATCTGCCAGAGCCTGACCCACGATATACATGGATACGGTCACTAAAGCCAGTACGATTACAGGAATCCAGAAGAGATACGGATAATTTGTAATATTTGACGTATACTTTGCGATGACCCTGCCTAAGGAAGGAACATTCGCGCTCAATCCGACACCTAAGTAAGAAAGAAAAACTTCATAGGAGATGAAGCTGGGCATGCTGCGTGAAATGTCTGTCACAATGACGGAAATCAGGTAGGGCAGGATGTTCCTGGTGATCAGCCTTACCGATCTTGTTCCCAAAGCTTTGGAAGCCAGATTGTACTCGCTGTCACGCCGAATCATGACCTGTACACGGATAAAATACGCAGTTGAGATCCAACTGGTCGCGCACATTGCAAAGAGCAGATTCCAAAACCCGCTGCCGAATGCATAGGACAAAACAATTACAATCAGCAGTACCGGAACATTGGACACAACATTGTAGATTTCGATCATAAACTTATCCACTGCTTTTGAACTTCCCCAGATAGCCCCAACAATCACTCCAATGACCGTGTTGATTACCGTAGCGAGCACGCCTACTGCGATAGAGGTCCGCGCGCCTGCCCAGACAACATCAAACAGCGATTGTCCGTTGGCATCAGTACCGAACCATTGCCCCAGAGATGGCCAATTATAGCGTGCTCCGAAATCGTTGATACTTTCTGTATCCATGAAATCATAACCGCTGAACAACGGTTGAATAAAGGAAAAGCCCATAATGATCAGCAGCAGTAGCAGCATCCCAATCGCCACTTTGCTGCTGAAAAATTGTCGGGCGACGGAGCGCCAGTAGGAATAACGGGGGGCGTCGATCTTTTCAGATGCGACAGTATCCAGCTTTACAAACGTAAACTTATCCCTAGTGTCTTTACCCGCGGTATCATATACTTGGTCCATCCTAATGTGCTCCCTTCTTTACCGATAAACTAATTCTAGGGTCGATAATTGTCATTAATATATCCCCCAGCAGAACAGAAATAATCGATAACGTTGTAAAGATAAAGACAAGACCTATCACCATCGAATTGTTGTATGCCTTGATTGCATCCGGCAGCATCTTCCCCATCCCAGGAGCGGCAAATACTGTTTCGGTGATAGTAGCCCCGGCGATCGACAGGATAACCGCTCCCGGAATTTGGTTGACAATAGGGATCATGGCATTCTTAAGGATATGGTTGTTGGATATCTCACGCTCGGACAATCCTTTTGCACGGGCAAAATGAACATAATCCGCTGATGCCTGATCAATCATGTATCTGCGCACCCATATCACCAAGCCCGAAACAGAAAGCAATCCCAGAATGACCGTCGGCAAAATATAGGAACGGATGTCCTGTCCACCCAGCACCGGGAAATCTGCCGGCAAACCAAATACAGTATTTCCTATAAAGCGAAAGAGATAGATAAACGCAAGGCTTGGAACGGATATTAGAACCGTCACAATAATAACACCGATGCGATCTCCCCACCGCCCTTTGTGCCGTGCCATAAATACGGCGGCGGACAGTCCGATTACATAAGTGATAATTAGAGCAATGACGCCCATAGACAGCGAGATTTGAGCCATTGATGGATCCTGATAGTTATTGGTGGTCAGCGTATAGTTATCCTTGAACCTCCCTCTCTGCAGACGATCGATTTGGGCCGTTTGCTGATATTGCCTGGAATAAATATTTATCGACGAAACCTCCGTCTTCCCTGTTTCAAAGGTGATCTCCCGCGAATCAGTCTTCCCTTGCCCGCTGAATATGACATCCATCACTCCCCTGCTCTGGAAAGTCGGATAGGAAATTCCCAAATTCAGATGGATGATATTTTGGTGAATGAACGGAAACGACGAATTAAAATAAAGCAGATATTTATGCTGCGTACCGGAACCAGTCAAGGTAAATCCGGCTTCCGGTGTGTTCTCAAAGCGAATATACCGTGGCAGGTCCGGATTATCCGGATCGTTAACTTTCCATGGGTGGTCTATATCGATAATATTTGCGTAAAAACGTAATACACGTTGAATCACCGGAATTTCACGAGTGGCATAATAGGTCTTGGCCACAGGCAATTGATAGATTTCCCATCCATCCCCCCGGTTCTCTTTCTCCCACTTCTGAATAGCCACTTCATCCCTGCCTTCCATGATGGCGTCGAATTCCGTGCCTTCTGTTTTCCCTGTAATCCTCTGTGCAATGTCATCAAGCTGTATAAAATCAATATATCCCAGCTTACGATAAACTGTATTTTCGTAGTTCGTCCGCTTATCCGGATCTCCCTTCAACCGACTGTAAGTCGTATCCCCGATAAAAATGCTATTTCGCGGAACCAGGGTGAAGATCATCGCATAGGCAACGGTTGTCACCAATATGATACTGATAAGAGAGCGTAAAATTCTAAAAAATATGTATCTCTTCACATTTTCCCTCCTGCCATAATAGAAGGGGCTGTTGCGAAATGAAGCTCTGCGGAGTATAGCTTGCCATAATGCACTGTTTGACAGACAGATGATATGATTTGTATGCTATAAGCGAACATTTCATGTATGATTTTAGCATACAAATCATGCCAGATGTCGGTCAACCGGTGTGAGGCAAGTTATACTCCGCAGAGCTTCATTTTGCAACAGCCCCTTCTGTTTATTTACTTTTATAGGTTATTTCTTTCTATAACCTTAACTAATTGGTTATTTTCCTGCTGCCGAACGAGCTGTATTCCATTTGCTCAGGGCTGCATCATATTGATTCTGCGTAACCGGCTCTGCCTGCAGTTTAATATACTTTAACTTGTCAGCCGAAATACCGGACCAGCCGTAAGGTACCGTAAAAGGAATAACCTTCGTTACACGAGGACGTCCGCCGCCATTGTAAATCGGAATCTGAAGGACATTATCCAGTAACCATGCTTCCGCTTCCGCATAAGCCGTATAACGTTCGTTTAATTGATCTTTCCCGGTAATGGCAGCGGCTGTATCCAGCAGTGCGTCATAGTCGGTTATCTTTAAAGCTGCCTTAGCATCGGCACTGGTGTCTTTCCCTTCTACCAAAGCCGTACCGGTCAGACCAAGAGTTGAAAGCATGTCGCCTGTACGGGAGTTATAGATATTCAAGTAAGTAGCCGGGTCGTCATAGTCGGGACTCCAGCCGGAGGCAGTTGAGATATCAAAGTCGCTGGCGGCACCCGTCGTCGCATAATAAGTTGCGGCATAGAAAGGATCCTGAGCCAGCAGCTGGATGTCAATCACAACATTATCAGTGCCCAACGCGCTTTCAATGGATTGTTTCAATGACTTCGCCTGGTTGACGAGTATCTCAGAGGTTTCTAACTCCGGCAGATCAAGATGGATCGGGAACTTCACACCTTCTGCCTCCAGCGTTGTTCTTGCCTTGCTAATGTATTCCTTTGCTTTTTTTGCATTATAATAGGGATCCTGGCCGTCGCTCAAATCGATACCGCCAAAGGCATTGCTGTCTAATGCGGATAATTTACCTGCAACTGTCTTGCCGTAATTTTCGCCGTTAACCTGTAAGAACTGGGGCGGAATCAGGGTATTACGCAGACGAGCCGCCGCTGCTTCATCACCGACACCTTGTGCACTGTAGGAGGTGCGGTTAAAAGCAAACAGAAGTGCTAAACGAAAATCGCGGTTCAGGATAGCCTTAGCCGTAGAAGATTTCTCTTCGTCGGATTTTTTACTTGTATGTTCATATGCCACCCGGGCAAAATTGAAAGTCATATTATATGTAGTTCCGTTCGACTGACTGAAAATGACGCCATCCGGATAAGCTTCGGTAACCTTCGAAAATCCTGCGGAATTCGGATAAACCGCGGCCTGGCTTAACGTCCCTTCCTGGAATTGTGCAAAGTAACTGTCAGGGTCGCTGCCGTCATTATAAATGTATTTTACTCCATCAATAAAGACATTCCCCGCATCCCAATAATTTTCATTTTTCGTGTATTCAATTACGGATTTCGCCGTATTGTTGGTCAGGAGGAACGGACCGTTGTAAAGGATGGAGCTCGGATTCGTGGAACCGAAACTTTCACCTTGGGATTCCAGAAATTCAGCGTTGATCGGGAACAATATACCATACGTCGTCTTCGAGTTCCAGTATGGTTCAGATTGATTCAACGTATATTCCAGAGTATAGTCGTCAACCGCTTTAACACCAACTGTACTGAAATCCTTCGTCTTCCCATCAATGTAATCCTGCAGGCCTTTAACACTGCCTGAAACAATATACAGCGTTTCGGATTCAACGTCAGCCGCGTGCTTCAAAGCGGTTACCCAGTCCTGAGCTGTGACTTCGGCATATTCGGTTCCCTCACTGGTTACCCATTTCACACCTTGGCGAATGTGATAGGTGTACGTCAGTCCATCAGCGCTGACCTCCCAGCTTTCCGCAAGATCCGGGACGAGATTGCCCGATGAATCATTTTCCAGCAGACTGTCAACAAAGTTCGCAACATGCTCGTTGTTCGTTGCTCTTTGAGTAAACGTGTAATCCAAATTATCAATATCCGCATTGTAAGCCAACGTAAGTGTTCCACCGACGCCCGGAGCGTCCTCAGAACCTGCTTCGGCTTCTGCTGTAGCTGTAGCTTCAGGTGTGGAAGCACCTTCTGTAGGGGTATCCGTATCCGTCTTGGTCTCTTTTTTGTCTTTGCAGCCAACCAATGAAAATACCATGACTAACGTAAGTAATAGTGCTAATACTCTCTTCTTCATAAAATTCTCCCTTTCATCCTTAAATATTATAATAATTGAGAGTATGATTATAGAAATCTATTAATTAAGGGGTCTCTCTCTTAATCAATAGGGTTTTCTTCAAAAATACCCTCAAATTATGCTGAAATAAAACAATAATCTGCTGCCTTTTGCCACTTTCTAGAATTCACACATTAATCGGCTAAATCATATTACATCATTCATATATGTTTTATATGCTTATGTTGGTATT
This sequence comes from Anaerocolumna jejuensis DSM 15929, assembly GCF_900142215.1. Classification (GTDB taxonomy): domain Bacteria; phylum Bacillota; class Clostridia; order Lachnospirales; family Lachnospiraceae; genus Anaerocolumna; species Anaerocolumna jejuensis. Next base: position 11,421 of record NZ_FRAC01000044.1, on the reverse strand, counting down.
AGTATGACTCGTCTGGGCATATTTATAAAATCCTTTTATTCATTTTCAGTTATGAAAGGTAAAACTTTTTAACCCGGGCCGGGTCATTGACATTTGCATAATCAAAAAATCGTTGAAAACCTTGACATAGATTATTCTTTTTGTCAGTAACGTGCAACGGCAGAACTTAAAAAGCCCCGAAAACCCTACTAATTTACTGGGTTTTCGAGGCTTTTTATCTTTTTATACTGTCAAAAACAGGGCATTGCTTTTAATTGCTATTATGCATTTTGAAACAGGGCTAAAAGCCTGTTCTGAATACAATAGTCCAGATTCATGGTTTTATAGACCGCTTTTTCTTCAAAATAAATGGTAATTTTACCGTCCTGAATGGTTTTAATCATTCCTTTTCCATAAGTTTTATGCTCTACAAGAGTTCCCGGAGTAAGGGTATCCCGGTCTATGAGCATCTCTCCTACAAATCTTGATAAGGCAAGCTCCTTGTTGTATCTTTCCTTGGAAGAATAAATATGCAGGTATTCTTTTGCTCTGGTCACCGCTACGTAAAAGAGTCTCCTCTCTTCTTCTAAGTCAGCCTCCAGCACCGCTTTGCGGTAAGGGGTAATTCCTTCGTTCGCATCCACAATAAATACGACCTGATATTCCAAGCCCTTGGAGCTGTGCATGGTGGCTAAGGTCACTCTGTCTCCGTTCTTCTCTTTTGCTTCCCTTGTCTTCCTTTTTAATTCCTCTTTATACTCCTCCATATGTAAGAACCAGGCAGCAAAGCTCTCATAATTTCTGGCACTTTCCGTAAGTTCATCCAGCACCTCAATCAGCTCCTCTGCTTTTAAGTTCCGGATTCTTGCATATTCTTCTATAAACCCCTCGTATCCAACTCCCCTTCTGATATAGGTAACTGCTCCGTATGGGTTCATGTTTTTGATAAGATTCAAGTCATATTCCAGCTTATCAATGCGGTCAAGCATCCAGTCCCTGTCTCCATAGAATTTTCTCAGTGCCAGAAAATCTATCTGAGCCTCCTTCATGGCTTCCCTGTTAAGATAGCGGTTGGGTCTGTTGGCTACCTGGAGAAAGAACCTTCTCTCCTTCTCTCCTGCCGCAAGCCTGATATAAGCGATAATATCCTGGGAAATCCAATGCTCATAGAGATTGGGAATACGGTCCTTCATCTGAAAGGGGATATTGTACTCCATCATTTTTTCTACCAGAGCCCTTGGCTGTATATTGGTGCGGAACAATACGGCAATTTTGGAGAAGTCTATCCCCTTCTTGTTATATTGAAGGATTTCACCCACAACGGAAAGGTTCTGCTCCTTCATGTTATCAAAGGAACGGATGGCAACCTCACCGCCTTCCTTTGAGGCGGCCCTCATCGCTTTCTCATAGCGCCTGGCATTATTCTTAATCAGTGCCGAAGCACATTGCATAATCTTTCCGCCACAGCGGTAGTTATTGGTAAGCTCAACCCTTTTGCTGTCCGGGTAATCATCCTTAAAATGCAGCATTATCTCAGGTTTTGCCCCTCGAAAACGGTAAATGGCCTGGTCATCATCCCCTACGATAAAAAGATTATTAAGGGGCTTTGCTAAAAGCCTGATAACATCGTATTGAATTTTATTGATGTCCTGGAATTCATCGATTAAGATATACTTGAATTTATTCTGCCACAGGGATAGAATGTCCGGTCTTTCGCTTAAAAGCTCTAAACACAATACCAGCATGTCATCGAAGTCTATGAGATGGGAATCCGCAAGCTTATTTTCATAAGCCCGGTATATTTTCTTAAAATTATCCTCGGAGCAGTTTATGGAATAGTAATGCTCCAAATCCAGTCTTTCCCCTTTTACAAGGCTGATTTCCGAAAGAATCTCCTCTGAGAACTCCTTTTCATCCTCAACCTCTAAGGAAAGCTTATATATAACTTCCTTCATAAAGGCATAACGCTGCTCTTCTCTTATAATATTCGAAGCGTTAAACCCGTAGGCAAACTTTAATATCGTAAAGAAAACTGAGTGAAAGGTTCCAAAGGAAACTCCCGGGTGCTGCTGCCCGGTGAGTTTATGGAACCTCTCCTTCATCTCCTCCGCCGCTGCCTTTGTAAAGGTAATTACCAGTATGTTGGAAGGACTGGCACCATATTCTTCTATCAGGTGCTGCACCCTTCTGGTAATTACCAGGGTCTTTCCGGAACCGGGCCCTGCAAGTACTATCATAGGCCCGGTGTCATGTCTGATTGCCGCAAGCTGCTGCTGATTTACTTCCATAGGCTTATCCCTGCCTTAATTTCTCTATACCGACCCTGATTCTTCTAAGGCTTTCCTCTTTTCCTATAATGTTCATAATTTCATAGGCTCCTCCGGGAGTGGACTGCTTTCCGGATACTGCCGTACGCAGAGGCCAAAGGCCTGTTCCGTTTTTAATGCCCTTGTCTGCAATATAGCCCATTATGACCTTTTCAATGCCCTCTACGGAGTAATCATCGAGTGCTTCCAGGAGCGGAAGCTGCTCTGTCAGAACCTGTAAGGAAATCTCAGAATCAGTCTTCATCTTCTTATGGGTATACATTGCGATGTCATAATCCGGCAGCTCCTCAAAGAAATCGATTATATCCTTTGCATCCAATAAAGTCTCGATTCGGCTCTTTACAAGGTCTGCAATTTTCTTTAAGTCATAATCCTTATGAACAACCTCTTTTACATAGGGAAGAATAATCTCATAGTACTGCTCCTTCTCCATCCTCTTGATATATTCGCCGTTCATCCATCTTAATTTTGCCATGTCAAATACGGCCGGAGACTTATTCATATGGGTATAATCAAATTCCTTAATAAGCTCTTCCAGGGTAAACAGCTCTTCATTTGTGCCGGAGCTCCAGCCAAGGAGGGCAATGAAATTGACAATTGCTTCTGTCACAAAGCCCTGCTCCAATAAATCTTCAAAGGAGGAATGACCGCTTCTCTTGGAAAGCTTCTTATGCTCCTCATTGGTAATTAAAGGGCAGTGTACATAAACAGGCTCTTCCCAGCCAAAAGCATGATAAAGTCTTGTATATTTAGGTGTGGAGGAAAGATATTCGTTTCCTCTTACTACATGTGTAATATCCATCAGATGGTCGTCTATTACATTAGCAAAGTTATAGGTAGGATACCCGTCGGACTTCATCAGAATCATATCATCCAACTCCGAATTTTCTACCGTTATCTCACCGTAAATGGCATCTGTAAAGGTAGTCGTGCCCTCCTGGGGAATGTTCTGGCGGATTACATAGGGGATTCCTGCTGCCAGATTGGCCTCGATTTCCTCCTTGCTAAGGTGAAGACAATGCTTATCGTATTTTATAATTTCCTTGTCATCTTCCTCGGAAACCACACTCTTCAAAGAAGCAAGACGCTCCTTGGTGCAAAAGCAATAATAAGCTTCCCCTTTTTCAATAAGCTCCTTGGCATATTTTAAATAAATACCGCTTGCCTGGCGCTCACTCTGGACATAGGGGCCGTAGCCTTTGTCCTTATCCGGTCCCTCATCATGAACCAGTCCTGTTTTCTTTAAGGTGTTATATATGATCTCCGTAGCACCTTCCACAAACCGTTCCTGATCCGTATCTTCAATACGCAGAAGAAAATCCCCTCCTTCATGCTTTGCTATCAGATACTCATAGAGGGCAGTTCTTAAATTTCCCACATGCATTCTTCCTGTGGGACTGGGTGCAAATCTGGTTCTTACTTTTTTCATATAAATTCCTTCCTGTCCCTTTCCTTTTGTAAGTTATGGATGCAGCTGCTTTCTGCACCCCTGAAAGGTACTTTGTACTGTTAAATATAAAACATGATACTTTTTCTGTCAATACGAATCCCGACAAAATCCAAGGAAATCCCCCGGGAATACATCATTTGAGCCTCTTTAAAAATAATAAATTGCAGATTAAGTATAATATAATACCTTGTTTTCCCTGCCTGTACATTATATCATAGAAAAATAGAAGGAGTACATGCCCTGTACAAAAAGTAAATTTATGGCATGGAGCAGGTATAAGAAAATCCTGCAAGCCCTTCTAAATAATTATTATGAATCGAGGTGTCCTAAGAATATGTATCAAGCCAATGAGAAACGTTATGAAACCATGGTATATAACCGCTGCGGAAACAGCGGCTTAAAGCTGCCGGCTCTTTCCCTGGGGCTATGGCACAATTTTGGTTCCGTAAATATTTATGATAATATGGTAAGCCTGGTTACTACTGCCTTTGACCACGGTATTACCCACTTTGACCTTGCCAATAACTACGGTCCCGTTCCCGGCTCCGCGGAAGAAAATTTCGGAAGAATCTTAAAGAACGAATTAAAGCCTTACCGGGATGAGATCATCATCTCCTCCAAAGCAGGTTATTATATGTGGCCCGGCCCTTACGGCGAATGGGGCAGTAAAAAATACCTGGTGTCCAGCCTTGACCAGAGCTTAAAACGTCTTGGCGTAGACTATGTGGACATATTCTACCATCATAGACCGGACCCTGACACTCCCCTGGAAGAAACCATGATGGCTCTTGACCAAATTGTACGCTCCGGTAAAGCACTCTATGCCGGAATCTCCAACTACAGTGGGGAACAGGCGGAAAAAGCAATCAAGATATTAAAGGACCTGGGAACTCCTCTTCTTATTCACCAGCCCAATTACAATATGTTCAACCGATGGGTGGAAAAGGACCTTACCCCTGTCCTGGATAAATACGGCGTTGGAAGCATTGCCTTTTGTCCTCTTGCCCAGGGACTTTTAACCAATAAATATCTGGGAGGTATCCCGGAGGATTCCAGAGCGGCTGACCCGAACAGTCCTTTCCTTCGTCCTGACTCCGTGACAGAGGGTTCCGTAAGAAAAGTCCAGAAATTAGATGTACTGGCAAAAGAACGCGGACAGAGCATGGCTCAGCTGGCTCTTGCCTGGGTATTAAGAAAAGGAAAGATTACCACTGCCCTGATTGGAGCAAGTAAGGCCTCCCAGATTGTTGAAAATGTAGAGGCACTTAAGAACCTTTCCTTTACGGATGAGGAATTACGTGCAATTGATGAGATTCTGGCAAGCTAAGTTCTAAAAAGACAGGACTGATTCCCCTTATCTTCTCAGTAATTTTAAATTGCTGTAAGGATAGGCGGCATCAGCCCTCTTCTTTTTATTTCACATTAAGCTGCTGCATATATGCGTTAATATCAAAGCCGCTGGCTACAAGCTGCTGCATTGCCCAGTTAAAATAAGCAACCAGCAGAAATAGAGACAGAACCACAATAACCAAAGTTGCTCTTGCCCAATTTTTCTTACTCTTTGCAGTTTTATCGGAAATTGACCAATATATAAGCATTACAACATATACAATAGGTCCGAATATCGGAATAAAGGGCAGCAGCATACTGCCGGCCCAATTCCCAAAGGTTATCGGCTTTTCTTCTTCCTTCTCATCCTTCTCATTCTGATATACTTCTGCACTACGGAATTCCTGAAAACTTTGCTCTTTCAATAATGTTCCGCAATATTCACAATAATTTGCATCTTCATTCTCTAGTATTCTCCCGCAGGATTTACAAAACATATCTCTTACCTTCCTCCCAAATTTAACTGTTCTTACAGCACCTGCTAATAGGTCCGATGCTGCGTTATTGTAAGAATTCATCTGAATGCAATTATAACATAGCACATTTGAAAACAAAAGAACAATCTTGACCATTGAATTTTACTGCCATTATGTTACTATAAATAATAAGCTCTATTGGGATACTAAGGCTCCGTCCGTATTATGTGCCTTAGCATGTGCGAATAACTACATAAAAGGAGTATGTGTGAAAGAAAAGCGCTTTCACACTCCATTATCTATGGCAGTACCGCAGACAGGTCTGCAGTATGCAATGGGAACAAGAGTGAAAGAAAATATTATTTTGAAAGGATGCCACTTACAGATTCTTTCACTCATTTTTATTTGTGGCAGTATCGCAGGCATGCCTGTGATATGCAATGGGTGTAGACATGCAGGATTTACAACAAACAGTAAATGCTATAAAAAACAATGTGGAAAAGGTGCTTGTGGGAAAATCCGAAACCATAGACCATGTTATAACCGCCCTTTTAGCAAATGGCCATATACTTCTTGAGGACGTTCCCGGTACAGGAAAGACCGTACTTGCCAAATCTCTGGCAAAGTCTTTGGAAGCAGATTTTAAACGTATCCAATTTACACCGGATCTCCTTCCTTCCGATATTACCGGCATAAATTATTACAACCAGAAAGAGGGGGATTTTCTGTTCAGAGAAGGCCCTGTACTTACAAATATACTTCTGGCAGATGAAATCAACCGGGCAACGCCCAGAACCCAGTCAAGCCTTCTGGAATGTATGGAAGAGAGGCAGATTACAATAGACGGAAAAACCTACCTGTTAAAAAAACCTTTTCTTGTCATCGCAACCCAAAACCCTGTTGAAACAGCCGGTACCTTTCCTCTTCCGGAAGCACAGCTAGACAGGTTTCTTATGCAGCTGTCCATGGGCTTTCCCTCTCCATCGGAAGAAGTATTTTTATTGAACCGTTTTATCAAAGCTTCACCTCTGGAAAACCTTATGCCTGTCTGCACCACAGAAGAGCTCTTAAAGGCCCAGGAAGAAATAAAGGATGTCTACCTGCATCCTTCCCTGATGGAATATATGGTGGCCATTGTGCAAAAAACAAGAGACCACAAAGACATTGTACTTGGTGTAAGCCCCAGGGGAAGCCTGTCTTTCCTAAGAGCCGTACAAGCCTATAGCGCCATTAAAGGCTTCCAGTATGTAATTCCGGAACATATCCGATATATTGCTCCCTATGTGCTTTCCCACCGCCTGGTGTTAAAGACTTCCTTCCAGAAGATTGAAGCTTCCAGAGATATTCTTTCCGGCATCTTAGAGGATATCCCCGTACCTACCGAAAACTTTTCAGGGAGGTAGCATTATGAATCTGCTTGCCGCTGTTTTAGGCGCTTACTTCTTATACCTGCTGCAGAAATATCTTTACCGGAAATGGTGGGATAAAAACCTTGAAATTGAGCTTAAATTTAATAAAGATACCGCTAAGGAAGGGGATTCTCTTACACTTGTAGAATCAATTACAAACCGGAAGCTGCTGCCCCTTCCCCTGCTAAAGGTTAAATTCAGGACATCAAGAAATCTCGAATTTCCCGGAATGGAAAATGCATCTGTTACGGATAATTATTACCGGAGTGATGTTTTATCTCTTATGATGTACCAGAAGCTTACCAGACAGCTCCCCTTCCTCTGCAGCCGCCGGGGTTATTACACCGTGGACAGAGCGGATATCATCTGCTCCAACCTCTTTTTATCCTCAGAAATGGTTATGGACTGTCCCCAGCAACTATCACTTTATGTATACCCGCGAACTGTTACCGCCCCCTCTTTTGACCCCATGTTCAAGACCTTGCTTGGCACCGTACTTACAAAACGCTTTACCAATGAAGACCCATTTGAGTTTAGAGGTATCAGAGAATATCAGACTTATGACGCCCTGAAATCCGTTAACTGGAAAGCTTCCTCAAAAACAGGAGAATTAAAAGTAAATGCTTTTAACTATACCTCTTCCTTTCAGGTAAAGCTTTTACTTAACCTGGAGCAGGAAACTGCTTTAAAACAGGAGGACCTGGAGGAGGAAAGCATTCGCCTTGCCAGCACCCTTTCCGAAAAATTCCTGGCCCAGGGTATTCCGGTATCACTTCTGACTAATTGCAGGAGCCTTACAGGAGAAGTCAGCGAAGCAATTCAGGCTGGCTCAGGCATACACCATTTGGATACCATTAACAAGGCTTTGAGTCTCCTTGATACTTCCAAAACACCCCTGCCCTTCGTCTCCTGCCTGGAAGGCCAATGCCTCGAAAGTAAGAATGAATATGTTATCTTTCTTTCTACCTATCAAAAGGAAGATTTTCAAGATTTACTCTGCCATATGGCAGCTATAAAAATGGATTTTATCTGGATTCTCCCAGTAAATAAGGATATTACTGCAGCTGTCAGGGAAGAAATAAAGTCTAAAACTATTATCTGGACAGCCGCTTAGACATACTCATACACTGCTGCCTGTAAATAAAAATGCGGAATATCCCCAAAAGGCATCAATTCATTAAAAGTGAAAGAAAATCAGATACGAAAGGATACCACATACCAGTTCTTTACTCCTTATTAATTGTGGCAGTATCGCAGGCCAGCCTGTGATATACAACGGGTGCAAATATGAATAATAAAATATATCGTGTGATAATTGATGTCATAAACTTAATATTGGGCGTTATCTCCCTATACGCTATTATGGCTCTTATACTGCTGTTAACCAAAAGCAGCCCTGCTTCCCCCTTCCTTTTCTTTCTTTCTCTTACAGGAGCAGTACTGTCCTATTGCATTCAGCAGTATACAAGGCATATGTGGTCTTTTCTGCTTCTCCATTGCTGCCTTATAGCATTATTTTTTCTAGTCACTCCTACTCTTGTCGGAAAGATTTTAGGCATATGCTTTATGACAGCTGTCACTCTTTACAGCCTGGTTAAGAGGCTTAAAGAGGAAGAGATGGGCAGGAAAAATATCTCTCCAGCTCATTTATTAATTCTGGGCCTTTTATACCTGGTAAACCTGCAGCTGCATCTGTCAGGACTTAACCAACTTCTTTTTATGCTGACTATTATCTTTATATTACTCTTTCTCATAAACAGCTACCTCATTAATTTTGAGCATTATTTCAGTCTGCAGCAGGAAACCAGTAATGTTCCTTTAAAGCAAATAAAGACCGTCAATCACACGATAATTATTTTCTTTTTAGGTCTGTCATTTGCCAGTATGCTTGCCTTTACCAAACTTCCTTTAAAGGAATTAATTCAGGCTATCCAAAAGGGACTCCTGGCCATTATCAAAGGAATATTATCGCTGCTTCCTGGGGCTTCCTCCAATGTCCCTCAAATACAGGAAGCTCAGCAGAATGCACCGACTGCCTCCCCTCCACCACTCCCGACAGCTGCTCCGCCTTCTCCTTTCTGGCAGCATCTTCAGAATTTTATATTGACTCTTCTTACTGTAGCAATGGTTGTAGCTGCAATCGCGCTTATTTCCTTTGCCATATACAAGCTGTACCAGACCTTTTATAAAGATAAGCGAACCCTTTTTAAGGATAATACGGAATTCATATCTCCCTTTGATAAAAGGGAAAAAGCTCTAAAAGAGAAGCCTTCCGTCAGGCAAAAAGGCCTTTCACGATTCTGGAGCCAGACTAACAATGATAAGATACGAAAAGCCTTTTATAAAGCCATCCTGGCTCAGAAAGGAAAACTTCCTAAATTGTCAGCCACACCTACGGAATTATCTCGGTATATTCTATCTGATAGTTCCTGTTCTGATGAAGATAAGGAGGAGAAATTAGAGAGTTTGGCTTTCTATTATGAAAAGGCCCGATATAATAAAGAGGACTGCACGAAAGAAGACGTAGAAGATTTTAAAAATCTCCTGCACAGAAGCTAGCATTAAAATTATTTCCTTATATGACGTGTGACCTTTGTAAAGCTGGAAGACATATACATTAACTAGACTTTTTCATATTTGATTCTACTCCAAGCCTGCGTAGCTATGTATTCCCAAGAAACAGGGCATACTAATGAACTTCACTACCAATGAACTATACTACTATGAGTTCGCCTGTAACTAATAGAGTGAATAGAGTTTTAAGGCAACGAAATTTTAAGTTCTGTAGAGCTTTCATCCCCACCATAAAATAAGCCGAGGAATCATCACCTCGGCTTATTACATAAACATATAATCTACTTACGAACCTCCTTCATATGGCTCCTTTAAGTCAGCTGGAAAATCTGCCGGAATGTTTCTGCCGGATATGCAGATACTTTAAGAATTTACTGTCTTTAGCCTTTGTATAAAGGACTCTGTATTATTCATAAAAGCTCCTATATTTTTAACACCTGAACCAGCTATAAGTGTTTTAATGTTCTGGGCAAATTCCTCCAAGCCCCAGGTAGAAGCAGTTTGAAATCTGTTACTGCTGACACTTTGCTGCATATTTTTCTTCAGATTATTATCCTCTTCTATATAATTCTTTATCCAATCTGAATGAGAAGGTACCTTTTTCGCAAAATCCAAAAGAATGCTGCCCCAGTCTTTACCATTGACAATGGCATCCTGCAGCCAGCTATATGTATCAGGCTCATATCTGCGCATAAGATCACTTGTTTTCACATAATCCTCCGGTGCTCCTATGGGTTTATCAGCAGGTGTAATATATCGTATTTGCCCTGTTGCCCCATCCTTGACTCCAGTTTTAGCTATGGCTGCAATCTGTTCCATAGTCTGCTTGAATTCTGCTGCCTCATCCTCTGTCATATAATTATCTGCAATATATCCGGCTTGCGCCAGTCCCAATTCTATATTAGCCGCTCTTTCATCCCTGTCATCCATATAACTGTCGTTTATAAAGTTGGATTGAATGATACCATATACAGTCTCCGTCACCTCTGTTGGTTTACCGGTAAGCAGGCGGTTCAAAGACTCATTGATTTGCACAGTTCCAAAGTACTTGGCACTGTGATTCACAATGTCAGCTGCAGCTAATTGCCTTCCCTCAGCACTGATTTCAACCTTGTCGGTTAAATGGGATAAGGAAGCAATTGTCCCTGTTACTAACACAGGTTTACTGTTTTGTCGTGTCGTATTTGCATATAAATTGGGTTCAAATTGCGTAGTACTGGATATTTTCATTATTTAAGACCATAACATACCGCAGAATGGTCCACGGTATTTCCACATAGTGATAGGAATGAAAGAAGCTGCATGTGGCATCCTTTCCTCTGTAATTTTCTTTCACTCCAGGTTGGTTCCAGTATAGTTCTCTCCTTCCAAAACAGTTAGAATCAATTTACTGGCATTTTATTTCTATATATTCTATCGGTATATTACCTGATTACTTTAGTTCCAACGCTGTCCACTTCATTGAAAAACCAGCAAACAAAAAAGGAAGCTGCTTTGACAACTTCCTCTTTCTATCTATATCATGACCTTTTCCGTCATATTTCTTTATTGATTTTAATTATACCATCAAAACCACACATTTTTTTGATTCCATCTAATTTTAGGTCAAGCCCTCGACCTATTAGTATTAGTCAGCTACATGTGTTACCACACTTCCACCTCTAACCTATCCACCTGATCGTCTTTCAGGGGTCTTACTAGCTTATGCTATGGGATATCTTATCTTGAGGGGGGCTTCACGCTTAGATGCCTTCAGCGTTTATCCCTTCCCGACTTGGCTACCCGGCCATGCACTTGGCAGTGCAACCGGTACACCAGAGGTCAGTCCAACCCGGTCCTCTCGTACTAAGGTCAGCTCCTCTCAAATATCCTACGCC
>NZ_FRAC01000045.1 GCF_900142215.1 Anaerocolumna jejuensis DSM 15929 | reverse complement strand
TGGCTGTAAGTGTGAAAATTAAAAGGCAATTTTCACACACAAGATTGAGCCTGCGAAATCCTCGGCTCAATCTTGCGGCGCGTTGGGAAGGCATGCTATTAGTGTGAAAATTAAAAAGCAATTTTCACACCTAAATTTATGCCTGCGGCTCTAAGGCTGCAGGCTGTGAGAAAGGTATGGTTATTATTATGAAACGTTTTCTTTCGATACTGAAACTGGATTTCCTGAATCTGTTTAAAAACCCGGTACTGGTGGGGGCCAATACGATTTTCTCGGCTCTTTTAATTCTTGTCATGGGGTTCCTTGGAAGTGGCAACTATGCACAGGGCAAGGTGTCCTACCAATATTATCTGGTCTCCATGATGGTATTTGGTATGCTCAATGGTGCCATGACCGCCTCCAACTGCTTTATGGAGAGGGATATCAAAAAAGCCAATCTTCGTATCATTTACTCTCCGGTGGGAAGCTTTCCCATCTACTTTTCAAAGATAGCAGCTTCCTTTATCTTTGATTATCTGCTCCATGTTCTGGTAATTGCAGTATTGTGTCCTTTCCTTTCTGTAAGCATAGGAGCAAATCCGGGATATTTCATACTTTTAATGGCTCCTGTGGAATTTGCCGCAGCAGCTCTCGGAATCTTTTTTTGTTGCATCTTTCACAGTGAAGAAGCCAGCAGCACGCTCCTTAGTACGGTAGTCAGCCTGCTGTGTGTGTTAGGAGGAACCTTCTTCTCTTTGGACGGATTGGGCAGTACCATTGCCTTTCTCTCCAAAATATCGCCTGTAAGATGGTTAAATGAAGCGTTCTTCACCCTTTCCTGTGACAACAGCCTTCATTACTTTTTACCAGTATTCTGCCTGGCTGTTATAATATCCGTACTCCTTGTAATTGGATGCAGCCTGACCTTTAGAACGGAGGATTATCTATGAAAACATTTGTTACCGTACTAAAAAATGATTATCTGAGAACCAGGAGCCGGTTGATACTGGTCCTTGTCATGACATTGGTTGCCCTTTCTTCCATGCTGCTTGCGGTTCACCTTACAGGCGTACATCAGGTAAAAGGGCGGATTGCACTGATAGGGGAGACTCCTTTGGTTAAAACAGAGACATCGGAATATCTGAAGATAAAGGTTCTGGATAAAAAGCCTCCCTATTCCGCCCTTGTGGAGCAAAAATACGACGCATTTGTAACCGTTGATAAAAAGGGAAATTACCAGATAGAGACTCTTAGGAGGAAGGAATACCGGGATATGTTACTGTACCTGCTTCAGAACTCCAAGGCAGAGCCCCCGAAGCTGGGAACGGAAAGAGGAGCAGGAGTTACTATTCTTGGCTTTATGATGATGTTCTTAATCATGCTTTCCTTTTCCAACCTGTATGTCTTTGCAGACGATAAGGAGCAGGGACAGCTTGGAAGGGTCTTTATGGCACCGGCTTCTTTCACAGGGTATATGGCAGCCCATGTAGTATACTGCCTGTCCCTATTACTGCCGGAGTATCTGCTGCTGGTCCTCTTAAAGCTTAGCGGAAAAAATATCGGCTTTTCTCTTGCACAATATGCAGGTCTGATGGCAGTAATCGGATTTTTGGGAATCGCAGCGGCAATGCTTCTGCATGCACTGATACAAAAAGCAGATAATGCCAACATGCTTGGGAATTCCATCACCGTACTTGCAACGGTACTGTCCGGAAGCTTTTACAGCTTTAGCAAGAATAATGGTCTGTTAGACAATATCATAAAAGTGCTGCCTCAGAAGGAACTGATGGACTTCCTGGAAAATCTTGAAAAGGGAAGAGGAGCGGAGCATATGGGAGCCTTCCTGTACGTAATTGCTTTTTCCCTCCTTCTATTTGTACTTTCCTGCACAAGGCTACGGAAAATGTATGTCAGAAAGATATAATAAACGTTACAGCTAAGCCCTGCACACCAATTCACGGTAATTTTAAGGCAAAGTACAGATGATTTCTGGTTCCGTTCCTTCATTTTCTATTGAAGGGTTCCCTATGACACTTAAATGGCAGCCGTTATGACTAGGTTAAATTACACCAGTGTTTGAGCGCACAGTGTTAATATAACCAATAATTGTGAAGCGAGTTTGGTGCAATTTAGCCTTCCAGGAATAACGGCTGGCATTTTAGTGGAATTGGAACAGGAGCTAGCAGCTCCGAACTAGAAAATGAAGGAACGGAACCAGAAACCATCGTCCGTTTCCAAAGACTTAAAGCAAAGAAGTCTGAACTGCAGCTAATATACTGTGGCTTTATTAGGGCTTGCTTGTAAAAGCATTCAAACAGGAATATAATGAAAAAAATAGAGGTAAACTAACGGCTTTTATATTTCACAGAACTGAGCGTATTTTTATGCTCCAGATATACATCAAAAAACATGATATTTAGATACATGAATCTATTTTGAAATCATGAGAGGACTTACTATGAGATTTTCATCCGACACCCTGCTGCTTTCTACAAAACTGAAAATTCCCGCCCCAAGAAAAAATTATATCCTTCGGAGGGCATTGTTTGAAAAGCTTTCCGCCTGCAAGGATATGGGAGTGGTTTTCATCAGCGGAGGCGCGGGCACCGGTAAGACGACCCTGCTGACCTCCTTTATCCGGGAAACCGGCCTGAAGAATGTCTGCTGGGTATCCATGGATTCCTCCAATGCCAATGTCTATTCCTTTTGGCTGTACTTCACGGCGGCCGTCAATGCCTACTGGGAAGAGGATGAGAGTCTTTTGGAGATGATGCGAGCCAATACGGATGCCTCCCATATGGAAGGGCTCTTAATTGCGCTGATTAACCGGCTGTGCAGTGAGGAAGACTGCTACATGGTGCTGGATGATGTTCAATACGTAAAGGATGAGGTACTGATCAGGACCTTTGAATTCTTCTTAAAGGCTATGCCGCCGAATTTCCACCTCTTTCTGTTATCCAGAGAGGAACCGCCGATATATCTGGGACCTCTGGCAATGTCCGGGAGACTGCTCTTTATTGACGGAAAGCAGATGCAGCTGTCCTTTGTAGAAGGAATGTCCTTTCTGCGAGACACCCTTAAGCTTACAGGCAGTGACAGGGAGCTGGAAGAGCTTAACCGTTATGCGGAGGGCTGGATAGGCGGACTGCAGCTGTCAGTAGCGGCAGGACAGTATTCCGGACAGCTGCTGCGGGCAGGAGGGGGAATTGCAGTAAACTATCTTACCCGTGAAGTATTCGAAACTCTGACGGAAGCGGATAGGGTGTTCCTGATAAAAACAAGTTTTCTTTCATATTTTGATGCCCCAATCTGTATGAAATTGTTTGAAGGCTTTACGGAGTCGGAATTTGAGCAGACAGTGGAGGGACTTATCCGTAAGAATCTGTTTATTATCTGCATTGATGAAAGGAATAATGTATACCGTTACCACAATATCCTCTCGGAATATCTGGCGGAGCAGTTTAAAAAAATCCCGGAAAGGGAGAAAAGGGACCTTTGCAAAAAGGCGGCCGATATTTTTTTGGAGCGGGGAGACCTTGAGGAAGCAATGAATGAATATTATGCGGCAAAGGACTATGACGCTGTTCTTTCCATGGCCAGGACCATGGAAGGCAGGATAGAATCCTGGAACTGCCTGGACAAGGTGCCGCTTGAAAAGCTCATGGAGGATGCGGACCTTGCGGCCCAATGCTTTATGTATAACCTTGGAAATATGAATATGGACCGGTGCCAGGATATTTTTGAAAAATTCAGAGAATATTACGGGGACTCGGATATTTTTCATATAGTGCAGTTTGCGGAAGTGTATATTAGTCACAGCGATTGTATATTGCCGGAATATCACGCCCTGACTTCCGAACAGATTGACTGCCTTCCCTTTGGGCAGGGGGCAAAGGCCATGATACTGGTGGAGAATTCTGCCGCTCTTGTAGAGAAGATGGAGTATGAAGAGGCAGAAAGCACTGCAAAGAAGGCTATTCAGATAAGCGAAGGCATCAATGTATTTGTGGAATTCTTTGCTTACACCCAGTTAGCCCAGGTATATGAAGAGGTTGGGCGCATGAATGACAGCCTTGCCTGTTATGGCAAGGCAATGGAGATGTTCTATCATCCTTCCATGATGTCCGGGGTCGGTACAAGCTACTATTTTGGACTGGTGGGCGTTTATATGAGAAGGATGGAGCTGGAGAAGTCAGAAGAGACCCTGGAAGCCGCCCGCCTGTTAATGGACTCCTATCACATACGGATAGAGGTAGCCGAGGTAACGCTTGTTTTTCATGAGGCAGAGCAGAAATTCCTGACCGGCGACATAAAGGGCGGTTCTGAAAAGGCATATGGAATCCTGCGGCAGTATCCCAGCCTTAGCAGGCTGACTATGGCAAGGCTGATTTATGAACTGGATTGTGCCGGAAATCTGCCGGAGGCTATGGCCGGGGAATTCCTGGAGGAGCTGGAAACTGCCTTGAATTACAAAGAGCAGCCCTTTATGAGGCTCTTGCGGGCAAGACTTCTTTATAAACAGGGAGAAACGGAGGAAGCTCTTAGGGAAACAGAGGAAATAATGAAATTTTCCCGTCTCCATACGAATAAACTTCGCCTTGTAGAGGCAGGGGTTTTAAAGATATTCATGCTTACAGGCAGTATGGATAAGAATTTGCGGCACAGGGATATCAGTAATCTGTTAAAGGAAGCCATACATTACGCCTGGGAGGACCGCATACTGATGCCCTTTTACATGGACCGGGAAGTGCTTATTCCTCTGCTGAAGGAGCTTTATGAAAAAGAGAATGGAAAGGGAGCTATGCCTCCTGCTGAAATCAATTTTCTGAAAGATGTCCTGACTGCCTGTAAAGGCAGGGCAATCCTGTCAAAGGAGTCGGAGCTTTTGTCCGAGAGAGAGTCAGAGGTGCTGGCAGAGCTGGCCCGGGGCATTACCAACCGGGAAATTGCAGAAAAGCTCTGTATATCACAAGCAACGGTTAAGACCCACGTGCTTAGTATTTTTAATAAACTTGGGGTATCTTCCAGAATGATGGCTGTGGAAGCCGGAAGAAAGAAGGGGCTGCTAAGAACTTAGAGGTCAGAAAATAATTAGGCTTTATAGCCATTTATACCAATCCTGAAAATATGACAGGGCTGAATTTATAAAGGAGCTTTTGCAAAAGGAACAACAAATACCGGATATTGTATAGTTAAGCAAATTTATGCAGGATATCAGGTATGAAGTTTTTTTGCAGCAGCTCCTTTATTTTCTTCCTTTATTTTCATTACAATTGTCATATGAATATTTTACATATTGCACTTTTCATCCTTAGGAGGAACTGGTAATATACCAATAAGCACCAATAGTTTCCGGGAGGAGAAAGAGAATGAGTGAAACAGTCGTAAAGATTGAAAACCTGGTTAAAAAATATAAGAATTTGACCGCTGTCGACCATTTTAACCTTGAAATAAAAGAAGGAGAGGTACTTGGGCTTCTGGGTCCCAATGGTTCCGGTAAGACAACTACCCTGAACTGCCTTTTGTCCCTTTTAAGCTTTCATGAAGGGAAGATTGAGGTATTTGGAGAGAAGATGAAGCCGGAAAGTTATTCCTTAAAGAAGAATATCGGTGTAATATTCCAGAATGTGGCTGTATTTGATACCCTTACTGTCTATGAAAATATTGATTTTTTCTGCGGACTCTATGTAGAAGATAAAGGGCTGAGGAAAAAACATGTGGAGGAAGCCATTCAGTTTGTAGAGCTCAGTGATTTTAAGAATTTTTATCCCAAAAAGCTCTCCGGCGGTTTGCTCCGAAGATTAAATATAGCCTGCGGCATTGCCCATAAGCCCAAATTGATTATCCTGGATGAGCCCACAGTGGCAGTAGACCCCCAGAGCCGGAATAAAATCCTGGAGGGAATACAGGAGCTGAACAAACAGGGCGCAACAATTATTTACACCTCTCACTATATGGAAGAGGTAGAGGAAATCTGTTCCCGGGTTGTTATCATGGATAAGGGAAAGAATCTTGCGGAAGGTACCGCAGATGAGCTAAAGCGCATGATTAAAAACAATGAGACTATCTATATTGATGTCCGCTCCCTTTCGGAAGCAGATATGGATAATATCAGAAAGCTGAACCATGTATATTCGGTGGATTATTCGGAGGAGCGGCTTACCGTGAAATGTGACGGAGGTAACCACAATCTGATCCATGTAATGAATTATTTGCAGGAGCACACGATTCCTTTCGGCCGTGTTAATTCTGAGCTGCCCACATTAAATGATGTATTTCTTGAAATCACCGGCAAAGAGCTGAGGGATTAAGAGGGAAAGGAAAGAGGCCGTCATGTTTATACACTTATTGAGATACAAACTAAAAAGTCTTTTCCGGGAAAAAGATCTGCTTGGCTGGGTATTTGCCTTTCCCCTTGTGTTAGGAACCTTCTTCTACCTGTCCTTCGGCAATATGATTAATAATGAAGAATACGACTTTAAGCCAGTGCCGGTAGCCCTTGTTTCAGAAGGAAATACCGATGCTGCCTTTGAATCCATACTGGAGAACCTGAGCAAGGACACAGAGGACCAGCTATTCAAAGTAACAAAAACAGGGGAGGAAGCCGCCAAAGAGCTTTTAAAAGATGGCAAGGTGGACGGCATACTTTATACCTCGCCCGAGCTTTCGGTAACAGTTGCGGGAGAAGGATTAAACCAGACCATTATCAAATCCTTTCTGGAAAGGTATCTGAAGGATAAAGCTATCTATGAGCAGATTGGAAGCAACCATCCGGAAAAGATGGAGGCTGCTGCAGGACTGCTGACAAAGGATATTGCCTTTAACAAGGAAACTTCCTTTTCCAATACGAAGATGAATAATCTTTCCCAGTATTTTTTTGCATTGATTGCCATGACCTGCCTTTACGGTTCCTTTATCGGAGCACGTTCTGTCGAGGATCTCCAGGCGAACCTGTCCGCTATCGGAGCAAGGAGGGGAATTGCTCCTGCCCATAAGCTAAAGGTAATCTGTGCGGATTACCTAGGAGCGGTTATTGTAAACTTTGCTTCCATTCTATTGTTATTTTTCTATTTGATTATAATTTTAAAGATAGATTTTGGTACACGGATTCCCTATATACTGGCTACCGGATTTTTAGGCTCTGTCATCGGGGTGTCCAAGGGAACCTTTATTGGTTCCATAAGCCAGATATCCAGCCAATTAAAGGGTGCTATTATGTCGGCCGTAAATTTGATCCTGTCATTCTTAAGCGGTCTGATGTTTAATAACATGAAGGATATCGTAGAGCATAAAGCTCCCATCCTGAACAGGATCAATCCTGCAGCCCTGATAACGGACTGTCTGTATTCCCTTAATATGTATGAGAATTTTGATAGATTTTACAGTGATATTGCTATTATGGGAGTGATAGCCGTGCTGTTTATTACCGGAAGCTATTTACTGTTAAGGAGGACCCGCTATGCAAATATTCCAAGCATTTTTTAAGACCTTAAAAAAACGTTCCTTCAGTGTTATTATTTATTTTTGCATCTTTGTGGTATTGGCCTTAATGATGTCCGGCAACGGAAAGAAGCAAATCGAGGTCGCATATAAGGATACGAAGGTAGATATAGCTGTTTTAGACAGGGATAATTCGGTACTTAGTAAGAGCCTCTATCGTTATCTTGCCGATACCCAGAATATTGTAAAGATAAAGGATGACAAGGAGTCCATATCCGATGAGCTGTTCTTCCGGAATGTGGAATATGTACTCATAATCAAGAAGGGCTTTGAGGAGGGGATAAAGTCAGGAAAATACGAGGATGTGGTGGAAAACGTAAAGGTTCCCCAAAGTATCTCCGGAGAGCTTCTGGACAGCAAGATCAACCAGTACCTGACGGAATTAAGTGCTTATACAGCAGCCGGATATTCCTCGGAGGAGGCTGCGGAAAGCGCGCTTAAGACCTCGGAAATTAAAGTAAATGTAAAACTGGATAAGATACAGGGAGAAGGGGAGGAGAAGAGCAGCGCTTATTACTATTACCTGTTTATTCCTTATGTGCTGACTGGCATGCTGATGAGCGGTATTGGCGGTATTCTCATAACCTTCCGTAAAAAGGACTTAAACTGGAGAATAAAATGCTCTTCCCTTTCTGAAATAAGGAAAAATAGCATTTTGATTGCGGCCTGCGCTATCTTCAGCCTTGCCTGCTGGGCTCTTTTCGTCCTGCTTTCCCTGGTGCTGTACCATGACGATGTTATGACCGGAAAGGGCGCCCTGTTTATCCTGAACAGCCTGGTATTTTTACTGGTAGCGCTGAGCCTGATCTATATGGTAAGCTTCCTGGTAAAATCCTTAAACGCCCTGAATATGGCCTCCAATGTTATCAGCCTTGGACTCAGTTTCCTGGGAGGTATTTTTGTACCGTTAGAATTTATGAGTAAGCATGTTGTACAGTTTTCAAAGGCGCTGCCGACCTACTGGTATGTTATGACCAGCAGAACCATTGATTCCTTTTCCAGTACGGCAGAGCAGTATCATATCATCTTTCGCAATCTGGGAATCGAGCTTTTGTTTGCCGTTGTCTTTTTTGTAATCGCAGTGTATTTATCCAAATCAAGGGCAATTGCACAGCATGGCTGATGCAAGCAGCTCCGGACATTTTATTAATTAAAATTAGTTTGTAAATCTGTTAATCTCAGCTTTCATCTATGTAAATATGGAGTATAAAAATGCAACGAAGTGACTTTCACGGAGCTGAGTGTATTTTTATACTCCATATTTACATTCAATAAACTTGATATTGACTATAACCAAATTAAAATTAACAGCTTTATAAAGAAGCTACCTGGCGGCTTTATAAAGCTGTCTGTATTGTGTGGGGGTAAGCCCTTCCTTTTGCTTGAACTGCCGGATGAAATGCAGCTCATTCTCATAGCCGCAAAGGTCGGACAATACCTTAATAGGGGTATCGGTAGTGGACAGGTAGAATTTCGCACGTTCAATCCTGGCGAGGATGACCTCCTGCATACAGGAAAGGTGAAAGAATTCCTTATATAAATGCTGAAAGTAGGAGGGGCTTATGTGAATAGACTCTGCCATTGTGTCTACGGTCCAGTTCTGATGAGGGGTATTGTGGATATTCATCCTTAGCTGGTTCATTACCGGATAATATTTACTGCCGCCTCCTTCCGTAAGAGGAGAGGCAATCTGGGAATCCAGGCGGTAGAGAAGAATCCGCATAAGGGAGTCCTGCACCTGTTCTTTGTGAAGGGTATCAGAGTGATTCTCTTTGACCAGCAGGCGGACATAGTTGGACAAGGAATTTATCTGAGGCAGGTAAATGGGACTGTTAAAAGGAATTTTTAAGGAGTCTAAAAAAGGTTCCTCTCCTACAAAGTCAAAATGAATCCAGTCGTCATTATAAAAATTCCCTGCACTTTCATAATGCGTATAGGTATTGCGGTCAAAGAGAATCGCCATATTTGGATTTGTTGCCGCCAGCCTTCCGTTAAATTCAAAAAATGCCTTGGTCTTAACCAGAAGCAGAATATAATTTGGCACACCTGTTTTCCGAAGCATGCAGAATTTTGTTTGGTGCCTTGAATCATGGCCGCAGTTTGTCACAGCAATCAAAGGTCATTCCTCCTATAAAAAAAGCAGAAATAGTAAGTTAATAATATTATAAAGCATTGTCCTGATAAAGAAAAGAGATTATTATAAAGATAGATATCAGAGCCTGTAAATAATAAGGTCAGGACAACTTTATGAGTAGAATTCTTATTGGTTTTAACAGTTTTGGTCAATAGACAAACGGGAATCAGAGCTATTATCTTTTATAGGAATACATTTATAGGTAAAAGAAATTCAATTGAAAGGGCACAGTTTTTTCAATTACTGATTAACGAAATTCAATGGAAGATTGGATATTCAGGAAAGGGGTAAATATGCTTACAGAGAAGGATAAACAGTGGATAGAGGAGACAGCAGGCAGGATTGAGGAAAAGATAGCCTGGGTCAGTGAAAAATCAAGGAATAAGATTCCCTATACAACGGTAAAGGGTACCCATGACAGCTATGATGACAGTGATAAGCCCTATCGTATATCTTCCGGCATTGGCTGGTGGACCAATGGTTTTTGGGGTGGAATGCTCTGGCTTATGTATCATGAGACCGGAGAAGAAAAATATGCTGAGATTGCCAGAAGCTCAGAGGAAAAACTGGACAGGTGCCTTGCAGACTATTATGGGCTGGACCATGACGCAGGCTTTCTGTGGCTGCTGACGGCAGTAGCGGATTACAGGCTGACAAAGGAGCCGGAGGCCAGAAAGAGAGGGCTGCATGCTGCCAATATCCTGGCAGGACGTTTTAATCCGGTGGGCCGTTTTATCCGTGCCTGGAATAACTGGGATGAAAATGATAATACCGGCAAGGCTATTATTGACTGTATGATGAATATCCCGCTTTTATACTGGGCATCGGTGGAAACCGGAGACCCCAGATACCGACATATAGCAGTTATGCATGCAGACACGGCTATGGAAAATTTCATAAGGGCGGACGGCTCCTGTGAGCACATTGTAGAGTTCAATTCCCAAACCGGCGAGAAGGCTGATACCTATGGTGGGCAGGGCTATGAGAAGGGTTCCTCCTGGACAAGAGGGCAGGCATGGGCACTGTATGGCTTTACCTTAAGCTATCTGCACACAGAAAAGGAAGAATATCTGAATACTGCCAAAAGGGTGGCACATTATTTTATTGCCAATATCCCGGAAAGCGGCCTTATTCCCATTGATTTCAGACAGCCGGGGGAAGACACCTGGGAGGATTCCTCCGCGGCGGCAATTGCAGCCTGCGGACTGATTGAGATAGCAAAGGCAGTAGGAGAAAATGAGAAGAATTTGTATCTTAATGCAGCCTTAAAGCTCTTAAAGGCCCTGGAGGAGAAGCGAAGCAACTGGACCAGGGAGTGTGACTGTATCATTGAAAACTGTTCCGAGGCTTACCATACCAATAAGCATATAAATATCATCTATGCAGATTACTTCTTTATGGAGGCTATTTATAAACTAAAGGGCAATGACATTTTCTTATGGTAATATTCTGTAGGGATAGTATTCTATAAGGCAGTAGGGATAGTATCTCTGCTTTAGGCAGAAGCTTGCTCCGAGCCGGTGCAAAGCCTGTTCCGGGCTGGTGCAGAGGGGTGACAAAAAGCGGAATAAATTTTCTTTTTGTCAACCCTCAGTCCCGTCCCGGGACACCAACACAGTTTCATTCCAGGACACCAGATCAATTGCAGTCTATATGTGAAATAAATAAGAGATAGAATTAATAATCAAGTAAATCCCCAGCACCCTCAGCGGAATCCGCGGCCCGGTGCCGTCTTTTTTAAATAATCCCCTTGCCAGGGCACCTATGAAAAGATTGATCAGGATGCCTGCAAGCAATTCCAATATTGCTACTATCACAGAAGTATTCATAGTATCTATTCTTTCCTCCTTTTTCTCAGGATTTAACCAAATAGCTTTTCTTCCGCAAGGACATGGAAGATATGGCAAATGCTGCTCCTATGAAGAGCAGGGCAATGGCTGTAAGGGCCAACAAGGGTACAAGCTGGGAGGTGAGGGAGCTGTTATCAAATAGAACAGCTTTTAAAAGCTTCTCCCCCCAGGCTTCCGGTGTGAATTTGGATAGCAGTACAAGGTAACCCGGTGCCGTATCCAGAGAGAAGAAGGAGCCTCCCAATATTCCGGTAGCAATTATGATAACGGCAAAGGTAACGGTAAAATCCTCATGCCTTTTCATAAGCAGGGACAAGGGCAGGCTGATACCGGTTAATAAGAAAATATAAACCGCAAATATCAGGATAACAGGCAGCAGGTGCTCGAAAACAGGTAGGTTCAAAAGATATTTTCCGGTAAGAAGCACAGCCAGGATATGAAAAGCCCCGAACAAATAGGCGGCGGCTATCTTGGATGCCAGATACCTGTTATAGCTTGTGGGAGTACTTAACAGCCGGTAGTAAGTGTTGTTTTCCCTCTCTTCTATTAAGGTGCGAAAGCCCTGTATGATAACAAACCAGATAAACATTACCAAAAAGCCAAGGAGTGTCTGCGTCATTTCTTCTTGTTTAATAGCCAGGGTATCGGAGGAAGAGCTGTTTATTTCAGAACTGGAACTGCTCTTCATGCCGTTAAATACCTGAGAGGTAAGGCTGTTTACGGGGATACCTGACTTATTTGACAGATAGGAGGAGTCGGCGGCCACTTTTTTAAGGGAGGAAAGTTCCGTTGCTGCTACCTGTTTCAGGACAGCCGAATCGGTGGACTCAAAATTTATGATTATTTCAACGGGCAGGGGCTTATTGTTTAAGAGGGCATTGTCAAAATCCTTCCCAATAACAAGCCCCATTGGAATAAGCTGGCTGTCGACCTTTTTAAGAATGTTTTCTTTGCCGGTGCTTACAACAGTAATTTCCTTATGGCTGGAAAGCATTTGCAGGAATTGCGCGGAATAGGAGCTTTTGCTTAAGTCTGCTGCGTATAGGCAGGGCTTTTTGGAGGCATCTATGGAATTGGAAAACAAGTAGGTCAGTAAGACCGGTACGGCTATACCTGCCAGAATGATAAGCCGGTTAGAGAAGAGAAGCTTTAATTGCTTTTTTATTAATATCAGTATTTCCATGTCTTATAATCTCCTTTCCGCGGTAGATAAACATAGTCAGAATCAGGAAAAGCACCCCCATTAGAAACAGCTGCAGCAGGTTGCTGTAAACAGCGGCAAGCCCCTTGCCTTCGCAAAGGAAGAGATAGCAGTTAAGGGCTTTCCCATTGGGAATAATATTCTGTATGGACTGCAAGCCTTTCGGAAGGGCATCACTGCTGATAAAGGAGCCGCCCAGGAAACCAAAGCCATACAGAATGGGGGAAGCAAGGCTTGAAACGGCATTTTGATCTCTGGCAAGAAGCCCCCACATAAGGATGGGCGAGCCAATGGAAAAGGCATAGACCAGGGTAGTAATCAGGATTAGCCACGGGTTTCCCCATTTCATCCCAAAGACAAGCCTGCTTAAGAGGATAACGGCGCTCATCTGGAGGGTGAGGGTAAATATAATACTGCACAGCTTGCCGGACACATACTGAAACTGGCGGGCAGGAGTTGATTTTATCCGAAAGAGCGTGTGATTAAGCTTTTCCTCCACCACCTTGTGTACAAGGGTAAAAACAGTAGAAATGGAGAATAAAACTACCATGGCAATGGATACGTATTGCATGGCACTGACGGGAACCGCCCTGGAGCTGGTAGAAACCTCCGGCAGGGTGGCAGGGTAGGAGGCATCCAGCTGCTTTTTCATTTCATCCATTGTGACAGAGGTCTTCCCGGAGGCACCAAGGAGGGTATTAAAGGTCTTTTCTTCCTTAAGTACCACCTGGGTATTGCGGAGAAATCCCTCCAAAATACCCGTGACAATGAGCTTATCCACGGAAGTGCCGCTGTTTCCTGTTATAACAATCCCGTTTTGCCTTTGCTGTAAGAGGGCATTGGTGAAATCCTTCGGGATATATACAAATACCGATGCTTTTTTGTTTCTTACCAGCTGAATACCCTCCTTGCGGCTTGTAACCGGAACAAGGCGGAACAGACTGGCAGCATCCTTTGATTTCAAGACTTCATTTTCCAGTACTTTTCCAAAGGTAATTGTCCGGTTCCCGTCTTCCGCTCCCAGGTCCTCATTACAGACAGCCAGGGAAAAGGAAGAAATAGTGCTGTTTGAACCTCCCAGAGCCTTACTAAGCAGTAAGATCAATAGCATGGGGAATAATAACAGCTTGAGATAAAAGGTCTTGCTTTTCATTAATTGTTTAAAATCCAGTAAGGTAAAATGCAATATGTTATTCATAAGCCCTCCCGCTAATCTCTTAGAGATTTTCCGGTTAATTGCAGGAAAATACTCTCCAGATTAATTTCATCATAACGAAAGCCTGTAAGGCGGATGCCGGAATTCTTTATATCATCCACAATATCCAGAACATTGGAACCGGGTGAAACAAGGAGTGTTATGGTATCCTTTTCTATGGAGGCCTTTCGGACGCCCTTTATACTTTCCAATTTGCCAAGGGCATCGGGGCTTGCCTTACCGAAGCTTGCAGTTAAGGTATCACAGGCATTTAAGTCTTGCTTCAGCCCATCCTTGGAGCCAAGGGCAATGAGCTTTCCATGATCTGCAATGCCGATTCTCTCACATAGATATTCCACTTCTTCCATATAGTGGCTAGTATAAACTACAGTCATCCCTTCTTCCTCATTCAAACGGCGGATAGTGTCCAATATATGGCTTCTGGACTGTGGGTCAATGCCCACAGTGGGCTCATCTAATATCAGCAGCCTTGGAGAATTCATAAGGGCAATGCCAAGATTAACTCTTCGTTTCATGCCGCCGGAATATTCTGAGATATCCTGATTTCTCCTGTCCGTAAGTTTTAGAATATCCAGAACCTCCGATACCCGCTGTTTTAAGCGGTTCCCATAGAGCCCGTAGAGGCTGCCGAAGAATTCAAGATTATCCTTTGCATTTAAGGATTGGTACAGTGCCAGCTCCTGAGGGACAATTCCCATCTGCTTTTTGCAATCGCAGGGTTTATCACCCAGAGAGATACCGCCGATAAAGATTTCACCCTTTGTAGGCTGTAATATGGTGCCGATCATAGATACAAGAGTGGATTTTCCGGCACCGTTGGGACCCAGAAGTCCGAATATTTCTCCCTTATTTACTTCAAAAGAAATATCATCTACGGCTGTAAAATCCTTGTATTTTTTCGTGATATTTTTTAACTGAAGCATTCTTTAACCTTCTTTCTTCCTGTTATGAAGGTATTCTACACCACAAAGGGGGAAGAAGCCTATTCACTATAGTACTCAATAAAACTATTACTTTGGTAATATACAGCATGTGCCGGGAACATGGTATAATATCGATAGATATTATACCGGCACCGAACGAAGTGAGTGCGCATAAACGGCACGAAGTGCCGCATACCATGGGAGCTTTGCGGACATGGTATAATAGCTTCAGAAGGAAGGCAGCTGCCGCAACCTGGGATAAGTCATGGGAGCCGGTGGAAAGAGGAGTAAGCAGATGGATTTTTTGCTATCTTTAAATAAAAGAAAATATATCTTTAAAATTATTTCAGCCTTTGTTACCATTCTTGCTTTTATGCGTATTCTGGAGAAGGAGGGTGCCTTAAGGGATATACTGGCAGTGCTGCTTTTGCTGTTTACAGTCAATAATTTTTACCGAAGGAACTATTTAAAAGACAAACGGGATATATGGTTTTCCCTATCCTATGGATTTAGTGTACTTATCCTTGGATGCTTTCATTATGAAATTTTATTTGTAGGAACCTATTTATTTAATATTATTTTGCTGATCGAGACAATAATCTTCACCGGTAAACTGAACAGACCTCTGTTAGCCTTCCATTTTGGGGTTTATCTGGCATCCCTCAGTGCACTTGTGGATTTTACCAGCTTAAAAAGTGCTTATGAGGATTATGTGGATATTCTGTTGAATTTCTTTATGCCATGCCTGATCATGCTATTATTCCGCAGTGTGCTGGGAGAGAAGATGAAATATGAAAACCTGAATAAAGAACTGGAGGAAGCCAACAGTACCTTAAAGGCCTATGCCGATAAAATAGAAGAGCTTGCCAAAACCCAGGAAAGAAACCGGATTGCCCAGGAGTTGCACGATTCCATGGGACATTCCCTGATGGCCCTGAATATGAATCTGGAGTATGCACAAAATGTTATGATTACAAAGCCGGATAAGGCATTGGAGGTCATACACAAAACCAGAAACATGACGAAGGACTGTGTCAGTGACCTAAGAAAAGTAGTCAGCCTGTTAAAGGATTCTTACCATACCGAGCAGTTAAGGGGAGCTATGAATGAGCTGTTCCATAATTTCAGGGAGAGCGGCAATATCAGATTTCATCTTAATATGGATGATTCCATAGAGGAGGAAGCTCCCGAAGTGAAAGACTGTATCTACAAGATTTCAAGAGAAGCAATAACCAATGGAATAAAACATGGGAAGGCAGCTTCCTTCACAATAGATATACTGGATAAACCGGAGGGAATTTATTTAAGGATTGAAAATAACGGCTCCGGCAGCAGGAATATTATAAAATCCAACGGGATAACCGGAATGGAAGAAAGAGTAAAGCTTTTAGGTGGGAAGATGGAAATCACCTCCGGGAAAGAAGAAGGCTTTTGTGTTGATATTAATATACCCAAATTGTAAATTTGCGAAATACATGGGAGTTAATGTGAAATAAAAGACATTTCACATCCTGATTTATAGCAGTGCCACATCTGCAAGCAGATGCAGCATGCAATGGGAGCTGCAAATTTAAAAAGTAATTTTCACTATCTATTTAAGCAGTTTCACAAGTAAACTTGTGAAATGCGCAGGAGGTAATGTGAAAATTAGAATGCAATTTTCACTATCTATTTAGGCAGTTTCACAAGTAAACTTGATAAATGCACGGGAGAATAATATGATTAAAGTTATGATTACGGATGATCAGGAAATTGTCAGAGAAGGCTTGAAGATGATTCTGAGCATGGGAGAGGAAATTGAGATTATTGGGGAAGCCTGTAATGGAAAGGACCTTCTTGATAAGCTTACCGGATTATTTCCTGAGGTTATTCTTATGGATATCAGAATGCCGGTCATGGATGGGATTGAAGCCACCAGAACGGTAAAGGAAAAGTATCCCCATATTAAAATAATCATCCTTACGACCTTTTACGAGGACAACTATATATTTGATGTGTTGAAAAATGGTGCTGACGGATATATCTTAAAGGACTCCAGCTCGGCAGAAATTACCCGCTCCATCATAGCTGTCTGTGAGGGAAATGTTTTATTAAACCCCAAGGTGGCCGCAAAGGTAGTAAAAGCCCTGGATGCTGTGATGGACAGCCAAGACCCGGCACCTGCAGAGGAGGCATTAAACCTTCTTAGCCTTTTGACCCAAAGGGAATGGGAAGTGGCAGAGCATATCTTAAAGGGAAAGAGCAACCGGGTAATCGGTGAGGATATGTTTGTAACGGAAGGCACTGTTAAGAACTATGTATCAAGAATCCTGGAAAAGCTCCAGCTGAACAGCAGAGCGGAGCTTATCCTGTATTTACAGAAAGTACGGCGTTAAAAGGGCTGCATTTTATAGTGAACCATTTTCATTTCAATTAACTTATTAATCAGTTCTTTCTTATAACCATTCCAGCTGTTTTGGGATGGCTGTCAATATGTTTGAAAATAGAAAGAAAATTACGGATTGAAAATAGAAAGAAAATAACGGGATGGTTATAAAATGGAAAGTAATTTCAGAAAGAGCGGGGAATATTGAAAATAAAAACAGCAGGCGATATAATAACTGCATCAAAACAACATACAATATCGAGGATAATAAATATGAATGGAAAAGATGTAATGCATACTGCTGATACCCCGGAGAAACCAATCACAAATCTTGGATTCACCAACAGCGGACGGTATAAGGGAGATAATGACGGTCCTGCCTATGTGGTTTATTCAAAAATCGGATATAGCAAAGCTTCCTTTGAATTCAAATTGAGCCGGATTAAGTTAAATATGAGACGTAAGAGTGATCAGAGGTGGACAAACAGCTATATTTTCCTGGGCGTGGATGTCTACGATGAAAAGGAAGAATTCTTAAATTGTATTGATGCTGGTTTTTGCTATTCAGGGGGTGCACTTAATTGGCACCTCTTCTATAACCTTCTGAATACGAATCAGAAAGTATCCTGGTATGAATCACCGGTCGCCCTGGAGGAGACACATGATTACCGGCTGATTTTGGATTGCTCCGGGAAAGATGCCATGGCAGTATTAACGATTATTGATATAACAGAGAATGAAAAAATTGTTGATACGGCAGAATTTGAAGTAATGTATGCGAAGAAGGACGGCAGCAATCTTAGTATGTATCAGGACTATGCCATTGATTTTCCCGATGATATCAAAAAGGATAGAATGGGTGAGGACTCCGCCGATGATTGGGAAGAAATCACGCTGTATAATACCGATGAGGATATTTATCTGAATAATATTGCAATACAGGATGCCAAATTGTACTCACCCGAAGGAGAATATACCTGGACTAAGGAACGGACCAATGACCGTTTTATGTGGCCCCATACCCAGTATAAGAAAATTGATTATGCATGCACAAGTATACGGGAACAGAAAATGGACAGTGAGCTTCTTCTGGATTTGGATATGAATCACCGTTAGAGGAAGAGAGACAGGGATAAATTATGCGGAGATAGATTAACGCGGAGATAGATCAATGCAGGGTATGCGCAGACCTGCTTTCCAGATCGGTAAGGTAAAAATAGCGTACAGTCTGGAAGAAATGAGGATTATGGCCATGAGTGAACAAATAAAAAAGGAGTATTTTCCGGAAGAATTAAGCATCCGATTGTCAGGCCGCACCCTATACCGTGACAATGCTCTTTATTTATTACATGGGGCAAGCTTTCTGGAATTTGAATTTGAAGGCAGACTGCTTGAAGCGGAGCTGGAATCAGAAGGCGGGGAAGAAGATTACCAGGCATGGATTGGTGTTTACGTGAATGACATGGATAATCCCTGCCGCCGGATTAATCTGAAAGGCGGAAGACAGCGCTATCCCTTGTGGGAAAGTGATAAAACGGAGAAAGTGCGGCTTAGAATTGTTAAGCTTTCAGAAAGCCAGTATGCCTATACGGCAATCAATAAGCTTATAATGAATGAGAAGGCACAGGTTCATAAAACCCCCGGAAAGAAAAAGCGGATAGAAATAATAGGAGATTCCATTACCTGTGGTTTTGGGAATGAGGGAAAGGCCGAAGATGTATTTAAAACGGGAACAGAAAACCCATTAAGGGCATACGGAGTGCTGGCAGCTGAAAAATTGGACTGTGATTTCACACTGGCAGCCTGGAGCGGAATAGGAATCATCTCAAGCTGGATTCCTCCGGAGGAGGAAGAGCCAAATACAAAGGTGCTGGCACCGGTCATATATCCTTATGTGGACTACGGCCTATTTCACAGAAAAGGCTGGGTTCCCAATGAGCTGTACGATTATGAAAGGGATAACTGTGACGTCCTTGTACTTAATCTTGGAACAAACGACGCCAGCTATACAAGAGAGGATGCCGAACGCAGGAAGGCTTTTCAGACAGCCTATCTGGAATTTTTAAGGTATTTACGAAGCATTCATAAAAATAAACCGATTATCTGTACCTCCAATGCCTTAACGGACCTGCTGAATCCTGAAATTGAGGCGGCGGTTGAAACAATGCGGAAAGAAGAGCAGGACGGACTTATCTTTCATATGGCCTTTTCACAGCAGGAGGCGGAAGACGGGGAAGGGGCTGTTGGTCACCCGTCTCTCATAAGACATGAAAAAATGGCGGAGCAACTAGCTGACTGGATCAGAAGGAAAGGAATTCTTTCTGATATCAGTTGAATATTAGTTTTTCTCTTTTAAATATAATAGAATCAGGCTTTCATGGAATTTTGCGTCTGATATAGGTCAACATACTTAAAGCAGCTTGATATAGAAAACCGAACAGACAGAGGCTGGAAGCAGAATATAAAGGAGGTCACTATCATGAATTATATAGGAATAGATATCGGAGGAACACAGGTTAAAATAGGAATTGTGGATGAACATGGGGCAGTGGGCAAATCCTCAGCCTATGATGTGGCCTTTGATGGCTATGATACTCCCATCATTGATACGGTGATTGCTAAATTATCTGAGTTCATGCAGGAAAACAAGCTGGAGAACAATCAGATACGCGGAATCGGCGTGTCGGCAACCGGGCAGATAGATACAAAAGAAGGTAAGGTAGCCGGAGCGGCCGGGCATATCAAAAACTGGGAAGGCTGCAATATACGGGAATGCATCAAAAAGGTTTATCCCGGGCCTGTCACTGTCATGAATGACGCAAACTGCGCAGCATTGGCAGAACAGTGGGTTGGCGGGGCAAAAGATGCCCTGGATGCTGTGGTTGTAACCATTGGGACGGGGGTTGGCGGCGGAATTATCGCAAATTCGGAAATTCTATGCGGAACTGCCGGAGGTGCAGGAGAAATAGGGCATTTTACCATCCGTAATAACGGAAAAAGGTGCAGCTGCGGCAACAGAGGCTGCTATGAACAATATGCTTCTACAACTGCGCTGGTAAGAATGGTGAAGCAGGCACAGAAAGCGGGAAGATTGAAAAGCGGCCTGCTGGACAGCTGTGATATAAACGGCCGTACAATATTCGAAGCTGCGGGCAGAGACAGGTATCTGGATGAAATTCTTGACAAATGGATTGGCTATGCAGCGGACGGACTTGCCAGCATCATACATATCTTCAGTCCAAAGGTAGTATTAATTGGCGGAGGTGTGAGCGCACAAAAGGAAAAGTTCATAGAGCCTTTACGAGTTAAGGTATTGAGCCGTATTATGCCCACCTATGCAAAAACAGTGACGATTGAAGCAGCCACACTGGGGAATGCTGCGGGTATGGTCGGGGCAGTTTATTATTGCATAAAGCATGGAGAAGCCTAAAGAGTCAGAATAATCTTAACTTATCCGCAGCACCTATCTTATTTTTCATTTTGGGTCACGTTTAATGCGGATAGGGTCTCCTTGTGCTTTTGGGCCTTGAAAAAGGAGTCATTTTCAAAATAATAGGTATAGAAGACGTCTATCATGACCAATATAGGAAATTGAGGCGAAATCATAGTACCGCTGTCCAGATCCTTGGACATGGCAACGTAGAGCACTTCGTCACAATATTCACTTTCTTTCACATTCTTATTGGCAGTTATCAGCACGACCTTGGCATTCCGTTTTTTTGCCAGACGGATGCCTGCAAGGATTTCCTTTGTTTTTCCGCTTAAGGATATGGCAATCACCAGGTTTTCTTCATCCACCAGGGCAGAATTCATTTGTATCATCTGGGAATCCGTAATGGCTTCCACATACAGTCCGGTCCGCATAAAGCGGAGCCTGAACTCATTGGCCACAAAGCCGGAGCTTCCCATTCCGTACACACAGACTCTTTTACACTGGTTGACCAGGTTAGCAATGCGCTTCATCTGGGGTTCATCCAGTAGTTCATAGCTTTCATCAAATAATTTCAGGTAATTATCATGGACCCGCATTGCCAAAGCGCTGAAATCTTTTTCCTGCACACTGGCAGACAGGTCCTTCTTATAATCAAAAATAAACTCTCTGAACCCCTTATAACCGCATTTTTTAGCAAAGCGGGATAAGGTAGCTTCCGAAACATATAAAAGCTTGGAGATATTCCTGGAATTGAAATCAATTACCTTAGTATTGCTCAGGAAAAAATCCGCCACGCTTTTCTCAACAGGTGTCAGTTCATCATAGATTTTTAAAATGTTCTGTTTTACTTCTTTGAGAGTATATTTCATAATCCTGTGACACATCCTTCTATTTGAAAGTAACTTTCTATTGAGGGGTTCCTTATGACACTTAAATGGCAGCCATTATGACTAGGCTAAATTACACCAGTGTTTGAGCTCATATTGTTAATATAACCAGTAATTGTGAAGCGAGTTTGGTGCAATTTAACCTTCCAGGAATAATGGTTGGCATTTTAGTGGAATTGGAACCGCGAACAGAAAATTCCGGAACGGAACCAGAAACCATCGTCCGTTTCCAAAGACTTAAATTCAAGGAGGGCTTAACCGTAACCATTTTGCAAGTTTACTTGTAAAACTGCCTGACATATATCTGATTATATCCGAAATAATGCATCTCTACAAGACACCGGCAATATGAATTATGACTATTTCTGAAAATTGATTTTACTTTCATAAAATTACCCGATGAAACAAATTACGTAACTACTTTCTGTATGGCCCGAAAGTATTGAAACGGCTGGTTTTCTTGCTATAATTAAGACTAACAAAGGGGATTGAAACCGGGAAAGAGGCGAAGGAGATTGATATTGAATTACAGTGGGTGCAGGAAAGAGATACAGGATATACTGAAGGAAGTAAAGGACATTGTAAATGTCTGTTCAGACGGAAAGGGCATCAGCCTGGCCGCCGAGGAATGGGTAGAAAATGGATATTTAATTACAAAGAATGCTTCTGAAGTTGTAATTAAATATCATAGAAAGTCCGATTTCTGCAGAGCGCTTTTGATGCTCTGTAATAAGGAGGGGGAAGATAACTGGCTGCACAGGGAAAAATCCTCTTTTGATGAATTTGGTGTCATGCTGGATTTTTCAAGAAATGCGGTAATGAATTTGGAAAAGACAAAGCTGTTCATCCGGACAGTTGCTCTTATGGGCTATAATTTTGTGGGCCTGTACATGGAAGATACCATAGAGATACCGGAAGAGCCCTATTGGGGATACATGCGTGGCGCTATGACCGCCAGTGAGCTGAAAGAAATTGATGAATATGCGGCAATATTTGATATAGAAATCAGGGCATATA
Organism: Anaerocolumna jejuensis DSM 15929; assembly: GCF_900142215.1. Lineage (GTDB taxonomy): Bacteria > Bacillota > Clostridia > Lachnospirales > Lachnospiraceae > Anaerocolumna > Anaerocolumna jejuensis. Next base: position 9,569 of record NZ_FRAC01000045.1, on the reverse strand, counting down.
TACAGACGCTGGCCCATGTAAACCAGATTACCAGGTATGAGGAGTATCAGGAGATTATCGATACAAATGATATTCTTCTGGCAGGAGAAGAAAGAACCTACCAGCTGATAGAAAATTTAATCAAGGCGGTTTCAGAGAACTTAAACAGCCGGAAGATTAATATCGGTATGGATGAAGCTCATATGGTAGGGCTTGGCAAGTATCTGGATAAGCATGGATATTCCGACCGGTTCAAGATCATGGAGGAGCATTTGAACCGCGTTCTGGCTATTTGCCGTAAATACGGCTTGCAGGTGCAGATGTGGAGTGATATGTTTTTCCGTTTGGCCTATGGCGGAGAATATTATGTGAAAGAAGATACAATGGCAGCTTCCTTAAATATACCGCCGGATGTGGAACTTGTGTATTGGGATTATTACTCCTGTGACAAAGAACGCTATGACAGGATGCTAAAGAACCATCTAAAGATAGCGGACCGTGTTGGCTTTGCAGGAGGTGCCTGGAAATGGACAGGTTTTGCTCCTCATAATGCCTACAGCCTGGAAATTGGAAAAGCGGCCATCGAGGCCTGCAAGGAGAACGGTATCAAATCCGTTGTTATTACCGCCTGGGGAGACAACGGAGGAGAAGCAAGCAGCTTTTCCATCCTTCCGGCTCTTTATGCGGATGCGGAATTTCATTATGCAGGAAGCTTTGAACCCTCCAAATTTAAATTCCTTACGGGAATGACATTTGATGAATTTATGCAGATAGAATCAGCGAACCTTTTTTCAAAGGATACCACCATACATAATAATGCAAGCAAGTATCTGCTTTATAATGATGTATTCCTGGGCACCTTTGATACGGTCATCTTTGAAGGAATTTCGGAATTCTACCAAAATGCCGCATTGCAGCTGGAAAAATTAAGTACCAATAAAAATTATGGATATCTGTTCGATACCCAGTCAAAGCTTTGCACGGTATTGCAGCATAAAGCGGACTTGGGCCACCGTATCAAGGCTTTCTATGATAAAGGGGACAGGCAGCAGCTATCAGGAATAGAAGAGGAAGAGATTCCGGCAATATTAAAAGCACTGGAGGAATTCTATCAGGCTTTTGAAGCACAATGGGAGAAGGAGAATAAGCCCTTTGGCTTTGAAGTGCAGTGCATTCGCATAGGCGGCTTACAAAAGCGTCTGGAATATGTAAAGAGGCAATTAAAAGCTTACGTTTCCGGCGAAAAAGAAAAAATAGAAGAACTGGAAGTGGAAAGAAGAGCATTTCATTACTATGCGGAAGAAGATATCAGCAAAATAAATTATAATTTATGGCGCGAAATTGTATCACCCGGAGATATGGGCTAAAGGATAACGGAGCAGAGGAACTGCTTGTTATAAATATTTTAAATTAAAGGAGGATAATTATATGAAAAAAGTAATTAGCTTATGCCTGGTATTTGTTCTTTCACTTACTATGCTGTATGGCTGCGGAAGCAATAAGGCAAAAGAGGATACTTCAGCAGGAAATCAGACAGGAAATCAAACAGAGGATCAGACAAAGGCTACAACAGAACCTACGGAAGCAGCAAAGCCTGTTACAATCGAGTTCTGGACTATTTCACTCCAGCCGACATTTACAGATTTCTTTAACGGCTTGATCAAAGAGTATGAAAAAGAAAATCCCAATGTAACAGTTAACTGGACCGATTTACCCTACGATGCTATTCAGGAGAAATTAGTAACAGCTGCTGCCGGCGGTACTTCCCCGGATGTCGTTAACTTAAATACACAGATGGCTTTAACACTTGCCGGAAAAGGTGCCCTGACTGATCTGAACAAAGAAGCAACAGAGGATCAGAAGAACATCTATGTAGAAAGCTTATATGACTCTGCAAAAATCGGTGATTCCGTATATGCATTTCCCTGGTATGCGTCACCAAGTATCATGTTCTACAATAAGGAATTATTCAACAAAGCAGGTATAACAGAAATACCTTCCAACTATCAGGCTTCCTTTGACATGGCAAAGAAGATGAAAGACGCTACTGGAGCTTACCTTTATAATCCTTCCGAATTCTTCAACATGTTGTTCCAGGAAGGTATCCCCATCTTAAGTGATGATAAGACCAAAGCTGCTTTTAATACACCTGATACCGCTGCATTATTACAGAACTACAAAACAATGACAGATGCCGACTATCTGCCTAAGACAAACTGGGGCAAGTGGGATAATGAATTAAAATTATTTGAGACAGGCAAATTAGCAATCATCAGCTCTACCGGTTCTACTTTATCAAGAATCAAGGACGAAGCTCCGGATGTTTATAAGAACATTGGTATTGCTGAACCTCTTACAGGCAAAACCGGATTAAGCCAGAATGCACTTATGAATCTTGTTGTACCGGAAGCCAGCAAGAACCATCAGGAAGCTATTAAATTTGCAGCCTATATTACAAATGATGCAAGCCAGCTGGCTTTCTGTAAGGAAGTTGCTATATTCCCTTCCACAAAAGCTGCAATGGAAAATGATTATTTCGTTTCTGACACCTCAACCTTAGAAGGTATCGCCAGAAAGATGTCAGTAGATGTAAGCAAGAAATCCATGGACTATTCTTTAGGCATGGAAGGCCAGGGAGAAATCTCGGGCGCTGTAAATAAAGTGTATGAAGCAGTTATTACCAGCAATGGTGATATTCAGTCTGCACTGGATAAGCAGGAAAAAGCTGTTAATTCTATTTTACAGAAGTAATTTATAATGAAGTACCTCGGGTTCAAGGAGGTCAGGAGTATTCCCGGAAATGCTTCGGGAATACTCCCAATAAAAAGGGAGGTATTTATGAAAGTAAAGACCAGGCAAACTATAAAAGCATATCTATTTATGGCACCGGCACTTTTCATGATAATTGTCTTTGTTTTCGTTCCGATTATCGGAAGTTTACCATTAATGTTTTTTGACTATTCTGTATTGGGAAAAACCAAGTTTATCGGCTTGGATAATTTTAAACGTGCATTTAGTGATCCGGAATTCTGGATATCGATTAAGAACTCTATTGTATTTGTCGCAGTAGTACCTGTTATACAAATATTATCCATACTTTTAGCTTTACTTGTAAATAGAAAATTAAAGGGAATGGCAATATTCCGTACTTTGATATATATTCCGGTAATTACTTCAATGGTTGCAGTGTCTATTATCTGGGGATTTTTATTTGATCCCAGCGGTGTGATCAATACTGTATTAGTAGATGCAGGTATTATAAAAAGTCCATTAGGCTTTCTGTCCGATGGAAAGACTGCAATGCTATGCATAATGTTCATTACCATATGGCAGGGACTTGGCTACTTTATGATGCTTTATTTAGCAGGGCTTCAATCAGTTCCGCCGGAATTGGAAGAAGCAGCAATTGTAGATGGAGCAAATAAGTTTCAGACCCTGGTTAAAATAAAAATGCCTATGTTAAAGCCATATATCTGGTTCTGTTCTCTTAACTCAGTAATATCAGCAGTCGGAGTATTTGATGTCGTATATGTACTAACCAAAGGCGGACCTTACAATGCCACACTGGTTATGAATTACTATTCCTACACGAAGGCATTTACCGATTTTGAATTCGGTTATTCCGCTGCCATTGGTGCTGTTCAGGCAGTTATCACTTCACTTCTCAGTATTATAGTTTTTGTTTACGGTAAAAAAGGAGGAGGCATGACATATGGTGATTAAGAAAAGAAAAAAAATAGTAAATACGACACTCACATACATAGGTCTGATTTTGATTTCCTGTATATGTGCAGGTCCCTTTATATGGATGCTTTCTACTTCCTTTAAAACAGGTCAGAATATTTATGACTTGAACATTTTTGTATCGAACCCTACCTTGTCAAATTATACCGGAGTTTTTGAATTTTTATCAGTTCCGAAATATATAGGAAATACCCTGGTAATTACAGTCAGCTCCATTGCAATGGATGTTGTTTTTGCAGCTCTTTGTGCTTATCCTCTGGCCTGTATGGAGTTTAAGGGGAAAAAATTCATTATGGGAGCATTGATTTCTTCCATGATTATCCCGGCAGCAGCGGGTATGATTATCAACTATTTAATTATCAGCAAAGTTCATTTGCTGAACTCCCTGGTCGGTGTTATTTTACCAGGTTCCGTTAAAGTGTTCAGTATTATCCTGTTACGGCAGTCCTATATGGGAATACCAAAGGAAATGATAGAGGCAGCCAGAATCGACGGGGCAAAAGAAACCAGAATCTGGTGGCAGATTATGATGCCCGGTATCATGCCATCCATCAGTACCATTGTAATCTTTGACTTTATCGGCAGATGGAATGAATTCCTGTGGCCCATCATTGTATTGCAGGATCCCAAGAAGTATCCCCTGGCAACGGCATTGCAGTATCTTAACGGCAGCTTTAACTACAAATTCGGCTATATCGCCGCGGGAACCGTTATATCAATAATCCCGATTATTATCGTATTCCTGCTATGTCAGAAAAATTATATCGAAGCCATTAGTGGTGCTGTAAAGGGCTAAGTTTGAAAATTAAAAAGCAATTTTCAAACACAAGATTGCGCCTGCGAAATCCTCGGCCCAATCTTGCAGCGCGTTGGGAGGGCATGGCGGCTAAGTTTGAAAATGAAAAAGCAATTTTCAAACACAAGATTGCGCCTGCGAAATCCTCGGCCCAATCTTGCGGCGCGTTGGGAGGGCATGATAGTTAGTGTGAATTATTGAAAAGCATAATTCACACCCTGATTGGCGGCAGTGCCACATCTGCAAGCAGATGCGGCATGCAATGGGAGCTAGTGTGAAATCCTTAATATAAACTTGAGGTGCACGGAGGTAGGTATGAACTCAAATTATTATATTTGGATAGAGATTGAAGCCAATAAAAGAACCATTACAGATGCCGGTAAATTCCGCCAGGCGATGGAAAAATGCAGGAATGCAGGGATTGGTGCAGTAATTTTAAGTGTAAAGGATACCACGGGCTTTGCAATATATGAAAGTAAGATAGCACCTCATTACTCGGAATATGATGGAGCCTTTGAAGCAAAGGATTATCTTGTGGAATGTCTCGAAACTGTTCACAGCCTTGGAATGAAGTTTTATGCTTCCGTTGATGTCTTTGCAGAGGGAAGGAAGGAAAACCCCCATCCTAACATGCCAGCGTACCGGAATACAGCCTGGCAGACTTCTGTATATGGCATCAATGATGCAAATGAAATGGTGATTCAGCCCATATCAGAGAAAGCTGCCATACGAACAGAAGGCAGTATCGATGATTTCCAGGAGCTGTTCGTCAATCCGGCAAATGATGAAGTACGTGAATACGAGTTGTCCCTGTTAAAGGAGATAATGACTAATTATGAAATTGACGGCATCACCCTGGACCGTGTCCGCTTTGTAGGCTTGGGCTCGGATTTCAGTCCTGTTACAAAGAAGAAATGGGAGCAGTATATCGGCAGGGAACATAACTGGCCGGAAGATATTTACCGTTTCAGGGAGAAGGACGGAAAGCAGGAAATTGAGTATGGAAGCCTGTTCGGAGAATTTCTGACCTTCCGGGCAGGCATCATAAGCAGCTTTATAGAAAAGGTAAGAAGGCTTGTAGACGCACAGCCCGGAAAGATAGAATTCTGGGACTACACAGGGTCCTGGTACCCGTTATATTACCAGGTTGGGGCAAACTGGGCATCAAGAAATTATGATACATTAGAATATCCGTGGGTGGACACGGAAAAATACAGGAAAACCGGATATGCAGAGCAGCTGGATGGTTTAATGTCTGGGTTCTATTATTCCTATGTGACAGAGCAGGAGGCAAAGGAGGCAGACCAGCCGGCTTACTGGTACAGCGTAGAGGGTTCGGGAAGAATAGCCAGTCAGGTTACAAGGAATGCTGTTCCGGTGGTGGGCAGCTTATTCTTAGCCCAGTACCGTGACAGCCTGGGAGCTATGACGGAAGCGGTAAACATGTGCTTTCAGACATCTTCCGGCTGTATGCTGTTTGACTTATCCTATTTGGTAGAAAACGATTGGTGGAGGTATGTATCCATAAACAACTAGAAGGATTTGGAATTAAATTGTTTTAATTTTAAACCGATGAATGTTAATATGGGTATGTGGCATGAAATTTTGAAGCAGAGGTAAAAGGTATGAAAAAGAAAATTGTATTACTCCCATTAGATGAGAGGCCTTGTAATTATATTTTCCCAAATCGTTTGTTTGCACATGATGATATTGATATCGTGCTTCCGAAAAGCCTAGGAAATAAAAAACAGCCGGCAGATGTAGGAAAGATAGCGGAATTTTTAAAGACTGAATGCAGGAATGCAGACGGCCTGGTGCTTTCCGTGGACATGATGCTTTACGGCGGCTTGATACCATCAAGAATCCATTATGCACAAGCAGATGAACTGAAAGAATTGGCAGCATTGGTGAAGACCTTAAAAAAAGAGAATCCCAGGCTCTTAATCTATGCATTCCAGGTAATTATGCGCTGCCCCGATTATTCCAGCGATGACGAAGAGCCGGATTACTATGAAACCTATGGAAAAATGATACATAAGGCAGGGGATGTTATTCATAGGAACCGCCTCGGCATTTGCGACGGGGAAGATTTAAAAAACATCTTAAGCCAAATCGACAGGGAAAAGCTTAACGATTATGTATCAAGAAGAGAATGCAACCGGGAATGCAACTATCTAATGATAGATTATGTAAAGCAGGGCTGGCTTGACTCCCTTGTGATACCCCAGGATGATTCCGCTGCTTATGGATATGCGGCAATGGACCAGGAAGCAGTCCGCATTAAGATTGCAGAAGAGGGGTTAATGGACCGGATTCTCATGTATCCGGGAGCGGATGAGGTAGCAATGACGCTGCTGTCAAGAATGGTTAATACGATTTACAAGAAAAAGCCCAAGGTTTACGTAAAATATGCAAGTGAGGCATCAAAGGCAATATTGCCGTTATATGAAGGTAATTCACTGGAAACGACAATTAAGTATCAGATACTTTCCGCAGGATGCCAGCTGACGGATTCCTATGAAAATTCCGATATCATTCTTGCTGTCACAGCTCCTTCCGATAAGATGGCGGAAGCGGAAGCACAGCCCTTTATATCAAAAGGATACTGCGTAGAGCGGAATATTCCGGAATTGATTGATTTTATAAAGATGAGAATCGCAGAGGGCAGAATCGTAACAATAGCGGACAATGCCTATGCAAATGGAGGAGAACTCCAGCTGATTCAGCTTCTGAACCAGAACCGCCTTCTTGATAAAGTGGCTGGGTATGCCGGCTGGAATACCTCCGCAAATACACTTGGAACGGCTATTGCAGAAGGGGTCGACTGCTGGCATTATGGAAAAACAGCAGGGCATATGCGCTTTTTGGCTGAAAGATATATTGAAGACGTGGGCTATTGTTCTGTTGTAAGAAAGAATATTACAAGTGATTTATATAAATATGGAATGAATTACTTTGATATTAAAGAAAGAGATGGGGTAATCAGCAAAAGAGTGAAGGAAGAATTACAATTGTATATGGAAAGCTACCTTTCGTCTATTAATGCCGCCATTTCTTTGGATAAGGTATGGATGCCCTGGAGCAGAATGTTTGAAGTCGGAATTGATGCTTCTTATTCATACAACCAATAAGCTGAAAAGAGGGGGGAGATTTTGGTGAACGTGGATGGTTTTTCAAAGAGTGGAAACTGGCATAAAGGAAACCTGCATAGCCATACAACAAATTCCGACGGAAATTTCACACCGCAGGAAGCCGTAAAGGAATTCAAGAAGCAGGGATATTCCTTTTTATGTATCAGTGACCATAACTTATATACCGATTACAGGGAGAAGCTTGGCGAAGAAGATTTTCTTATTCTTCCCGGAGTAGAAGCAGCTGCTGTTCTTTTTGACGCAAACAACATTTGTAAAAAGGTCCATCATATGAATGGAGTTTTAGGCAGCAGGGCAATGCAGGAAAAAGCAGAGAAACACTACAAACACAGGGAGGCAGTAGGACCCTTTGTCTATTATGGAAAATGGGACGGTGCAAAGGCCGCTTCCGATATGGCAAAGGAATTACACAGCAGGGGATGCTTTGTTACTTACAATCATCCAATATGGTCCAGAGTGGATGCAGAAGAGTTTATCACAGAAGATTTTGAGATACTGGAGATTTTTAATTATAATACGCAAAATGAAAGTGAAACAGGGTATGACACAACTTATTGGGATGTCATGCTCAGGAAAGGAAGGCAGGTTCTGGCAGATGCTTCCGACGATAACCACAATGCAGGCGATTTTGATGATGCATTCGGCGGGTATATCGTTGTAAAGGCAAAAGCTCTGACCCATGATGATATCGTTGATGCAATCCTTTCAGGAAATTACTATTCCTCCTCCGGCCCTGAAATATACAGCTGGGGAATCAAAGACGGAAAAGCATATATTACGTGCAGTGCATCGGAAAGAATTAATTTTATAGCAGATGGATTTGTGGGAGCAGGAACTTCATTTGTAGCAAAATCCGATAATAATTTGCTGCAGGAGGCAGCCTTTACCCTTACGGGAAATGAAAATTATATCAGAGCAGAGTGCAGAGATTTATTTGGGAAAAAAGCATGGACTAACCCAATCTATATAGAACACCAAGGAAGGTGATAACAGTGAGCAGAAACGAACAAATACTACAAAAAATTAAAGGCGGATTAATCGTATCCTGCCAGGCTCTGAAGACGGAGCCCCTGTATAGTTCCTATATTATGTCAAGAATGGCCTTTGCGGCGAAGGAAGGCGGCGCTGCAGGAATCCGTGCCAATACGCCAGAGGATATCAGGGAAATAAAGAAGGCGGTGGATTTACCCATCATTGCCTTGTATAAGGTGGATTATCCCGATTCTCCTATCTACATTACGCCGACAGAAAAGGAAGTGGAGGAGTTAATCGAGGTAAATTCTGAAATTATTGCCCTGGATGCCACCAACCGAGTACGCCCTGGCGGCATGTCACTGGATGAATTTTTTGGAAAAATAAGAAAAAAGTATCCAGATCAATTGTTTATGGCGGATTGTGCAACCTTTGAGGAAGGCATGCATGCACAGGAAATCGGCTTTGATATCGTAGGAACTACTATGAGCGGATATACGGAAGATACCAAGGGAGTCAGTTTGCCCAATCATACCATGATCAAGCGGCTGGGGGATGCCCTGAATGTGCCGCTGATTGCGGAGGGCGGTATCTGGGAGCTGCAGGATTTAAAACTGGTGGTGAAAGAAAAGGTTCATGCTGTGGTTATAGGTTCAGCAATTACCAGGCCAAGAGAAATCACAGCAAGGTATGTAAAAGCTATTTCATGATTTGGGGGGGCAAAGGGAGGGGCTTTCAAAAGGGGACGGCAATTTGTACAAACCAGAAAGACTCATGCTTCGATTCCAAGGTATAAGAAGTCCTAATTCTCTGAATATTTTGTGCTGGACATATTATCAAACAGATAACTCGCTACGCTCAAACAATCTGTTTGATAATATAGCACAAAATCTTCAGAGAAAAGGACTTCTAATACCTTTCCATAG
>NZ_FRAC01000061.1 GCF_900142215.1 Anaerocolumna jejuensis DSM 15929 | reverse complement strand
GCAAGCCTGCTTGCAGTACTGCCTAAATAAAAAGTGAAAATTGCTTTTTAATTTTCACAGAATCTGCTATAATTGTCCCAGAAGTTAGCTGATTGTGTTAACTTAAGTAATTACAGAGGACTGTGAAAATATATGATAGTAGAAACCAATAGCAGGGAAGAAACCTTTGAATTTGGGAAAAGCCTGGGAGAACAGGCGAAAAAGGGAGAGGTATATTGCTTATCGGGAGACTTGGGAACAGGAAAGACGGTCTTTACCCAGGGCTTTGCCAGAGGACTTGAAATAACGGAGCCGGTAAACAGTCCGACCTTTACCATAGTATCCGAATATGAGGAAGGCAGACTCCCCTTGTATCATTTTGATGTGTACCGTATTGAAGATATTGAAGAGATGGAGGAAATCGGCTACGAAGATTACTTCTATAGAGAAGGCGTTTGCCTCATAGAATGGGCAGAGCTGATAAAAGAACTGCTTCCTGAAACCTGCGTATCCATCACCATAGAAAAGAACACAGCAAAAGGCTTTGATTACCGTAAGATCACAGTAACGAACGGAGAGCTTAAAGATATTTAGCAAAGGAGTTAGGTTAATATGAAGATATTAGCACTGGACAGTTCCGGACTTGTTGCTTCTGCGGCTGTGGTAACAGAGGATAAAGTACTGGCTGAATTTACTGTCAACAATAAGAAGACCCATTCACAGACCCTTTTACCAATGGTAGATGAGGTGCTTAAAATAATTGACATGGATATAAAAGACATGGATGCAATTGCCGTTGCTGGGGGACCGGGTTCCTTTACCGGACTTCGAATCGGTGCTTCAACTGCCAAGGGTCTGGCCCTGGTTTGTAATATACCCATAGTAAATATACCTACGGTAGATTCCCTGGCCTATAATTTATATGGAACGGATAAATTGCTCTGCCCTATGATGGATGCCAGAAGAAATCAGGTATATACCGGATTATATGAATGGAGAGAAGGAAAATTTCACGTACTTCTTCCTCAGTTTGCAGCAGAAGTAGAAGAATTGGCAGAAAAGCTAAATGAGTATAACAGGGAAGTCATTTTCTTAGGGGATGGGGTGGAAGCTCAGCTTCAAAAGTTTGTTCCCTTACTTAAGGTTCCTTACCTGACAGCTCCGATACATCTTTCCAAACAGAGGGCAGCAGTCCTTGGAGCCCTGGGGATAGAATATTATAAGGCGGGAATTACGGAAGATGCCGACACCTTTGAACCTGTGTACTTAAGAATGTCCCAGGCTGAAAGGGAAAGGGCCGAGAAATTGGAAAGTCAGACCTGATAAAAGCATATAACAGCAGATAAGACCTGAGAGAAACAATCTAAGACTTTTAAGTGTTTTTCTCAGGTCCCTTTCGTAATGAGAAGTGTGAAAGAAAAACGCTTTCACACTCCATTATCTATGGCAGTACCGCAGAACAGTCTGCGGTATGCGATGGGAGCAAGATAGAAAAGGAGTGATAAAGATGCTAATTCGGCAGATGAGGGAAGAAGATATGGAGCAGGTATACTCAATTGAGAGCAGCTCCTTTTCAAGACCCTGGAGCAAAGACTCCTTCCTAAGCTCCTTAAAAAGTCCGAATAATCTCTATCTGGTAGCAGAAGAAAAGGGAACCATCCTTGGTTACTGCGGGGTATGGGGTATTGTTGGAGAAGGAGAAATAACCAATGTTGCCGTCCACAGGGACTTTCGAAAACAAGGGGTGGGGGAAGCCATGCTAAGGGAGCTGCTAAGGCAGGCAAAAGAAAAGGAAATAACAGCCTTTACACTGGAGGTTCGGCTAAGCAATCAGTCTGCGATTCACCTCTACCGCAAGCTGGGCTTTGCCGCTACGGCAGTAAGAAAGAATTATTACGAAGCACCAACAGAGGATGCATTGATTATGTGGTTGTAATTCCCACTGTAAATTTTCTGGATTTCACGTTATAATAGAAACAAGAAGGCGGACAAGTTGGCGGGAGGAATGACATGAATAAGGTTAAGCAGGCACCAATCATCAGGCATGATATATATTGTAACGTTTGCGGAAAAAAAATTTTAGTTGAACAGGGTATAATGAAAGAAGATGTATTTGAAGCAGCGAAAGAGTGGGGATATTTTTCAAAATACGACCTGGAGGTTCATAAATTCAATATTTGTGAAGAATGCTATGACAGGTTGATATCATCCTTTAAAATACCCATTCAGAAGATTCGTAAAAGAGAAGCGTTATAAAATGGCAGGCAGGCAAACCGGAAGAAAAGGGTTTGCCTGCTTTTTTTTCAGCGTTATTTTAAGGGCAGGTAATCCCACGGCAGCCCGTAAGGGCTTGATTACTGAAAAAGGTTGTGGTACTATTTAGAAAATGCTGTATTGTAACGTAAGTTGATCAGAGAGAATAACTGTAAAAATGATATGCAGTAAAGTGAGGAAGATTCATGTTAGATGTTTGTTTACTTGGAACCAGCGGAATGATGCCCTTACCCAACAGGTGGCTGACGGCATTGATGACCAGATACAACGGTTCCAGTCTTTTAATAGACTGTGGAGAAGGAACCCAGATAGCAATTAAAGAAAAGGGGTGGAGCTTTCATCCGATAGATGTAATATGCTTTACCCATTACCATGGAGATCATATCAGCGGCTTGCCCGGCTTATTACTGACCATGGGAAATGCCGACCGTACGGAGCCCATTACCATGATAGGACCCAAGGGCCTGGAAAGAGTAGTAAATGCACTCCGTGTCATTGCACCGGAACTGCCCTTTGATATTAAATTTATAGAAATCAACGGTGCGGCAGAGGAATTTCATATAAACGGTTATGTGATACAGGCATTTAAGGTAAATCATAACGTTATATGCTATGGCTATAATGTCCTGATAGAGAGAGGCGGAAGATTTTATACCGAGAAGGCCTTAGAGAATGGAGTCCCTCAAAAATATTGGAACAGGCTGCAAAAAGGTGAGACGATAGAAGCTGAGGGAAGGATATTGACGCCCGAACTGGTATTAGGACCGAAAAGAAAAGGAATTAAGCTTACCTATTGTACGGATACAAGGCCCATTCCCTTCATCAGTGAGAATGCGAAAGATGCTGATTTATTCATTTGCGAGGGCATGTACGGAGAGAAGGATAAGGACAATAAGGCAGCGGAGCATAAGCACATGACCTTTTATGATGCGGCAAGATTGGCAAAGGCAGCAGAGGTGAAGGAACTGTGGCTTACTCATTACAGCCCCTCCCTGATAAGGCCGGAGGAATATATGGCTGATACCCGTGCTATCTTTTCCAATGCCAAAGCCGGCACCGATAAGAAAAGCGTAACATTGGAATTTGACCCGAATGAATAGAATATTCAGTTATACATGTTAAGTCAAAGCATATAAAATGTGCCCTGTAAAAGAGGCAGCAAGAACGGAATAGAAAGGAATTGCTTTTAAACGCAATCGTTAAAGAAATGGATAAGGATATACTGATTCTGGCGATAGAATCCTCCTGTGATGAAACGGCGGCAGCTGTTGTAAAGAACGGCAGGTTCGTACTATCCAATGTGATATCATCCCAGATAGCACTTCATACCCTCTATGGAGGAGTTGTACCGGAGATAGCGTCCAGAAAACACATAGAAAAAATAAACCAGGTAATTAAAGAGGCATTAAAAGAAGCAGAGGTTTCATTGGAAGAAATCGATGCCATTGGTGTAACCTATGGACCGGGCCTTGTAGGTGCCTTATTGGTAGGAGTGGCTGAGGCAAAGGCTATCAGCTATGCGGCAAAGAAGCCTTTGGTAGGCGTGCACCACATAGAAGGGCATGTATCGGCCAATTTCATAGAGCATAAGGAGCTGGAGCCTCCCTTTTTGTGTCTGATTGTATCGGGAGGCCATACTCATCTGGTTGTCGTGCAGGATTACGGGAAATATGAAATTATCGGAAGGACTCATGATGATGCGGCCGGAGAAGCCTTTGACAAGGTAGCAAGAGCTATTGGGCTCGGATATCCGGGAGGTCCCAAGATAGACAAGCTTGCCAGGGAAGGTAATAAGTATGCCATAAGCTTCCCAAGGGCTCATATTGCGGATGCTCCCTATGATTTTAGTTTCAGCGGGGTAAAATCTGCCGTATTAAACCATTTAAATTCCTGTGAGATGAAGAAAGAAGAGATAAACAGGGCGGATATTGCAGCCTCCTTTCAGGAAGCTGTGGTTGATGCTCTTGTTACGAAGACCCTAATGGCAGCAAATGATCTAAAGCTGTCCAAGGTAGCGATGGCAGGAGGCGTTGCGGCAAATTCTGCTTTAAGAGAAGCAATGGAAGCAGGGTGTAAGCAAAGAGGAATAACCCTGTATTACCCCTCTCCCATATTGTGTACCGATAATGCAGCTATGATAGGAGCGGCAGCCTATTATGAATTCTTAAGGGGAACAAGGCATGGCCTGGACTTAAATGCCATCCCAAATTTAAAAATTGGTCAGAGATAATATACCAGAGGAGCGCAGTCTGTTCTTTGGGTTGTCGCAGTTTGAAGCAAATGACAAGGGAAAGCAAAAGGGGAAAAGGAGACAAAAATGCCGCATGAGAAAATAAGCGCCATCCTGTTAGCCGGAGGCAGTGGCAAAAGAATGCAGTCAGATATTCCCAAGCAATATATGCTTTTAGGGGAGAAGCCTGTTTTATGCTATTCTCTCGCAGCCTTTGACCAAAGCAGGGTAGATGAGATTATTCTGGTGGCAAACAAGAATGACATGGAATATCTGAATGATAAAATCCTAAAGCAATATCCGGCAGAAAAGCCAGTGCATCTGGTTCCGGGAGGCGAGGAAAGATATTATTCGGTCTATAATGGTTTAAGAAGAGCAGCTGATTCTGACTATGTTCTGATTCACGATGGAGCAAGGCCCTTTATAACAGCTGAAATGATAGAGAGAGTAATAGCATCTTTAAAAGAGCACCCTGCCTGTGCAGTAGGTGTTCCAGTTAAAGATACAATTAAAATTGTAGACACAACAAAAACAATTATTGAAACGCCGGACCGCAATATGGTCTGGGCAGTTCAGACACCCCAGGCCTTTTCCTGCCCATTGATTTTACGTGCCTATGACATGCTCATGGAAGACTTGAAGAAAGAACCGCAAGCTAAGAAAACACCGGTAACGGATGATACTATGGTACTGGAATATTCTTTACATTATCCGGTTAAAATGATAATGGGAAGCTACAGTAATATAAAAATTACAACACCGGAAGATATGCTGATGGGAGAGGCCCTGCTGCATAGGGAAAATTGAAAATTCAGTATAAATTTTTAAAAAATTGAAACAAATGATACAAAAAAACAAAAAAATACGGTGAAAAGTGCTTGACATGCTTCGCAAGTTTTGCTATACTGTTCAAGCAATGTTCGGAGAGGTGTCCGAGTGGTTTAAGGAGCCGGTCTTGAAAACCGGTGATTCCGAAAGGGACCGTGGGTTCGAATCCCACCTTCTCCGCTGATAAGATTTCCTATTATAAGAGAATCTTTATCTGCGCAATAATATATCTGTTTATACAATCAGCCATTATGGAGAAGTACCCAAGCGGCTGAAGGGGCTCCCCTGGAAAGGGAGTAGGTCGTTAATAGCGGCGCGAGGGTTCAAATCCCTCCTTCTCCGTTGGTTTTACCAATGAAAACAGCTACTGAAAAATAAATAAAAAAAGTGGTTGACAACCTCTTGCAAGTGTGATAAGATAGTCGAGCTGGTGCAAAACACCGCCGCCTGACACAAGAGGAAAAGCGGATAAAACCTAGCAAAAATAGAAAATGAACCTTGATAACTGAACAGTGAAACAACCCTGAAATTTTCTTTAAAATTTCATTTAAGGATTTAAGAAATCATGACTTTGTTCCTATTACATAAGAGCAAAAATTGATAGTAAGAAATCTTTAATAAAAGAACAGTATCAGAAATGATACAACCT
>NZ_FRAC01000034.1 GCF_900142215.1 Anaerocolumna jejuensis DSM 15929 | reverse complement strand
TGCCTGGCATAGTAGGCATCATAGGCCTTGCAGGCATTGTGCTCATACCGGGCATAGTCGGCGTATTAGGTCTTGCAGGCATTGTGCTCATTCCTGGTGTAGTCGGCATCGTGGTTCTGCCGGGCATAGTCGGCATTGTGTTCATCCCGGGCGTAAGCGGCAGGGTAGGCATTGTGGGCCTGGTAGGTGATATAGGCAGTGTAGGCTGAGTAAGCAGGCCTGGTCTGGTACCTGGAGCAGTGGTCCTTGGAAGGGTTGGCCCGAATGTGTTCGGCGAGGTAACAGGAGGGGTTGGCCTTGGTGTACTGGGCCTGGACGGTATAACCGGAATGGTTCCGGGAGGAATAATATTAGTTGTTCCCGTAGGTGAGGGCATAGTTCCGGGTAAGGTTATTGGTGATGTGGGTAAAAATGGAGAGGTAGTCCCAGGCTGAGAAGGTACAGGGTTTCCCGGAACTGTACCGCCAGAAGGAATGGTGGAAGTCGTGAAGGTATCCTGTAAAGAATTTACCTTTCTATCAAAATCCGATGGGGAGATTCCGGTATAGCTTAAATTCATGAATGATTTGGTTCCCAAAAGATCCGAATAAATGGAATCAATAAAAGCGGGGTTACCATTGGCGGAATCATTTACCGGCTGAGTAGTATAGTTGGGAATACCGGACTTACCGTAAGGATTATTGGAAGGCGAATATTCTGGACGAGAATATTTCATTAGATCCTCCTTTAAGATGCAATATCATTTTGTAACTAATATATGCAGCTATGTTCCAGCCGTTCACCTTAAAAAAATAAAAATAGTAGGAATATTTTATCCATTATGATACAATGGTTGCAGCACCAATATGATAAGGAAATATGGTTAGAAAGCAGTTGAAAGAGGTTAAGGTATAAGATGGAAAACTATAATTTATCCATTATAGAGGAAAATCTGAATATAGATTTTACGGATATGATAATCAGTAATCCGATAAAGGGCAGTGACATAAATAAGATAACGGTACGGCCTGTTACGATAAAGGAAAAGGAACTGTACCAGGTATGCGAATATAGAAATAATCAGGTATTTCATAAGAATGTGGATAAAAGCACCCTGACAAGCCTCGTGGACCAGTGGATGGGTCCGGTAATGAAGCAGCTCCTGTTAAGAAACCGGAAGAAGGAGATTACACTGCTGATCAGCAGCAAGGGAAAGGAAACCCTGAAAGCAAAAACGGTAAGAGCGGGAGAGGCTGACAGGCCGGTTGTAAAAAATACTTCCCATAACCGTGATAAGGCTTACATTATACAGGAAGGAACCTTCGTCCCCTTTTTATATGACCTTGGCGTTATTACAAAGGAAGGGAAGGTCATAAGAGAGAAATACGATAAATTCAGACAGATAAACCGCTTTCTGGAGTTTATTGAAGATATACTGCCTGCCCTTAAGAAGGACAGAGAGCTTACTGTGCTTGATTTTGGCTGCGGAAAGTCTTATCTGACCTTTGCGATGTATTATTATCTGAAGACAGTCAAGGGGTACTCCGTACGTATTATAGGCCTGGACTTGAAAAAAGAAGTAATAGCCAACTGTAACGCATTGGCTGAAAAATACGGCTATGACAGGCTGAACTTTTTAGTAGGAGATATAGCAGATTACGAGGGCATTGACAAGGTGGATATGGTAGTTACCCTTCATGCCTGTGATACGGCAACGGACTACGCTTTATATAAGGCTGTAAAGTGGGGGGCTGAGGTAATTCTGTCAGTGCCTTGCTGTCAGCATGAGCTAAATAAGCAGATTAAAAATGATATATTAAATCCAATCCTGCAATACGGGCTTATAAAGGAAAGAATAGCAGCCCTGGCAACGGATGGATTAAGAGCCCAGCTTTTAGAAGCCGCAGGCTATAAGACTCAGGTTCTGGAGTTCATTGATATGGAGCATACGCCAAAGAATATATTGATCCGAGGGGTAAAAAGAAAGGATTCTGATGCAAGCGAACGGGCAGCCGGCAGGTTAGCTGCAAGTATGCAGCCAGCAAGTATACAGGCAGCCAAAAAGCTGGAAGATTTTGAACGACTGACAGAATTCCTACAGGTTAAACCAAAGCTGTATGAATTGCTTTTAAACCATCTGTCCTGGCAGGGTAGTAAGGAAGTGGATATATGCTAAAGCACATTTACCGTAGTATTATTCTTTTATTTATTTTTATGGGAGCTCTTTACTATTTTTCAAAGGATATAGAAGAGGAAATAAATCAGGCTCAGGGGACAGTTGCCATGGGGAAAACCTCCTTTCCGGTAATAATGATTAGGCAGGATGGCAAGGAGTGCAATCTCCTCCATGGATACAGCGGCAACTTGGATGCCAGTCTTGTAAGAGAGGCCGTTACACCTCTGGATTCCAATCAAAGCTTTGATCTGCTGATTGACGGAAAAGAAAACGAAGTAAAACGTGTTATATATGAATTAAGGGATACAGCGAATAACAGCCTTCTCAGTACGGATACCATAAATGCCCTGGAGAAGGAAGGAGATTATAAGACTGCCCACATTAAGCTGAAAACAGAGCTTACGGCAGGAAAAGAATATGCTGTGAAGGTTACACTTGTAACAAGTAAAAGCAAGAAGATGAATTTTTATACCAGAGTCAAGAAAGTGGACAATTCCTATCTGACAGAAAAGCTTGACTTTATCATGAACTTTCATAATTCTATCATGGACAAGAAGAAGGCATCAGATATTATTGCCTATCTGGAGCCTGACAGCAGTGCGGACAGTACTTCCCTGGCGCATGTGGATATCCGCTCCAGCTTCGACCTTATAACCTGGGGCAGCCTGAATCCTGAGGTGGTGGGGCCGGTTATTCCAACGATAGATGAAATCAATTCCGATACAGCCTCCGTAACACTAAATTACAGCATAAAGGCCAAAACGGAATCCGGTGAGGAATTATATCAGGTGAAGGAATTTTACCGGGTAAGGTATACCAACACCAGAATGTATTTGTTAAATTACGACAGAACCATGGAATCCTATTTTGATTTAAAGCTTACCAGCCTTGCAAAAAGCCAGTTTAAGCTGGGAATTACAACGGACCCGGATATTGCTTATATAACGGACAGTAAGAACAGCAAGCTTGCCTTTGCCAGAATGGGCGAATTGTGGTACTACAATCTGACAGAGAATAAAATGGCAAGAGTATTTTCCTTCCGGCAGGATGATACGGATTATATAAGGGATATTTACGGGGAGCATGATGTTCAGATACTTAAGATGGACGATGACGGCAACATTGATTTCATGGTCTACGGCTATATGAACAGAGGTGCTTATGAAGGCTCCGTGGGCATGATATTTTACCGCTATTACAGCGGAGAAAACCGCATAGAAGAGCTTTTATACATTCCCATGAATATAACCTACCAGCTGCTCAAGGAAGAGCTGGATGGCTTCAGCTACGTAAATAACCAGCAGATATTTTACTTTATCCTGAACAATAAAATATATTCCTATAACCTGATAACGGATAATATGGACGTTATTGCAGAAAATGTTAAAAAAGAGAATTATATCGTTGATGTTAGCAAGCATTACATTGCCTGGGAAAATGCCCAGGAGAAAAAGGATGTTACGGAAATCACCATATTGGATTTAGAGACCGGCAGGAAGGACAGCCTTAAGGCACCGGATGGCGGGATTATCAATCTTTTGGGGAAAATCGATGACAATCTTATCTACGGATATGGAAAAAGTAATGCCTATACCACAACACCTGACGGAACCCTACTGACTCTTTTGTATAAAATTCAAATATCGGATAAAGATAAAAAGGTATTAAAGGAATATAAAAAGAGCGGATATTATGTAACCGGAGCATCGACCCAGGGTAATATCATAACCTTAAAGAGAGAGAAAAAGGGTGCTGGCGGTGATTATGAAAGTGCTGCGGATGATTATATCCTGAACCGTGTAACGGAAAGCTATCAGGTATTCCGCGTCACCGAGAGGGTAACGGAAAAGACCTTAACAGAATACTATGTTTCTCTTCCCGGCAGTTTTACCATGGATAAGCTGCCGGCCTTGTCAAAGACGAGAAATACTATCATAACCCAGGATACCACTCTAAGGCTGAAGGACTCCATACTGACATTGCCGCCTTATATCGTCTATGCCAGGGGAGAGGTCACAGGCTCTTATGACAGTGCGGGAGAGGCAGTGAAGGAAGCCTATGATCTTGCAGGAGCTGTTGTAAGTGACAGCCAGCAGGTCGTTTGGGAAAGGGGTATACGTAGCTCCCAGTTAAGCTTATCCGGTATCAGCCCGATTTATGGCCATGGTGACAGCCTGAGGGCATGTACGACCATGCTGAGCAGCTACAAAAAAGGATATGAGGATACCAATTCAAAGGAAAATACGCTATCGGCGATGCTAAAGGAAAAGCTTGGCGGTTCCTATCTTAATATTTCAGGTGTCACACTGGACCAGGCTCTCTATTACCTGAACAGAAACCAGCCGGTAATAGGCATGAAGAGTAAAAATCAGGCCGTCTTAATCGTCGGCTATGATATGTACAATATCACTGTCATAGATCCGGACCTCGGAAGAACTATGAAGATAGGTCTGAATGATGCGGGAAAGATGTTTGATAATGCGGGAGATATGTTCTTTACCTACCTGCCGGAGTAATAAGGCGGTAAAATATTAATTTTTATTAACATTGCCTTGCCAGATTGATGTTTTTAACAAACTCTATATAATAAGAATAGTAGTGCAGGATTTTGAGAATTTTATATGAAAGAAAAGTCTTTCACTGGAAAGGAACCTGTTAACGGTCCTTTCATCAGAATTTATGCCGATGTCGGGCATGCCGCAATAGGCGGCAGAATGAGAGGTAATTATGAAATTGCTGAGTGTTGCTATACCATGCTATAATTCGCAGGAATATATGGAGCACGCCATTAAGACCCTTTTAACCGGAAAGGATGAGATGGAGATTATCATAGTAAATGATGGATCAGGGGATAACACCGCTGCCATAGCGGACAACTATGCAAAGCGCTATCCGGATATTATAAAAACAATCCATCAGGAGAACGGGGGCCATGGAGAGGCTGTAAATACTGGACTCGCAGCTGCTACCGGCTTGTACTTTAAGGTAGTGGACAGTGATGACTGGGTAAATGAAGCAGCTCTTGCAAAGGTCTTATCAACTCTCAGAAGTCTGGTAGCGGATGGTAAGATGGTAGACTTATTTATTGCCAATTATGTGTATGAGAAGCCAAGCATTAACAAACACAAAGTAATGGATTATAAAACAGCCCTTCCCCAGGACAGGGTATTTACCTGGAATGATATCATGTACTTTAAGCAGAGCCAGCAAATTATTATGCATGCGGCCATTTACCGCACCAAGCTGCTGAAGGATTGTGGATTAAAGCTTCCAAGCCACACCTTTTATGTGGATAATATCTTCGTATACCAGCCTCTGCCCTATGTCAGAACCATGTATTATCTGGATGTGAATCTATACCGTTATTTTATTGGCCGGGATGACCAGTCGGTAAATGAAAAGAATATGATAAAAAGAATAGACCAGCAGATTTACATTACAAAGATTATGATTGACTATAAAGACATTATGGCAATCAGAAACCGTAAACTTAAGAACTATATGATAAAATACCTGACCATGATGATGACTATTTCTTCTGTTTTCCTCATTAAGGAAAACACCCCCGAGAGCCTTGAAAAGAAAAAAGAGCTCTGGGATTATTTAGAGAAGAATAATAAGAGGCTCTATAAGATAATTCATAACAAGGCACTGGGCAGGTCCATGAATCTGCCGGGAAAGGCCGGAAGAAAAATCGTTGAGATGGGATATCGGATATCAAGAAAAATCTATGGGTTCAGCTGATGCTGGCCCATAGATTTTTAAGGTAGAACGGTATGAAATTATATTTGATAAATTGTTTCTGCAGAGTTAAAATTCCGCAGAAAGCTTTTTTTCCTTGGCTTTAGCAGCCTGCTTACTTCCTACCCAGACATAAACTCCCAGGTACATAACAACTGCAAGGAGGGTACCCATAAATACATCAAAGACAGAGTGCTGTTTTATAAATACTGTAGACATGCAAATTAATACGGTTAGTATAACAGAGCCTATAGTCAGCCATTTTTTCTTTTTCAGAGCTTCGCTCTTATTGATGGCAATGGCAGCGCCAATGGAGTTGAACACGTGGATACTGGGGCAGACATTCGTAGCCGTATCCGTTGAATAGAGGTGCCGGATAATATCAATCAATACGTTGTCCCTGCCTAAGGCATCCAGATTAGGCCTTAAATCCTGGCCGTTGGGCCATATGGTATAAATAATGAGGCATATTGTCATTCCGATAAATAAAAAAGCCGTAAGCTTATAAAAATCACTTCTTGAAGTAAGGAAGAAATAAGATACGGTGGAAAAAATATACAAAAACCATAGTAAATATGGAATTAAAAACCATTCATTAAAAGGAATCATGTCATCCAGCTTAATATGGACGGTATAAAAATTTTTCGTAACGCTTCTTTCCAGATAGAAAAACCATACCATATAAATAACAAAATAAGACAGGACCCAGGCATGCTTGTATTTATGAATTAAATTCTTCAATGTGAAAGCCTCCAATTGTTATTTAATTGTAGTACAATTGCAATACTGGCATTATAGCATAGGAAGGACAAGATAACAACAATGTTCAGGGATTCTTTATAGATATTTCGAAAAATTAAGAAAAAAATTAAGAAAAAATTAATGGAGAGACAGTAAGAGGAGAAAGAGCTATGAAGGTGGTAATACAAAGGGTAAAGCGTGCGTCGGTTACTATAGAAGGAGAAGTAAAGGCCAGCATAAACAGGGGTTATCTGCTGCTTCTCGGAATAGGAAAGGAAGATACAAGAGAGACGGCGGATAAATACCTGGACAAAATTTTAAAGCTAAGAATTTTTGACGATGAAGAAGGAAAGACGAACCTTTCCCTAAGTGATGTTAATGGAGACATCATGGTAATATCCCAATTTACCCTTTATGCGGATTGCAGGAAGGGCAACCGGCCCAATTTCCTGAATGCTGCGGAACCAGCCAGGGCAAAGGAGCTCTATGAGTATTTTATGATTAGCTGCAGGGAAAAGTATGGGCGCGTGGAGTCGGGGGAGTTTGGAGCGGATATGAAGATAGAGCTGCTCAACGACGGACCATTTACTGTAGTATTAGACAAAGAAATGTTGGGATATTAAGAAAGAAAAAGATTTCTGGAGGCTTTCCTTGCTATATAGGGGGAGCCGTCGAACGGATACAGGGTATTCTGCTTGTAATATGCACCTGCTTTCTATATAATGAAATGTAATAATATGGTAATTAATACTGTGTTATAAAATCTGATAGAAAGGAGGGAACATGACGGGATATAAACAGCGGTTTATGAGCCTCTCCTTGCTTTTCCTTATCTTTATGCTGCCTTTTTTAGGGGCGGATACCAGCACAGAGAAGAAATCCGGCCTGTCCTTTGAAAAGGAAGGAGAAGATCCGGTAATCCGGTTCGAGGATGAAAATCTGTTTGCTTATTTTCAGAGGGAGGACAAGGGGCTTACCGTAGATGGTACGGAAGGGATTTCCTTTGATAAGCTTTTACAGGGAGGAGAGGTATCCCTGGGCTTTCACCTAAAAAATACATCTGCCCATAACACCGGTAAGCCGATAGAATTAAAGCCCTGCGAGGTTACTTTAAAATTAACAAAGGACCCTCTGTACTGGCGGTTTGTCACAGGGAATAAAAGCTTAGGGGTCGGCAGTCTTAAGGTAAAATCTCCTGAAAAGTTCCGGAAGCTGTTACCGGAAGATATCAGTAACTTTCGGGCAGAATACCGGATACTAAGCAGGGCAAAAGATGTTCAGGAAACCCTTCTTGTAATGAAAAGAAAAGAGGCGGATGTGTCCGCTGGGGAGAAAATGGAGGCTGGAACAGGAAAAGCCGAGCCGGGAAAAGCCGATTCCGGTATGGGAAAGGAAAAGCCCTGGGCTGGCAAAGACAAGCCTGGAACAGGTACGGAGTATAAGCTTACCCTAAGCAGCCTGCCGCCGGAATTAAACCGGATGGGCTATGGAGCAGGTAAGGGAGAACTGATTGGAAGGCTTGAATTGATGGCGGATTATGATTTTCAGGTGCCTCTGGTCTTAAAAGGGGAAGAAAGGTATGAATATGTTCCGGTAGTTCAGGGAAAGCTTACATTGGTTATCTGGAGAGATGTCTATAACGACTAAAGAGGTAAAGTAAAATACAAAAGAATTTAAACTGCAAAAGGCAGTTATTTTTTTACCTTTTATTAATGATTCAAGTAAGTCAATGCCATGTTTATTGAATGTATACTTGTGATATAAAAATACACTCAGCTCCGTGAAAGTCACTACATTGCATTTTTATACCACAAATATACATAAGCGAAAGCTGAGGTTAACTAGAAATCCAAATCGTCAATTCCTAGTAAACATATATGATATATATAAAAAATTGTTGACAAATAAATACACCTGTGATAGATTATAGTTAGTTAGCAAAAGAACAATAATAAATTTAATATAAAGGAGAATAAGTTATGGGAAAGATCGCAAAAAGCCTTACAGATTTAATCGGAAAAACACCGTTGCTGGAGCTTGAAAAATTCAGTGAAGAAAATGAGGTAAAAGCAGCAATAGTAGGTAAATTGGAATATTTTAATCCTGCCGGCAGTGTAAAGGACAGAATTGCCAAAGCAATGATTGATGATGCCGAGGAAAAAGGATTATTAAAGCCCGGAGCTACCATTATTGAGCCTACCAGCGGAAATACAGGTATTGGCTTAGCATCTGTTGCCGCAGCCAGAGGATATAAGATTATATTGACAATGCCTGAAACAATGAGCATTGAAAGAAGAAATCTTTTAAAGGCCTATGGAGCAGAGCTTGTATTGACCGAAGGCAGCAAGGGTATGAGCGGTGCTATAGCAAAGGCAGATGAGCTGGCAAAGGAAATTCAGGATTCCTTTATTCCAGGTCAGTTTATTAACGAAGCCAATCCGGAAGTCCACAGAAAGACTACGGGACCTGAGATCTGGGAAGATACGGACGGTAAGGTCGATTTCTTTATCGCAGGTATCGGTACCGGCGGAACCATCACCGGTGTTGGTGAATATTTAAAGAGCAAGAATCCGGACGTTAAGATAATTGCCGTTGAGCCCAGTGCGTCCCCCGTATTATCCAAGGGAACTCCGGGAGCTCATAAAATTCAGGGTATTGGCGCAGGCTTTGTACCCAAAATATTAAATACAGAGATATACGATGAAATCATACCTGTTGATAATGAAGATGCATTTGCTACAGGAAGACAAATTGCGAAAACAGAAGGCCTCCTGGTAGGTATTTCCTCCGGTGCAGCCGCATGGGCAGCAGTTCAGATTGCAAAACGCCCTGAGAATGCAGGCAAGACTATTGTTGTACTGCTTCCTGATACAGGTGAAAGATACTTATCCACCCCGTTATTTTCAGAATAATATTATTTCAGCCATTTAATAAAATCCTCAGACCATACTTTTCGTACCATCCTTCTATTTATACGAATAAGGAAGGGCCTGTAACGCTTTTTCATGGTACATTGAAAACTATGCCTGGAAAAGAATTACAGGCCTCTTTCTGTCCGGAAGATTTGACTGCCAGCTGCTTTTTTGCGGCTCTAGTAGAATAAAGGTTTCCGAACAACGAAGTCCAAATCAATTCCCTAGTCCTGCCTTACGTAAGGCAGGACTTTTCCTGGTGCCTTTCCATTAACTGTTTCTAGGCTTTGTAATACATAGCATCACGGCAAACGCATGAGAAAAATAATGTATATACACAGATGACCAAGGAGGTTGCTTTGAAGTTTTGTCTCAAGAGGTTCCTTATGACACTTAAGCGGCAGGAAACGTGACTAGGTAAACAGCGCCACTGTTTGAGCTCGAGAACTAACACAGCCATAATTGTTACAGCGAGTTTGGCACTGGTTTACCTGCCAGTTACGTTTTCTGCCGCTTTAGTGGAAAAAGGGTTCTCGCGAACAAAACTTCAAAGCAACCTCCTTGGTCATCGTCCGTTTCCATAAACTTCCTTCCTTCGTTTCCCGTAAACATAGCATCTGAGCCCCTTGACAAAAGCGAAGGGATTAGCTACTGTAAAAGAGAAGGGTCAGTCAATAAACGAACAAATGAAAAAACCATCGGGAAGGAAATATATATGAAAGAAGCAAAAACGGTAGAGGAATCTCTGACAGAGCAGGTTCACCTTCTGATGCCTGCCCACATCAACGGAAGCGGAAGGCTTTTTGGCGGGCAGCTTATGGAATGGATTGATATTGTGGGTGGAATTACAGCCAAGCGTCATGCGGAATGCAACATTACAACGGCAGCAATCGATAATCTGCAATTTAAGGCCGGTGCCTTTATAAATGATACCCTGGTGCTGCGGGGTAAAATAACCTATGTGGGAAATACTTCAATGGAGATAAGAGTAGATACTTATCTGGAGGACCTTAGCGGATTTCGAAAACCCATTAACAGAGCATATCTTGTATATGTGGCAATCGATAAGGACGGAAGGCCGATTAAGGTGCCCGGACTGAAGCTGGAAACAGAAGTCCAGCAGGCAGAATGGGACGGAGCCGTAAAACGGAATAAGCTTCGCAAGATAAGACGTACGGAAGGATTTTAACAGCATTTTTCTTCTGACATATAAGGGGACAAACAGGAATATACTAGAAAAAACAAGCTTGGGGGCCCTGTTATGCATCCATATATGGAGGAGAGAATTATTGAGCTGGCCAATTATACCATTGAGCAGAAAGCGACTGTACGGGAGACTGCTATCCGCTATGGTGTCAGCAAATCAACAGTTCATAAAGATTTACAGGATAGACTGCCGTTAATCAATAAGCAGCTCTATCATGCGGTAAATGAGGTACTTATGTTAAACAAAGCGGAACGGCACATAAGAGGTGGACTGGCTACAAGGAGAAAATACAAGAAAACATAACGGAGAAAGTATTTGGACAAGGAGCTGCATTTTGGATAAGAACACATATATAAAAAAGAAAGATATCATTCTGTTATTGGTCATACTCTTCATAGCCCTTGGAGGACTGCTTATTTTCCGGATAACACAAAAAAGCGGAGATATGGTAGTAGTGGCAGTGGATGGAGTGGTCACACAGGAGTACCCCTTAAATAAAGACCTTACTGTTGATATAAAAGGCGTAAACGGCGGTACCAATCATCTTGTGATCAAGGATGGTTATGCGGATGTTACAGAGGCAAGCTGCCCTGATAAAATATGTGTAAAGTCAAGAAAGATCAATAAAACAGGGGAAAGTATCATCTGTCTGCCCAATAAGGTCGTAGTTAAAATCGTTGGCAGGGATACCCCTGAGGTAGATGGTTCTACAAATTAATACATTTATTTTTTTTCTGCCGCAGGTTGGCCCTTAAGCCAATTTACGGCAGTTTTTTTATGACCTGTTTTGTGTAGTTTTCCTGTATTTCCTGCAAAGGAACAGGATATAATTTACAGCAGTCATGCATACAATATTAAAAACAAGTACAATAGGGGGATATCCTTTTGAAAGGCTATATAGAAGAAAGGGCAGTAGAAATAGCCAACTACATAATCGACAATAATGCGACCGTGAGACAGACAGCAAAGCAGTTTGGCATTTCAAAATCAACCGTACATAAAGCTGTAACAAAAGTGAACGGTACCATAATTTCAGAAAGGTGTGAAGTCTGTGGAAGATTCGGAAAATGATAAAAATCTGATGATAGTGGAAGCAATTGAAGGCTATGCCCGTAATCATAATATGAAGCCCTGTGAAGTCTTTTTGTTATTCCGGAACAACGGCATAATAGAGCTCTTGCGTTCACAGTACAAGACACTGCATACACAAAGTATGGAAGAGAGCATATACTTTGTGGAGGACATATTAAGGAGAGTGCTGGATGCAAAATGAAATTTATCTTTACCACGGGACAAATGTAATATTCGAAAAGGTAGATCTAAGCTTTTCAAAAGATAAGAGGGATTTTGGCAAAGGGTTCTATACAACTACCTTCAGAGAGCAGGCAGAGGGCTGGGCAGAAAACATGTATATCCGGTACGGGGGCGAGGGCAGATATGTCATGGAATTTAAGCTGAAGATGGCAAAAGAGCTTTCGGTAATGAAGTATCCGGGGCTTACCAGTGAATGGCTCAGTATGATTAAGGAAAACCGGCTGTACGGCGGTATCCAGCATACATATGATGTGGTAATAGGCCCGGTTGCGGACGATAATATTATGAGGACCATAGCTTTATATGTAGCAGGGATTTACAGCCAGGAGACTGCCCTTGAACAGCTCCGGCCGTATCAGGCCCATGACCAGATCTCCCTGCATACGGCAAAAGCCCTGAATTACCTTACCTATCTGGGGCGTAAGGAGCTTCCGCCATTAAAAGCCTTATCCCTGGCAGTATAGGAGGATATGCAGGAAAGTGAATTATAACTGTTAATACATGCAGTATTTGGCCTCCAGGCAGGCTGAGTGGAAATAAATGAGGAATAGAAGAGATGATGAAGAATCTTTTTGTTTACAAGAATCAGGATATAACCCTGGATATTATAATCAAAATTGAACAGGTCGCACGTTTGATAGCGATAGAAACAGGAAAGAACTTTGATGACTGCCTCTATGATTTTTACCTGTCAAAAGCGTATGATATGCTGCGAAAAACGAGCTCTCTGATGTGGGCAGAGAGCGCAGAGTTTATAACGGATGAATTTTTCAGGGAAAATCCCTGCCAGCTGAAGGAGAAAGAAGACTTATAAGAACTTCTTTCTCTTAAAAAACAGAATGTTAATAATTACCACCAGGATACTAAGGATAATAACGAAGGGATATCCCATTTTCCAGCCAAGCTCCGGCATATTGGTAAAATTCATTCCGTACCAGCCAACGATAAGGGTTAAAGGCAGAAAGATGGTGGTGATTACGGTAAACAGCTTCATGATGCTGTTCAGGTTATAGTCCATCTGGGCATGATAGGCATCCCTTACATGGATACTGTAATCGTCGAGCTTTCTGACATTGTTGCTTAATCTTAAAACACGGTCATTAAAGAGTTTAAAATAACGCAGACGTTCTTCATTAAATATACCAATGGAATTATCCTTTAGTTCTTCGCCGATTAAAACAAGCTGTTCATAGTAATTATCAAGGAGAAGAAGCCTTTTTCTTACACTTGTGATCTCATGGTAAAAATCTTTTGACAATTTGTTGTCATCAATGTTGTCCTCAAATTCGCTGATACTATCCTCCAGCTCCTCCAGCATCGTATAATTATTTAAAAGAAGACGCTCCAGAAATCCGTATATCAGGCGCTCCAGTGAAATCTTTGTAAAGTTGATCTGCTTTAAGGATTCTAATAAGTCCATATGGATACTGTTATCCTGGTCTTTAATAATTACAATAAGAAACAGATTCTCTTTTATATAAATACCGATTCTGTCCTCCAAATGGATAAAATACTTGGTATCGATCGCTGTTATGATACCAAAGTGGTATTCGTCGTATATCCCCATGATGCCATGAAGTTTTCTCGTAATATCCTGACATTCCATAACGGTTGTCTGGGAGAAGCCAAAGACGGTATAACATTCCGCCAGCTCCTTTAAGCTGATGATGCCGAGAGTCAGGATGGAGGGATTATACTCCTCTATAGTAATTGGACAGAGCCTGTCCTGAAGTTGATAGAACATAAAATATTCCTTTCCCTATACCTTTTTCTAGAGTATACCATAAAAATGCAAAGTATAAAATATACAGATTTTTTGTATATATTAGCTGAATATATAAATAATATTATTAAAATTAATAAGCGGAAGGCAAAAGAAAACTTTCAAAAATCGGCAAAATCTATTATAATATTCTGTGTTTGCCTGGATTGGGGCAGTTTTATAGTATACAAATAAAGGAGAAAGTTATGGAAAAGTTTTTTAAACTGAAAGAACAGGGCACCACGGTTTCTACGGAAATTGTAGCAGGTATTACGACTTTCTTTGCGATGGCATACATAATATTTGTAAACCCGCAGACTTTAAGCCAGGCAGGAATACCATTTGGGGCGGTATTTTTAGCAACGATCATTTCTTCCGTTGTTGGTACCCTGGTCATGGGACTGTTTGCCAATGTACCCTATGCACAGGCACCCGGTATGGGGTTAAATGCCTTCTTCACCTATACAGTTGTATTTGTTCTGGGATTTTCCTGGAAGGAAGCTCTGGCAATGGTATTTTTATGCGGACTCATTAATATTCTCATTACGGTCACAAAAGTACGTAAATTGATCATAAAGGCGATTCCTTCCGAGCTTCAAAGTGCAATCGGAGGCGGTATCGGTGTCTTTATTGCCTATATAGGAATTAAGAATGCAGGATTAATCCAATTCACCTTAGATAAAGGAAAGTATGCGGAGAAAGACGGCGGAACAATTATTGGGAGCAGCAGTGCGGTACCCGGACTGGTGAATTTTGATAACAAAGCCGTAATACTTGCCTTGATCGGTATCTTTATCCTGTTAATCTTATTGATTCTGAAAGTAAAAGGTGCCATCCTTATCGGCATAGCAGTTACAACGATTATCGGCATTCCTATGGGCGTTGTTGATGTATCCAACCTGCAAGGCTCCACAGGCTTAGGCGATTCCTTTAAAGATTTGGGCAAGGTATTTGGAGCGGCACTTGGCTCTGAAGGAATTGGCTCCCTCTTTAAGGATCTATCCAGACTCCCTCTTGTGCTGATGACAATCTTTGCCTTCAGCTTATCCGATACCTTTGATACCATCGGAACCTTTGTAGGAACCGGTAAGAGAAGCGGTATCTTTGATGCGGAGGATGAAAAAGCACTTCAGGAAGGAAATGGCTTTAAGTCCAAGATGGACAAGGCATTATTTGCGGATTCCATTGCAACCTCTATCGGAGCAATTTTTGGTACCTCCAATACCACGACCTATGTGGAGAGTGCAGCGGGAATCGGAGCCGGCGGACGTACAGGACTTACCAGTGTTGTTACGGCACTTTTATTCCTTTTAAGTATTTTCTTAGGACCGATCGTAAATATCGTTCCTGCCCAGGCTACTGCTCCTGCCCTGATTGCAGTCGGTATTATGATGATGTCCTCCTTCAAGGAAATTGACTGGTCTAATCTGGACGTTGCAATACCTGCTTTCTTTGCTTCCATTTTCATGGGATTCAGCTATAGCATTTCTTATGGTATCGCTGCCGGCTTTATCTTCTACTGCATCGTAAAGGTATGCCAGGGAAAAGCAAAAGAAGTTCATCCTATTATGTGGATAACCAGTGCCTTATTTATTTTGAACTTTATCGTACTGGCCAGACTTTAATAAACAATTCAGTATTTAAGAATATTAAAAAGAGGTTGTTGTAAAATGAGACGAATTACAGTCATTCATTTTGCGGCAGCCTCTTTTTTGGCAAATAAATCATATCATGCGGAGGGTTGTCATAAGATTAAATAAAAACAATTAGCCGGAAAAATGAAACAATTAAAACAAGACCAACAACTTTTAAATGAACAAAAGTTAAAGGTTAGCATACATAATCCCAACTCCTCTTCCTTAACTGCAAAGTATCTGGCGGAAATAATCCTGGAGGAGCTTAAAGGTGGGGAACGGTTACCCGGAGGGAAGGATGACGAAGCTTGAGGGCAGCAGCATACTGCAGAGTTTCTACTAAAAGGGAGGAGCAGCTTGACAGCCTGGAAAGCCAGGAAAAATTCTTCCTGGAATATGCCAAAAGAAATGAATATGAATTGGTTCATATTTATGCTGACGAAGGAAAAAGCGGCACTAAAATGAGGAACCGTACCCAGCTGTTAAATTTATTAAGGGATGCGGCAAGAGGGGACTTTGAGCTTGTCCTGATAAAAGATATTTCAAGGCTGGCAAGAAATACGGTGGATTTTCTTACCAGTATACGGAGGATGAAGGCATGGGGAATAAAAGTCATTTTTGTTAACTATGACCAGACTTCCTCCGAAAGCTCGGAATTTATGCTGACCATGTTAAGTGCCATTGCCCAGGAAGAAAGTGCTAATACTTCAAAGCGTGTAAAGTTTGGGAAAAAACAAAACGCTGCCCTTGGCAGAGTGCCAAATCTTGTATATGGCTATGATAAGATACCGGGAGAATATTTTGACTTAAGAATCAATGAACAGGAAGCAGAAACGGTAAAGAGAATATTCCAGTTATATATCAGAAAGCAAAAGGGTGCCTCCAAGATTGCGGAGATATTAAATAATGAGAGAATAAGGACCAAGAAGGGCTGTTCCTGGAATCAGACAAGTATATGCCGGATACTGGACAATGAAATATACATCGGAAAGGTTATTAACGGAAAAGAGGAAATCGAGGATTTCCTTACGGGGAAAAGAAAAAGGAACGGAGAAGAGTGCTGGTATATTACGGATAAGCCGGAGCTGAAAATTGTGGAGGAGGAAATTTTCAAAAAGGCCCAGGCTATTAAACAAAAACGGGGAAGAGAAAAAAAAGAGCCGGGAAAGAGGGAATCCTGCAAGCATCCTTTCAGTCAGTTGATCGTATGCGGTGAATGCAAGGGGTATTTTCGAAGGCTTACCAGAACCTATAAAAATACAATTCATACCTGGGTATGCGGTACAAGAAATAAAAATGGGGCTGCAAGCTGTAAAAACAGCACCACCATAAAGGAAGAGGTCCTTTTAAAGCTTCTCCATGGGTATTTTACAGAGCTGTTAAAGGAGCACCCTCCTGTTAGAGATGCCCTGCTAAAGGAAGGGGAGAACTGGGAATCAGAGGAATCCCTTTTACAGATACAGGAAACAAGAAGGGATATCAGTAAAAAAGAAAAAGAGAGAAGTAAATACATAGAGCTTTATACCTGCGAAGTAATAAGCCTTGAGGAGTTAAAGGCACATACACAAAGAACGGACGAGGAGCTCTTTAAGCTCAAGGAGCAGCTCTTTAAGCTTATGGAGCAGCTTAAGAAAAAGGAAGAAGCAGGTAATAGCTGCCAGGAGCTGACGGAAGATAAGGATGAGGATAAAAGGCTTGAGTCTTATATAACGCAAACCTTTTCCGATAATATGAATTTGAAACGGATACTGGAGAGGGTCGAAGCTGACAGCAAAGGAAATATCACGATCTATCTGAGAAATCTTGCACAAAAGCAGAAATAATGACAGGAATATTGTTACTTTACATAGGCTGCACATACCGGTAAACGCTATGCGCAGCTTTTGCTTGAATATCTGTATTTATTCTTTGTTCAAGAGCCATAATATACTGACATTTAAAGAATCGGCCAATGCTACCAGTTCGATATCCGTAACCGGCCTTTTATAGGACTCGATTTTAGATATGGAGGTGCTTTCCATATAAACACCCCTAATAGCTAATCTAGCAAGCAGATCAACTTGCGTAATCTTCGGGTTTTTTTTATATCTGGCTTCTCTGACCCGGTCTCCAATAAGATTTTTCATAGTTATCACTCCGTTTATTTTTAATTTGGCAACAACTTGATTATAAAAGATGTCGGTGATAATATCTTGCTCAAGAAGCAAATCATTCGACAAAATAAAATAAAATAAATCTCTCAATACTTGTTAATATAACCAAAAACACTGGTCTTAAACACAACGTTCCTTTGTGTTTTATCCGTACATAAAGATGTGACAGAACGTTTGGGGCAGATAAATCCTTCCCTGGCTAACAGGGCCAGAGTTGTGCTGGACTTAAATAAGTCTGAAAGGCATATAAGAGGCGGATTAGCCACAAAAGAAAAGTATTTACATAAAACCAAGTATAGTCAAGCATACTAAGGAATAATGTACGATGGAATAAAACATTATACCCAATGTATAAAAAGGCTCTTCTAATTATCAGAAGAGCCTTTCTATATGGATTTTTATGGTTCAAGTTTATGAAGGTAATTGATTTTTCAGATAGGTATGGTATAATTTAATTTAGTAAAATAAAATAGTTGATGAGACGGTTTGGCAGCATGTGAAAGAAAAGCACGTTTGCACCCTGTTTTATGGCGGTGCCGCATCTGCAGGCAGACATGGCATACTATGGAAGCTGGTGTATACAAGGTGGTGTTTTATGTAAAATAGCAGGCGCCTACTGAGAATCTTTATTAATGAATTAACAATCTCATAAACATAGTTGACGAATCAAGTTTTATTTGATACAATGCATCTGTAAATTAGCAAAGGAGAAGAAAATGGAGAAAAATATTGTTATCGTCGGTGCCGGATACTCAGGTATTCTGACGGCGAAAAAACTTGCAAAAAGATTCAAAAAAAATCCTGAAGTAACCATTACCATCATAGATAAGAACCCATTTCATACAATGCTTACGGAACTCCATGAAGTTGCGGCAAGCCGCGTAGATGAAGACAGTATCAAGATAAGCCTTAAGAAAGTTTTTGCCGGAAGAAAGGTAAAAGTTGTACTTGATACCGTGGCATCCATCGATTTTGAGGGTAAGAAAGTAGTAGGAAATATCGGCGAATATCAATATGATTTCTTAGTTCTGGCTGCAGGTTCCAAGCCAACCTATTATGGAGTACCGGGAGCTGAAGAATATTCCTATAAATTATGGTCTTTTGATGACGCGGTGAGGTTAAAAGACCGCATTCATAACGTTTTCAGGCAGGCTGCTTGTGAAACAAATATCGAGGAAAGAAAGAAGCTCTTAAGCTTCTATGTTGTAGGAGCAGGTTTCACCGGAGTTGAAATGGTGGGCGAACTGGCAGAATATGTTCCCATCCTTTGCGAAAAATATGATATAGACAGAAGAGAAGTAACTCTTTGTGACGTAGATGGTTTAAGTCGTGTAATTCCCAATCTGACGGAAAAGCTTTCTGCTAAAGTGGCAAGACGCCTTGATAAAATGGGCGTATCCCTGATTATGAATGCCACAGTTTCAGCAGTCGGAGAGGATTTTATAGAATTAAAGCAGGGTGATAAGGTCAATCACTATACAGCCGGAACTGTTATCTGGGCAGCTGGTATCCAAAGTGCCGACATAACCCAGGAAGCCGGCAAGAACCTGGAGCTGACCAGAGGAGCACGTGTTCAGGTGGATAGCTACCTGCGCTCCACAAAGAATGAGAAGGTCTACATTGCCGGCGACAATATGTATTATGTACCGGAGGGTGAAGAACGCCCTGTTCCCCAGATGGTTGAGAACTGCGAACAATGCGCGGACACCATTGCTCATAATATCGTCTGTGCCGTAACGGCTCAGGGTGAGATGGAGGCTTATAAGCCTGCCTTCCACGGTGTTATGGTCAGCATCGGGGGCAGATATGGTGTGGCACAGGTCGGAACGCCGAACCACATGTTCAGCCTGGCATCCTTCTTTGCCATGTTTACCAAGCATTTTATCAATATTGTTTATTTTATTCAGGTTCTTGGCTGGAATAAGATATTCAGCTATGTGAAGCATGAATTTTTCACTATAAGAAACTGCCGGAGCTTTGTGGGAGGACATTTTTCCAACAGGACCCCAAGCTTCCTTCTAGTTGCTTTAAGAGTATGGCTTGGAGCCGTGTGGGTTTATGAAGGTATCATGAAGATTGTTGAAGGCTGGTTTAGCGGTACGAAGCTTAATGACTTCTTCGGCGGAGCTAACAGCTGGTATGATGGTATTTTAAATGCCGCTACCACAGTGGCAACCAAAGCAGTAGAAACAGGGGCAGCCGATGCAACCTCATCTGCAACAGCAAGCGGCGGTGCCGATGGTGCCGTTCAGGCTGCAGGCCAGGTACTGATGAACTTTAATATTCTGGGACTGGTAAAAGTCGTTTTTGTAAGCGGCAAACAATTAGCGGAATCCACTATCAGCGATTTGGCTTTTAAATTGGATATCCCTCTTATGAACTGGTTTGTAAATCACTTGATCCTGCCTTACAATGGAATGCAGATGTTTATGCAGATATTTATCGTAGTGGTCGAAATTCTCATAGGACTTGCATTAATGGGAGGACTCCTTACAGGTCCGGCAGCTGCCGTATCCCTTGTGCTTCAATTTATGTTTGTCTGCACAACCGGTCTGTACTTAAATACTTTCTGGATGATATTCGCAGGAATTGCCATGTTAATCGGAGCAGGAAGAACCTTCGGAATAGATTACTATGCTATGCCGGGACTTAAAAAATGGTGGAAACGTTTACCCTTTGTAAGAAAGTTGTACATTTATAATGATTAATGAAAATACCAACAGTATAAATCCAACCGCCCTCCTGCCGGCTGATGAAGCTTTCGGCTTAGTCATAAAGGAAGTGGAAAATGCCATAGCAAAGGCACCGAGGGTGGTTCGCCAATATACAGCACATTTGCTCTCTTCCAGAGGCAAATATATTCGTGCAAGCTCTCTTATAACCTGCGGGCAGAATGAAGAAGGCCTTGTGCATCCTAATACGGTTAAGCTTGCAGCGGCAGTAGAAGTGCTTCACCTGGCTACCCTGGTGCATGATGATGTAATAGACGATGCGGATTTGCGCAGGGGAGAGATGACGCTGCAAAAAAAGTACGGTAAGAGGACTGCTGTAATATGCGGGGACTATCTATTATGTACATCCCTTGTTCTTGCAGCATCCATATCGGAAAAAGAGAAGTATCTTAATCTGACACTGCCTGATTATGCCGGTAAGATATGCGCCGGAGAGCTGGAACAGCACATTAATAATTTTAATCTGGACCTGTCCATATACCAGTACCTGAAGATTATTTCCGGAAAGACGGCCGCCTTATTTGAGGCATCCTTCTATGCAGGAGCTGTCCTGGCCGGATATGACAGGAAGGAATGTAATCGCTACAGGCGGCTGGGCTTTTATGTGGGCATGATATTCCAGCTTACGGATGACCTGATGGATTTCGAATCTACCAAGGAAATAAGCTTGAAACCGGTACAGTCCGATTATGAACAGGGAGTAATAACACTTCCCTTAATCCATACCTTAAAAAATATGGTGGATTTTAGGCAGAAGGCGGAAAAGAAGGATATCACCAGACAGGAAATAAACACTGCCGTCAAGCATTCCGGCGGACTTGTGTTTACAAAGCAGATTGTTGACAAATACTATAAAAAAGCAATAAAAGTTATCAATGAACTGTCCCTTGATTCCGTAAAAAAAGCAAAGCTTACCGAAGTTTTAAATAAAGCTTCCCGGTTAGGTTAAAGGAGCAAAAGGATATGATAAAGCGGTTTTTGGATTATGTAGAAATCCGGACTAAAATCACCAGTCTTTTTGCATTTGTAATGTCTCTCGGACTATTATTGTACAAAGATCAGACAATGAACTTAGGAAATACACTGGTGTTCTTTTGTTCCATGTTTCTGATAGATTTAGCTACCACTGCTATTAATAATTATATTGACACCAAGGATGGTAATCTGGCATTGCCTTTTAACAGAAAAACAGCATTGTTTATTATATATGCGCTGTTATTTGTCGGAGGAAGTTTGGGAATTATTCTGGCTTACCGGACGGATTTGGTTGTTTTATTTGTGGGAGGGCTTTGCTTTTTGTGTGGTGTTTTTTATACTTACGGTCCCATACCGATATCAAGGCAGCCCCTGGGAGAAGTTCTTTCCGGTGTATTTTATGGTTTGTTTATTCCGTTTTTGATGTTTTATATCAATACTCCGGCAGGAACTTTTTTAGAATACCGCCTAAGCTTTGAAGAAATTGATTTAAAGTTAAAAATTGTACCTATAATTGCCCTCTTATTATTTGCTGCTGTACCTTTTTGCTGTACGGCAAATATTATGCTGGCTAACAATATGTGTGATGTAGAAAAGGATATTAAGGTGAAAAGGCATACCCTGCCTTACTATATCGGTAAAAACTCCATCCGTTTATTTGCCGGTCTTTATTATAGCTGCTATGCAGCCATCCTTTTAATGTGTATTGTTAAAATATTATCACCTTTATGCTTGCTGGCTTTACTGACAATATATCCGGTAGAGAAAAATATCCGGTTGTTCAGGAAGAAGCAGGTAAAGAGCGAAACCTTTGTTGTTTCCATTAAAAATTACATCACAATTATGGGTAGTGTAACCTTGCTTTTGTTTATAAGTATTCTTATGAAATAAACAGGAGCTTCCCTGCTGGAATTTTCCAGGTACTATATTTATTTTTAACGTTTATTTTTATCAGTAAATGCTGATATTAAAATAAAAATAACCATATGGAGGATAAAATTATGAAAAAAGGATTAGCACTTGTATTAAGTTTAATTCTGGTGTTTACCACCTTTACAGCTTGCGGTAAGAGCGGCGGTTCCAAAGGCGAAGCAATCAAGACCGGTCTTGGTGTAGTAACATCCGCAGCAAGCTCAAAAAATGTTGCAGATGCTGACGGTGTTGCAGAGACAGATTCTTATGTAGCTGCCGTAACCGTAGGTTCTGATGGAAAGATTATTGACTGCAAGCTTGATGCAGCTCAGACACAGATTAACTTTTCAAAAGAAGGAAAGCTTACAACTGACTTAACTGCTGCACTTCAGACAAAGCAGGAACGTGGCGCAAATTATGGAATGAAGGACCAGTCAGGCATCAAGAAGGAATGGAATGAGCAGGCAGATGCTTTTGCAAAATATTGCATTGGCAAGACATTAGACCAGGTAAAAGGCATTGCCGTATCAAAAGAAGGTACAGCTGGAGATGCTGACCTTGCTTCTTCCGTAACAATACACATTGGCGATTTTATTTCTGTTGTATCCAAAGCTGTAGAAAATGCACAGGATCTGGGTGCAAAATCCGGAGACAAATTAGGCCTTGGAATCAACACAACTATTGATAAGTCCACAGATGCAGCCGCTGATACAGATGGTCTGGCAGAAGCTTATTCCTACTATACAGCTGTAACGGTTGATTCTTCCAAGAAGATTACAAGCTGCGCTATTGATGCATCCATTTCTGATATCAAATTCAATGCACAGGGTACTATTACTACCGATATCACAGCACCAGTTCAGTCAAAGCAGGAATTAAAAGATGCTTATGGCATGAAAACAAAGTCCAATATTGGCAAAGAATGGTATGAGGAAGCAAATTCCTTTGCTAAATATGTAACAGGTAAGACACTTGACCAGGTTAAGGGAATTGCTGTAAACGATCAGGGAACACCTTCTGATTCCGATCTTGCAAGCTCCGTAACAATTCATATTGCACCTTTTACCGGTGTAATCGATAAAGCTGTAACTAACGCAAAATAATTTGGTAAAACGGCTTAACTTTTAAGGGAGGTAGTTTCACTACCTCCCTATTTTAAAAGAGAACATATGGAATAGAACGTATTTTACAAAAGGCAAGTTCTATAGAATGGAGATTAACGTGGGAAAGCGGCTTATAGCTATGGTATTGGTACTTATTAATGTAATTTCTCTCACCTCCTGCGGTATTACAAAGACAAAAAGATATGAAGCAGAGTTTCTGGTTTTATTTGATACGGTAACAAAAATCGTCGGATATGCCGACAGCAAAGAAGAATTCGATAAAAATGCCCATATGATTTATGATGAGCTTAAAATATATCATGAGCTATACGACATATACAATGATTACGATGGAATTAATAACATAAAGACAATAAATGAAAATGCCGGTATCAAGCCGGTAAAGGTGGATAAAAAATTAATCGATATGCTTTTATATGCGAAGGAAGCCTATAAGGAAACTGACGGCAAATTGAACATAGCATTGGGGGCAGTTTTACAGGTATGGCATCAATACAGGGAAGAAGGTATCAATAATCCTGATAATGCGAAAGTACCCCCTATGAAGCTTTTAAAAGAAAAAAACAAACATACCGATATAAACAATCTTATAATCAATGAAAAAGATTCTACGGTTTTTCTCAAAGACCCGGAGATGTCCCTTGATGTGGGCGGAGTAGGCAAGGGCTATGCTACGGAGCAGGTATGCCAGTATGCCCAGGCACATGGCTTTGTCAACGGGATGGTCAGTGTCGGCGGAAACGTCCGTGTAATCGGAAGCAGGGACGGCAAAGGAGAACCCTGGCATGTAGGGATACAAAATCCCGACCTGACCAGTGAAAAAACAAATCTCAAGATTCTTAATTTAACGGATGCCTCTTTGGTTTCCAGCGGTGACTATGAACGATATTATATGGTAGACGGTGTAAAGTATCATCATATCATCGACCCTGTAACTTTAATGCCTTCCACTTATTTCACGGCTGTTACAATTGTATGCAAGGACTCCGGTATGGCAGATGCCTATACGAAGGCTATTTATAATATGCCCTACGAAGACGGACTTCAATTTGTGGAAAAGCATCCGGAAATAGAGGCGCTTTGGGTATTTAAAAACGGCGATTTAAAATATAGCCCCGGTTTTGAAAAATATATCAGGGAATAGTCAAGCTGAATAAAAACGCCATCTATTCCAGTCTGATATTCAGCTTTTATAGCTTAGAAAGGGTACCAAAATGAAGAAATCCACGGCAGGCCAGGTAGCGTATTATGGAATATTTGTCGCACTTGCGTTTGTGTTTAGTTTTGTCGAGGTGCTGATTCCCATTTCGTTAGGAATTCCGGGAATTAAGCTTGGACTTGCTAATATTGTTGTACTTACGGCACTCTATGCCCTGGGGCCAAAAGAGGCCTTCTTTATATCCTGTGTAAGGATAGTGCTGGTGGGATTTACCTTTGGAAATATGGCAAGCCTGCTGTACAGTCTGGCAGGAGGGCTCTTAAGCTGGCTGGTAATGTGCCTGCTGAAGAAAATAAAAGGCTTCAGCATGATAGGAGTCAGTCTTGCAGGGGGAATATCCCACAACATAGGGCAGATATTTGTGGCAGCCCTTATGCTGAAAACCACCAGTGTGATCTATTATCTTCCGGTTCTTCTGATTGCGGGCACCATAACAGGAATCTTAATAGGAATCCTGGGCGGAATGCTCCTTAAGGTGCAGCTGAGGCTGAAAGACAGTATGCGGTATTAATCAATTTTAGCTGCAGCTTTTTATTTGGCAGTATAAAAGCAGGCTTATATTACGTGTGTATTAATATGGAAGGCGGTGACAGGAAACATGGCTACCATTAAAGATATTGCGAAAAAATGCAGGGTATCAACATCCACAGTCAGTA
The DNA here is from genome assembly GCF_900142215.1 of Anaerocolumna jejuensis DSM 15929. Classification (GTDB taxonomy): domain Bacteria; phylum Bacillota; class Clostridia; order Lachnospirales; family Lachnospiraceae; genus Anaerocolumna; species Anaerocolumna jejuensis. The sequence goes on along the minus strand of NZ_FRAC01000034.1, from coordinate 44,426 downwards.
AGGCACTAAATGGATACAGGGATATTGGCGCAGAGAAACGGGAAGAGATAAAAAAAGCTGCCGTTGAGCTGGGATATCTGCCCCCTGACGGAAGAAGGGCAATAAAATCAAAGAAGACCTATAACATAGGTGTCCTGTTCTCGACTTTGTTTGATTACGGGCTGAGGAATGAATATTTTGCCCATATCCTGGCATCCTTTAAAGAAAAAGCTGCCTTAAAGGGATATGATATAACTTTTATAGAGCACAACATGGGAAAGCGCAGAATGAGCTATCTGGAACATTGCAGATACCGGAATTTTGACGGCGTTTTCATCGTGTGCGCCGATTTTGCCCAGACTCAGGTCATAGAACTGGTAAACAGCCCCTATCCTGTAGTGACCGTAGACCAGGTATCCAATGAGGCGATTTCCATCCTGTCCGACAACTATGATGGGATGAAGCAGCTGACCCAGTATATTATTGACTGCGGGCACAAAAGAATTGCCTACATTCATGGAAATATATCCTCAGTAACCCACAACCGGCTGGTAGGCTTTCATAACGCCATGAAAGAAAATGGGCTTACCATACCGGAGGAATATCTGGTAGAAGGCATCTACCGAAATTCGGAAGCCTGCGAAGAGCTGGCAAAGGACCTTTTGAAGCTTCCGGTTCCGCCTACCTGCATCATTGCACCGGATGACTATGCCGCCCTTGGGGTAATGAACGGTATCAGAAAACTGGGCTTTAAGGTACCGGAGGATATATCGGTAGCCGGATATGACGGAATCTCTGTCTCACAGGCAATTGAGCCAAGACTTACAACGGTGAAACAGGATACCGACAAGATAGGAAGCGAAGCGGCAAAACAACTGGTCAGTCTGATTGAGAGCCCAATGACGACTTCCCTGGATTCCGTATGCCTTGGAGTGGAATTAATAGAGGGCGGAACAGTGAAAAAAATTATTGACTGGAAAGCGTAAGTATGTTATATTAGATTGGCGATGGAAGAGGTCTTTTTTTTATGCCTAAAATTTTAAAATTCAAGCGGAGGTGGAAGCTGTGCGCGTAAAGATCACATTGGCATGTACGGAGTGCAAACAACGTAATTATAATACGACAAAAGAAAAAAAAGCACATCCAGACAGAATGGAAACAAAGAAGTACTGCAAGTTTTGCAAAACACACACATTACACAAAGAAACAAAATAACGGTATCTTAATTTCTAATTCGGTCAGCTTAAAATTTATTTTAAGGACAGACTGATAGGAAAGGAAAGTGAGAATATGGGAGAGAACTTAACTGTAACAGAAAAGGCTCCAAAGAAAAGCAGGTTTAAAGGACTGAAAGCTGAATTCTCAAAAATAGCCTGGCCTGACAGGGATACCCTTATAAAGCAGTCATCAGCAGTGCTGGTAGCATCAGTAGCACTGGGGGTAATAATATCTGTAATAGATTTAATCATAAAATTCGGTCTCGGTTTTATAATTAAATAGAATAAGGATGGTCATATGTCAAAGACGAATTGGTACGTTGTTCATACCTACTCAGGATATGAGAATAAGGTGAAAGCCAACATTGAGAAAACAATTGAAAACAGAAAACTTCAAGATCAGATCTTAGAGGTATCCGTTCCCTTACAAGATGTTATCGAAGTAAAGAACGGTGTTAAGAAAAAAGTTCAGAAGAAGATGTTCCCTGGATATGTTTTGCTTAACATGGAAATGAACGACGATACCTGGTACGTTGTTCGTAATACACGAGGCGTTACCGGATTTGTCGGTCCTGGCTCCAAACCGGTTCCCTTAACGGACATAGAAATGAAAGCTATGGGAATCAAAAAAGACGACGTTGTTGTTGATTTTGAAATCGGCGATATGGTGGAGGTTGTTTCCGGTGTGTGGGAAAATACAACAGGCATCATCAAGCAGATTAATACTCACAAACAGATTGTCACAATCAGTGTCGATATGTTTGGACGTGAAACTCCTGTCGAAATAAGTTTCACGGATATCAGAAAATTGTAAACAAAGAACATCCGGTACTCATAAAAACTTCTGTTGCACGAAAAGAACCGGATGGTGGGAGGGCAATCCCGATAAAACCACAAATTCAGGAGGTATGCTATAATGGCAAAGAAAGTTACAGGTTATATTAAATTACAAATTCCCGCTGCAAAGGCAACACCTGCACCGCCTGTTGGACCTGCTTTAGGTCAGCATGGTGTTAACATTGTGCAGTTCACAAAGGAATTCAATGCAAGAACAGCAGATCAGGAAGGAATGATCATTCCTGTTGTTATCACTGTATATGCGGACAGAAGCTTTAGCTTCATCACAAAGACTCCTCCGGCTGCTATTCTTTTAAAGAAAGCTTGCAATTTAAAATCCGGCTCTGCAGTTCCTAACAAGACCAAGGTTGCAACCATAACCAAAGACGAAGTAAGAAAGATTGCGGAATTAAAAATGCCAGACTTAAATGCTGCAAATATCGACTCTGCTATCAGCATGATATCCGGTACTGCAAGAAGTATGGGAATTACTGTAGTTGACTAATTTATAAAAAAAATGTGGGAGGGTAATGGAAGCCTTTGGCATTCCATGAAAAGGAATCCATCGTTTTGGATAATGGTTCTTTAAGCTCCCGATAATACCACTAGGAGGTAATGTAATGAAAAGAGGAAAGAAATACGCAGAAGCTGCAAAGCTTATCGACAGGGCTGTTTTTTATGATGCAGATGCTGCTATCGGCTTAGTTAAGAAAACTGCTGTTGCTAAATTCAATGAAACAATAGAGGCTCATATCAGACTTGGTGTTGACGGACGTCACGCTGACCAGCAGGTACGTGGTGCGGTAGTACTTCCCCACGGAACCGGTAAAACAGTTAAAGTATTAGTATTTGCAAAGGGTGATAAGCTTTCTGAAGCAGAAGCAGCCGGCGCAGATCATGTAGGCGGAGAAGAATTAGTGCCTAAGATCCAGAATGAAGGCTGGGTTGACTTTGACGTTGTTGTTGCTACTCCTGATATGATGGGTGTTGTAGGACGTTTAGGACGTGTACTCGGACCGAAGGGCTTAATGCCTAACCCCAAAGCCGGAACTGTTACCATGGATGTAGCAAAGGCTGTTAAGGATATCAAAGCAGGTAAGATCGAATACAGATTGGATAAAACAAATATCATTCACGTGCCGTTGGGAAAAGCTTCATTTAGCGAAGATCAATTAGCGGACAACTTCCAGACGCTTATTGGTGCAATCAATAAAGCAAAACCCTCTGCTGCAAAAGGACAGTATTTAAAGAGTGTTACACTTTCTTCCACAATGGGACCTGGTGTTAAATTAAATACTGCAAAGCTCACTCAGTAATCTTTTTGCAAAGATTTTGATTTGTGATTGACACCATAATAGATTAATGTTATAATGTCAAAGTTAGTGGAAATTGCTTATAAATTTCTGCTTGCGGAAATTGTTTACCAAGTTCCGCATTATCTGCCGAAGACAGTAGGTGCCGTAAGGCATAAGTTGATAACGCCTACCGAGGGTATGAGTTTATAAAAATTAACTCAATGAGTTTTAATAATTAACTCAATGAGTTGGTATAACAAAACTCAGATTCATAAAGAAATTTATTGAATCCCTTGCTGTCTCGCAGTAAGGGATTTTTTTAAAATCTATAAGGAGGTGTACCAGAATGGCAAAAGTAGAATTAAAACAACCTATTATTGATGAAATTAAAAGTCATGTTGATCAGGCTAAGGCAATCGTTGCTGTTGATTACCGTGGTCTTACGGTAGAAGAAGATACCAAGCTTCGTAAACAGTTAAGAGAAGCCGGCGTTGTATATAAAGTATACAAGAATACTTTGTTAAAACGTGCATTTGAAGGAACTGTATATGAGAGCCTTGCAAAACACTTGGAAGGACCTACAGCAGTAGCTTTCGGAATTGAAGATGCAACTGCTCCTGCAAGAATCATCAATGAAGTAATCAAGACTTCTCCTAAATTGGAATTCAAGGCCGGTGTTGTAGAAGGAACCTATTACGATGAAAAAGGTATTCAGATCATCGCAACAATCCCTTCCAGAGAAGTACTTGTTTCCAAATTACTTGGAAGCTTACAGTCACCTATTACCAACTTTGCACGTGTTCTTAAGCAGATTGCTGAGAAACAGTCAGAAGTGGCATAAGGAAGAAAACTTTTATTCGGTACAAATAAATTATTAATTGGAGGTATTTCAAATGACAACTCAAGAGTTTATCGAAGCTATTAAGAGCTTAACAGTATTAGAATTAAATGATTTAGTAAAAGCATGTGAAGAAGAATTCGGTGTATCCGCAGCAGCTGGTGTTGTAGTTGCAGGACCTGCAGCTGGTGGAGCAGGAGACGCTGAAGAGAAGACAGAATTTGATGTAGAGTTAACAGAATGTGGTCCTAACAAAGTTAAGGTTATCAAAGTTGTTCGTGAAATCACTGGCTTAGGCTTAAAAGAAGCAAAAGACCTTGTAGATGGCGCTCCTAAGACATTAAAAGAAGCTGCATCCAAGGACGAAGCAGCTGATATCAAGACTAAACTTGAAGCAGAAGGCGCTAAGGTTACAATCAAATAATTTAACTTTACAAGCAAAGGTCTGTCCTGAAGATAACTGGGACAGACCTTTTTTGTGCGGAGGAAAGAATAGAACTCTGAAATTTTAATAAATATCCATGGTTTATTAAAATGAGCGGATGCGGCAAGGCAGTTAAAATGACGGGAATAATGAGAAAATAAGCAGATTCAAAGGTACTCCTGTACTTATGAAAAGAAATAAGGGGGGTCCGGTATAGATTGTCTTATTTTGGGAATAAGTTATAGATAGGGAATTCTTCGGCTTAGGAAGAGAAAAAGGTGAAAAAAGGACAAAAACATATTGACAACTTGACATTCCTGTGATAGTATGAAAGATGCACTATTGTGCGGAGATATGCCTACAATATCTATTATAGCACATATCCGTGCAAATGAAAAGTAGTTTAAACAAATTATTCTAGAATGTTTCTGGAAATAAAAATAAAATTCAAGGGGTGAAAACGTCAATGGATAAAAACAGGATACGTCCAATCAAAGTTGGAAACGGCGTAAGAATGAGCTATTCCAGACAGAAAGAAGTTCTGGAAATGCCTAATCTGATTGAAGTTCAAAAAGATTCCTATCAGTGGTTTTTAGACGAAGGACTGAAGGAAGTTTTTGATGATATCTCTCCAATCGAAGATTACAGCGGGCATTTGAGCTTGGAATTTGTAGATTTTGCGCTGTGCGAAGATGATGTAAAATATTCAATTGAAGAGTGCAAGGAAAGAGATGCTACCTTTGCAGCTCCTTTAAAAGTCAAAGTCAGACTTCACAACAAAGAGAACGATGAAATCAATGAACACGATATTTTTATGGGTGACTTGCCATTAATGACGGAAACCGGAACCTTCGTGATAAACGGAGCAGAAAGAGTTATCGTTAGCCAGTTGGTACGTTCACCCGGAATTTACTATTCCATCGGACATGACAAAATCGGTAAGAAGCTGTTTTCTTCCACTGTTATTCCTAACAGAGGAGCATGGCTGGAATATGAAACCGATTCAAACGATGTATTTTATGTTCGTGTGGACCGTAACAGAAAAGTACCCATTACAGTATTGATCCGTGCACTTGGCATTGGCAGCAATATCGAAATCCAGGAGCTTTTCGGAGAAGAACCAAAAATTTTAGCAAGTATAACAAAGGATCCTTCCGATAATTATCAGGACGGTTTACTTGAGTTGTATAAAAAACTGCGTCCCGGTGAACCCCTTTCCGTGGAAAGTGCGGAATCCTTAATTAACAGTATGTTTTTTGATCCCAGAAGGTATGACCTTGCAAAGGTGGGAAGATTCAAGTTCAATAAAAAGCTTTCTTTAAAGAACAGGGTTTTAGGCTGCACCCTGGCAGAAGATGTTGTAAATAAGGAAACCGGTGAGATTATGGCAGAAGCCAGTACCGTTATTACAGAAGCTCTTGCTATAGAGATACAGAATGCCGCTGTCCGTTCTATAATGGTACAAGCGGAGGAAAGAAATGTTAAGGTCCTTTCCAGCTTAATGGTTGACTTAAACTATTACCTGGATGTGGATAAGAAAGAACTGGGAGTAACAGAAGAAGTTTACTATCCTGTTTTAAAGAGTATTTTAGAGGAATTTAAAGATATCGAGGATATTAAAACTGCTATTAAGAGAAATATCAACGAATTGATTCCCAAACATATAACAAAAGATGATATCATCGCTTCCATAAATTATAACATCCATCTGGAATACGGTATCGGCGGTTCTGACGATATCGACCATTTAGGAAACAGAAGAATCCGTGCGGTAGGTGAATTGCTGCAGAACCAGTACCGTATCGGTCTGTCCAGAATGGAACGTGTGGTAAGGGAAAGAATGACAACTCAGGATTTAGAGGGTGTAAGCCCCCAGTCCTTAATCAATATCAAGCCCGTAACAGCAGCTGTGAAGGAATTCTTCGGAAGCTCCCAGTTGTCACAGTTCATGGATCAGCATAACCCTCTGGGCGAGCTGACACACAAAAGGCGTCTGTCCGCCCTGGGACCTGGCGGTTTATCCCGTGATCGTGCCGGTTTCGAGGTTCGTGACGTACATTACTCCCATTACGGCAGAATGTGCCCTGTAGAAACTCCCGAAGGTCCTAACATCGGTCTTATCAACTCCCTGGCTTCTTATGCAAGGATTAATGAGTATGGTTTTATTGAGGCGCCTTACCGTAAAGTGGATAAGACAGACCCTAAGAACCCCAGAGTTACCGATGAGGTTGTTTATCTCACTGCAGATGAAGAAGATAAATATGTAGTGGCCCAGGCAAATGAGCCTTTGGATGAAAACGGATATTTTACCGACAGTAATATATCAGGCCGCTTCAGGGAGGATACTCTTGAGTATCCCAAGTCCAGGATTGATTTAATGGACGTATCACCTAAGATGGTATTCTCTGTGGCTACTGCAATGATTCCTTTCCTTGAAAATGATGATGCTAACCGTGCCCTCATGGGTTCCAACATGCAGCGCCAGGCGGTTCCTCTGTTAATTACGGAAGCTCCCGTCGTTGGTACCGGTATTGAATTAAAGGCGGCCGTTGACTCCGGTGTCTGCCTGGTATCCGAGAAGGCTGGTGTGGTTGAAAAATCCACCTCCAAGGAAATCATTATAAAAAATGATGACGGTACCAAGAGTACTTATAAATTATTGAAATTCGCAAGAAGCAACCAGGGTACCTGTATTAATCAGAGACCTATCGTTGTAAAGGGTGATAAGATTGAAGCCGGTCAGGTTATAGCTGACGGTCCTTCCACCTCTCAGGGCGAATTGGCTTTAGGCAAGAATCCTCTTATCGGATTTATGACCTGGGAAGGTTATAATTACGAGGATGCGGTTCTTTTAAGTGAAAGACTGGTTCAGGAGGATGTTTATACCTCCGTTCATATTGAGGAATATGAAGCAGAATCCAGAGATACCAAATTAGGACCGGAAGAAATCACAAGGGACGTTCCCGGTGTTGGTGATGATGCTCTGAAGGATCTGGATGAACGCGGTATCATAAGAATTGGTGCGGAAGTACGTGCCGGAGATATTCTGGTAGGTAAGGTAACTCCCAAGGGAGAAACGGAGCTTACGGCAGAAGAGAGACTTCTTCGTGCTATCTTTGGTGAGAAGGCAAGAGAAGTCAGAGATACCTCCCTTCGTGTACCTCACGGCGAGTACGGAATTATCGTAGACGCGAAAGTATTTACAAGAGAAAACGGTGATGAACTCTCTCCCGGAGTTAATCAGACTGTCAGAGTATATATTGCCCAGAAAAGAAAGATTCAGGTTGGAGATAAGATGGCCGGACGTCACGGTAACAAGGGTGTTGTATCCCGTGTGTTACCTGTAGAAGATATGCCTTTCCTGCCAAACGGAAGACCTCTTGATATCGTGCTTAACCCTCTGGGTGTGCCTTCCCGTATGAATATCGGCCAGGTACTTGAAATCCATTTAAGCCTTGCAGCCAAGGTACTTGGCTTTAAGGTTGCGACACCTGTATTTGATGGTGCCAATGAGTTTGATATTATGGATACTCTGGAGCTTGCCAATGACTATGTCAATACGGATTGGGATGAATTCAACAGCAAATATAAGGACATTCTTGACCCTGAGGTGATGGATTATCTGGATGGTAATAAAGCATACAGAGACGAATGGAAGGGTGTTCCTATTAACAGGGATGGTAAAGTAAAACTTCGTGACGGCAGAACCGGTGAATTTTTTGATGGATCCGTTACCGTTGGATTCATGCATTACTTAAAGCTTCACCACCTGGTAGACGATAAGATCCATGCCCGTTCAACAGGACCATACTCCCTGGTAACCCAGCAGCCTCTAGGCGGTAAAGCCCAGTTCGGCGGACAGAGATTCGGTGAAATGGAGGTTTGGGCACTGGAAGCTTACGGTGCTGCTTATACCCTTCAGGAAATCCTTACTGTAAAATCCGATGATGTTACCGGCCGTGTAAAGACCTATGAAGCTATCATTAAGGGCGAAAATATTTCCGACCCCGGAATACCGGAATCCTTTAAGGTACTTTTAAAAGAACTTCAGTCACTGGCACTGGATGTTATCGTGCTGGATGAAAATGGCCAGGAAGTCAAGATGACAGAGAATATCGATTACGGCGATGGTGATCTGACACCGCTTATTGAGGGTGACAATAACTTCCATTATGACGAAGATTATACTGAAGCCGGATACCGTGAGACAACTGCTGAGGAAGAAGACAGCTTCTTTGACCCGTTTGATGAAACGGTAGAAATCAGCGATATAGAAGAGGAAGAGTTCGAAGAATAGTCTGCTGCAATAAGAACGGACCTGAAAGTCCGTTACTATGAAAGGGAGTGCCAGATGATGCCAGAAGTAGTAAATAACCAAAGTAGTCATGATATAACCTATGATGCTATAAAAATCGGCCTTGCTTCTCCTGAAAAAATCAGAGAGTGGTCCAGAGGTGAAGTGAAGAAACCGGAGACAATTAACTACAGGACCTTAAAGCCTGAAAAAGACGGCCTGTTCTGTGAAAAAATCTTCGGACCCAGCAAAGACTGGGAGTGTCACTGCGGTAAATACAAAAAGATCCGCTATAAAGGCGTTGTGTGTGACAGGTGCGGTGTTGAAGTTACAAAAGCATCCGTCCGCAGGGAGAGAATGGGGCATATCGAGCTTGCAGCCCCTGTATCCCATATATGGTACTTTAAGGGTATCCCCAGTCGTATGGGCCTGATTCTGGATTTATCCCCCAGAACCCTTGAAAAAGTACTCTATTTTGCATCCTATATTGTACTGGATAAGGGAACCAGTGACTTACAGTACAAACAGGTGCTCAATGAAAAAGAATACCGTGAAGCTTACGAAAAGTATGGAAACAGATTCCGCGTCGGTATGGGTGCGGAAGCTATTCAGGAGCTTTTAATGGCAATTGATCTGGAAGCAGAATCCAAGGAGCTGAAAAAGGGCTTAAAGGATTTTACCGGACAAAAGAGAGCCAGAGTCATTAAGAGACTGGAAGTAGTGGAAGCCTTCCGTGAATCCGGAAACAGACCGGATTGGATGATACTTACCGTTGTGCCGGTAATTCCTCCGGATTTAAGACCTATGGTTCAGTTGGACGGCGGACGTTTTGCTACCTCCGATATGAACGATTTATACAGAAGAATCATCAACCGTAACAACCGTTTAAAGAGACTTTTAGAGCTTGGAGCACCGGACATTATCGTTAGAAATGAAAAGAGAATGCTTCAGGAAGCCGTAGATGCTTTAATTGATAACGGCAGAAGAGGAAGACCGGTAACCGGTCCCGGAAACCGTGCCTTAAAGTCCTTATCCGATATGTTAAAGGGTAAGCAGGGACGTTTCCGTCAGAACTTACTTGGTAAACGTGTTGACTACTCCGGACGTTCCGTTATCGTAGTAGGACCCGAATTAAAGATATATCAGTGCGGACTTCCCAAGGAAATGGCTATTGAATTATTCAAGCCCTTCGTTATGAAGGAATTAGTTGCCAAGGGAACTGCCCATAATATAAAATCTGCCAAGAAAATGGTGGAAAGACTTCAGTCCGAGGTATGGGATGTGTTAGAGGAAGTAATCAGAGAACATCCTGTAATGCTGAACCGTGCCCCAACACTCCACAGACTTGGTATCCAGGCTTTCGAACCGGTATTGGTAGAAGGTAAGGCTATTAAGCTTCACCCTCTTGTTTGTACTGCTTTTAATGCCGATTTCGATGGTGACCAGATGGCTGTGCATTTACCTCTGTCCGTAGAAGCCCAGGCAGAGTGCAGATTCTTACTGCTCTCTCCCAATAACCTCTTAAAACCTTCCGATGGTGGCCCTGTAGCCGTTCCTTCCCAGGATATGGTCCTTGGTATTTATTACCTGACCTTACAAAAACCCGGAGATTTGGGAGAAGGACACATCTTTAAGAGTGTAAATGAAGCAATTTTAGCTTATGAAAACGCTGCCATTACTCTTCATGCAAGGATAAAGGTAAGACGTACAGGCGTTAACAGCGAAGGCGTTACAGAAACTAAGACTATTGAGTCTACCTTAGGACGTTTTATCTTCAATGAAATTATCAGCCAGGATTTGGGATTTGTAGACAGAAGCAATCCGGATAGCTTCCTGGTGCCTGAAATAGATTTCCATGTAGGAAAGAAGCAGCTTAAGAAGATTCTTGAGAAGTGCATCAATACTCATGGTGCTACAAAGACAGCGGAAACACTGGATGCTATTAAATCCCTGGGATACAAATACTCCACAAGAGCAGCTATGACCGTATCCATTTCCGATATGACCGTTCCTCCTCAGAAGAAGACTATTATTGCGGAAGCAGAAGCAAGGATTGAAGAAATCTCCAAGAACTTCCGCCGTGGTCTTATGACAGAGGATGAAAGACATAAAGCAGTTATTGATACCTGGAAGGTAGCCGATGATGATATTACTGAGGCGCTTCTTACAGGACTTGATAAATACAACAACATCTATATGATGGCGGATTCCGGTGCCCGTGGTTCCGATAAGCAGATTAAACAGCTTGCTGGTATGCGTGGTCTTATGGCGGATACCTCAGGACGTACCTTGGAACTTCCTATTAAGTCCAATTTCCGTGAAGGCCTTGACGTTTTGGAATACTTCATGTCCGCCCATGGTGCCAGAAAAGGTCTCTCCGATACCGCTCTTCGTACAGCCGACTCCGGTTACTTAACCCGTCGTCTGGTAGACGTATCCCAGGATCTTATCATCCGTGAAGTAGACTGCTGTGAAGGTAAAGAAACCCCGGGAATGTGGATTAAAGCTTTTGCGGATGGCAGTGAAGTAATTGAAAGCCTGGAAGAGAGAATCTCTGGAAGATATTCCTGTGAAACTATTTGTGATGATGATGGTGAAGCTATTGTAAAAGCCAACCACATGATTACACCGAAGCGTGCAGCAAAAATTGTTGCTACGAAGAAAATACAGGAACAGGGCTTGAATGCAAAATTAAAGATTCGTACAATCCTGACTTGTAAATCCCATATCGGTGTATGTGCAAAGTGCTATGGTGCCAATATGGCAACTGGCGAAGCCGTACAGGTGGGTGAAGCAGTTGGTATTATTGCAGCCCAGTCCATCGGTGAGCCCGGTACTCAGCTTACCATGCGTACTTTCCATACTGGTGGTGTTGCCGGCGATGATATTACACAGGGTCTTCCTCGTGTAGAAGAATTATTTGAAGCAAGAAAGCCCAAGGGACTTGCAATTATTGCAGAGTTCGGCGGCGTAGTTACGATAAAGGATACCAAGAAGAAGCGTGAGGTCATTGTAACAAACAATGAAACCGGAGAGGCTAAGACCTACCTGATTCCTTACGGTTCCCGCATTAAGGTATTGGACGGAGATATTCTGGAAGCCGGTGATGAACTGACAGAAGGTAGTGTAAATCCTCATGATATCTTAAAGATAAAAGGTGTTCGTGCCGTTCAGGATTACATGATTCAGGAAGTTCAGCGCGTATATCGTTTACAGGGTGTTGAAATCAATGATAAGCATATCGAAGTTATTGTTCGCCAGATGCTGAAGAAGGTTCGTATTGAAAACAGCGGAGATTCCGAGTTGTTACCTGGTAAGCTGGTAGATATTCTGGAATTTGATGATATCAATGAAGAATTAGAAAGCAAAGGTCTTCCCCTGGCTGATGGAAAGCAAGTAATGCTTGGTATTACGAAAGCTTCCTTGGCAACGAATTCCTTCCTTTCAGCAGCTTCCTTCCAGGAAACTACCAAGGTATTAACAGAAGCTGCCATTAACGGAAAGATTGACCCGTTAATCGGACTGAAGGAAAATGTTATCCTTGGTAAATTAATTCCTGCCGGAACCGGTATGAAGAGATACCGCTCCGTGAAGCTGGACAGTGACATGGAAGAAGAGTTAATTCTTTCAGAAGATTTTGAAGATGACAACTATCAGAACTTTAATTATTCCGATGATGCCATGGATGATGATTTAGACAGCATCGAACTGGATGAATTCGAGGATGATGATTTATCGGACGAAGATTTCGATGATGAGGAATCCGGAGACGATTCTGATAAATAATAAAGCATTAGGTGCCCACAAAGGTGAATACTTTTGTGGGCACCTATTTATTTTTGGTGAACATATAGCACATCTGAAAAGTACCCTATAAGGAATGATACAGGATTATTGGGCAATACTTTAAAAGATGGCAGGGTATATACCTCCAGCGTATGAGCTGCTATCCATGGCTTTGCGCTGGAGTTTTTTTAGAAGGAGAACTTCGAAAAGGAACTGCTTCAGCAAGGATACTATTTCAGCAAGGATACTATTTCAGCAAGGATACTATTTCAGCAAGGATACTACTTCAGCAAGGATACTACTTCAGCAAAAGAACTTCTTCAGTAAGGAAACTGCTTCAGCAAAGGAAACTGCTTCAGCAAAGGAACTGCTTCAGCAAGGAAACTGTTTTAGCAAAGAAACTGCTTCATCAAAGAAACTGTTAAGTAGAAAGCTGTTTTAGAATAGAATTATTCCAGTGAATACAGTGTTCCAGTAAAGGACCTACTTCAGAAAAAGGTTTCATTCAATAAAATGATTACATGACTAGTTGACATATATATTGTATGAATATATAATATAGGTACTATATATAGTATTTGATATGGATCCTATCACATTTATGATTTTTATATTGTTGCCGTCAGGTAGCTTTTTCTGCTTTCATTATTTAAAAATGCTCTTAGCAATACCTGTCTGGTAAGAGCAAAGGAAGGTTCAAAAAGGATACTTGGGTATTAGAGTGAATGAACATTATTTATGGCAGTACCGCAGACTTGTCTACGGTATGCAATGGGAGCAAAGTATGAAAGAACTGTTATCAAAGGATTTTTTATCAAAGTACCAGGAGGCAGAAAACCCTTTAAAGGGAATTGGGGAATTTGTATATTTAAGGACCTACTCCAGATACATAAATCAAAAAGGCAGAAGAGAGAACTGGTTTGAAACTGTCTGCCGCACTGTCAATTACAATATAATGCTGGAAGTTGACTATAAGGAAAAGCATGGTATGAAGGTAGACTGGGAGGAAGAAAGAAAAGAGGCGGAGATTTTTTTTGATGCTCTTTTTAACCTAAGGACATTTCCTTCCGGCAGAACCCTCTATATGGGAGGGACCGAGATTGTAAAGGAATATCCCTTATCAAATTATAACTGCAGTTTTATAACACTTGAAAATCTGAAGGATTTTACCGAGGTTTTTTATCTTCTGATGTTAGGCTGTGGAGTTGGTGTACGCATTAAAAAAGATGCATTAACAGGATTTCCCTTCGTGAGAAGCATTGATTTGAAGGACAGGTATGATGAAAGCCTCCGATTTAAACTTTCAAAGGAAGAAAGAGAGAATACGGCTATTACCATAGATGGAAACACTGCTACAATGCTTATCGGTGACAGCAAAGAAGGCTGGTGCAAAGGACTTGAATTGTACTTTGAGTTTATTACCCGGGAGAAATACGGAAATATTACTGAAATCATCATTGATTACAGCTATGTCAGGCCGGAAGGGGAACGCCTTATACGTTTTGGCGGGAGAGCTTCCGGACATAAGTCATTAATGAGGATGTTTGAAAAAATCAACGGAGTGATAACAGAAACAAATGGCAGCTTAAAATCCCTTCAGCTCCTTGATATTGCAACTATTATCAGTGAGAATGTCGTATCCGGGGGCGTCCGCAGAAGCGCAATGATGGTAATCTGTGATGAAGAGGATGAAGAGGTCAAACAGGCAAAAAGGGATATATATAAAATTGTTGACGGACAATGGGTGGAGAATACCAAAATATCACACCGGAAGATGAGCAATAATTCCGTCCTTTATAACCGTGTACCGCAAAAGCAGGAAATACAGGAGATGCTTCATTCCATACGTATTAACGGTGAACCTGGTTTTATTAATAACAGTGAAGCCCTGCGGAGAAAAAATAGCTTTGAAGGCTGCAATCCCTGTGGTGAAATTCTGCTCCAGTCAAGGCAGTGCTGCAATCTTTCCACAAATAATATGCTGAGCTTTGTAAGGGAGGACAATACCCTTGATGCAGAGGTCCTCACCAATACAATCAGGCTGTCTGCAAGGATTACTTTGAGGATGACCCTTGTGGATGTGGAATTGCCTGACTGGAATAAAGTAATGCAGGAGGACAGGATTGTCGGAGTATCTTTAACCGGTATGATGGACATGGTGAACAGGACCGGCATGGGATATAATGACTTAAGAAAGCTCCTTTCCCAGCTTAGGAAGGCTGTTCATGAGGAAGGGGAACGCTATTGCAAAGAGCTTGGAATTAAGAAGCCGCAGCTGATGACAACAATAAAGCCGGAAGGGACCTTATCCAATCTTCCCGGTGTCAGTTCGGGAGTTCATTTTGCTCATGCGCCGTATTATATCAGAAGAGTCCGTATCTCTGCAAGTGACCCTTTATTAAAAATGCTTGAAGTACAGGGCGGATACCCCATATACAATGAGATTGGGCAAAGTGATGAGGATTGCAGCGTGAAGGTAGTTGAATTCCCAATGCGCTCACCAAAAGGCAAGACAAAGTATGAGGTGGGAGCAATCGAACAGCTGGAGCTATATAAGCTGACCATGGAAGCCTGGACAGACCATAATACAAGCATAACGGTACACGTAAGGGAGAATGAATGGGATGAGGTTGCAGAGTGGCTTTATCAGAATTTCAATTGTGCGGTGGGAATTACCTTTTTACCCCTTATGGAGGAGACCTATCCTCTTCTTCCCTATGAATCTACTACCAAAGAAGATTACGAAAAACGGATAGAAAATATTAAACCCATTGACTATTCTTTGCTGCAGGAATTGGAAAAAGGAGAAGAAAGCGAGCTTTTGGATGCCGATTGTGAATCGGGAGCCTGCCCGGTGCGGTAAACAGCAGGAATAACTTTCCTGTCTGACGAAAGCACTATTTAAGAAAATTAAGGATGGGTTTCTCACCAGAGAGATGGATTTACATAGGCTTTAAGAGATTTTAAAATGAAAATACTTGACAAAAAAAAATATATAAAGTATAATCATAAAGCGCGATTTTATATTGCGTCAATATTTATGTGTATTTTAAGTAAATAAGCAGCGGCTCAATGAATTTTAACAAAAACCAGGAGGTGAAAATTAATGCCTACATTTAATCAATTAGTTAGAAAAGGTAGAAAGACGGTTGAGAAGAAATCTACTTCTCCTGCTCTCCAAAAAGGATTTAACTCCTTAAACAAGAAATCTACTGATGTGTCCTCACCCCAGAAGAGAGGTGTTTGTACAGCAGTTAGAACAGCAACTCCTAAGAAGCCTAACTCAGCTCTTAGAAAAATCGCCAGAGTTCGTCTTTCTAACGGAATCGAAGTAACAAGCTATATCCCCGGAGAAGGCCACAACCTTCAGGAGCATAGTGTCGTTCTGATTAGAGGTGGAAGGGTTAAGGATTTACCCGGTACCCGTTACCACATCGTCAGAGGTACATTGGATACAGCAGGTGTTGCTAAGAGAAGACAGGCTCGTTCCAAGTACGGAGCTAAGAGACCTAAAGCAGGTAAATAATTAAGTTTTTCGCTAATCATTAAGTGCCGGATTAATTTTTATTTCAGATTGGGATAAAATAAGGGAGCCGCGTTTTATCACCGCAGAGGAAGAACACTTTGTTTCACCAACGGAATAGATTTGAAAGATGAGTTAAACTGAGCGCGAACACAGCAAAAATTAAAATTTTGCGGTGAGTACCGATGATTTAAGGAAACTTATAAGGGCAAATAGGGAAAACCTGTTTTGCCTGTCTGGGAAATATTTGGTTTTCCGGGCAATAAGGATTATTAAGGAGGGAAGAAACGTGCCACGTAAAGGACATATACAAAAAAGAGATGTATTGGCAGATCCTATCTACAACAGTAAGATTGTAACAAAGCTTATCAATAACATCATGTTAGACGGTAAGAGAGGAACTGCACAGAAGATTGTGTACGGAGCCTTTGAAAGAGTAGCAGAGAAGTCAGGAAAAGAAGCTACGGAAACTTTTGAGGAAGCTATGAACAACATCATGCCGGTTCTTGAAGTAAAAGCAAGACGTATCGGCGGTGCTACCTATCAGGTACCAATCGAAGTAAGACCTGACAGAAGACAGGCATTAGCGCTTCGCTGGTTAACACTCTACTCCCGTAAAAGAGGAGAGAAGACCATGGAAGAGAAGCTGGCAAATGAAATTTTAGATGCTGCTAACAATACAGGTTCTGCTGTTAAGAAGAAGGAAGATATGCATAAGATGGCAGATGCGAACAGAGCATTTGCACATTATCGCTGGTAATCTTCTGATATGGGTCACAGGCTTAAGCCTGGACTCATGCAGGGAACTGCGTATGAAATAATAATTCTGTGATTTTAGATTACAGACGACTATTAAGATAAGGAGGAATTTCCTTGGCTGGAAGAGAATACCCGTTAGAAAGAACTAGAAATATCGGTATTATGGCTCATATAGATGCTGGTAAGACCACTCTTACAGAGCGTATCTTATACTATACCGGTGTTAACTATAAAATTGGCGATACCCATGAAGGAACTGCTACTATGGACTGGATGGAGCAGGAGCAGGAAAGAGGTATCACAATTACTTCAGCCGCCACAACATGTCACTGGACACAGGAATTTGAGCATAAGCCCATGCCTGGAGCCCTTGGTCACCGTATCAATATTATTGATACACCGGGACACGTTGACTTTACAGTAGAAGTTGAGCGTTCCTTACGTGTTCTTGACAGTGCCGTTGGTGTATTTTGCGCTAAGGGCGGTGTTGAGCCTCAGTCAGAAACTGTATGGCGTCAAGCTGACAAATACCACGTACCCAGAATGGCTTTCGTTAATAAGATGGACATTTCCGGTGCAGACTTTTACAATGTAATAAGCATGATTAAGTCAAGACTTGGCAAAAATCCTGTAGCTATCCAATTACCTATCGGTAAAGAGGATGAGTTTAAGGGCATTATCGATTTATTCGAAATGAGAGCTTATTACTATAAAGATGATAAGGGTGATGACATCAGCATCACTGATATACCTGCCGACATGTTAGAGAAGGCAGAGGAATACAGAGCAGCCATGATCGAATCTATTTGTGAGACCGATGATGAATTGCTTGAGAAGTTCTTAGAAGGTGAAGAACCTTCAACAGCTGAATTAAAAGCTGCTCTTAGAAGAGCAACGATCGCAACCAGTATTATTCCTGTAACCTGCGGTTCCGCATACAAGAATAAGGGTGTACAGAAGTTATTGGATGCCGTTATCGAATATCTGCCTGCTCCTACCGATATCCCTGATATCAAAGGTATGGATGAAGAAGGTAACGAAGTACACAGAGCATCTTCTGATGAAGAGCCTTTTGCAGCTCTTGCATTTAAGATTATGGCCGATCCTTTCGTAGGAAAGCTTGCATTCTTCCGTGTTTATTCCGGTACTTTAAATGCAGGTTCCTATGTTCTTAATTCAACAAAGAATAAGAAGGAACGTGTTGGACGTATCTTACAGATGCATGCTAATAAGAGAGAAGACCTGGAAAAGGTATACTCAGGTGATATCGCAGCAGCAGTTGGTTTAAAGGGCACCACAACAGGTGACACTATCTGTGATGAGAAAGCTCCTGTAATCCTTGAATCCATGGAATTTCCTGAACCTGTTATTGAGGTTTCCATTGAGCCTAAGACAAAAGCAGGCCAGGATAAGATGGGCGAATCTTTAGCGAAGTTAGCAGAAGAAGATCCTACCTTCAGAACTTACACCAATGAAGAAACCGGACAGACTATTATCGCCGGTATGGGTGAGCTCCATCTTGAAATTATCGTAGACAGACTTCTGCGCGAATATAAGGTTGAGGCCAATGTAGGTGCACCTCAGGTTGCCTACAAAGAAACCTTTACAAAATCTGTGGAAGTTGACTCTAAATATGCAAAGCAGTCCGGTGGACGCGGACAGTATGGTCACTGTAAGGTTCGCTTTGAGCCCATGGATGCTAATGCAGAAAAGACTTTTGAATTCGTATCAACTGTTGTAGGCGGTGCTATCCCGAAGGAATACATCCCTGCAGTAGGTGCCGGTATTGAAGAAGCCACCAAAGCCGGAATCCTTGGAGGATATCCTGTACTTGGTATTAAGGCGACTGTATTCGATGGATCCTACCATGAAGTAGACTCCAACGAAATGGCATTTAAGATTGCCGGTTCCATGGCATTCAAAGATGCGATGCAGAAAGCAGGGGCTGTTCTTTTAGAGCCCATCATGAGAGTAGAAGTAACAGTTCCCGATGATTATATGGGTGATGTTATCGGTGATATCAGTTCACGCCGCGGACGTATCGAAGGCACTGAAGATATCAATGGAACAAAGCTTATCAGAGGATTTGTACCCCTCTCAGAAATGTTTGGATATTCCACAGCCCTTCGTTCCAGAACACAGGGACGTGGTGCTTACTCCATGTTCTTCTCAAACTACGAGCCCGTTCCTAAGAACGTACAGGAAAAGGTACTTGCAGCAAAGGTTAAGAACTAGTCCACAAATATAAGTGGAAACGTTAATTGTGCTTGAAAATATTTCTAAACTGAAATATAATAAAGCTATAAGCTCAAAAATCAAATGCCCGCAGGAATGGCCTCGGCCATTACCTGGCAGGCAATTAAAAAAGTATGTGCACAAAGATGCATTTATTTAAAGGAGGACGTTAAAAAAATGGCTAAAGCTAAGTTTGAAAGAAACAAACCCCATTGTAATATTGGTACCATCGGACACGTTGACCATGGTAAGACTACTTTAACAGCAGCTATCACAAAGACTCTTCATGAAAGATTAGGTACAGGCCAGGCTGTTGCTTTCGACCAGATTGACAAAGCTCCCGAGGAAAGAGAAAGAGGTATCACTATCTCTACAGCTCACGTTGAGTATGAGTCCAAGAAGAGACATTATGCTCACGTTGACTGCCCTGGACATGCCGATTATGTAAAGAACATGATCACTGGTGCTGCTCAGATGGACGGTGCTATCCTTGTAGTTGCTGCTACTGATGGTGTTATGGCTCAGACAAAAGAGCACATCCTTTTATCCCGTCAGGTAGGTGTTCCTTACATCGTAGTATTCATGAACAAGTGTGATATGGTTGATGATCCTGAATTACTTGAATTAGTAGAAATGGAAATCAGAGACCTGTTAACAGAATATGAATTCCCTGGCGATGACACCCCTATTATTCAGGGTTCTGCTTTAAAAGCTCTTGAAGATCCTAACGGACCTTGGGGAGATAAGATCATCGAATTATTCGATGCTGTTGACAGCTGGATTCCCGATCCTCAGAGAGAGACAGATAAGCCTTTCTTAATGCCTGTAGAAGATGTATTCTCCATTACAGGACGTGGTACTGTTGCTACAGGACGTGTTGAGCGTGGTGCTCTTCATGTATCTGAAGAAGTTGAAATCGTTGGTATCAAGGAAGAAACACGTAAAGTTGTTGTTACTGGTATCGAAATGTTCAGAAAGCTTCTTGATGAAGCTCAGGCTGGTGATAACATCGGTGCACTTCTTCGTGGTGTTCAGAGAAACGAAATCGAAAGAGGACAGGTTCTTTGCAAACCCGGTTCAATCAAATGCCATAAGAAATTCACAGCTCAGGTTTACGTTTTAACAAAGGATGAAGGTGGACGTCATACTCCTTTCTTCAATAACTACAGACCTCAGTTCTATTTCAGAACAACAGACGTAACTGGTGTTTGTAACCTTCCTGCAGGTGTTGAAATGTGCATGCCTGGTGATAACATCGAAATGAACATCGAATTAATCCATCCTATCGCTATGGAGCAAGGTTTAGGCTTCGCTATCCGTGAAGGTGGACGTACAGTTGGTTCAGGTAAAGTTGCTACCATCATTGAATAATTAAAATATGACCCCAAGCCTTTATTTATAAGGGCTTGGGGTTTTTTGTTTTGTTCAGACCGTATTGTTGAAAAAAGGCTTAGTACATAATAGACCTTATCATTGTCTTTTATAGAAATACTTATTCAACAACGGTTTTTTTATATGCCGTTGGGGCGGTAAGTGAATAACAATTGGTAATTGGTACATCTAGGGCTGTTCGTTTTTTGATAATTGTTTAACCGTTGCATAATAAAACATAATAAGGGCAGAGCCTAACAATAAGCCGCCTATAATATCGGTGAACCAATGCACACCTGAAATAAAACGCCCAATTACCGTGACGGTAATTATAGCAACGGATATGACCTCTACTGTAATTCTTAGGGGTTTATTCTTAATCCGTGTATGGAACTGCATTATTGCGGTAGCCATGATACATAGCACAAACATCGTATGGGAAGATGGATAGGATGCTTCTAATGTACTAGCTAAAATAATCGGTCTGTAATTAACGATGAAGATTTCAAAAAAAATATATGAAGCCATCACGACGATATAAAATACCCCAAGCACGAGTATATTGCTGTCCACTCGCTTGATACTTTTTCTTTTGATTACTTGCGCCAATCCCAATATTGCAAAGCCCAAAGCGACTAGGATAGCTACAATACCAAGCCAATCTGTGATATGATACCAAATTAAGTTTTCACCAAGCAGTTTGTACATGGAGCTATTTAGGGTAGCAAATGCAACAACGGATTCCTCCGGCCCTATGGGGCTAACATCAAATGTTAAAACTCCCATTGTGAATAGAATGAATAGCAAGAGTAGTGTTCCGGCAAAAATAAAGTACTTTTTATTTTTCATCATATCTTTCTTCCTTTTCTGTATTATTGTTGTTTTCATGTGCGCCAGTCACATCTTAATTGTGCGGTCAAGCATGGAAATATTCAAGAAACTAATCGTCACAACGGCGAAAGCCCTCTGACACGAAAAGTGTCGGAGGGCTTTTTGCAAGGCTTTAAGCCGTTTATTTAATGCGGTTACCCTTTATTAAAAGGACTATCTTAATCATAAAGAACATAAAAACCAGTGACGTGGCATAAGGCTGGCGCGTATTGATGAAAACAAGTATTGTAAAGGCTTGTAAAAGTATAGATATAACTTTGCTGGCATTCAGCCATTTTTCGTTACTGAAATATTGTATGGTCAATTCAACAATACCAAGTATGGCCATTGATATAGGTAAGATAAAGTATATGGCGCGGGTAATAGAAGAAGCGTCTTTAAATGCGAACAAGTTTACTACTCGAATACCATCACCATCAGGCTGCCCGAAGAGCGGAAGAAATAAAAAGGCGAGAGCCATCAAATCCAACACACCATAAATCAGACTGAAACTCTTTTTTATATTTGTGCGGTTCTCATCTACCGCAAGAGAAATCAATTCCTCACCCGACAACAAATTATCAATAGATATAGAAAAAAGTTTTGATATGCTTTTAAGCGAATCAATATTCGGATATCCCTTGCCGCTTTCCCATTTTGATATAGCTGTTCTGGACACATATAATTCTTCTGCAAGCTGTTCTTGTGTCATTGATTTTTCTTTTCTAAGCTGTTGCAGTTTTTCATTAAATTCCATAGATAGACCTCTATTCTTAAGAATTCCTTGCGTTGCATGGAAACTCTTATATTATTATACATACCCGGCTGTTAGCTGTCTATCCTATTATTTGTGTATTAGGTAGGAGCAGTCAGATTATTATACTTAACTATCTCCATGATAACGGCCGCCTTCTTACGGGAGAACTGGCCAAATTAATGAAGATTTCTCCCAGTGCGGTCACCAGATGGTGAGCAAAATGGAGAAGCGCAAAAATTCTGGAAAATAAGAGGTTTCATATAACTTGCTCCTTTTAACCACTTGTGATAATATAAATTAATTGATATGAAATATGGTGATAAAGGCAGGCAGGTATGCAATGAAAAACAGAGTGATTAGTTTATTATTAACGTTTGTACTGGTATTAGAAATTGTGGGATAGAACCCATTTGAAAATAACGTGAGAGTTCAGGCTGCATCGTCTGGCAAGGAAACAGTTTATATCCCTGAAAATGCACACAGGAGTGGCAATGACATCTATTATTCTTATAATATGGATGGCAACAGGATGGGAATCTGTAAGATTAATGTAAAAACAAAAAAATAACAAAGATTACAGATTACAAATTTAATGGAAAAGAATCCAATGGATTTAGTGAGATAACAGCAGCCGGTGACAGTATCTACTGTACTTATGATTTGAACTATGGTACGGACTCATCGCAAAATTATATTTATAAAATCAGTAAAAACGGAAAAACAAAAATAAGGCTGGACAAAGGGTTTAATCCGGTTGTTTATAAAAATTTGCTCTATTATATTAAAGTAAAAGAGGTAGCGGATAATTCAGGCATTACTTATGATATTCCGGTTGGAATATATAAAATGAATTTGGACGGCTCAAATATAACCGGTATATTTGATTTTGATTCCAATCAGCAGATCAGTAAAATGGCTATAACAAATGAAAAAATCTATTATGAAGGTTATGACTATAAGGGAAGTAAAAATTTCTGGAAAAGCATGAATGTAGATGGTAGTAATACTAATAATCTGAATTTTGCAAAATTTAACCGGATTGTTGGTTCTGATCAGCAGAAATCCAGTCAGAATATGATAGTTAGTGCTAATAAAGGTGTTTTATATAAAAGCAATAAAACAGGTGGTAAAAAAATAAAATTAGTAAGCTTTAAAAACGGTAGGATACTGGATTTTACTGTTCTAGGTGATTATATCATGGTTAAAGGGTATAAAAAAGAATACAGCAGCCAGTTTAAGGGAAACCTCGACAAAGCCTATGTTTATCTGATAAAAACAAATGGTAAGGACCAGACAAAGGTTGTATCCTGGTGGTTGGGAGAATGACGGAAACACAGAATAAAGGAGCGGTAAAGATGGAGCAGCATATTCTTCTGGTAGACGATGAAGCTGGAATTCTAGATATGTTGGAGATTGTTTTAAAAAAAGAAGGATTTTCTCAGATTAAAAAAGCACAGTCAGGCAAGGAGGCCCTGCAAATTATTCAGGACTTTAAGCCGCAGCTTATTGTATTGGATATAATGCTGCCGGATATCAGTGGTCTGGAGCTTTGTATGGAGCTGCGCAAGGAGACTGATGCCTCGATACTTTTTCTTACTGCAAAGACCTCTGACTATGATAAGCTGGTGGGCTTTGCCATGGGCGGAGATGATTATATAACAAAACCCTTCAATCCGCTGGAGGTTGTTGCAAGAATCAAGGTCCAGCTCAGGCATCAGCGGATATATTCAGCGAAGGAACAGGCGAGTATACTGGAATTTGAGGATTTCAGCATCAACAAGGATTCTTGTGAAGTGAAACATAATGAGAAGGTCATAGAGCTAACTGCCATGGAATATTCCCTCCTCCTTTTTTTCGCAGAGCATCCCAATCGTATTTTTACAATTGCGCAGCTGTATGAAAATGTATGGGGACAGCTAATCCTGGGTGATGAAAAAACAGTTGTAATGCATATTTCCAAAATCCGAAAGAAAATGGAACCAGATAAGGATAAGCCAAAATATATCCATAATATCCGGGGACTGGGTTACAAGTTTATTCCCCATAAAAAAGGAGAAGAGCAGAAATGAAGACTCCTCTGAAAATGGGAATTAGAATTCTTGCGCTGATTGTACTGCTTTTGCTGGCTTATGTACTTAGCTTTGGTATGATTATGATACTATTTGCACTGGTGCGGCAGGTATTTCCCGTACTTGAAATTGTGGAGCTGAGAACTTTTCGCTCCGCCAGCCTGCTGGTGCTGGGAATTATTATGGCATATCTTTTTTTATTTCTTATCCTTGGCCCCATTATCCATACCATTCATTGGATTCAGGCCTTGTCACAGGGGACATATAAGGAACCAGCCCTTAAGGGAGTGTTAGCCAACAGAGATTCCTTTTATTACAGATGTACAGAATTTGTATACAAGGAACTTTTAATCCAGATGCAGCTTTTGACAGAGAAACTACAGCAAAGTGAAACTGACCGGATAATGCTGGAGAAAGACCGCAGGCAATGGCTCGCTGGCATCACCCATGATTTAAAGACCCCTCTTTCCTATATTCAAGGCTATGCCTCCCTGATTACCGCTGAGAAATATGACTGGTCAGAAAGTGAAATCATGGATTTTGGAGTGAAAATAGAGGAAAAATCCAAGCACATAAAAAACCTTATTGATGATTTAAACCTTTCCTTTCAATCGGAGGATAAAAGAATTACTGCTCAGAAGCTTAAAACAGAAATGGTTGAATTTCTGCGGAATGTGGTTCTGGATCTTGCGAATTCTCCCCGCTGTACTGCTTATAATTTTTCTTTTGATTCTGCCATGGATGCATTTTTTATGGAGGCAGATACAATCCTGCTGCAGAGGGCGCTGCAAAATGTCCTCATCAATGCCGTTGTTCACAATCCGCCCGGGACTGAAATTGAAGTAACTGCTGCAAAGCAGCAGGATGGATTTTGTATAGAGATTGCAGACAATGGAAAGGGAATGGAGGAAGAAACCAGAAGAAACCTGTTTGAAAGCTATTACCGGGGAACGTCAACGGATTGCCCGGCGG
This sequence comes from Anaerocolumna jejuensis DSM 15929, assembly GCF_900142215.1. Lineage (GTDB taxonomy): Bacteria > Bacillota > Clostridia > Lachnospirales > Lachnospiraceae > Anaerocolumna > Anaerocolumna jejuensis. The sequence continues at coordinate 19,200 of NZ_FRAC01000034.1, read as the reverse complement.
AAGGTTCCGGTCTTGGCATGGCCATTGCAAAGCAATTTATCGAACTGCATAATGGTTCCATCCGGGTAGAGAGTGCACTGGAACAGGGAACGTCCATATTTATCACATTGCCGGTTTTCTAATACGAATTTATTTATATTAAACGAATTTACTTACATTTTACTCTTGTTTACCTGAGAATACGTTTCATACCTTATACTCTTGTTATCAAAGGATAACAGGAGGTAAAGTTATGTCTGAATTTATTATTGAAACTAATGGCCTTACACGGCGTTTTGGCCGGCATGTCTCGGTGGACCACATTGATTTACGGGTTCCGGAAGGGAAAATCTATGGCTTTTTGGGTGCGAATGGTGCGGGAAAAACAACCACCATTCGTATGCTGCTCAGCCTGATTCGCGCCGATGAGGGCTCGGTCCAGATTATGGGACGCTCCCTGAAGCGGGAAAGGGAAAGTATTTTAAGAAATATCGGTTCACTTGTGGAGGGACCATCCTATTACGGTCATTTATCAGCATATGGAAACCTTAAAATCATATGTAAGCTGCTGGAGCTGCCGGAAGAAAATATCCGTGAAGTCCTTGATACCGTCCGGCTGACCCCATATGCAAAGCAGACCGTAAAAGGGTATTCCCTTGGCATGAAGCAGCGTCTGGGTATTGCACAGGCACTGATCCGTAAGCCGAAGCTCTTGATTCTGGACGAGCCGATTAACGGCCTGGACCCGGCCGGAATTCAGGAAATTCGAAATTTAATGCTGGCGTTATCCCACGAACAGGGGATAACCATTTTTTTGTCCAGCCACATTCTGAGTGAAATCCAATCCATTGCAGACTATGTGGGCATCATACAGGGGGGAAAATTAATTTTTCAGGACCGAATGCAGGAGCTTGAAAAAAGGAATACCGTGCGGCTTTCCATTATTACTGACAGGCCTGACGAAGCATACCATGCGCTTATACGAAACGGTGCAACAACTGAGAAGCATGGGAATGAACTGCTGGTTACAGTTACCGGTAGAATGGATCAGGGGGAAATATTCAGGATTCTTCAGCCATTTTCATTGCAGCATGTCAGCGAACAGACTTCATCCCTGGAGGATATCTTTTTGCAATTGACGGGGAAAGGGGAAAGCTTATGATAAATGGGATGCTTTCTGCCGAATTCCTTAAAATGAAAAAAATATGTTTATGGATACCGGTCATTAGTGCAGTTATCCTACTTTTGTTTACCTGCATGGAATGGTACCTGTATTTTCGCCAGGGAGAAGCAGGTGTTTATACAGGATTAAATGTAGTGTATCTGTTTTTATCCTTTACCATGCTTCTTACAATTTCACTATTGTGCAGTGTCTTTTTTGAAACCGAGCATCAGGCCCAGGGCATGAAAATGATATTTTCCATGCCGGTCAGCCGCAGGGCCTTTTATTTTATCAAAGCCTTATGGGTTATCATTTTAATGCTGATATGCTGCAGCCTCATTCTGTTAGGGGCATCCCTTATCTGGATTGTCTACACCAATGAGCGCCTGCCTTTTCTGTTTCTGACAAAACAGGTTTTCGGCTGCTTTGCTGCCTCTCTTCCCGTACTTGGGATTCAGCTGTTTTTATCTGCCCGTTTTGCCAATCAGACATTTCCCCTTGCGGCAGGTGCAATAGGAGCTATTTCCAGCCTGTTCCTTGCAAGATTTGGCACTAAGCTTTTGTATGTTCTGCCCTGGGCTTACCCCTCTATGGCCAGTCCTTTTATAAAAGGCTATACCAATTGGATTATTTTGGGCGCCGCACTGGGTCTGATCATACTGCTTTTAGGCTCTATTCGCTTTGGCGCAATGGAAATGAAATAGGAGGATATTCAAATGATGAAATTATTTTATTCTGAATGCAGAAAAATGAAATGGCCTTTGATTTTTTTGCTGATTCTAATGGAGGTTGCAGTGAGCTTTCTACTTGCGGCTGATAGTGTTAAAGCCTTGACTTCTTATTTTGCACCCGATTGGAATACACTTTATTTTCAGGGGGTATCCAAGCATGGGATTTTTTTTCTGCCGGTCTTTGCCGGGATATTTGCAGCGTTTTTATGCTTTTATGAACATAAGAACGGAGCCTGGAAGCAGTTATTGACCCTGCCCTTTCCCCGCTGGCAGATCTTTCTTTCCAAATTTATGATGCTGATGGTGCTCTTAGCCCTTGTGCAGCTTACCTTCCTGGCGGGCTACCTCATAACAGGAAATATCATTCACGTCGAAGGCAGTATACCCTGGAAAACGGTACTGGCTGGCGTAATCGGCGGCTGGTTTGCCTGCTTTCCTTTGGCAATGCTGCAGATTGTTCTCTCCACTCGCTTTAAATCCTTTGGCGGTGCCCTGCTGTTTAGCATCTCCACGGTTGTTCCCAATATTGTTTTTACAGGTTTCAATTCCAATATAGGGGCATGGTTTCCCGTAGCTCCGCCCTATTATGCAATGTTTCCGCAAGGACTGAATCTATCCCCTCGGCTGGAACCTGTCCCCTTTGTATTAATAGTGATGCTTACATTTCTCATCTATCTTGCTGTCGGACTGCGCTCCTTTGGGCGCAAGGAGTGGATGTAAATTATTGATTTATGTAAATTATTGAATTATGTAAATTGTTGGATCGTATAATTGGATTATGTAAATTATTGATTTATTATTAGCCTGCGAACCTTCGGAAGGAAGCCGTTCTCTTTGTATTCCTCGCTTTAAAATGCGATACGGATAAAGTAGAGTAATTACCAGTTCAAAGCTGTGTGGTATGTGGTTTCCAAACCATGCCGCCAGACAGCAGCTCGGTGTGAAGTGATTTAATGCATCAAATGCATCATGCCGGTGGCTGATTCCAGGAACCCTGAACATGTTTAAGAATGGAAGGTATTAGTAAGTGTCAATATCCTCATTTACTTTATAGCCTGGGTTATGTTATAATTTCTGAATAATTTGATTTCAATGAGAGATATTATAAGCAGACAGGTATTGGACATTTGTAGGAGGTAGAGATGGCAATTGCAGTTAGTAAGCTTTACCGGAATTGTGCTTCGCTTTATCAGATGCAGCTTCTGGCAGGACACAAGGGGTTAGGCAACCTTGTGGAGTGGGTGCATATTGTAGAGGACCAGGAGGTGTCGTCCTTCCTCCATGGCCATGAGCTGATTTTTATAGCGGGCTATATGTGCCATGACGATGAATGGCTTTTAAATTTTACAAAGGAGCTTTACCAGAGTGAGACAAGTGCTTTTGTCATTAATCTGGGGCCCTATATAAAAAGTGTACCGAAGGAGGTAGTCGACTTTTGCAATGAAGTTGACATGCCTCTTTTTACTATTCCCTGGAAGATAAGGCTGGTGGATGTGACCCGTGACTTTTGTACCCGTATCATGCATAATGAGAGTGTGGAGGCCAGTGTGGCATCGACCATCAAGGACATTATTTTTAAGGTGGGCGATATTGAAACCCAGATTCAGCATATGGAGCGCAACGGCTATAAGCGTGACTGCCACCTCTGCTTTGTTAATATGTCCGTCAATAATGTCGATGAGCAATATAACAGTGACAATATGGAGAGGTTGAAGCTTTTTGTTGAGCAGATTGCCCGGACCAGCCAGCGGATGTTTATAGCCTTTACCTACCAGTCCAATCTGGTAGTGGTCTTATCGGAAAGCGATATGTATAATGTCCGCAAATTTGTAGACGACCTTTTGGGTTTGATTCGCAAAAAGACGGACAGCTTTACCATAAACGTAGGGGTCAGCTCCATTATGCAGGGCTTTGCAAACCAGGATATCAATTTTGAAAATGCCATTGCTGCCAATGAGATGGCGGGAAAGAGAAAGGTCCGGGTTACTTACTATGATGAGCTTGATTTGTATAAGGTATTGCTGGCAGTGAAAGATAAGAAGGTCCTTAAGGATTTTTATCAGGAGGTTTTTGGCAGGGTTGAACAGTATGATTCGGAAAACGGTACGGATTTGATGGGATTTCTGCGCTCCTATCTGGATAATAACGGAAGCCCCCAGTTAGTGTCGGAGCAGCAGTTTATCCACCGCAATACCGTAAATAACCTGATAAAGAAAATTGAGAAAATTACCGGCTATAATATTCTGAATCTGGATGAAAAGGTGCGCTGCAGCATAGGGTTTATGATAAAAGATATCATAAATTAATGGAGTGAGGGAGAATTACGAATATTGAATAGCCCATGTGCAGTCGCACAAGAAAGTGTGGTCACCCATTTATTGAATAATACATTGCGTACGTTTATAATGGTACTACATAAAAAGGTACAGCAACGGAGCGGTTCTTAGGAACGGCTCCCTTTTTAATAAGGAGGATGACGATATGACAGGTGAAGAAATTAAAAGCATGCAAAAGGAGTATAACCTACAGTCCTGGAGTAAGCAAAAGGGACTTAATCCGGTTCCGGTAGAAAAGGGGGAGGGTATTTATTTCTGGGATTGTGACGGAAACCGTTACACGGATATGTCCGCCCAGCTGGTCAACATGAATGTAGGTTTTGGCAACAAGGCCATTAATGAGGCAATCAAGGAGCAGGTGGATAAGTTCTGTTATGCCGCACCTTCCTATGGGGTAGAGCCAAGGGCAAAGCTGGCTAAAAAGATAATCGAATTGATGCCTGACAATATGGGAAAGGTTTTCTTTACCAATGCCGGTGCGGAAGCCAATGAAAATGCCATTAAGATGGCACGTATGTATACCGGAAGGTTTAAAGTCTTCAGCAGATACCGCAGCTATCATGGTTCCTCCTTCGGGGCCGGAAATCTGACCGGGGAGCCAAGAAGGTATCCGCTGGAGCCGGGCATTCCGGGCTTTATCAAATTTTTTGATCCTTATCTCTATAGAGAAGCAATCCCCTTTGAATCGGAGGAAGCAGCTTCTAAATACTATATTGCAAAGCTGAGAGAGCAGATACTTTATGAAGGACCGGACAGTGTGGCTGCAATTGTAGTTGAGACCATAACCGGCTCCAATGGTATATTGATTCCGCCAAAGGGCTATCTGCCGGGAATGAGGGCACTTTGTGATGAATTCGGCATCCTTTTGATCTGTGATGAGGTAATGGCCGGCTGGGGCAGAACCGGTAAGATGTTTGCCTTTGAGAACTTTGATATAAAGCCGGATATCGTAACCTTTGCAAAGGGTGTGACCTGCGGCTATGTACCTCTTGGGGGAGTTGTTGTAAGCAAAAGGATTGCAGAGTATTTTGATGATAACCTGCTGTCCTGCGGTTTAACCTACAGCGGGCATCCCTTAGCCTGTGCGGCAGGTGTTGCCTGTGTCAATTACTATGAAGAAGTAAAAATCCTTGACCACGTGAAGGAGGTCGGGAAGGTTCTTGGCGAAAAATTAGAGGAGTTAAAGGCAGCCCATCCCTGTGTTGGTGACGTACGCTATATCGGTCTGTTCTCCGCAGTTGAACTGGTGAAGGATAAAGCGACCAGGGAGGCCCTTGTACCCTATGGAAAGGATACGGAGGGAATTATGGGCAAAATCATTGGAAAACTGAAGGAAAGGAAGTTTATGACCTACAGTCATGAAAATATGATTTTAGTTGCACCGCCTTTGATTATTACAAAAGAGCAGATTGTGGAAGAACTTGTTAAATTGGATGAAGTGCTTTCAATTGTAGATAAAGAATTTATATAAAAAGACTGGCCTTTCCTGTAACCACAAAGGAACGGTCGGATCCGGATACCCGGTCAGTAGAAATGCTATTGTGCAGTTGAACAAATAATTCTGGTCATATAGCAATTGATTTTTGACTTGTCCATGATATATAATTCGTCTATAAAAGTTGAACCTTAGTTTTTCCTCTCCCGGGTGTAAAAAGGCTGGAATACAGAGCATCTATAATCCTGAAAGAGGTCAGGCGAACTTCATTCAACTTAGATATCTTAATTCTTAAATATAAAATATATTTTAAGCAGCGATGGAGCTATCAAAGGAAGATTCCGCCGCTGCTTTTTTATTATCATTGATCAGCAGGTCCTTTTTGTACACATAGTCTGAAACGTGTGCAAGGTACGCAGATGGAACTAACTTAGAAATGCGTTGTGTTTACAAACTTACTGTCTGGGATGTACCGCAAGCAAGCTGAATTATTGAGAAGCATAATTCACACAAGTGCCTGCGAAATCCCCAGCCCAAGCTTGCGGCGTACTGGGAAGGCATGGCTGTTAAGTTGAGAAAAAGCTGTTTTTTCAGCTACTGATTAGAGAATATCCAATTGAAGAGTGTATATTCGGGAAAGAGGTTATTATGGCATATCAATTTAAATTACCACGGAATGTCTTTATAGGAAAAAACGCTCTGGAAGCCAGCGAAGCAGCCATTAAAGGCCTTGGAAGAAAGGCATTTGTGGTTACGGGCAGGATTGTCACCAAGGCTGGCATTGCAGCTACCCTTACCGGTTACCTTGAAGCCTGGGGAATTGAATATGTTGTATTCAATGATATTACCGGAGAGCCAACGGATCAGATGATTGAGTCCGGTGTGAAGGCTTTTAAGCAGACCGGCTGTGACTTTTTAATTGCCATCGGAGGAGGAAGTCCTCTTGACAGTGCCAAGGCGATTGCAGCAATGACAGTACTTTCCGGCAAAATATCCGATTATTTAGGAAAGGATATTACCGGTAAATTCCCGCCCCTGGTATTAATTCCTACCACGGCAGGTACCGGCTCCGAAGCAACCAAATTTACGGTCATTACAGATTCCGTAAAGGGAATTAAGATGCTGCTAAAGGGTGATGCCCTTTTACCTGACCTTGCGGTAATCGACCCGACCTTTACCCTGACTTCACCGCCTGATATTACCGCGGCAACGGGAATGGACGCTTTGACCCATGCGGTGGAAGCCTATACTTCTAGAAAGAGCACCCCGCTGACAGAAATTTATGCCTTATCGGCAGTAAAGAGAATTTTTAAATATCTTCCCACAGCCTACAGTAAAGGAAGTGATGAAAAGGCAAGGGAGGAGATGCAGATTGCGGCATTTGAAGCAGGGGTCAGCATCAACAATGCTTCCGTAACCCTGGTCCACGGCATGAGCAGACCCATAGGAGCCCTGTTCCATGTGCCCCATGGAATTTCCAATGCCATGCTGATAAAGGAATGCCTGGCCTTTGCACTGGATGGCTGCTATGAAAGATTTGGGACACTGGCAAGAGCAATCGGAGCAGCGGATGAGAATACCGGTGATGAGGAAGCGGCAGGGGCTTTTCTAACAGAGCTGGCAAAGCTGTGTAAGCATTGTAATATTCCTACTCTGGAAGAGTATGGTATAAAAAAGAACGAGTTTGACGCGGCAGCCGATAAGATGGCTCAGGATGCCATAGCAAGCGGCAGTCCTTCCAATACGGTAAAAGAAGTGTCAAAAGAAGATTTGCTGAAAATATATGCAAAGCTTTGGTAAAAAGAATAGGGAATAAAAAATACGATGGCGTAGAGTTAAAAGACTTTATGCCATTTTGCGTTGTTATTCAACCCTGATTTATGGCAGTGCCGCCGCTGCAGGCAGACGCGGTATGCAATAGGAGCTTAAGGGAGATTACTGCAGTTGAACGAAAGGAAATGTCAGGAGGTATTTTATGGATGTATTAAATTTCATTCCAAAGGATGCAATGGAAGCTGAAGAGGAAAATAATGAATTATCAATGGAGAATAGTTCTGAGATTGAAATAAAGATAGAAGACTTGTGCATAAGCTTTCCGGATAAGGAAGGGGGAGCACCCATTACAGCATTAAAGAATATTAACCTGGATATCAGGCAGGGAGAATTTATTTCCTTACTGGGGCCGTCCGGATGCGGAAAGACCACACTGCTCCGTACCATAGCGGATCTCCAGCAGCCTACTTCGGGAAGTATTTCCGTAAGAGGACAGTCACCCAGAGAAATTCGGATGCAGAAGAAATATGGCATTGTATTTCAGAATCCGGTGCTATATGACTGGAGAACCGTAAGGCGGAATGTCTGTATGCCCATGGAGATGATGGGAGTACCGAAGAAGGAACGGACAGCCAGGGTAACAAAGATGCTGGAGCTGGTAGGCTTAATGGAATTCGGCAAAAAATATCCCCACCAGTTAAGCGGCGGTATGCAGCAGAGAGTTGGAATCGCCAGGGCACTGGCAGTCAAGCCGGAAATCCTTCTGATGGATGAACCCTTTTCCGCTCTGGATGAGTTTACTAAGGAAAAATTACATGAGGATCTGCTCCGTATCTGGAAGAAGACCAATAAGACGATTTTATTTGTTACCCATAACATACAGGAAGCAGTGTTTTTATCCGACAGGGTGGTTGTATTATCACCCCATCCGGGAAGAGTATCCGCCGTTGTTGATATTGACCTTGAAAGGCCAAGAAGCTTGGAAATCAAGAATACCCAGAAATTTAATGAGCTTGTGGTTAAGGTACGAAACAGCTTTGAAAGCCTGTAGGGAACAGAAAATCCCATTTTTTAATGAGAGAGGAAGATCGCATGAACCTGATTAAAAAAGCTCTTAATTCAAAAAAGATGGTCACGGTAGTATGGGTCATCGGCCTTATTATAGTATGGGAGATTGGAGCCACTGTCATAGAGCATACAAAGCGCTCGCCGGAGAATGTTCTGCCCCATCTGTATCAGATTCTGGAATCGGTATTCAGCACCAATAAGGTAAACAGCACCCAGACCGCATTGCAGATCGTACTAAGCAATGCCGGAATAACCTTATTCAGAGCGGGAATTGGTTTTTTGATTGGTACTGCCATTGGCTTTGTGCTGGCCCTGTTAATGAATATGTTCCTGACAGTTGAAAAGACCGTATTTCCCTATCTGATGATTATTCAGATGATACCGATTCTTGGTATGGCGCCCATTGTATTGGCAATTACCAAGGACATAGACAAAAGCCGGATTGTGATTGCGGCGATATTGACCTTTTATCCCGTTGCAACGAATACCCTTGCAGGCTTTAAGTCGGTTGAAAAAGAAAAGCATGAGCTGATGTATTCCATTGCTGCCACCAAATATCAGATCTACAGTAAATTATTAATCCCCTCCAGTATGCCGTATTTCTTTACGGGGCTTAAAATATCGGCACCAATGGCAATTACGGCCTCCATACTGGTGGATACCCTCCAGGGAGGCGGAGGTCTTGGAACCATGCTGTCCCAGTCCTTAAAACATGCCATGTCCATCTATGTGTTCTGGCAGATTGTATTCTTCAGCGCAATTATTGGTATTCTCAGCTATTACTTTATGGCAGTAATCGAAAAAATATTGTCACCTTACAAGCGTAAGGGGGCCAGGGTGAAAGGGGAGGTGAGTGCAAATGAAGAGGCTGCGTAGTAAATTCAACCGGCAGACGGTTACCACCATCCTGTATCCGGTATTATTTGGAGCAGTCATAGCTATTTTGTGGCAGACACAGCTGCTTCATAAAATCATTGGAGCAGATACCTTCACCTTACCGCTCCCAAAGAGGATTTTTGGAATTATTACGGATAACGGGAGCAGTATCCTGGTGAATGTAAAAGCAACGGTTACGGTTGCACTTGGCGGTTTGGTTTTAGGCTCCTTTTTCGGCTATTTGCTGGCAATTGTAGCAACGGTATTTCCAAAATGGGGAGCTGGGGGCCTTACCATAGCATCAGCCTTTAATGCCATACCGATTATAGCCATTGCCCCTATTCTAAATAACCTGACAAAGGATTTCAGTAAAGACCCCAATACCAGAAGCATGCTTGCAAAAATGCTGGTGGTCATGATTACCTGTACTGTATCCATGAGTATCAATGCATACCGTGGCTTTACGGAATTAAAGCCCTTTTCACTGGACCTGATGAACTCCTATGCAGCAGGAAAAACCACCATATTTTTTAAGCTTCGTATTCCCAACAGCATTCCCTATGTCTTTACCGCGCTGAGAATCAGCGTACCAGCCTGTGTTATCAGTGCTCTGGTCAGTGAATATTTTGCAGAATACGTCATTGGTGTAGGACGCCAGATTCGTGAAAATATCGTCCTTGCACAGTATGCAACTGCCTGGGCCTACATTATTGTAGCCTGTGCCATTGGAATTACCATGTATGTAATATTATTAATTGCCGAAGGTGTTTTATTAAAGGGGCGCCGTTAGTTTGAAAATCCCTGCCTGCCGGCTGGTTTTGGTACCGGTATCAGATACCGCGCTTGATAGAAATAAGGCTTTAGCAGAACAGGAGGATTATAAAAGCTCTTTGCTTTTTATAATAAATAACCGCAGATTTCATTAAAAGGAGGCTTAATTTATGAGGAAACTTTATGTAAGAAAAATCAGTGCATTATTTATGATGTGTGTATTATTAATTACTGCTCTTGCCGGCTGCGGCAAAAAGGTAGAAAACGCAGGAGGCAATGGGGCGACATCAGAACCTACGGCAACAGAGGAGGCTTCCACACCGACAGAAACACCCGCTGCTACGGAGGCAGCAGGAGCTTACTATGCAGCCGATGCATCTGTTGAAAGTGTTATAACCGATGCGGCAGGCAAGGGCAAGGTCGGGAACTGGGGAATTGGTAATGAATATGAGATTCAGGCACTTTTGACCAAATACGGCCAGCCTACCACTTACCTGAGCCAGGCATTTGACATGGATGGCTTTGATGATGACTCGATTCTTTTAGCCTCTGCCATGACCTATAACGAGCTTGGCCTGGTAAAGAACTCCTATGATGGTGGTTACAATTATGGTGATTCGGTTAAATACATTGACATGAATGAGGAAGGCGTGGCAATGCTTGAGGATAATATCTTCACGACCAGCAAATTTGCAAAAGAGAACCCTGAGACAGTAAAAGCCTTTGTCTATGCTTCCATGAAGGGCTGGGAATATGCCTGTGCCAATCCGGAGGAAGCAGCTCAGATCGTTTACAAATACGGTTCCTCCGTATCTGCTGAGCATCAGTCTTACATGGCATCCGAGGTCAAAAAGCTGGTAGAGACCGATATGACCGGTGCAGCCGTTAAAAAGTACGGGAACATGGATGACACGGCTATGCAGCAGACCCTTGATCTTGCAAAGAAGTACATTAAGTTAGACGATTCCGCAGCAGCAGATAAATTACAGAAGCTTACCCTTGACGATATCAGGGATACCTCCTTCTTTACGGCAGCAAGTGCTTCCGATGGTAAATTCAAGCCTGAGAAAAAGGATGTGTCCATTCAGTTAAAATGGCTGCCCCAGGCACAGTTCATGGGTTATTATGTAGCACTTGACAAGGGTTATTACAACGAGGCCGGCTTAAATGTAAATATTGTACCGGGCGGCGGTGATATCGGTGAAACAACGGCAGTATACACCGGTCAGGTTGATTTTGGCGTAACCTGGGTATCCAACTTAATTGCTGCAAAGGCAGGCGGTATGGATTTAGTGGAAGTAGCGCAGGTATACCAAAGGTCAGGTCTTGTTCTGGTATATAAAATCAATAAATAAGCGGTAGGTTATATTTCCGGTGATGGAGCTGCTGCAAAGATTTCAACAACCTTTTGCATCGGCTCTGTCAATCTTATATAAATAAACATTTCATTGTTGGCAAAGTATGAAGTAAGACTAGGAGGTGTGAAAGAAAAGCGCTTTCACATACCATTATTTATGGCAGTACCGCAGACTTGTCTGCGGTATGGAATGGGAGCAAGTGTGAAAGAAAAGCGCTTTCACACTCTATTATTTATGGCAGTACCGCAGACAAGTCTGCGGTATGCAATGGGAGCAAGCGTGTATAAAAATGCACAAATTCCTGTTTGAAGAATTCAGGCGGAATTATGATTAGGAGGCGTAGAGTATGGATTTGATCATTAAAAACGGCACGATTGTAACAGCAAAGGAAAGCTTTATAGCTGACATCGCAGTAAAGGATGGAAAAATTGCCTTAATCGGAACGGATCTTTCCATGGAGGCAGCAAAGGTAGTAGATGCAACGGGGAAGCTTGTATTACCCGGTGCGATTGATGCGCATACCCATCTGGCAATGCCATTTGGAGGAACGGTATCTGCAGACGGCTATTTATCAGGAACAAGAGCGGCTGCCTGCGGCGGTGTTACTACGGTATTTGATTACCCCATGCAAAGAAAAGGGAAAGGTATCCTGGAGACCATTGGGGAGAGAAAGGCAATGTGCGACCCGGAGGCCTGTGTGGATTATGCCTTTCACTGCATTATCACAGATTTAAACGGAGGTGAATTGCTGGAGGAGTTTGCGGCTTCCGTGGATTTTGGTGTCACCAGCTTCAAATGCTTCTTTGTATATAAGAAGGAAGGCATGATGGTGGATGACGGCACCTTTGTAAAGGTTTTATTAAAGGCGAAAGAAGTTGGTGCGATTACAAATATCCATGCGGAAAACCCGGATGTAATCGACCTGAATATAGAGAATTTTTTAAAGGAAGGGAAGACCTCTGCCTGGTATCATTACTTAAGCAGGCCGGAATATGTGGAGGCGGAAGCTGACAAGAGAGCCGTGCACTGGGCAAAATCAGTGGAAGCACCCTTGTACATTGTTCACATGGCGGATAAAGAGGGGCTTGAAGCTGCTGCCGAGGCTAAGCTGGCAGGGCATCCGATTTTTATAGAGACCTGTCCCCAGTATCTGGAGTTTACCAGTGAGGTATACAAAAGAGAGGATGGAAGGAACTTTGTGTGCTCCCCTCCCATAAAAGGCCAGGAAAGCCAGGAGGCTTTATGGGACGCCATAAAGAAGGGAATCATTGATACCGTGGCAACGGACCACTGCCCTTTTCAAAGCTATGAGAAGGACTGGGGAAAGGACGACTTTACCAAGATTCCAAACGGCTGTGCAGGTGTTGAGAATCTGTATCCCTATATGCTTGCAGCAGCCAACAGCGGCAGGATAAGCTTTAACCGTGCGGTGGAACTGTGTTCTGCCAATCCTGCTAAAATCTTTGGCTGTGATACCAAGGGTTCCCTGACCGTTGGGAAGGATGCGGATATTGTCCTTTATGACAGGGATAAGGACTTTACCATTTCTGTGAGCAATATGCATTCCGACTATGATCATACCATCTGGGAAGGCAGGAAGCTTCACGGATATCCGGTTCAGACCTATGTCAGAGGCAGGCTTGTATATGATAACGGTGAATTTACCGGGGAGCCGGGATACGGCCAATTCATTAAGCGTAAACCGGCTTTGAGCTGAAAAGTGAAACCTGACCTGAAAGGGGATGTAATTTTGAGCAATTTAGAATATAGAGATATTTCAATTATGGAAGAAGCCGGAGGATGTCTTCTATGTAATAACCCTCCCTGCACCAAGGCCTGCCCTCACAGCCTGCCGGTGGACAGGGTCATCAGAGCTCTGCGCTTTGAGAACATGTCAGGAGCGGCTAACAGACTTTCAGAGGAAATTCCCTGCAAGACCTGTACCTCAAAAGCCTGCATGGAGGTCTGTCTTAAGAATAAAATTAACCGGCCGGTTCCCATTGATGAGATTATGGAGGAAACGGTATCTTATCATAAGGCAGGGCACAAAGACGTAGATTTATCCATTGACTTTTGCGGAGTACCCTGTGAGAATCCTTTTTTCCTTTCTTCCTCTGTAGTGGGAAGCAATTATGAAATGGTTGCCAAAGCCTTTGAGATGGGCTGGGCAGGTGTTGCCTTTAAGACCATCGGCACCTTTGTACCCAAGGAGGTGTCTCCAAGATTTGATGCATTGAGGAAGGAATCGGTGCCCTTCATTGGCTTTAAGAATATTGAGCAGATTTCGGACCATACCCTTATCGAAAATGTTAATTTCCTGAAACATTTAAAAAAGGATTATCCTTCCAAGATAATTATCGCCTCCATTATGGGCCAGACCGAGGAAGAGTGGACCTATCTTGCAAAGCTGATGACGGAAGCAGGAGCGGATATTATCGAATGTAATTTCTCCTGTCCCCATATGGCAGCAGACGGACTTGGTTCCGATGTGGGGCAGAATACAGAGCTGGTCAGTGCCTATACCCGGGCGGTTAGAAAGGGCACCCAGCTTCCGATTCTTGCCAAGATGACTCCCAACATCGGCAATATGGAAATTCCCGCTATTGCAGCCATCGAAGCCGGAGCGGATGGAATAGCCGCAATCAATACCATTAAAAGTATTATGAATATAAATCTTGATACCTTTTCCTCAGGACCTGATGTGGAAGGAAGGACCAGTGTGGGAGGCTACTCCGGAAAAGCAGTGAAGCCCATTGCCCTTCGTTTCATTCATTCCATGAAGACCTGTTCAAAGCTTTCCGGAGTACCCATCAGCGGCATGGGCGGTATTGAGACCTGGAGGGATGCGGCGGAATTTCTGGCACTGGGCTGTGAAAACATTCAGGTAACCACCTCTGTCATGCAATATGGTTACCGTATTATCGAAGATATGATAGAGGGAATGGAGCTATATTTAAGCTCCCAGGGGATGAAAAGCGTATCGGAAATCGTCGGGAAGGCCTTGCCTAAGATTATCCCGGCAGAAGAATTAAACCGTGACAGCATCTGTTATCCCAAATTCGACAGGAGCAAGTGCATCGGCTGCGGAAGATGCTATTTGTCCTGCTATGACGGCGGACATCAGGCCTTAAGGCAGGATGAGGCAACGGGTAAGCCGGTCATGAATGGGAATAAATGTGTAGGCTGCCATCTTTGTCTGGCAGTTTGTCCGGCAGGGGCAATCAGCCAGGGGGCAAGGGTATATAAATTAAAGGAAGCAACGGGCTGACAGCAGGAAACAATCTGTGCACGGAAAGGGAGGTAAATTAAAATGACATGCAGTTTAGAAAGAATGGAAGATAAAATTAAGACCTTTAGCAAATTCGGGGATACCGGGAAGGGAGGAATCACCAGATTCTCCCTTTCGGAGGAGGCCCTGGCGGCCAGAGGGGAATTTGTAAAGAGAATGAAAGGAATCGGAGCCACTGTTGCGACCGATGACATGGCAAATCTCTATGCAACGGTTCCGGGGTCGGAGGACCTGCCTGCTATTTATTCCGGTTCCCATATGGACTCCGTAAGACAGGGCGGGAATTATGACGGTATTCTGGGAGTATTGACTGCCATGGAAGCACTGGAAACCATCGTAAAGGAAAAGTTACCCCACAGGCATCCAATCACTGTTGTTGTATGGACCAATGAGGAAGGCGCCCGCTTTGAGCCTGCCATGATGTCCTCCGGTGTTATCTGCGGTAAATTTGACAAGGCTGAGATGCTTGCCTCCGTGGCAAAGGATATCCCCGGCTATACCTTTGGGGAGGCGCTGGAAGCCAGCGGCTATAAAGGGGAGGAAAAGAACCGGATTTCCCCGGAAAAATGTGCTGCACTTGTGGAGCTGCACATTGAACAGGGACCGGTGCTGGAAGCAGAGCATATGGATATCGGAATTGTAGAAGGGGTCTGCGGTATGATTAATTATGAATTTACCCTTTCCGGCCAGGCCGGCCACGCAGGTACAACACCGATGCCCTATAGAAGGGATGCCCTATATGCGGCTGCAAAAACAATACAATATCTCCATGATGAATTAGACAAACTGGATAAAAAGCTGGTTTACACCACCGGTAAAATCTCCTGCCATCCCAATATCCATACCATCATCCCCGATGAGGTCAGGTTTACTCTGGATGCAAGACATCAGGACCCGGAGGTCATTAAACAGGTTCTTTCCGTGATTGAAAATCTTCCCACTGTCGTTGAAAAATGTGAATTGACCTATGCCAGAGCCTGGTCACGGAATACCGTTACCTTCACTCCTGAATTAGTGGAGCTGGTGGAAAAAAGCGCAAAGGAATATGGCTACTCCAGCCGCAGAATCTACAGCGGTCCCGGGCATGACGCCCAGTTCATGATTGATATGGTACCGGCTACCATGATATTTGTACCAAGTGTCGGCGGCCACAGCCACTGCGAAATTGAATATACGCCTGTTGAAAATTGCCACATGGGTGCCAATGTGCTGCTGCGCACATTATTATATATCGACGAAACCAAATAAAAAACAGCCTTTACGACCAGGCCTTACTGTTCCGGAAGCAATTTCGGGATGGCAGGGCTTTTTATAATGCGAAATATTTCGTTTTATTGATACGCCTTTTTGGCTGAAAGTATTAAAAAATCTTTAAGATTCTTTAATTTCTAAAATTTCCTTTGAAAAAAAATATAAATATGTATATAATAAAAAAGAGTATGTTTAATTGGCAGGTTTATGGAAAAAATTAGAGTGAAAGCTGTAAAACTGTCAAAATATATCCAGAGTCTGTGAATTGTATAAAAAATTCCGGAAAATGGTAATTAAATTAGTAATTATCAAACCATTAGACATTATATAGATGCCAACCAGAAGAGAAAAAGCTGACTGCGAAGTCGAAAAAGAACTGATAGAATCTGAAAGGAGATTAGATATGTTAGGCAGTGATATAGGAATTGATTTAGGAACGGCGAGCGTATTAGTTTATTTAAAGGGTAAAGGTGTGGTTTTAAAGGAACCCTCCGTGGTCGCTTTTGACAGAGATACGAATAAAGTAAGAGCTATCGGTGAAGAAGCAAGGCTTATGCTCGGAAGAACACCCGGCAATATTGTAGCTGTACGTCCATTGAGACAGGGCGTTATATCCGATTATACGGTTACGGAAAAAATGTTAAAGTATTTCATACAAAAGGCTGTTGGAAAGCATCGTTTCCGTAAGCCTGTAATAAGTGTGTGCGTACCTAGCGGTGTAACAGAGGTAGAAAAAAAAGCGGTTGAGGATGCCACGTACCAGGCAGGCGCCAGAGATGTTAAAATCATAGAGGAGCCTATTGCTGCAGCCATTGGAGCAGGTATTGAAATCTACAGGCCCTGCGGCAATATGATTGTGGATATCGGCGGCGGTACCACAGATATCGCGGTAATCTCTTTGGGAGGAACAGTAGTAAGCACCTCTATTAAGATAGCCGGTGATGATTTTGATGAAGCTATTGTCAGATATATGCGCAAGAAACACAATCTCTTGATTGGTGAAAGAACCGCTGAAGAGATTAAAATAAATATTGGCTCTGCTTATAAGAGGCCGGAAGTTGTTACGATGGATGTAAGAGGACGTAACCTGGTTACAGGACTTCCCAAGACCATAACCGTTTCCTCCGATGAAACAGAAGAGGCTTTAAAGGAGACGACCTCCCAGATTGTAGAAGCCGTACACAGTGTATTGGAAAAAACTCCTCCGGAACTGGCAGCAGATATCGCTGACAGAGGTATTGTATTGACAGGCGGTGGCTGCCTTCTTTACGGACTGGAAGAATTAATAGAGAATAAAACCGGTATTAATACCATGACAGCTGAAGATCCTATGACAGCAGTAGCCATCGGTACTGGAAAATATATTGAATATTTAAGCGGCTCCAGGGATTAAGAAATTAAGGAATATATCCGATAAATAGATATACGGTTGTGTTTCACACTACTATTCTGGAATATCAGACAGTAGATTTGATATTCACGAAAGGAGTCAAAATGGTTAAAGGGCTTTTTACATCCTGGACTGGCATGGCAAATGAACAAAAGCGTCTTGACGTAGTAACAAATAACCTTGCCAATGCGGCAACAGTTGGTTATAAGAAAGACGGCGTTACCAACCAGTCATTTCGTAATTTATTATCCTATAAGATAAAGGATGTATCTGATAATTATACGGATAAACAGATAGGAAAGATGAGTCTTGGTGTCAAGATTGGGGAGGTTTACACAAATTATGACCAGGGTTCTCTTCGCAATACAGGTAATACCTTTGATTTCGCCATTCAGGGAAAAGGATTTTTTAATGTATCTTCCATTGATAAAAACGGAAATGAAACGGTAAAATATACGAGAGACGGCTCCTTTACAATGGACCAGGGCGGCAAAGTCGTAGATGTTAACGGAAATGCATTGATGGGTGAAGGCGGAGAGATTACGATTCCAAATGATACCGCCAATGTTAAGGTTGATGAAAGTGGAAGCATCTATGCAGACGGAGTTTTTGTCGACAAGATAAAGCTGACGGATTTTACGGATTACAGCTATCTGAAGAAACAGGGAGACAGCTTCTATCTGGCGCAGGACGGTGCTACCCAGCTGGACAGTACCGCTACGATACAGCAGGGATATACAGAGCAGTCCAATGTTAATGTTGTGGCAGAAATGGCAAATATGATAGCCATAACAAGAGCATATGAGGCAAACCAGAAAGTAATCCAGACCATTGACGGAACTCTTGATCTGGCTGTTAATTCTGTAGGTAAAGTATAATACGAAAGAAAGGAATAAATACCTATGATGCGTTCATTGTGGACAGCAGCTTCCGGAATGATTTCCCAACAGACGAATGTGGATACCATATCAAATAACCTGGCTAATATTAATACAACCGGTTACAAGAAGGAAACTGCCCAGTTTAAGTCATTATTATATCAGACAATTCAGAATAAACAAACAGACAGCTCAGGCAATGCAAAACCTGTTTCAGCTCAGACCGGACTTGGAGTCAGGAATTCGGCCATTGTTTCACAGTATACACAGGGCGTTTTAAAGCCTACCGAAAATGACGGCGATTATGCTATTCAGGGAAATGGTTTCTTTATGGTTCAGACTGCTGATGGAGGCGTTGGTTACACAAGAAACGGTGCTTTCGGATTTTCTATGGGAACCAATGGAATTACCCTTGCTACAGCGGAAGGGTATCCGGTGCTTGATACCTCTGGCTCACCAATTGTTTTTGAAAGTGATAAGGATACTTCAAAGATTACCATAGATGATGATGGAAATTTTCTTTATCCCAAGGATGGAAAGGTACAGCCTATGGGAATTCAGATAGGAATTGCACAGTTTAACAATGCGGCAGGACTTGAGAAGACTTCAAACAGTATTCTAATGGAAACAGCAGCTTCCGGTACAGCAAGACTGGAAACCCAGGATGCCGCTTTAAAGAAGAGCGTTGTCAAAAGAGGCTATCTTGAAAATTCAAATGTGCAGGCAGCTAATGAAATGGTTGATTTAATTGTTGCCCAGAGAGCTTATGAGATGAATTCCAAAGCAATCAATGCGTCAGATGAGATGCTTCAGCAGGCAAATAACCTGCGCAGATAATGTGAATTATGGAGAAGCATAATTCACACACAAGATTGAGCCTGCGAAATCCTCGGCCCAATCTTG
>NZ_FRAC01000032.1 GCF_900142215.1 Anaerocolumna jejuensis DSM 15929 | reverse complement strand
ATCTCCAAATCAGTATAATCGTCCCATACCTGCACCCGTATCACATTTTCCTCCTGATACCGGACACAGGCTGTAATATCTGTAAAAAAGCCGGTCTGTCCGCCGGTATGTTCTGTAACCGGAATGTCATTGACCCATATCCTGCAGAAATAATCCACCGCACCAAAATGAAGTACTATCTGTTTATTGAGCATTGCTTCCGGTAACGTAAAGCTTCGCCGGTACCAGACTTCCTTGTGCATTTCTGTTTCATTAATTCCTGATAGCTTTGTCTCATAGGCAAAGGGGACTGTAATTTTACGGTCATAGGCTTCCCGGTCAAAGGAAAAATCCCAGGTGCCATTTAGAGAAAGCCAAGAATCCCGGATAAAATTTGGCCTTGGATATTCATTTCTAGGTATATTATTCATATGTTCCTCCTGTTAATCTGCTTATTAGGATATTTCAATCTATCTTACTTTTAGTTATACAATCTCACTCAATTAATTAATGCCTATCTTTTCTTAACTTTTTCCGCAAGCTCTAATAACCGTTGTAAATCCGCATCAAAAAACATCTTATAGGAGGTGCAGAATTTATTAAGGCTGCCGCCATCTTTACCCGATAGCACCCGGTAACGTCTGCAGCCTCCCCTGCACAGGGAATAATACCTGCAGTCCAGGCACTTTTCAGCCGGTTTTACCGATTCCTCCAGAAATTTCTTTGCATTGCTGCTGCTCCATATCTCACTAAAATCGCTGTCATTCAGGCTGGCAAGCTTATAAGAATCCAATACATAGAAGTCGCAGGGATAAACCATACCATCTGCTTCTACAACATTCTGAATGCTGCATCTTCCATTCATTCCGCAGGATTCTGCCGGAAAACCGGCAAGAATCCTGACATAATTATCAAATTCACGGATATAAACCATTCTGCCTAGACTATAATCCCTATACCATAAATCAAACAGTTTTATGAGAAATTCCCCATAGTCTGAGGCCTCCAGGGTATATTCCCCTTTCTCACCCTGGTCCCCTATCGGGTCCAGGCAAGGAATGAACTGCAGGTAATTAAATCCTTTACGGCGGTAAAACTGATAAATTTCCTGTACTCTTTTTGCAGTAAAGGAATTTACCACTGTTAATAGGTTATACTCGACCTGATACTTATCAAATATATCAGTAACAGCCATTATATCCGTAAAAGTACCTTCTCCCCTCGCATTCCTTCTGCAGCTGTCATGGGTCTTTTTCATACCATCCAGAGAAAGTCCCACCAGGAAATTATTTTGTTTAAAAAATTTAGCCCATTCTTCATTCAGTTGATACCCATTGGTTTGAATGGAATTACAAATCTTAATGCCCTTACTATTATACTTATTCTGCAGCTCCACGGCCTTCTTATAAAAGCCGGTTCCAATCAGGGTAGGTTCACCGCCCTGATATCCAAAGCTGCAAAAGCCTTCCGCATATGCCAGCGCTTTCTTAATAATATTTTCCAGTGTTTCAACAGTTATAAAGCCATAATTCTGCTTTTCCCTGTACTGTGTAATATCCCGGTAAAAGCAGTAGGAGCATTGTAAATTGCACATCCCGGATGATGGCTTTATCAGTAATCCTAACGGCGGCACAGTTCTTCCTCCTTCCATCCATGCTTATATAAAAAAAAATAAAAATGTAACGCTTTTTTTATCTATGACCAGCTTTATATTCCCTGGAAGGGCAGCTGCCCATCTTTCCTATAAATACTTAATAAAATTATATATACATATAATCATTATTATAAAATTCAGACCACGAAACAGGATATCAACAGTCTCCTCTTTGATTAATTTATTCACCCTTCTGCCGATAACCGCCCCGGCAATTCCTGCCAGGATCATTCCCGCAAGAACTTTGAAGCTGAAATCCGGAACCTTACCACCGGCTATTATAAGTGTCAGACTGGAAATTTGGGCAAAAAAAATAATAAGGAGGGAATTCCGGGCAGCTTCTTTCGGTTCCATAGAGAACAAAAAGGAAAGGAGCACCAGATTAAAGGGACCTCCTCCAATTCCAAGAAAAGAAGAAACAACTCCCAGCATAAGACCCGCCAATATACATAATAGTGGTCTGGATATATTATTGGTTTTAATCTTCTGTCTGCTAATCGTATATAACAGTACGGCAAAAGTCAGCCAAAACAGGCATACTGATTGTACGGCTCCGATATCGTCCGGGCTAGGGAAGCTGCTGCTTAATAAGCCAAAGAAATATCTGCCCAGGATTCCTCCGGCAGCAGCTCCAGCTGATATGGGGATTCCCGTTTTCAGCCGGGTATTAAACTCTTTATTACAGACTGCCCTGAGGACGGAATAACCGGACATACTCATTACTGTGCAGCCGGACAGGAAGCTTGCCGTATCCACACTCATAATTCCCAGTGAATCCAATACCGGCTTAATGATAATTCCGCCTCCTATCCCGCAGATAGCCCCGGCCACAGATGCCAGAAGACTAACCATCATTATTATAAAACTATTTATCATAATTTCCGGCTTCTTTATAATGTTTCCGGCTAGAATATATCTCTCTGACAGTCCCCGATGGATGTATGCCAGGATCCTTGGCTGCATATTTCTGATACCAATATCCCTTCGGATGTAGCTTTGTCCGGTAACGATTATGAGGGACCGGCAGCACATCGGTATTCTGCAGCATGGCAGATATTAATTCCTGCAGCATCCATTCCTTTACAGAAGAATACTCTTTCTCATTCCATAAATTGTGAAGCTCCTTCGGGTCCTTTGACAGATCATATAAAAAGCCTTTCCCCATCATATCAACCTGAATACGGTAATCCTCCATCCGAAGGCCTCTTACCTGTCCGCACTGTGTCCAGGTATTTAAACAGTCAAACGCAGACATATCAACAGTTGCACCTTCCGTAATATAGTCCAGCAAATCGTCGTCCTCCCAGTACATGCCAGAAAATCCGCTTTCTGAATATGCCCTGTTAAATTCACGCTCATAACCGCTTTCCTGCTTTAATACCGGAAGAAGACTTTTCCCCTGTACTCCCATCGGAAGCTCTTCTCCCATTATGTCGCATATCGTAGGCAGAATATCAACGATATTGGCAAAAGCCTGTGTTTCCTTTCCTCTGGGTGTAATACCCGGTCCCCTCCAAATCATCGGAATACGGATTAATAGCTCTGATAAATCAGCACCCTTTCGCATCAAGCCATATTCTCCGGCGAAATCACCATGATCGGATACATAGATTATGTAGGTGTTTTCTTCCAGCTTTCGCTCCTGCAAGCCTTCCATAAGCCGTTTTAATTGGTCATCGATGAGCCGCAGCATTCCAAAATAATTTGACCTGGAACGCTCCATATGCTCCTTCACATCCGGTGCATAGACCTGTTCCCAGACTTTTCGAAGTCTTACAAAACGTTCTCCCTTTTGATTGTCCTCTGCTTCTTTCCCACTGGTGCAGTCCGGCAGCTTCTCCGGGGGAAACAGGTCAAAGTATGGACCTGGCACCTGATACGGATTATGCGGCTCCGCAATGGAAACCCACGCAAAAAATGGGGCTTTTCCATTTACAGCATCAATAAATTCCAGCGCATCCGAAATATTTCTGTAAGGATGCTGCACCTTTACTCCTCCGGGAGCAGGATACCTGCTGTCCACGAACTTCGTTTGATTTAAGAACTCGGAGAAAGCCTGTTCCTCAGCGGACATCTTATCTTTCATGAGCCCCAAATGCTCTGTTTTTCTATAAAAATCAAATTCCTCATATTCATGATGGGTATGATTCTTTCCGCAAAGGGCGGTTACATAGCCGTTTTTCTTCATGATATCAAGCAAATCCTCCGTATAGAAAACATCCTCCCGGTTATGGTTGGTTCTTACCTGGTGCGTTTCCGAATACCGGCCTGTGAACATACTCACCCTGGCCGGCATACAGGTGGGGTTCGGCGTATAAGCACGCTCAAAATCCACCCCTCCCTTTGCCCATTCATCCAGAAAAGGCATCGTATCCAGAGGACAGCCACAGCTTTTTCTTAAATCAGCTCTCTGCTGATCCGTCATTATAATAATAAAGTTCGGCTTATTGCCTTGGCTTGTATTATTCATCCTTTTATCGCTCCTATCATAACACCTTTTACAAAATGCTTTTGTACGAACTGATACAGAATAATCATCGGAATACTGGAGACTACAATAACTGAATATTTTAAAGCCTCAGCCATTTTGATTTTTTCAGCCATTCCAACATCATTGGTACCGAATTGCTCTGTCTGGCCAATAAGTAATATATTTCTCAGTATAATCTGGAGCGGGTATTTTTTATCATCGTTCAGGTAAATCAAAGCACTGAAATAGGAATTCCACATATTCACCGCATAATACAAAATCAAAATTGCTATTATCGATTTGGCCAGGGGTAATACGATCTTATTCAGCATTTTGATATTTCCGCATCCATCCAGCAAGGCAGATTCATAGAGCTCATTGGGTATGCTCGTTTCAAAAAATGTCTTGGCAACAATCAAATTATAAGTGGATATAGCCGAAGGCAATATGATAGCCCAAATGGAATCATACATTCCCATATCTCTGACAAGAAGATAGGTTGGAATCATGCCTCCATTAAAATACATAGTAAATAAAAGAATAAGAAGCAAGTATTTCCGCCCGAAGAATTGACTTCTGGACAGGGGATATGCCGCAAGTATGGTCAGGACTACGCTGATTGCGGTTCCCGCTACCGTATATATGATTGTATTTAAATACCCTCTCCATATGTCCGAGTTTTCAAAAACCATATGATATGCTTTTAGCGTAAAGCCTTTGGGAAATAACAGCACCTTGCCCTTTAAAACCAAATCCGGGTCGGAAAAGGACGCTGCCAGCACAAATATCAAAGGTACCAGAACAATTATAATAATGAGAATACTGATTGAGTTTACCGCTATATTAAAGGCAAATTCTTTTCCGGTCTTTTTTAACTTTCTTGAATATGTCATTTTTACACCCAGCAATACCGCACATCTACGGTACTGAAGAATTTTGGGCATCCTTTCACATTAATATTTTCTTTCAGCCATTCTGCACGGAGCTGCAGCAAAATCCACCTTACCATAAACCGGTCTTAGTGGTTTTTTTGCTCAGGGTATTGGCACTGATGAGAAGTATAAAATTAATGACGGAATTAATTAAACCGACTGCCGTGCTATATCCAAACTGCCCTTTTTGAATACCGTTCTTATAAATAAAGGTGGATATGATCTCACTTGTTGATGTATTTACACTATTCTGCATTAATAAAACCTTTTCGAAGCCCACCGTCATCAGATTTCCAATCCTTAAAATAAACATAATGATAATTGTCGTCATAATACAGGGAACCGATATATGTATTATCTTCTGAAAACGTGAGGCACCATCGATTGAGGCGGCTTCATAGTAGGTCGGATCGATTGCTGCCAATGCCGCAATATAGATAATGGCATTGAAGCCCATAAACTGCCACACATTGGATAAAACGTAAAGGGGGCTGAAGGAAGCTGCTTTTGCCATAAAATCCACTGACTCAGCTCCAAATAATCCAGTAATTTTATTAAAGAGCCCGTAAGAGGGATCAGAAAATATATTAAGCATACTGACAATTACGACTACGGATAAAAAGTTGGTCATATATGTAATATTCTGAACTGTCTTGCTCAGCTTTTTACTCTGAATTTCATTGATTAAAAGGGCAAGGAGGATTGGCACCGGAAATCCTATGGCCAGGGTATATAAACTAAGCTTGACCGTATTCCAGATTACCTCAAAGCAATAATAAGAGTTGAAAAATTGTTTAAAATAATGAAAACCTATCCAGGGACTTCCTGCAATTCCAAGCGTCGGATTGTATCGTTTGAATGCAATCTGAAGCCCATAAATCGGTACATAATTGAAGATAATATACCAGGCCAGAGGAAAAGCAAATAAAAGGTATAGTTCCTTTGATTTTTTAATCTGCCTCCAATAATATTTGCACTTTGCCATAATAACACCTATGCATGGGGCTTTGAACTTTGCAGCAGCCCCACTGCCACAAATAAAAGGCTGAAAGAACCTGCAAGTGGCATTCCTTTCTTTTTTATGTATTCTTTCAGCCTGTGTCTCTTTATAAAATTATTTTAATGAATTATTATAAATTGTTTCCAATTCCTTTATTCCAGTCTTTTCCATAGTTTTGCAATAGTCATCCCATTTATTAAAGCCCCATTCACCTATGATAAACTTGGTAACAGCTTCATCCCTATAGGTAAATAAATCCTGCTCTATGGTATTTACGCGCTCTCCATCCTCAATACTCAGCGCCGGTTTCGGTACAATGGTACCCGGCAGATTATCACTCAGCAAAGCAGCGGCCTCTTTTGTTTTCTGGCTTGCTACGATTCCATCTGTTTTATCTGTAATAAGAGAGGGGAAGCCGCCTCCGGGAACAAGGTTGATCTTACCAAGTGCGGTCATAAATCCTTCTTTGGCATTGGCAATATCATCACTGATCTGGGGCTGTCCGTTTTCATCGTATTGAAAAGTCTCTCCCTCTATTCCATACCGGCAGAATACGGAGCCTTCATCACCATAGAAATAATCCACCCAACGAATGGCTGCTTCCGGTTCTTTGCATGTATTACTGATAGCAAACGCTCCAATGACCGAGTCACTGATATTGACATCGGACCATATGCTGCTGCCATTGGGTCCTGTCAAGGCATCAAAGCCTTCGTACTGGTCTTCCACATTCTTGAATACATCCGTATATGGCATATACATCACACCATAGGCAGCGGAAGCCAGATTACTCCTCCAGGAAGCCAGATCGTTCTTATAATAGTCGGACCAGAGTAATCCCTCCGTATATAATTCGTTGAGGAACTGAAGATATTCTTTGAATTCATCATCACAAAGCCAGTTATGAAGCTTACCGTCCACCAGATTATAGGTATCTCTCATTTGATGCTCCAGCCCAAAGGAGCCTCCCAGTGAATATATGGCACCCGTATCACGAATACCAAGGGGTATCTCATCCTGCTCCCCGTTTCCGTTGGGATCCTTATCCTTAAAAGCATGAAGGACCGCCTTTAAATCCTCCGTTGTTTTGGGAACCTCCATTCCAACTGCCTTTAGCCATTTTGTATTAATAAATTGTTTAAAAGAAATATGTCCGGATTCACTTAGATCTACACTGGGCAAGGTATAAATATGGCCGTCAGAAGCCGTAATCGCATCCTTTATGGTGGAATCCTTCTCCATTAACTTCTTTAAATTTGGCGCATATTGCTCAATCAGATTGTCCAGCGGAATTAATTGCTGGCTTTCCACACCATACTGAGTAATTTCAGCCGGTGTAAAGGAGCAGCGGATAAATACATCCGGCAGTTCATTAGACGCAAATAACAGCTGCTTTTTTTCTGTAAACCCATCATTTGGCACTTCCTGATAGTCCATTTGAATATTAGACATTTTTTCGTACTCCTTAAAAATCCGGACATCCTTCCATTTCGCATGATTGGGGTCTCTGGAGCCGAACACAGTCATAGTAACCGGATCATTTACAATCGGAAAACCCTCCTGATTCAAATACGACGATGGAGTAACCGTGGCTTCCTCTGAAGTCTTTCCATTCGCTGCACTCTGTTTGTCCGCTTCCTTGCTTCCCTCAGATTTTTTACATCCAGCCAGGTTCGTCAGGCATAACACCATACATAGCAGAACCGCTAGAACCTTCCATTTATTCATAACCTACCTCCTCTGAAATATGATGGTATCATTATAATCATTTAAGAATGCATTGGATTATTAATTTTATATACTTTTTTTACATTCTTGTTTAATTTTTTGAACAAATCATCTAAAGCATTCGATATAAATTTTAACAATCCCCAAAATATAATTCGGGTGCCATACGTTAATATCATGTTCATTGAGAGTAACTTATGGCACCCGAATCAAATTGTTATTAAAATTATAAAATCCCGCTCTGATACTCTTTTGGAGTCTTACCAGTATACTCTTTAAATACATTCATAAAATAAGAATAATTATTAAATCCGCATAATGTAACAACCTGCTTCAATGGCAGCTTCTTAAGCAGAAGATAGCTTTTGGCTTTTTCGATACGGATATCATTTAAGTAATTAATTAGTGTTTTTCCTGTTTCAAGATGGAAAATCCTGCTTAAATAGGAACCGGATACTCCAATTGCTTCTGCGACCTCACTCATGCCGGTAATTTTTTCGTAATTGTTATTCATGAAATAAATGGCAGCCTTTACCTTTTCACTGTAGGTAACCCTGTGTTCGGCTATTTCCTTTAAAGCATTCCGGTACAGGCCTATTATACTGCTGACCAGATTTTCTTTGTTCTTTTTCTTTACATACTCATATAGTTTTTCGTTTTTGGGTATAAAGTCCAGATTAATATTTACGTCCATGCAGGCCTTCTCCAGAATATCAAAAAGCTCAGAGGTAATCATCATAATCTTTCCGTATTCCTGCTCATTAATATCATCATATATCTGCTCTATATAGGCAGCTGCAATTTCTATATTACCGGATTCCAATGCAATATACAGACACTTTCTTTGATTTAAAGACAGTGTCAGGTTTCCCGCCTTCTCTTCGGATGCTTCAGGCCGGTGGAAGCAATGGCGTATATAGGAAAGAAGCGCATGTTCCGAAGACATCTGGGGGCATACCTTCATCTCCAGGTTGATATGAAAAATGCGGCTGATATTATTATGTGCCCTTATTTTACTTATTTCCGTCTGTTGTAAAAGCTCTGCTTCCGTCGTAAAGTCGTTATAGCAGATCATAATAACAAAATATCCGTTATAGAAATAATCAGCTACAACCTCCTTGTCTGCTGCTTCATTGTCTTCCAGAATGCTTAAAATTCCTTTGATATATTTTTCCTTAATACTATTGTCCATGTTTTCCAGATTAACTAAATTTCCTATCAGAAACATTTTTCTTTTTCTTTCCCATTGCAGAGTTAACCTTTTTCCGTTTTCAATCCATGACTTTAAGGTATTCCTGTCCTGTTTCTTTTTTTGCTCCTGGGAGATATGCTCACTATCCCTTCCGATATTAGTAAGGGCAGTCTCCAAATTTTCCTGGGTCAGCCTGTTTTTTAGAATATAATCATGGGCGCCGTTTTTTAATATATCTCTGACATAGTCATAGTTATCATAACTGCTGATTGCTATCATAGCTGCTTTCGGAAATTCATGCGCAATCTGCGTCGAGAGATATACGCCGTTTTCATTTGGCATACAGACATCCATCAAAACAACATCCACCCTGGTATTCCTTAAAAGTTCCAGAGCTTCCCTACTGCTCTTGGCTTCTCCTACAAGCTTATATTCTCCTTTGCCCCATATTCCCATACTTTTTATATAATCCCGAAATACATTTTCATCGTCAACTATAATCACTCTCATAAGTAATCTTTTCCACCTTTAATAAAAGTTATGAAAACCTAGCCTTCCTTTAACTTTATGTCCTGTTTTGGAAAGCGCATCTCAATACAAGTAAAAGCATTTTCATAGCTGTAAATGGTTCCTCCATACCTTTCTCCATATAATAAACGAATCCTGTTAAATACATTGGCAATCCCCACTTGCCGAAAACCCAATTTGTCATTTCTTTTTATTTCTTTCTCAAGCTTTTCAATGGTCTCCTTTGAGATTCCTCTTCCGTTATCGATGACCTGAATAAGAAGAAATTCTTCATTCCGGTACGCTTTAATGTTTATGACTCCTCCCTTCTCCATGTCCACAATTCCATGAATAATTGAATTTTCAACAATTGGCTGAATAATCAGCTTCGGCAGATGATAAAGCCAGATTTCCTCTTCTACATCCCATATAATTTCAAAGTGGTTTCGGAATTTAAAATTTTCAATCTTAATAAAATTTTCAATATACTCGTATTCTTCCCATAGAGTTACATATTCATTGCGATTGTTAAGAACACTGCGAAGCAGCTCTGACAAGGCATTGGCAACCTCTTCAATTTCTGTTTCATGCCTCATGCTGGCAACATGCTGCATGCTTGCCAGGGTATTATAGAGGAAATGGGGCTGAATCTGCGCTTCCAGAGCATTCAGCTGCGCCTCCCGTTTTGCTTCCTCCTTCACTTGAACCTCCTGAACCAACATGCTGATTTGATCCATCATCTGATTAAAACGATTTGTAACTTTACCGATTTCATCCTCGGACTGGACAACGGCTCTGATCTGCAAATCTCCTTCTTCGACTTTTTTCATGCAATTATTGAGCAGTTGTATGTCCTTGCATATTTTCCCGGATAAGAACTTTGATATCACTAAAATCACAAGGATTGACAAAGCCATAATTATTACGGATATTATTCTTAATTTATTTGCATCCTTTGTAAGTCTGCTGACAGGTATCAGACTGACGCTCTTAGTGCCGATATC
The DNA here is from genome assembly GCF_900142215.1 of Anaerocolumna jejuensis DSM 15929. GTDB lineage: Bacteria > Bacillota > Clostridia > Lachnospirales > Lachnospiraceae > Anaerocolumna > Anaerocolumna jejuensis. The sequence goes on along the minus strand of NZ_FRAC01000032.1, from coordinate 69,978 downwards.
ACGGGATTGGTATTCTATGTAATAATAATCCCTGCCCTTTAAATGTATAATCTTTTGACTATTGCGATACAGGGCATTTACCTCAGTCTCATTATCCTTATTCAGCAGTGGTGAATTCTTTTGGTAAAATAGCTTCCCTTCAGCCGAAAAGATGAAAAAATCAACATCTTTCAATACTTCCGTATCATATATATCAATGATACTGTCATAGTCCATCCTCACAATAACAATTCCATAGCTTTTCTGTTTGTATATAATCGGCCTGCACAGGACAATTCCTTTCTCCTTGCCATTGAGAAGGTAGACCTTTAATTTATTTTCCTTAACTGTTTCCTGATACCATCTTTTATCAATATCCTTTAAATACAGGCTGGTTCCTTCCGAGGTATAGATAGCGTATTTATCCGTAATGATAGCTATATAATTGATGTATTCCTCATTGGATAGTAAGCCGGAAAGATAACTCCCTATCATTTTCTTTTCCTGATAATCTTCAAAGGAAGCTTCTTTGCTTGGCTTTTTCAAAACCGGAGAGATGACCTGCTGGTCCATGGCAACCGTAAGGCAGAGTCTCTTCGCTTTATTCAGCATATCCGTAAATTCACTGTCTGAAAATGAAATATACTGGTTCATATACTGTTTAGCCGTATTCATAACATTTTTCATAGTTTGTTGGTAGAAAGCCAGAAAAGATATCAAAACCACGCCACTCGCAATAATGATACAGATTAACTGAATTTTTGATTGAATGCTTAAATCCCGTATTCGTTTCGTCATGAATACCTCCTTGTATCATAAGCAAACTTGATCTATACCTTCATTATACCAAAAAAGAGCTAAAAAGTCCTTCAATTATTGGCTTTTAAGCTCTTTTAGAATAAATCCGAGGAATATGCCTCAGATTTTGTCAATGGTCTGAAACAGGAACAGTTCTAAGCTCCCTATCTGCCATCTTTTAATTTTCATTATCATCCTTGGATTTTTTCTTCTTTTTATAAAACCAGAATACAAATATAACAAACAATATTCCAAGTACCACGATTGTAATGTGGGTAAACGTATCTGTCTTATCTACTATCTTTGCCCAGGAATCACTGGCTGCTTTTCCGAGCAACACTAGAACCGTATTCCAAACCAGAGAACCTATCGTTGTAAAGAGAAAAAACACCCAAAAGTTCATACTTGCCATACCTGCCGGTATTGATATCAAACTGCGGATTACAGGAATACAGCGGCATATTAATACCGTTATTTTCCCTTTGGTATTAAACCAATCATATGCCTTACTGACATCCTCTTTTTTAAGGTGCAGTATCTTCCCTACCTTACCGTCCAGAAGCTTTTCCATTCTCTCCATAGATAAAAGATTCCCAACTCCATAGAGAATAGCTGCTCCAAGCAAAGACCCTATAGTGGAAAATAAAATAACTCCCTGTACAGTCATAGTTGTTTTGGTGGTCATAAAACCGCCAAAGGTCAGTATAACCTCCGAAGGAATTGGTGGAAATACATTTTCAAGGGCTATCAGAAATGTTATTCCCAGATACCCAAATTGATTCATAAAGTCAATAATCCAGTTTGTCATTTAGCTTCTCTCCGATTTTTAATCTATTCAAGTTGTACATTTATTTATTATATTGTATCCATGCTTAGATTACAACCTTGTTTTACAATGTTCACAAAAAACCTTCAAAAGATATTTCCTATAAAAATAAAAAAAATCGAAATCATAAGTATATATTTCTTAAAATATTACATAATAAAGAGTGGATAGCAAATCAAACACCTTCCTTTTAAGAACATGAACCTGATGCAGATAGCTTATATAAAAAAATAGAAGTCGATTTTGTTAACGAGTAATGTCTTGGGAGGAACCAAAAGGCATTTGTGCAGTTATCCTTCAATATAAAATTGAAAATACAGTTTTTTTCCCGTTCTGTATACAAAATAAAAATGGGATATTAACAGAAGAGGCCTTCTAACGAATTCTCGTTTCGGAAGGCTTCTTTTGTATTCTTCATTTCACCTGCCATTATTTACATAGGATTCTTCGTATAATTAAGCCTTTCCGGTACATAATAAGGAATGGATACAAAAGCAAATGCAGATGTATTCCATCGACGTAGAGATAAAAACTGCAGTTAGTCTCGAACTGCAGCGTAACCCAATAACAGCAGATTTAGGAGATGGTTAAGTTGGACTGGCTTATGTCAAGAAAATGGTTACTAATCAAGTAGATTCGCTTTACAAGGGTAATTCACCTACAACTGAATATTGAAAGAGACAACATGATATAAGGCAGGAAATTCGTTTCCTGCCTTATATATTTATATTTTTAGAAGGTGGGAAGATTTCTTATTATCTTCTTACTTCTATAAATAATGGAGATTGAAAATGCATGGCATTTTTCAGTCTATTCCTTCGATAAATCCAACAGTCCATTACCCTGGCTTCTCTTATCAATTCCTAAATCAACTGTTTTCTTAATGAGCTGGGCATAAAGTTCTGCTTCGGTAAGTGTCCTGTTATATTTGCTTTCACTTGCATTTATAATAAGTGCGGATGCCCCGGAAACATGAGGCGTCGCCATGGAGGTACCGCTTAAAGTAGCGTACTTGCCTCCCATATAAGTGGATAATATTCCTACTCCCGGTGCTACCAGGTCCACATTGTCATTGCTGTTACTAAAGCTTGCAATTTTTTTATTAAAATCTACGGCACCTACGGCAATTGACTCAGCATAAGCAGCCGGGTAGCTGTATTCATTGGTATTACTGTTGTTATCTCCTTCATTTCCCGCAGCGCAAACAACCAAAACGTCTTTGGCTACTGCATTTTTTACGGCATTATGAAGCTTCGTTACGTCGCTCGGGCCGCCAAGGGACATGGATATTACTCTTACCTTCTCCCCGTTGCTTCCTCTCCAGGCTACCGCATAATTAATTCCGTCAATGATATTCTGATAGCTTCCGCTTCCATTTTTATCAAGAACCTTAACGATTAAAAGCTTAACCAGGGGAGCTACTCCCACTACGCCGGCGTTATTCTCGATGGCTGCAATAGTGCCTGCTACATGGGTTCCGTGTCCGTTGTTATCCTCATATTTAGCTGGATTCTTACTGTAATCACTGCTAAAGTTTTTTCCACCGATAATTCTTCCTGCAAGGTCAGGATGGTCAGTCTGGCAGCCCGTGTCAATGATGGCAACTACCACACCGTCTCCTTTTTTTCCTGCTTCCCAAAGATACGGAGCATTAATCAGCTGTATTCCCTGGGGTATTTCACTGGCTTCCTCATGAATCTCCTGTACATCAAATGGTATTAATCCGACCCTTTCTTTCTTCCAATTCGTATGAAATTTACTGATAAATTTCAAAACGCATTTTCCTTTCTTTTTTTACTCTTCCGGCTTCTGCGTAAAGGAAGGCTTGGTGACAGGAACCTAAGTTTTTAAATTACTAAAAACGGTTTGCCCCTGTCACCTATATTAATATATTAACGTTTGTCGAATTTTGTACCATTTAGTTGAAATTGTTCTGATGAACCCGGATGAAGCTTTTCTTCCTTTCCTTTTTGCTATTTATTTTCCTGTTCCTTCTGAGCTACATAGACTGTACCGCTTAATATCAATATAATTGTAATAACTGACAGAATTACAATAGGTGAGCGCCCAGCTTCTGTATTTACATCCTTATTTTCCGGTATAATGGATTCTGCTTTGCTGTCCATTACCGAATAGGCAGCCTGCTTGCTTGAAAAAGATTCTGCCGTAGTACTATAAAAAACCAGCTTGGCAGAAACGGTTAATAACAATGCCAGACCAATGCCAATCATGATAAATAATATCCGGTTGTATTTTCTCATATTACCTCCTATTATTTCGCATTTTACTTGCGATACTATTTAAATAAAAAGTGAAAATCATTCTTTGTAACCATTAGACGAGAGTTTGCTGTTCTTTGTTCCAATTGCTGTCAGGTATTTAATGGAAACTTTAGACCCAATTTCACCGCAATAAAAAAAGTCTGCTGCACACAGGTTGCTTCTGCCTTTACCTGCATGTAACAGACTTATATTATATTATTATTATCTGAGCTTATTAAAATAACAGCCGTCCTATCTGGTAGACCACCATGGCACAAATCCACGCCACAATTGTCTGATAAGCAGCTACGCTTATAGCAGTACGGGTGTTTAATTCTCTCTTAATTACACTGATTGCCGCAACACAGGGCGAATAAATCAAAGTAAAGATTAAGAAGGAATAAGCAGCCATGGGCGTCATAAGCTGTCCCAAAGCCATGGGCAGCTTGGAGGAGCCGGCTCCCGTTAATACGCTGAAGGTACTGACTACCGCTTCTTTTGCCATAAATCCGGTCAATAAAGCCGTGGAGGCTCTCCAGTCATCAAATCCAAGGGGCCTGAATACCGGGGCAATGATGTGCCCAATACCGGCCAGTATGCTGGTTGAACTATCCTCCACCGGCCTTATATGCCAGTCAAATTTCTGTAAGAACCATATTACGATGGTAGCAACAAATATGACGGTAAAAGCACGTGTTAAAAAGTCCCTGGTCTTATCCCATAAAAGCAGCAGTACACTTTTTGCTCCTGGCATACGGTAATTGGGCAGCTCCATGACAAACCGGTCAGGCTCACCCTTAAAAATATGTTTTCTTAGAAATAAGGTACTGACAATACCCATAAGCATTCCGAATATGTATAGGGAAATCATGACCAGCGCCCGGTATTTCGGAAAAAATGCCATGGTAATCATTCCATATATGGGAAGCTTGGCGCTGCAGCTCATAAAAGGGATAAAGAAAATCGTCATCTTCCTGTCCCTTTCACTGGGAAGGGTCCTGGCTGCCATTACAGCCGGAACACTGCAGCCAAAGCCGATAATCATAGGTACAAAGCTGCGTCCCGACAGCCCAATCTTTCGAAGCAGCTTATCCATTATAAAGGCAACTCTTGCCATGTAGCCGCTGTCTTCCAGCAGGGCAAGAAACAGAAATAATACCACAATGGTCGGCACAAAGGATAATACGCTGCCCACTCCGGCAAGGATACCGTCCGCCACCAGGGAAACCACAACGGGACTTGCATCGTACGTAATCAAAATATTCCTAATATAATCAGAAAACACCTGGATTGCATTTCCGAGCAAATCGCTCAGAAAGCTTCCGATTACCCCAAAGGTCAGCCAGAAGATGATAAACATAATACAGAGGAAGATAGGAATTGCAAGATATCTGTTGGCAAGTACGTTATCAATACGAATGCTTCTTTTATGCTGCCTGCTTTCCTTCGGCTTAACAACCGTTTTGGCACACAGCTCATCAATAAAGCGGTATCTCATATCTGCTACTGCTGCTTTTCTATCCGTTAGCAGTTCATTTTCCATCTTACGGATTCTTCTATCGATATTTTTTACTTCTTCTTCGGATAACTGCAAATCCTCTGCCATTCTGCCATCATTTTCAAGGAGCTTCGTAGCTGCAAAAATCGCGGTGATATGATGCTTTCCGCCAGGTCTTTCCAGCAGCCTTGTAATATCTGCCAGTGCCTCAGCACACAGCCCGCCGTAAAAATCCTGCTTCTTAGGTGTAAGATTCCTTGTTACGGCAGCAACGGCAGTGCTTATCAGCTTATCAATCCCTTCATTTTTAACCGCTGAGATAGGAACGACAGGCACTCCTAACCTCTCCTGCATTTCCTTTATCTGTATGGTTCCGCCGTTGCCTCTTATTTCATCCATCATATTAAGAGCAATTACCATAGGTATTCCAAACTGGATTAATTGCAGGCTTAAGTACAAATTCCTCTCAATATTTGTAGCGTCAACTATATTTATAATGCCCTGGGGTTGCCCCTTGGCGATAAAATCCCTTGTAACAATTTCTTCTTTTGTATATGGTGATAAGGAGTAGATACCTGGCAGGTCAACTACTGTAATATCCTTTTGCTTACGGACAATTCCTTCTTTTCTCTCAACTGTCACTCCCGGAAAATTTCCCACATGCTGGTTGGAACCTGTAAGCTGGTTAAAAAGAGTAGTCTTTCCGCAATTCTGATTACCGACCAAAGCAAATGTAATCATAATTTCACCCTTTCTACCTCTATATTTTTCGCATCCTCCAAACGCAGCGTCAATTCATATCCCCGTAAGAGAATTTCAATGGGGTCTCCAAAGGGTGCCATTCTTCTTACCATAACTTCCGTTCCCGGTGTCAATCCCATATCCAGCAGCCGGTCTCTTAAGGCCCCTTTTCCGTTTACGGAAATAATATGGCTTTTTCTGCCAATCCTCAACTGATCCAATGTCATATTCTAAGTGCCCTCTTTCTTTTCCCATAGCTCCCATGGCATAAACCGTCTGCTTGCAGATGATTTACTACTCTAATCCGGGTGTGAAAAGTAAATTCAATTTCAATTTTTCACATTAGCCGTTCTTAAATTCAACTTATATATTATAATAGGGTTCGAGAAAGATTACAATCCTTAGATTATATGAATTATGGTTTTTAGACTATTCCTATTTAAGTCTTTGGGAACGGACGATGGTTTCTGGTTCCGTTCAGGCATTTTCTACTCACGGTTCCAACTCCACTAAAATGGCTGCTGTTATATTTATTGGTCTGTTTCCTTTGAAGACATGCTTCTGTACTGAATCGGAGTAATTCCTTCTGCCTTCTTGAAGTTTCTGGAAAAGGATGACAGGTCATAAAAGCCGCAGGATAACGCTACCTCCGTCATGTTATAGGAGCTGTGCTGCAGCATGTATTTTGCCGTTAACAGCCTGTATTCTGTCAGATATTCCTTGACGGACTTTCCAAGAAAATGTTTAAATATCTTGAACAGATAGGTCCTGTCTATTCCAACGTACCTTGCAATGTCAGATACTTTTATATCATAGCCGTAATTATGCCGTATAAAGGTAAGAGCCTTCACATAATATCCCTGTTCCGCCGCTTCCTCTTCCTTTTGGTTTACTATTTCGGCAGTAGAAAAGATCAGGTAGAACAGCCCGGTTAATTCATATTCATTGCTGTCTGCCTTATCAAATATGGATACAAGCTGATGAAGATATTTTTTACAGTCCTCCAGCCTTAGTATATTGCAGATAGGATTATCGGCTGTAAAGCCTGCCTTTTTTAACATTTCCTCCGTTTTTACCCCGTCAAAGGCAACCCAGGAATATTCCCAGGGTTCCCCTTTATCTGCTTCATAATAAGTAATCTCCTGAGGTCGGATCAGAAATGCTTCTCCCTTATTTACCTCAAATTTCTTTCCTTTGGCCTCATAAAAGCCCTTGCCGTTCAAGATAACATGCATCAGATAGTGGGGACGTATGGCCGGGCCAAAAAAATGCCCCGGATTGCAGGCTTCTTCACCGCAATAATAAATATTGATATCAGATTTGCTGATCATATTTATACCCATTGCATATCGCAGGCAGGCCAGCAGACCAGCCTGCAATACTGCCACAAATAATAATAAGCGGCATCCTTTCAAAAATAATATTTTATTTCACTATTATCTCATAGACTTTTCTATTCTTCAATAGCTGCTCTCTGACTATTTATTTCTTTTATTACCTCAGGGTTGAATTTGGCCTGTCTTTCATAGGTGTAGAGTCCGTTCATTTCCTGTTCCACATCATAAAGCTGTGTATAGCAAAAGCCGCTGATACGCTTATTCTTAAGAAGTGTTGTGGTGAGGCTCCTGTATCTTTCAAGGAATTCCTCCCTGCTTGCCGGTCTCTGTCCGTAGCCCCAGCCCTGCCTGTCCTCTTCGCTCCACCAGATGCCGCCGTATTCGGAAACGAAATAGGCCTGGTCCTTATAGGACTGGCGTTCGGAAAAGGTCACATAGGTCTCACCGCCCTTATTCATGGGCTCAAACTTATCTGCAAATTTGGTACCATCCTGCTCGTAATCGTGAATGTCAAAAATATCCGTAACCACATGGAAGTTTCCGCTGGTATCGATAACGGGACGCATACCGTCCATGGCCTTAGTCACCTCATAGACAAGCTTCAAAACAGAATCATCCTGCTTAACACCGGACTTATAGGTTCCGTCCGGCAACCATATGCAGTTCCTGTCCCAGGTCTCATTAAAAGGACACCAGCCTACTAAGGCTGTGCTGTTAAAATCCCTGTTCACGGCCTCCATCCATTCCGGTAAAAATACACTCAGGGCAGAGCTTTCCGTTATGTCAATTCCCCAGCTGCCATATTCACCCCAGACAAGATATCCCAGATGGTCGGCCCAATATAAATACCTGGGTTCAAATACCTTCTGGTGTAATCTGGCTCCGTTAAAGCCCATGTCCATGGACAACAGGATGTCTTCCTTTAATGCCTCCTCGGAAGGTGCGGTATAAATGCCGTCAGGATAATAGCCCTGGTCCAAAACAAGTCTCTGGTAAATCAGTTCTCCGTTAATCCTTACCCCTTCTTTTTCACAGGAGATATCCCTGAGACCGAAGTAGCTGTCCACCTCATCCGTTACGGCTCCATCCTTTAACAAGGTCAGCTTCAGGTCATAGAGCTCCGGTTTACCGGGCATCCATAAGTATTTTTCCTTTAAAGCAAGAGAGAAATTCACCTCATTGCCCTGCACCAATACGGCCTCCTCTCCCATTGCTTTCCCCTGATAGGATGCTTCTGCCCGAAGGGTCAGACCTTTTAGCGGCCCTTCAATACTGCATTTTAAACTTAATAATCCGGCAGTACTGTTGGGATAGAATTTAACATCCTTTAAATAGCTTTCCGGTACGGTTTCAAGCCATACTGTCTGCCAGATTCCGGTAGTTCTGGTATAATCACAGCCTATGGAGTAATACTGCTCGCTCTGCTTTCCTCTTGCCTGGAATCTGGCTCTGGAATCATCCTCCGCACAAAGGGTAATGGTATTAGCTCCTACTTTTAGAAGGGCGGTTATATCAAAGGAAAAAGGAGTGTACCCACCCTTATGTTCTCCGGCCTTTTGTCCGTTGATCCAGACACTTGCATGATAATCCACCGCCTGGAAATGCAGCAGAATACGCTTTTCGGATATTTCCTTTATATTGAATTCCCTTTTGTACCACACCATATTCATGAAATCCTTATATCCGATACCGGATAAACTGCTTTCCGGGCAGAAAGGAACAAGAATTTTCTTTGAAAAGCTTTCCTCCTCGTACAGCTTCCGCTCCATACCGCTCTTGCCAAAATCCATTTCAAAGTCCCATATTCCGTTCAGGTTCATCCAGTCCTTTCGTACAAACTGGGGCCTCGGATAATCTTCCCTGGTTTTTTGTTCCTTTAAATCCACATTGTTCAAATCACTCATGTTCACACCTATTTCATGGAGCTCCAGCTTAAGAACCAGCCTGAATTCAGAACAGCCCACTGCTATTCCAAAAACCAGCTGAAAGCATCACTCCATGGCTTCCTTTCTTTTATTGGCAACCCTGTACTAATTTATATTATAATGCTATAATATGACTGTTTAAATAGAGATTATTGATATAAAGGTGAGGATTATACGCATGAGAGAAGATATTTACAGCTTTTTACCGGGCAGCGGACGGGACCCGGAATTTTTCATAGATTTAACGGGAATCTCCTATTGCGACGATTCCTACCGGATATCCAGAAGAAACAGTAACATCTATGTATTTGAATACATTTTGGAAGGGGAAGGCACCGTTATCTGTGACGGTAAAACATTTACCGCTGTAAAGGGAGATGGTTATATCTTAAAAAAGTACAGCAATCATGAGTATTATTCCCATAAAGAAAATCCCTGGACCAAAATCTGGTTTAATGCCCAAGGTCCCCTCATTGACGTCCTTCTTTCCCTTTATGGTTTAAACAACCTTTCCCATATTGAAGGGATTGACTTAAGCCCGTATTTTTTCCGGATAGTGAAAAAGGTGCAGGCTTCCCAGAACAGTGAAAGCTTTACCAAAGATGCTTCCCTTATTTTCTTTGAGATGCTTCTTTTTCTTCAGGAACACCTGCATTCCGATGTTTCCCCGGAATCAGAGGAGGCCGCTCTTTTAAAGGCTTATATAGAGAAGCATAATAAGGAGCAGATATCCCTGGACACCCTAAGCAGACTTATATACCGTTCCCCCTCCCAAACGATAAGGATATTCCGGCAGGCATACGGCATCACACCATACCAGTACCTGATGAAGCAGAAACTGGATTTGGCCAAGCTTCTGCTATTAAATACCACCAAGAGCATTAAGGAAATCTCACTTGATTTGGACTTCCATGACGAGCACTATTTTTCTAATTATTTTAAAGATAAATGTGGTGCTTCTCCTCAAGCTTTCCGTAAATCCGGCGGCAATACAGTTTAAATTGCAACAAAATAACAAATAGTTAGAAACAAAAGCAAAAGACAAACTCCTCCCCGAGCTGTAAAATGGGCTTATATTAATTATCCAAACAGGAGGAAAGTAGAAAATGCTTAAAATTACGTTTTTAGGAGCCGGAAGTACTGTATTTGCAAGAAATGTCCTGGGTGATTGCATGTGCACTCCGGTACTTTGCGAAAGTGAAATCGCACTCTATGACATCAATGCGGAAAGGCTTGCGGAATCAAAGATTATTCTGGAGGCAATCAACAAAAACATAAATCAGGGCCGTGCTGCCATCAAGACCTATCTGGGAACGGATAACCGAAAGGCTGCCTTACGAAATGCTGATTTCGTTGTAAATGCCATCCAGGTGGGCGGATATGATCCCTGTACCATAACAGACTTTGAGATTCCGAAGAAATATGGCTTAAGGCAGACGATCGCTGATACCATGGGCATCGGCGGAATTATGAGAGCTCTCAGAACTATCCCTGTAATGGCTGATTTTGCAAGGGATATGGAAGAAGTATGCCCTGACACCCTATTCTTAAATTACACCAATCCTATGGCAATGCTTACCGGTTACATGCAGCGTTATTCTAAAATCCAGACCGTCGGCTTATGCCACAGTGTCCAGGTGTGCTCCGAAGGCCTTCTCAAGAAGCTTGGCATGGAGGATAAGCTTGAGGGACGTAAGGAACTCATAGCCGGTATTAACCATATGGGATGGCTACTGGAGCTTAAAGACAAGGAAGGCAATGACCTGTATCCGGAAATCAAGAAGAGAGCTGCTGAGAAAAATGCCAGTGAAAAGCATGATGACATGGTACGTTTTGAATACATAAGAAACTTCGGACATTACTGTACCGAATCCAGTGAGCATAATGCAGAATACAATCCCCTCTTTATCAAATCCCGTTACCCTGAAATGATTGAGAAATACAATATTCCTCTGGATGAATATCCCAGAAGATGTGTAAAACAGATTGCCGACTGGGAAAGTGAAAAGACAAGAATATTGGATAACGGCAATATCTCCCACGAACGCTCCCACGAATATGCTTCTTATATTATGGAAGCAGTCGTTACGGGAAAGCCCTACAAAATCGGCGGCAATGTACTAAATAAAGGCCTGATTGACAATCTCCCCGCCGATGCCTGTGTGGAAGTTCCCTGCCTGGTTGATAACAGGGGAATCAACCCCTGTCATGTAGGCCGGCTGCCGGTTCAATGTGCCGCTATGAATATGACGAATATCAATACCCAGCTTTTAACCATTGAGGCTGCTGTAACCAAGGACCGCAGCTACATCTACCAGGCTGCCATGTTAGACCCTCATACCGCTGCCGAGCTGAATATGGAAGATATCCGGAATATGTGCGATGAATTGATTACCGCACACGGCGATTACCTAAAAGCATTTCAATAACGGGCACTCACTGATAGACCAGTATGTCCGGCTGCGCTGAACAGCCGGACATATTTTATTCTGTCACATTTGGGCGATTTTGTGAGGATTTAATATATTTTCAGGATCAAATACCTTTTTAATACCATTCATCAGGCTTAGATTCACCTGGGGGAGAGATTCCCGCAGATAAGGCTTCTTTGCAAATCCGATGCCATGTTCTCCGGAAACCTGGCCTCCCAGCTTCTTGGTCTTTTTATACACTTTTTCCATAGCTTCATTCATGCGTTTTACCCATTCCTCCTCGCTTAAATCATCTTTCAGCATATAGGCATGTAGATTCCCATCCCCTGCGTGTCCAAAGCTCTTGATTCTTATACCACACTCTTTTTGGAGACTGTGGAGATAGGTGACCATTTCATTGACTGAGCTCCTTGGAACTACCATATCAACCTCATCCATGTAGGTGGTAGAGCCCTTGATTGCTTCCAAAAATGCTCCCCTTGCCTTCCATATGGAATCCTCTCTCTCCTCGGTATCAGAAATCAGGACATCCAAGGCTCCCTGCTCCAGGCAAAGTTTTGCAATACTGTCATATGCCTTTTCGATTTCTTCCACCGAGTTTCCATCAAATTTTAAGAGCAGATAAGCATCTGACTGTTTATCCGGAAATGCCTTTCCTAAATACTGCTCTGCATCAATGATAACTTCCCGCTGCATGAATTCAATGGCTGTGGGAATGGTCTTTGACTTGACAATTAACGGCACCGTATTAATGGCATGCTCCAGGGTAGGGAACGGAATCAGCAGGCTGATCACTATCTTGGGGCGGGGAATCAGTTTTAACGTGGCCTTTGTGATAAAACCGAGCGTTCCCTCAGCTCCGATCATTAAATCCTTAAGAGCATACCCGGAACTTATTTTTACGACCTTACCTCCGAATTCCGTAATCTCACCACTGGGAAGAACGACTTCCAGACCCCTTACATAATCACGGGTTACTCCATATTTCACGGCACGCATGCCTCCTGCATTTGTACTGATATTGCCCCCAATGGTCGCAGATTTTTCGCCTGGATCCGGCGGGTAAAACAGGTCATGCTCTTCCACATAAGCGGAAAGCTCCATAAGCAGAACACCCGGTTCCACCGTAATTGTCAGATTATCCTCATCCAGTTCAAGCACCTGGTTCATTAACGCGGTATCTATCATAATTCCGTGTTCCATTGCTACGGAGGAGCCCACCAGACCGGTACCGGCCCCCCTTGGAGTCACGGGTATGACATTTTTGTAAGCATACTTCATAATTTCAGATATCTCTTCTGCTGATTTTGCTTTCACTACGATATCAGGATAGCTGCTGATACCGCTTAATTCATCATGGCTGTACTCCTCCTTAATAAAATCCCCTGTCAGGATACGCTCCTCATCCTGAATAATATTTTTTATGTAAGCAATATCATCTTTATCTATTTTCTTATATCCCATGCTTCTACACCTTCCTTCTCTTTTATCCTTGCAATCAGTTTAGGGAGAATTTCATAGAGGTCACCTATCAGACAATAATGAGCTGATTTAAAGATCGGTGCCTTTGGATCGTTGTTGATTGCAAATATGGTATCCGAATGGTCCATGCCAGCCACAAACTGAATGGCGCCGGAAACTCCGCAGGTGATGATAAGCTTTGGTCTGACAGTACGGCCGCTTAAGCCAACCTGGTATTTCGCATCCAGCCAGCCGGACTCAACCATTGGTCTGGTGCATGCCACCTGACCTCCCAGAAGCTCTGCCAGCTCCCGGAGCAGCCTTAAATCCTCTTCTTTTTTCACTCCTCTTCCTGCAACAACCAGAACGTCGGAATTCTCAATGAAGGTCTCCTTTTCCTTTGGCAGAATATCAATGACGTCCACGTAACAGGAAAGCTTTTCTTTCTTAATATCACAAACCACGATTTCCCCTGATTTTGACTCCGAGCGGACTGGGGCATTCATTATCTTATACCGGACCGTAGCAATCTGAGGACGATGGTTTGGAGTCTTGATATGAGCCATAATGTTGCCGCCAAAGGCCGGCCGGATCTGGGATAAGTCCGTATTTTCATTCATTTCCAGAATGGTACAGTCCGCAGTGAGACCGGTTTTCATTCTGGCAGCCACTCTTGGCGCAAGCTGACGCCCTACAGTGGTTGCTCCTACCAGAATGGAGGAGGGCTTGACTTTTTTGATAAAAGCTTCAAAGACTGCCGTATAGGGCTCTATCTTAAAACGTGCCAGCTCCTCCTTGTCATAAACGAAGACTTTGTCAGCTCCGTAATGGAGGAGTTCCTCACTTTTTTCCCTGATATCCTTTCCCATGAACAGTACATATACCTCTTGCCCGGTAACAGCTGACATCTCCTTTGCCTTTCCAATCAATTCAAAGGTAACCGGATGAATGGTACCATCTACATGGTCTGCATAAACAGCAATTCCCTTCCATTCGTCTTTGTTAATCTCATTCTTTTTTACGTCCTCCATATACTCTACTGCGCCCTTAGGACCCTTCTTTACACAAAGGCGGCACATCTTGCAGGCAGCATTTATGATAACCTTTCCACCCTGCTCCTCCATTGCCCCAAAGGGACAGATTTTTATCAGCTCCTGATTGTCAGGAATTCTCTCCTGATTTACGATTAACCTTGCCATATTTTCACCTCCTAAACAAATTTCAGCTCCTCAATTTTGTTAAACAGCTTTTTTGCAAGCACCTCTCCTGATTCATCCCATACTTCCTTTTTATCGTTTGTTTCCGGAGGGAATATCTTCTGTACCTGAGTGGGTGATCCGTTCAGGCCGTAATTCATTTCGTCCTTATCCTTCATATCATCAAGGGTAAGGACTTGAATCTCTCTGTCCTTCGTCTCTGATTTTTTTACATAGGAAGGGAGTCTTGGCTGAAAGATATCCTTCTCCACTGCTAAAAGGCATGGAAATTTTACTTTAGCCACCTCTACCTCATCGGGAAGATCCATATCTACTGTAATTCCATCTTCTTCAAGCTTTCGGATTCTCACAACATTGGATACACTTGGAAGGTCCAGCCATTCCGATATTTCCGGACCTACCTGCGCGGTGTCCCCATCTGTAGTCTGCTTACCGCAAAGAATCAAGTCATACTCTCCCATTGCCTTAATTCCCTGTGCCAGGGTATAGCTGGTTGCGAGAACATCAGCTCCTCCAAAACGTCTGTCTGACAAAAGTGTTCCCCTGTCTGCTCCCATGGAAAACGCTTCTTTTATTACCTGCATGGCCTGGGGAGGTCCCATGGAAATAACATCGACACTACCTCCCGCTTTCTCTTTCATCCAAAGGGCAGTTTCAATGGCATACAAATCATAGGGATTCATCTTTGAAGCCGCTCCGTTTCTTTTTAACACTCCTGTAACAGGATCCACTTCGACCTTATTGCTGTCAGGTACCTGCTTGATACAAACAAGAATCTTCATTCCTTTTCTCCTTTTCTTATTAAATCCGCCTCCGCATTTTGAAAGCCAGGCATCCAGGCGGCAATTTACGAAAGCCGTCTTTTCCTGACAATAACGGAAACCCCGTCGGGAATGACCGTGATTTTCCCGTCAGTCTTGCCAAGATAATGATCTGCCATAGAAATTGCCTCCTCTACGCTGTCTGCATAATCCATCTGCATATTACAAATCATTTCCCTGGGAGCCTGTGTAACCATTATCACCTTATATTTCAAAAGGATTCTGCACAAAATCTGCGCCTCCCACTGATCCGGTACGGTTTTATCCCGAGGCGTGTCAAGAAACCGTTTCATGATTGCATTTTTATCTTCTCCCCTTGCAAAGGTATCATAAAGGGACTGGCCTCCATGTCCGTCGCTGCAGCTTGCTGCCATAATGATGACACCCCCGGGATTGCAGGTGGCCTCCGCTGCCGTCATGCCTTTTACCGCCTGGTATATATTCTGATCCAGGGGATATCCGCCATTGGTAGAAATGACAATATCCGCCGGAATGGCATCTACTCCTGAGAGCTGGTCCACAAATCTGCAGCCTTCCTTATGAGCCTCGTCAAAATGGCCTGCATAGGCCTTTATCACTTTTTTGTTTTCATCCAGTACTACATTGACGATAAAAGACAGCTTTGCCTTCCCGGCGGCGTATACCATATCCCTATGTATGGGATTTCCCTCCAGAATACCGGTTCTTGCAAATGGGCTGTCAATAAACTCCGAGCAATGGTTTGCCATGACTGTCACCCCGCTTGAGACTCCCGGCAGCACGCTTTTTCTTCCGCCGGAAAAGCCTGCAAAGAAATGAGGCTCTATAAAGCCTTCTGAAAAAAGGACATCTGCCTCTGCCGCTATCCGGTTTATCAAAAGCCTTCCTCCCGAAGGAAGGGTGCCTATGAAAACCATATCCTCTTCCTTCCGGCTTTCATGAACAACAAAACGAACATCCGTCCTGTCAACAATTTCCCGTCCGAACTTATCAATTAATTCCTCCCTGGTGGTGGATCTATGAAATCCGGTGGCTATTAGGATTGTAAGCTGGGCCTGGGGATTTCCTTCCTTGATTTCCTCTATGATTGCAGGTGTTATCACCCGGCTTGGAACCGGCCGGGTGTGGTCGCTGGCAATCATGACAATACTTTTCTTTCCCTTAACCAGTTCCTTAAGCCTTGGGGAATGTATGGGGTGTTCCATGGCTTTTCGGACCAGTTCCTCTTCCTCCCCATCTGCCTGATAGCTGTGAGCCCCTGAAATAAGAAGCCCGTTTAACCTGCTGTCAGGAATATTCACATTGATTTTTTCCCTTCCGAAGGGCAGTTCCACAACCGCCATATTTCTTACTCCTCCTTATTGAGTATCCATTGTATTGATACACCGGCTTTTCGCCCGGCACCACCTTCTGAAGCAGTGGGTGAGGACGGTATTTAAGACCCTTGGCTGGTTTAGTTCTTACCTTCCAGCATGTTTTGCAGTTCTTTGGCTACTACGCTTAAGGGTCTGTTGTTATCACTGACAATGCAGATTTTACGCTCCGGAATCTGTTCATGAAGCTTTATTTCCAGAATTTCCTTCGCTTTAAGAAATGGTCCGGCAAACTCCTCCGGAACAAATCCAATCCCAAGATTCTTTCGGATAACCGGAATAATGAGATCCATGGTGGCGACCTCAATGGCCGGCTGCATGGTAAGACTGCAGGAACGGTAAAATTCCTGAAGAAAGCCAAAGGTGGTGCTGGTACTGGACATGGTGATCAGAGGAAGTTTCACGACTTCTGAAAGAAACATTTTCCGCTCCCCATATTCCTTATATATTTGGCCTCCCACCAGTATGCTCTTAAAGGATTTGACTTCAACTACCTTCAGTCTCTTTTCATAATCAATAGGAGTGGTAACAATAGCCAGATCTATCTTTCCGGCTTTCAGCTCACTTAGTGTCGGCTCCGTATTATAATTGAAGATATTAAGCTTAACCTGAGGATACTCCTCCTGGAATATCTTTAGTTTTTCCACCAGATAAGACCGCATAGCCATCTGGGTTGCCCCTACATTGATACGGTCATGCTGCTCTCCCATTAATTCTCTCAGCTTTTCCTCCCCCTGCATCAGTTGTTTGCAGGCAGGGGCCACAAAGCTGTAAAGAAGTTCTCCTTCGGCTGTCAAAGTAACACCTTTTCTGGATCGTATAAACAGCTTGCATCCTAACATACTCTCAAGATTCTGCATACAATATGTAACGGATGGCTGGCTCGTTACCAAGGCATTGGCCGCTCTGGTGAAATTTTTGTATTTGGCTACATAGTAAAAGACTTTATAATGCTCAAAATTAGCTGTCATATCCCCACTTCTTTCATACAATCTTAAGTGTTTCCTGCCGATCAGAAATCTTTTCCAAAGCGTTTTAAAAATTCTCCAGATAATTCTTCCCGAAAGGCTGGTGCGGCAATCTTTATTAGTTCCCTGGCCCGTTCCCTTAAGCATTTTCCTTTTAAATGGGCAATTCCATATTCCGTTACGATATAATCCACATCGTTTCTGCTGGTAGTAACCGCCGTACCCTCCGTCAGAAAGGAGGGTTCAAAAAACCGACAGGCTCCCATATCATGCTGCTGAACAATATTGATATTTTTTAAATTCTGCCCAGCCGCATATTCAACCATTGCACTCACAAGCGTATCTGGTTCTGCCGCCGCATGAGCAATTAGCACCCTATCCCCGGAATGAATGATTTTTACGGCCTCCTGAGGGGATTTCACCTTTGAATCATAGATTTTTTTCCAATCCACAAAGCTACACCTCCTGATATTTTTCAGCAAAACGTCTTTCAAATTCCTCCGCCAAACCATCCTTAAACTGAGGTGCTGCAATGCGGATTAACTGATGTGCTCTTTCCCGTAAAGTATTACCTTTCATTTTCGCGATCCCATATTCTGTAACGATATAATCCACATCCGTTCTGGAAGCTGTTACTGTGGCTCCCTGGGTCAGGAATGGCACAATCTTTGAAATGGTTCCCTCTTCGGCCGTGGCAGGAAACGCTAAAATGGATCTTCCGCCCCTGGAAAAGGCGGCTCCACGGATAAAGTCAACCTGCCCGCCGATTCCGGAAATCTGTTCCAGTCCCTTGGCCTCGGAACAGGCCTCTCCCATAAGATTTACTTCCATCGACGAATTAATGGATACCAGATTATCATTTTTTCCAATGATTGCAGGATGATTGACATAATCCACCGGTGCTATGTACAGGCCGGGATTATCGTCCGCAAAGTCATAGAGCTTCCGGGTTCCCATAAAAAATGATGCTACCATTTTATCCCGGTTAAAATTCTTTGCACTGCAATTAATTACCCCTTGCTCATAAAGCTCAATGACCCCATCTGAAATTACCTCAGAATGAATACCAAGATTTTTCTTATTTCCAAGGAATTTTAAAACGGCATCGGGAATGGCTCCAATTCCAAGCTGTAAACAATCACCGTCATTCACCAAAGATGCAATGTGTTCTCCGATTGCCATCTCATCATCACCGATGGGAGGAAGCCCAAGCTCCGGAATCGGAGTATCGTCCTCCACAATCACATCAATATCCCTCACATGAATAAAGCTGTCTCCTAAGGTCCTTGGCATATTGGGATTGACAACGGCAATCACCTTTGCCCCTTCTGTTTCTGCTGCCGGCTTTGTATAATCGCAGGATACTCCAAAGCTGCAATAGCCATGTTCATCAGGCAGGGATAGGGTAGCCAAAACCACATCGGGCTTTTTCACATTTCGGAAAAAAGAAGGAGTCTGGTAAAAATAGCAGGGTGTAAAATCTCCCCGCCCGCTGTTCACACAGTCTCTTGTCCGTGCTCCCAAAAACAGGCTGTTTTCTCTGAAATGCAGTTCCATACCAGGCTGGGTGTAAAGGGAGTGCCCCATATCCACCTGCTGGAAAATTTCAATATTTTTTAAGTCAGCCATTACTGCATAATCTACCATTGTATCAACCAGCTTCACCGGTTCACCTGCCGCATGGCCAATAACCACACGGTCACCGGATTTTATAAGCTTTACGGCTTCTTCCATCGTTTTAAGTCTTGATAGGTATATCTCTTTCCAATCCATACTTATGTAACCTCCCCGGCAGAATTACATCATAAAAACAAAATACTTCCTTCCTATACCGGCTCTCCTACGCAAAAATCTCCTCATCGGACGGCTGTTTCCAATTCTTCCTGACAAAGGCGATGCGGCTCTTGTTCATTAGATGGGTATAGAAGAGGTTCTCGCTGATGGCATTGTTGCCCCAGCTTCCGCAGCCAAGAGTTGCGCTGGGATTCAGTGCATTTCCAAAAGCACCTCCTGCCATGACGGAGCAGCTCTGGTTCACCACCACGCGGCTTACAGGCAGCTTCACACCTGCATATTCGATGTGTGCCTGATTGTCAGACTGGATATCTGCTGTGTGGCCCTCCCCTTCTACCAGCAGGTTATCATAAGCAATCTGAACCGCCTCTTCCCAGGTTTTATAGCTATAGGCCGTCATCATGGGACACATCTTCTCCCTGCTCCATACCACACCGGCGCCATGTCTTTCCGGCTTAACAATAATGACCTTGGTTCCCTCCGGAATGGAGATACCAGCCAGTCCCGCAATTGTCTTAACCGACTGCCCAACTACGTTTTTATTGATGACGCCGCCTGGGAATACCACCTCTGACAGACTGGCAATCACTGCCGGATCATCAATATAATAAGCACCCTGAGCCACAAATTCCTTGATAACGGATTCATAATCCTTTTCAGGAGCAATGATACTCTGGGTACTGGTACAGAGAATCCCATTATCAAAGATACGGCTGGCTATCATACGGCCTGCTGCCGCCCTGTAATCGATTCCTTCATCAATCAGCCCCTGGACATTTCCAGGTCCAACCCCATAGCTGGGTTTTCCACTGGAATAGGCAGATTTCACAACTCCCATACCGCCGGTTGCTATGACCGTATCGCAGGCTGACATCAATTCCGTGGTCAAATCAATCGTTGGCTCTTCCACCACCAGAAAGATATCTCTTGGAACTCCCATGCCGTCTAATTCCTTATAATAAAGCTCTGCCAGTGCCATAGCACATTTTTTGCCGCGGGGGTGAGGAGCTACGATAATGGTATTCTGGCATTTGACAGCAAACATAGCATTGCACATGGGCGTTATAATCGGATTGGTGCACGGCATTGCTGCTGCAATGACTCCCATTGGTTTTGCTATTTCAATGAGCCCTGCCTCTTCCTCTCTTCCAATGATGCCTATGGACTTCTTTCCTTTCAGCGAATTCCAGATTGTTTTTGCTTTCTCCTTATTTTTCGTAATCTTATCCTCGTATACGCCCATTCTGCTTTCTTCTACAGCCATCCTTGCCAGCGGTTCGGCATGATTGAAAACAACGCTTGCGAACATTTCTACGATTTCGTCCGTCTTTTCCTGATTATAAGTGTATAAAATTTGCTGCGCTTTTCTGGAACGTTCTACCAGTGACTGAATAATTTGGTTCATTTTTGTTTCCTCCCTCATTGTAGTTAGTGAATTTTTTAACATTGTTTCTGATACCAGTTTAACACTTTTTCTCAAAAATTAGAAATACTAGTTTTTTATTGTAAACGATAGGATATTCATATACAACCAAAAACACATTTATAAAAAATGAAACAGACCACAACAAAAATCCAGCCGGTTAAGGAATACTACTATCCCTTAACCGGCTGGATAAAAATAACGGCCAGCATACAAAAAAAGTGGCCGAAAGCGGTAAGCTCCTGACAATATAATTTACATAGCCCCCTTTAAAAGCTCGTAGCACTCTTCTTCCAGCTGCCTTACCTGCTTCTTGGACATGGCAAATTGAAAGATTGCATCACTGGCATGGATAAAGTCATAAAAATTACAGTTCCCGGTTCTTTCACCGATACCAAACAGCGTGCAGTCGATATAAGCTGCTCCTGCCCTCGCTCCTACGATAGAATTGGCAACTGCCATTCCCAAATCATTGTGAACATGCATTTCGACTTCGATATCGCAATGGGATTTGATTGTTCCTACAAGCTCTTTGGTCCTTCCCGGTGTCAGAACACCAACCGTATCAGCAAGGCGGATGACTCTGACACCGGCTTTTTTCAGCTCTTTTACAAGACTTAAAATAAAGCCGATGTCGGACCTTGAGGCATCTTCCAGTCCGACAGTAACTTCCACTCCCTGGCTTAAGGCGATATCAACACAATCCAGAATATTCTTCTGCACCCAGGCTTTATTTTTCTTAAGCTTACTATATATCTGAATATAGGAAACCGGTGTTCCGATATGCAGAATATGGGGCTTACAAATTAGAGACTGCCTCACATCCTCCGCATTCATACGGCTCCAGACCGATATCCTGGCAGTCTTGACAGAGGAAACAATCTCCGAAATGCAATCGCTTTCCCTCTTTCCAAGGCACGGAATTCCCGCCTCAATTTCATATACTCCGATCTTGTCTAAAAGCCCTGCAATCTTAACCTTATCCTCTCTTCGAAGAGCGATACCGGGGCTCTGCTCCCCATCCCGCAAGGTCGTATCAACGATGTATTTAACCTCTTTCATTGGCACCCACCTTCACTGCTATTTCAGCAAATTCCTCATCACACAGGCTGCTGCGGTTGACGGCGCAAATCCCCTTTATAAAGTCCAATATCCTTTGAATTCCTTCGTCATCCGGCACCGGTAATTTCAGCTCTTCCAATTTCATTCTAACAGCTTTGCTGCCTGAGTGCTTCCCGATTACAAGCTCTGCTCTGCCGCCTACACAGGCAGGTTCATAGGCTTCATAAATTGCCGGGTTTTTACTCATTGCATCGGCATGGATACCGGACTCAACCTTAAAAATACTTTTGCCGATTACCGGTTTCTTATTTCCAATTATCTTCCCGGTTATTCCTTCATATAGGGCCGTAAGCCTTGGAAGTACGGTGAAATCCTTCCCTGTCTTATGCCTTGCTGCCAGGCGGAGGGCCATCATGACCTCTTCCGTTGCACCGTTATTATTGTGTCCGGCATAGCTTACCGTAGCATCACTGCCATAGCTTAAGAGCCACTGGACTGCCAGGGCGCTGGCACAGTGGTAGGTATTTTCAGGATTTAATATGATTTTCGTATTAGGGAGGCTTTTTCGTATTTCTTCCATCGCCTTATCGGAACTATTGCACATCAGGTCATCAAGCCCTGCAATGCGAAGCTCCTTGCAATGATTAAGAGCCCTCAGTTTTATCAGCTCTCTGGTATCATTTATCTGGATTTCCGGTATCATATTCTCCAGATTATCATAAAAATGGCAGGTATACCGGTAAAATCCGGGGTATTCCGCCATATCTTCCAAATAATCCATCCGCAGTATATATTTTCCTTCCTCCGGCAGCTGCTCCATTCTCTCATAGGCCGACAAGGAAATTTCAATGGCATCTATTCCGATTTCCGTCAGCAGCCTGCAAAAAAGCTGTAGCTCCTCCTTTGACGGCAAGCAATGGTCAAATCCAGTCAATGTGTTATCAATAATACGAAGCATATTACCATCTCCCCTCTGAATTCATAAACCGCTGGTTCCTATCCCCTGACCTAATTTTCTTATATCATAAGCTCCTTTACCGGAATGCCGTTTTCAATATGCTGCTCCATAATGGTTTCCACATCGTCTTCCGTTAAATTACCATACCAGACTCCTTCCGGATAAACCACAGCAACCGGTCCCTTGTCACAGATTCCAAAGCAGCCGGTATTTGTTATCATTACATCACCGGACAAGTCCCTGTCCCCTGCTTCCTCCATGAATTTTTGAACGATATCAACAGAATCCTTGGAAAAGCAAAACCCCTTTTGTACCCCGTTTATTCTGCAGCTGGTACATACAAATATATGATATTTCGGACTTACCATAAATAGCTCTCCTTTCGATATTAAAATTACATCTTCAGCTCCGCCACCGCTTTCTTTACGGAAGCTTCTATCCGGTCATACGTGGTAAATACTTCTATCCCTCTTTCCTTCAGCTTCGCTTTGGGGGCTTCTCCGATCCTCATTACGATAACAGCCTTGCAGTCGGAGATGGTTTTTAAGATAGCGGTGATTTTGTCTTCTTTTAAATCGCATTCTTCCGAACCGGTACAGTACTTATCAACTACCCGTCTTTCTTTAAAGCATGCGGCTCCGCTCCGGTATTCGTATATATAAAGCTCCGATACCTGGCCAAAATGCTGGTCAACAAGAATTCCGCTTTTGGTAGCAACCGCTACATATACGCCTTTTTCCTCTGTTTTTTCCTCTGCTGCCCTTTCAGTTTCTTCCTTATGACAGGCATTAAATTCAAGGGAGCGGTCATCTCCCAATACTCCGACAGCATCTGCCCTGCACTGTTTGCAGTGGTACATCTGCTTCATGGTTTCACCGCAGTTCTTTCTCATGGCCATGATTTCCTGATTGCTGACCAGGGGAATATTTTCAAAAACACTTCCTTCCACGGGGATAAGCTGCATAATGTTCGTAATGGACGCTCCTAATTCCTTTACTTTTTTAACAACATCGGGAATGTGTTCATCGTTGATGCCTTTTATCATTACGATATTTACCTTGCAGATAATTCCCTCCTCCGCCAACATACGGATTCCTGCCATCTGGTTTGCCATCAGAATAGCTGCCGCTGTTTCTCCAAAATAGGAATTGCCCATGTAATTTACATGACGGTATATTTGGGCTCCGATTTTTGGGTCCACAGCATTCATTGTCACGGTAACATGGGACACTCCCAGCCTGATCAGCTCCCCGGCATATTGGGGAAGCATCAGCCCATTGGTGGAAAGGCAGAAGGTGACCTCTTCATCCTCCTGGCGTATGAGAGACAGGGTGCGCTTCGTTTCCTCAAAGTTGGCAAGGGCATCTCCCGGTCCTGCTATGCCGATAACGGAGAGCTTGGGAACCTTCTTCTTCACCTCCCTGTATTTTTCACAAGCCTCCTCCGGGCTTAATACCTGAGTCGTAACACCCGGTCTGCTTTCATTGGGACAGTCATATTTTCTTACACAGTAATTGCAGCTGATATTGCATTTCGGCGCAATGGGAAGATGCATTCTTGCATAATCATGTGCGCTGCAGTTAAAGCAGGGATGGGTTTTTGTCCTTTCCTCCGGGGTTTTTGACTTTCCTGTAGTATCCGTTTTTGCCGGAACTTCTGTTCTTTTAGCCTCCATTCTTTTTGGAACTTCCAGGTCCTCGGGAATCTGCATTTCATGGACCTTCATGCCTTCCGGAATTTGCATGTTTTCCGGAATCTTTCTTCCTTCGGTGATTTTCACATTCTCAGATATTTCTATTTCACTCGTGTCTTTTCCCTCAGCAGGCTTTTTTTTCAGCACCTTCATAAAGCCTATATCCTCTTGCTTTTCTTCATTTACTTCCTCCTGATCCTCATGGTAATATTTGTCATACGCTTCCTTACGAAAGCCCTTTTCCTTTCCTGCAAGTATGACATTGGAGATATCGTCCAGGAAGGTCAGTGCGCCGCTGTAGCCAACGGTTCTGAGCCTTTGTCCTCCCACTCTGTCATGGACCGGAAAGCTTCTTCTCACAAGCTCTATTCCCAGTTTTTCCGATATCCTTCTGCCGTCAGAATTGCCAATTAATACATTGACAGAAAGCTCCCCTGCCTTTTCTTCTATGGTCTTAAAGTCCGTATCATCAAGGATTTCATAATCCGTACAAAAATAACGGTCAGCAACCTCCTTTATCTCGTCTCTAAGCTTTTCCCTAAGGGACGGACATTTGGAGCCAGTAGCGGCAATTACCGGAAGGATGCCGTTTTCCACACATAAGCGGACGGTACTGTATACAAAATCCGGCTCACCAAATACTGCCGCCCTGGCTTCACCGTTATACTTATGGGCATCCACCATGGCATCCAGGAAACGTCCTCTTTCTTTTTTCAGCTTCTCCGGAATTTTTCCGCCGGAAAGCTTCCCCAGCAATTTTACCAGCTTATCGTTATCTCTTAAGCTTACCGGAACATTGCATTTCTCATAGGGAACCTGGTAACGCTCATACAGATACTCCGCAACGGAAGGATTCTCCTCTGTAAAAGAAGAAAGCTCTATGGTAAAAGCAGCTCCTGCCATCTTCCTGATGTCCCTGATATCCGTGCCCTTAGCCGGAAGCTTCTCATAATCAGGCTGGTATACCCCGTCCAGATTCTCAGAGAGGTCAGGAAGCAGGATATAATCCAGTGAAAAGCTTTCCAAAAGCTCTTTCAAATACCGGATATCCCCCGGTGAAAGGGGCGATGTTACCACATTGATTTTTCCGTTTTTCTCTTCCTCCATTTTAACATGCTTCACGATCTGGCAAAGTGCCTTCATGTAGCCTTCAAACTGGGTGCCTGCATAGCCTGCCGATGGTATCGGTATAATCTCAATATCCCTTGCTTCCTGGTATTCACTGCGGAATTTATCGATAATTCTTTCAATATCCTCACCAATGGTCTCTGCCAGGCAGGTAGTTTCGACAGCAATAACCTCCGGCTGATAGATAGTTATGAGGTTTTTAAGGCCTTTGATGAGGTTCTGCTCTCCTCCGTAAACAGTTCCTTCCTCCGTTAAAGAAGAAGAGGCAATATCCACCGGCTCATTATAATGAGTAGCCATATGCCTTCTGATATAGGTACTGCATCCCTGGGAACCGTGGAGAATGGACATGCATTTCTTAATACCGTAGCAGGCAGTTACCGCACCCATAGGCATACACATCTTACATGGATTAACATTCAGATTAACAAGCGCTTCTCTCATTTTAACTCCTTTCCTGAATATCAAATCTATGATTTGATATTCCAGAATTCGTAGTTGAAAAATGTTTTTTATTTTTCAACCTAACTCCTTTCCTGAATATCAAATTGATGCAAGTTTGCTATAATTCCTCTCTGATATAGTTCCAGACAGGATTATTCATGCTGCTGTTAATTTCTTTCACAAAATTAACAACTCCATCAAACCCGCACAGAGGATGCTTTCTTTCATGGTTATGGTCACAAAAAGCAATCCCCAGCTTATAGGCCAGGGGCCTTTCCTTGACCCCACCCACTAAAATGTCCGCCCTTTTTTCCTTCATAAATTTTTCAAGCTCGGAAGGTGTGGCATCGTCTAAAATTACAGTATTTTTATCAACCAGACCGGCTATGATTTCATAATCATCCTTTTTCCCTGTCTGAGTCCCTACCACAACAGTCTCCATCCCTAAATCCTTAAACTGCCTTATAAGGGAAATGGCCTTAAAACCGCCTCCTACATAGATGGCAGCCCGTTTGCCTTTGAGGTTCCTTCTATACAGGTTTAAGAAGTCCTCCAGTTTCTCTGCTTCTTCCCGTACAAAATCAATTGCCTTCTGTCTTGCCGCTTCATCCTCTAGTGCTTCTGCAATGCGGATGAGGGAACTGGCAGTGTCTTCAATGCCGAAGAAGCTTACCTTAATAAAAGGGATTCCCATCTCCTCTTCCATACGGTTTGCCAGATAAGTACTTGAGCCTGCACACTGTACGATATTTAACCGGGCTGAAGGAGCCTTTATAAGGGTGTCATAACTGGAATCCCCCGTAAAGGCCGTGACCACCGGTATTCCGATTTTCTTCAGATAATCCCTGATAATCCAGAGCTCCCCTGCCAGGTTAAAATCCCCAAGGATATTAATCCCTTTCCCTTTAGGAGGATGATGTGGCAGGATCAGCTCCATAATGGCATTGCAGGCAATTTTATACCCCAGGGATTTGTTACCGGAAAAGCCCGGGGATTTTACCGGAATCACACGCATATTGTATTTTTCAGACATGACCTTACAGACTGCCTCCACATCATCTCCAATCACACCTACGATACAGGTGGCATAGACAAAGATAAGCTTTGGATGATATTTTTCCGCTATTTCATCAATAGCCAGGGTGAGCCTCTTTTCTCCGCCAAATATGACATCCGCTTCTCTTAAATCCGTGGAAAAGCTGTTGCGGTAGAGCTCATCGCCACTGGATAAGCTTCCTCTGATATCCCAGGTGTAGCTGGCACAGCCGATGGGACCATGGACGATATGAAAGGCATCTGTTATGGGATTTAACACAACTCTGGCTCCGCAGTAAACGCAGGCCCTCTGGCTGACGGAACCGGATACGCTGTCGGTATCACACCTCATTCCATTTCCGCCGCAGCCTTCCTCTTTTTCATAGATAAATTTTTTTCTGTCTTCTAATACCTCTGCATTTCCCATAGTCAGGCTCCTTTCCGCTATTTTCCTTTTGTACTGCTCTTTAAATAAGCACAACTCCCGCAAAATGACACAATCGTCACGGTACGGGAGTTTCCTATTGTTCTGTATATGACTAACCTGCACTTACATTACCATTTCGAAATCTTCTTCCGCACAGTCTCTGTCCTGTCTGTCCATCAGGGCATTGGTAATCAGCTCCGCCAATCTCATGCCTCCCTTATAGCCAACCAGAGGCATATAGGAATGAACATAGCGGTCAATAATCGGAAATCCGGCTCTTACAAAGGGAATATCCTCCGCTCTTGCGATGAATTTTCCATGGGTTCCTCCTACAAGCAAATCCACACCTTCATTTTTAATCCACTGGTGCAGTTCATACAAATCACCGGAGGCCTTTGCCGTACAGTCCTTCATACCGTATTTTTCAAATAATTTCTCCGCCTCGTCTTTAAAAGCCTCCCCCGGAGTTCCGGTCAGGACATATTTAGGAATCATGCCCATCTCCAGCAGGAATTCTGTCAGTCCAAGTACGGTATCCGGATCTCCGTAAATGGCAGCCTTTTTATTATAGGTATATGGATGAATGTCAATTAAAATATCCACCAGCTGTCCCCGTTCCTCCTCCAATTCATAGGGAACCTCGATTTTAGAAATGGAGGAAAGAGCCATGATATAATTATCCGTTTCCGCTATTCCGATAGGCATGGGAAGCACTTCATAAGGAACGCCGCATTTTTTCTTAAGGCTCTGGGCTCCCCATTCACTGGCGAATTTGCCCATTGCAAGGGTCTCGATGCAATCTCCCAGTTCAATGATTTCTTCAACGGTGGTTCCTCCCTTGGGAAACATCTCAAACTTTCCAGTCATGGGACTGTCCATTACGCCGCTGGTGTCCGGGAGCATGGTATAAGGAACCTTCATGATTTCAGCGATCCTCTTTAACTCCCTCATATCACCGGGATTTACAAAGCCCGGGATAATGGCTGTCTTTCCGTTTTTCTTATCGCTTTTTTTCGATAAATAGCTGATAAAGCTTCCTACCATATTGGAAAAGCCGGTTATATGGGAGCCCTTATAGCTGGGCGTATTGGTATGCACAATATATTTGCCTTCCGGAATGTCGATGCCTTGAATAATGGCATTCAGGTCATCTCCGATGGTTTCGGAAAGGCAGGTAGTGTGCACTGCAATAATCTTAGGCTTATAAATATCAAAGATATTCTTTGCCGCTGTCTTTAAATTACTGCCGCCGCCAAATACGGAAGCACCTTCCGTAAAGGAACTGGAAGCTGCCATGGCAGGGTCTTTGAAATGCCTTGTCAGATACATCCGGTGGAAGGCACAGCACCCCTGGGAACCGTGGCTGTGAGGAAGGCATTCATGTACGCCGAGTGCTGCATACATGGCCCCCACGGGCTGGCAGGTCTTGGCGGGATTCACGCGAAGGGCTGTTCTGTCATAGAGTTCTTTTTTTGTATAATCAAGCATTCTTATTCACCTCCAAAGGTTCCTGTAAGAATCGGAACGGTTTTCCAGGGAGCCTTTACAAAGCTCCAGGCCGGGGTATAGATACCCATGGTTACATCCCTTGCAAAATTCACAGCTCCCCGAAAGCCTGCATAGGGTCCGCTGTAATCATAGGAATGGAGCTGTCTTGAAAGGATACCGCTTTTTTGTGCCACGAATTTGTCCTTAATTCCGGAGAAAAAGATATCCGGTTTTAATATTTTCAAGAATTCCTCTGTTTCAAAATGATTTAAATCATCAATCATAAAGGTACCATCGGGCATATCCTTTACCAGACCGCCATAGTAATCAATAACCTTTTCTTCCTTTAGCTTCTCCAATTCTTCCTTGGGAAGATAGAGATGGTACTTTTCCGTATCCGGCTCTACCGTGATGGATTCAATATTCTTGCTGTCCGCATCGGGCTTTACAAAGGGAAGTACTTCTCTTCCTTCATATTCATCCCTGTGACCGAATTCATAGCCGGCCAGCACGGTATTGACACCCAGGTCATGAAGAAGGAACTGGTAGTGATGGGCTCTGGAGCCGCCTACATAGATTGCGGCAGTCTTCCCCTTAAGCTTACTCTTGTAATATGCCATATCATCCTGGATGAGACCCAACTCATCGGCAATGACCTCTTCCGTCCTTTTGATAAGTTCCTCATCCTGAAAGAATTTTGCAATCTTTCTTAGGGTCCCAATGGTTCCCTTTACTCCGATAAAATTAACCTTCATCCAGGGAGTACCGTATTTTTCTTCTATCATTTCCGCAATATAATTAATGGAACGATGGCACTGTACCAGACTTAAATTGGCCCTGTGGGCATTTTTTAAATCCTCCATGCTGCTGTCACCGGTAAAGGTCGCAACTACCTCATAGCCGATTCGCTTCAGGATTCTCTCAGTCTCCCAGCCGTCACCGCCGATGTTGTATTCTCCCAGGAGGTTAACGGAGAATTTATTCTTTACTTCCCTGTCACCTTCTCCAATTACATAACGCATAATCTGATTATTGGCAATATGGTGTCCTGCCGACTGGCTTACTCCCTTATAGCCTTCACAGCTGTATGCAATACACTTGATGCCATACTCATTTTCCGCCCATTTGGCTACGGCATGGATATCATCACCGATTAATCCTACCGGGCAGGTAGAGCAGATAAATATGGTGGAAGGATGAAACAAGTCCATCGCCTCCGTAATTGACTGTTTTAATTTCTTTTCACCGCCGAATACGATATCCGGCTCCTGCATATCCGTTGAGAAACAGTATTGCAGGTAATTGTCCACGCCTTCCTCTTTCTTTCCCTTATGCCGTCTGGTTCCCCAGGCATAAAAGGAGCATCCGATAGGCCCGTGGACTATTTGAAGGGCATCCTTAATGGGCCCTAATACAACGCCCTTACAGCCTGCATAGCAGCAGCCGCGCTGAGTAATAATGCCGGGTATGGTACGCACATTCGCTGCAATCTGGTTATCGTTTTCATTGTTTCCGATATCCACCATGTGTTCTTTTCTATTCTTGTAGACACGGGAATTATATTGATCCAGAACTTTATCAACTGCACTCATTACCAGCCACCTCCTTTAATATGCTTCTGTTGTTGCTTCCCCGTTACGCACCTGATAATTTTCATAGATGGGAAGTACAAATATCTTGCCGTCTCCGGGATTATCCGTCGAATTTACCTCCATAATGGCATCCACTACCTTTGACACCTGAGCATCCTCCACTACAAGGGTAAAAACTCTTTTGGGAATCAGCCTTGTAGTTTCCGATAAATGCTCACCGGTAGAATCCAGGGGAAGCTCACCGTTTTCTACAATAGTAGTAATCAGGTTCATGTCGATTAATTTCTTTCCCCTGCCTAATACCTTTCTACAGGTAAAAGCCGGTATCCCGGCAGAGGCTAACGCTTCCTTCGTAACGTTTACTTTATTCTGCCTGACAATTGCCATAACTTCCTTCATAGTAGCCGACCTCTCTTTTCTACAAGCCTTTTTTCTTTGTACTGATCGTATAAGCCTCTTCTACAGGACTTACAAATATTCTGCCGTCACCAAAATGTCCGGTCTCACCTGTTCTTGCATACTTCATAATGATTTTTACCACATCCTCCTTATCTGCATCCTCTATCACAATCAGAAGCATTTCCTTGGGAATCTCATCATAAAATATCTCTCCTACCTTCACGCCTTTTTGCTTTCCGCGTCCATAAACATCCATTTTGGTAACAGCAGGATAACCGGCGGCTAAAAGCTCCGATAACACTGCACCGACTTTTTCAGGTCTGATAATTGCTCTTACTAATAACATCAGGGGTACCTCCTTCTCCTTTAGATATCCATTAAGCCATGCTCCATTAAGAGCTCTTCCAATCTCTCCTGCTTCATGGGCTTTGGTATTACGAACATGTCATTGCCGTCAATCTTCTGCGCCAGTGCTCTGTACTCATCGGCCTGGTTCACTGTGGGGTCAAAGTCTATAACAGTCTTTTTATTAATCTCTGCTCTCTGTACCATGTTATCCCTGGGTACGAAATGTATCATCTGGGAACCAAGCTCCTTTGCAAAGGCAGCCACCAGTTCCGCTTCGCCGTCAACCTTTCTGGAATTGCAGATAATCCCGCCAAGCCTTACACCGCCGGTATTGGCATATTTCTGAATACCCTTTGAGATATTATTGGCTGCATAAAGGGCCATCATTTCACCGGAAGCCACAATGTAGATCTCCTGTGCTTTTCCTTCACGGATTGGCATTGCAAAGCCGCCGCATACAACGTCACCCAATACATCGTAAAATACATAATCCAAATCATCCGTATAAGCACCTAACTGCTCCAGCAGGTTGATGGAGGTAATAATTCCCCTGCCTGCACATCCGACACCGGGTTCCGGGCCACCGGACTCTACGCAGCGGATATTGGAAAAGCCTTCCTTCAGGATATAATCAAGGTCAATATCCTCTCCTTCTTCCCTTAATGTATCCAGAACTGTTTTTTGTGCCAGACCGCCCAGTATAAGTCTTGTTGAATCCGCTTTGGGATCACACCCTACAATCATGATATTTTTGCCCATCTCACCAAGGCCCGCTGTCAAATTTTGTGTCGTTGTTGATTTACCGATTCCGCCTTTGCCGTAAATTGCGACCTGTCTCATACGAAAATCCTCCTTAAACAAAGAATGTTGTTAGTGGTTTTGCCTGGTAACTGCTAGCAAGGCAGTCATTACAGCCAATAAAAAACGCCATTACTTTCGTAATGACGTCTCTGTCTGATAGAGTGCATGCAATTTCTATTGATGAGATTTTATCATTTAGGTGTTTCCTTTTCAATGCATTAATCTGTCAATCATTTTACTGATTTCTTTCTGTTTTTTTACAATTTCACCTAGTAAATTGATGAATATTTTGATTACTACTGTTCCCTCGCCCAAAGAAAACCTTATATGTGAAGAGGCTGCAAACACCGTCTGCAGCCTCTTCACATTTAACTTATGGTTAAGTATATAGAATTATACTCTAATTGTCAATCTCTTAAATATTAAAGAAGTTCCTTTACTTTGCCTTCTACATAGCCTAAATCATCCATAGGCTCAAATCTGGCAGCCACATTTCCCTCCTTGTCTATCAGGAATTTGGTGAAATTCCATTTGATACTGGGCTTTTTGTCAAAGTCAGGATCATCTTTCTTAAGCATCTGGTTTAAAACGGGAGTTAATTCATGTGCTTCGTCAAAGCCCTGGAAGCCTTTCTGGCTGACAAGGAACTTGTACAAAGGATGCGCATTCTCTCCGTTCACTTCTATTTTGGAGAACATGGGGAAAGTGATTCCGAATTTGGCATCACAGAAGCTGTGGATTTCCTCATTGCTTCCCGGTGCCTGTGCCCCGAACTGGTTGCAGGGAAAATCAAGAATTACAAAACCCTCGTCCTTGTACTTCTCATAAAGATCCTGCAGCTCATCGTACTGAGGTGTAAAACCGCACCTTGTAGCGGTATTAATAATTAAAAGCACCTTTCCGCGGTATGCGTCCAATGAGATTTCTTCATCCTTTATATTGTTTACTTTAAAATCATGTACTGTCATAATAATCCTCCTTCACAAATTTAAGTTGATTTGATTTTATTTATCTTAATTAGATTGTATAAAATATTATTTGTTTTGTCAATACTTACTATTGACATTTTACTGGTTTTTTATTACTATTAAATTGCATAAAATTTATTTGCATTTTTATTTATGGCAATATCGCTGACTGGTCTGCTGGCCTGACAGCGGTATGCAATAAATATAAGAGTGAAAGAAAATATTATTTTTGAAAGGATGCCACTTACAGCTTCTTTCACTTATTTTTATTTGTGGCAGTATCACAGACCGGTCTGCTGGCCTGGCTGGGATATGCAATGGGTATAAATATGAAAAATAAAATAAATGAAACTCCATCCGGCGATGAAATCCTCAGGCTTGACAATCAGCTTTGCTTTGCGCTATATGTCTGCTCGAAAGAAATAATAAAAAAATATAAGCCTATCTTAGAGCCTCTTGGCCTGACTTATACCGGTTATATTACTATGCTGGCCTTATGGGAGGAAGATAATCTAACTGTTAAGGATTTGGGTAATAAGCTATATCTGGATTCCGGAACTTTAACACCCCTCTTAAAAAAGCTGGAAGCCCAGAATTTAATTAACCGGGTCAGAAGCTCTAATGATGAACGGAATGTTGTTATAACCTTGACAGAAAAGGGCCGCGATTTAAAGTCACTGGCAATTAATGTTCCAAAAGACCTTGTATGCTCCGTCCGCTTTGACAAAGAGACTATTTCCAAGACCATCGGTAACCTTCATTCCATCATGGAACTTCTTACAGATGAGGAATAAAAGTTATCACACCCCTGCCATCTTTGCATACATTGATTATAAAGTCTGATAGCGGGAGTTTTAAGTTCTATGACCATATATGTTGTCAAGCCAGGTGATACCATTTCCTCTATTGCAAATCAATATGGTGTTACCTCCAACAGAATCATTACAGATAACGAATTAACAAATGCCAATAATCTTTTGGTCGGTCAAAGTCTCGTAATACAATTTCCTGAAGTAATTCATACAGTAGCAGAGGGTGACACTCTATATGGCATTGCACAAGAATATGGCGTCACCCCTACAAGGCTCCTTCAAAATAATCCCTGGATAGCCAACACAGAATTCCTGATTCCGGGAACTGTACTTGTTATACGCTTTCGCCGTGATGAAAACTTTGGCGACATCGTGATTAATGCCTATGCCTACCCCTACATCGACCGGACAGTCTTAAGAAAAACTCTTCCCTTCCTGACCTATCTGTCCCTGTTTACCTATGGCTTTACACCGGAGGGTGATTTAATCCCAATTGACGATACAGAATTGATCCAACTGGCCAGAGATTATAACGTTGCCCCTCTCATGGTCCTGGCTCCAATGGATGCAGGCGGTAATTTCAGCAACGAAATCGCCCATGCAATGTTTACAAACCCGGAGGGCCAAAGCCGTCTCATAGATAATATTCTCTCCAATGTCCAGAATAAAAATTACAGCGGTGTTGATATTGACTTTGAATTTGTTCGTCCCGAAGACAAAGAAGGCTTTATCAGCTTTATTTCTGCTTTAAAAAACAAGCTGGAGCCTAACGGATATATTTTAACAGTTGCACTGGCACCCAAAACTTCCGGTGAACAAGCCGGACTTCTCTACCAGGCCCATGACTACCCGAGAATTGGCGCTATTGCTGACAAGGTATTGTTGATGACCTATGAATGGGGCTACACTTACAGCTCCCCTATGGCAACCGCTCCCTTAAACAGCGTCCGAAGAGTTCTTTCCTACGGCGTCTCCGTCATTGACCCTGATAAGATCCTTATGGGTATGCCGAACTATGCTTATGACTGGCCTCTTCCCTACGTTGAAGGCCAATCCAAAGCAGAGACTATCAGCAATGTGCAGGCCATTGAAAGAGGGGTGCAATATGGTGTTACCATCCAGTTCGATGAAGCCTCCCAGGCTCCTTTTTACTACTATACAAATTCCGATGGAGTGGAGCACGTCGTATGGTTTGACGATGCCAGAAGCATGAATGCCAAATACCGTCTGATACCGGAGTTTAAATTAAATGGTGCCGGCGTATGGCAGATCATGAACTATTTCCCAGGGATGTGGCTTGTGGTAAATAACCTGTTTAATGTTGCTAAGGTTCTTTAAAGTCTAATTTTTCAGAGGTTTCAAAAATGGAAAGACAAATTGATAATTTGATAGATTCCAATAATCTGCATTACAAGTGGGAATCCCATGTTATGGCACCTGACATGGATATAGCCCCCTATCAATACTCCTATAAAGTCCGGCGTTTCAGCCTTCGGGCGGAACCGGTTGAACAGAAAATTCTGCCTGAAATCACTCTGAATGCTTTTGGCTACAACCAAAAAACACCCGGCCCAGTAATTATCATGAGGCAGGGTGAATGGCTTTTTTTAACGTTGGAAAATAAACTCTCCGTTCCTACAAATCTTACAATCCAGGGCTATGTCAAACCCGGTGCGATTATAGGCTTACCGGATTTTAATTACAACGGGCCGATTATTAATCCTGATGAATCCTATACCTACAAGCTTCTATGTGACAAAACAGGTGCCTTTCTATACCATTCCTCACAGGATTTTCAAGTCTCTCTGGGGCTTATTGGTGTTCTTATAATACTTCCCTTTGGGGATACTTTAGAAGCAGACGATATCCCGGATAAGGATTTTGTGTTTTTGATGCAGCAATGGGAGGTATCGGAACTGCCCCTGGGTAAAATCATACCCGGCAGCTATACCCCCGACATGTTCCACAGAAATCCGAACTTTTTTACCCTGAACGGCAGGTGCTATCCCTATACCTCTCCCATCTATTTATGCGACGGCGATAAGGTACGGATGCGATTTCTTTCAAAGGCCGGAGAAGCCGGCTGGATTCACCTGGAGGGTCATCATTTCCGGGTTCTTTCCATTAACGGCTTCTCAAGGGATAACCAGTACATGGATATTGTTAATGATACTCTGGAGTTTAATTCCGGCGTCCGCACCGACATCGCATTGACAGCAAATAACCCGGGAAAGTGGCTGATTAATGCAACTGCGGTATTTCATCAGTCCAATAACGGCGTTTTCCCGGGCGGTATCATGTCCAATATTTTATATTTTTAATTATTCTTCCAAAACCCTGCTTAAGAATTCCCTTGTTCTTTCCTGAGCTGGATTATTAAAGATATCTTCCGGATTACCTTCTTCCGCAATGACCCCTTGGTCCATAAATACGACTCTGTCCGCTACGTCCCTTGCAAAACCCATCTCATGGGTTACAATCAACATGGTAAGTCCCATTCCTGCAAGCTCCTTCATAACCTTTAAGACTTCGCCGACCATCTCCGGATCAAGAGCTGAAGTGGGTTCGTCAAAGAGCATGACATCCGGCTCCATGGACAAAGCTCTTGCAATTGCCACCCTTTGCTTCTGGCCGCCGGAGAGCTGTCTTGGTTTTGCATTGACGAACTGCTCCATTCCCACCGTTTTCAAATATTTCAGGGCAACTTCCTTCGCCTCTTCCCTGTTCCTTTTAAGGACCTTGAGCTGTCCTATCACACAGTTGTCCAGCACATTATAATTGTTAAAAAGATTGAACTGCTGAAAAACCATACCTAATTTTGTCCGGTATTTATAAATATCATGCCTGTCATCCAGGATGTTTTCACCATTGTAAAATATCTCTCCGCCCGAGGGCTTTTCCAACAGGTTAATACAGCGGAGAAGTGTTGATTTACCGGAACCGGAGGAACCTATGATACAGATTACTTCCCCTTTGTTCACACTAAAATCAATGTCTTTTAATACAGCATGTTCACCAAAGGATTTGCTTAAATGCTTTACCTCAATTAAATTATCCATAATTATCCTTCCTTTCCTTTCTATCCTTATTTTGCTGCCCTTTTTGCACCGTCTTCCGGCTTTTCAACCTGCATCTGGTTGCCAAGCAGTATATAATTATCCGGTCCGTCCAGTTTCTTCTCGGCAAATCTGAGAATCTTGGTAACAGTGAAGGTCATAATAAAGTAAATGATACAGGTTATAAAGAAGGTATCATAATAATGGAAGGTGGTACCTACAATTGACTTCGACTGGTAAAACAGCTCTGATACGGCGATTACACTTAACACAGAGGTATCCTTAATATTAATGACAAACTCGTTGCCCGTTGCAGGCAGGATATTACGGATTACCTGGGGCATAACGATATACCGCATGGTCTTTATATGATTCATTCCGATTGCCTGTGCCGCTTCAAACTGTCCCCTGTCAACGGATATAATACCGCCTCTTACAATTTCGGACATATAGGCACCGGTATTGATGGAAACAATAAAGATAGCCGCAAAGGTCTTGTTCATATCTATGTGCAGAGCTTCGGCAGAGCCGTAGTATATAAGTACAGCCTGTACAATCATGGGCGTACCGCGAAACAGTGCGATATAAGCAGAAAGAATTGCATTGATTATCTTTATTATTATCTTTTTAACTCCTCTTTCCGGTACCGGAATGGTACGGATAACTCCTATCAAAAGACCTATGAAGGAGCCTATAACGGTTCCGATAATTGATATGTATAAGGTTGACCAGGAGCCCCGCAGGAACATGGGCCAATAGTCAGCAAATGTTTGTGCTATTCGTGTAAAACTCATCCTTCTCCTCCAAACTCTAAGAAAAACCGGCTGCAGACATCACACCCGGTTTTTCCTCTGCGAAATTTTTCTTTCCGGCAAAGGCTATTTAGCTGCCGGCTGATTCTTTATAGCGGTATCCATAATGCTTGTACGATCATCTTCGGAAATTCCCGCAAGAACTTCATTTATTTTGGCTGTTAAGTCACTGCCCTTTTTCAAGCCGACAGCAATTGCCGTATCATCATCCGATGTCTGAAAACCATCCTTAAATTCCACCATGACGAATTTATCGTTGGCATTAGAAGCACTGACACCCTCCGGACGTTCGGAAACATATCCGTCAATGATACCGGACTCCAATGCAACTCTCATGGAAGGGAAATTATCCATCGCAGCTTCCTTTTTAACCCCGTTAATCTGGTCAATTACTGTATAATGGAAGGTATTTAACTGAGCTGTGATTTTGGCTCCCTTAAAATCCTGAATGGAGGTTGCCTTTTCAAAAGCACCGCCCTTCTTAACTACCATAACCAGATTTGATTTATAATAATTATCTGAAAAATCTATGGTTTCTTTTCTCTTTTCAGTAGGTGACATACCGGCAATAATGGCATCAATCTTTCCTGAGGTCAAAGCAGGTAAAAGTCCGTCCCATTCTGTCTTAACAACTACAAGCTTCTTGCCCATACCATCTGCAATTTTCTTGGCAATCTCAATATCATACCCGCCTGCATATTCGGAAGCACCGTCAATTGGCACTGCCCCGTTGGAATCACCTAACTGTGTCCAGTTAAAAGGTGCATAACCGCACTCCATCCCTACACGGAATACATCAG
Source organism: Anaerocolumna jejuensis DSM 15929 (assembly GCF_900142215.1). Lineage (GTDB taxonomy): Bacteria > Bacillota > Clostridia > Lachnospirales > Lachnospiraceae > Anaerocolumna > Anaerocolumna jejuensis. Next base: position 31,322 of record NZ_FRAC01000032.1, on the reverse strand, counting down.
CATTGGCATCCTCTCCGTCCTGGCTTCCCGTACTTTTGGTATCTTTGGTACCGCAGGCAGTTAGGATTGCTGCAATGGACAAGGTCATTGCCAATATTGCCATCCATCTTTTTTTCATAGCTCATCTCTCCTTTAATTCGTCCCTTTAACAGGGTAATGTACAATAAAAAAAGTCCCCTTAAATCTAAAAGGACTTTCTAAAAACAGCCCACACAATCCCAGATGAGATAGCACAACTTACCAGACTGGGTAGTCTGATAAGACAGTCCTGCAGCTGTTAACTGCAGACCCAGCAGTATGCATTGAGGATGCATAACCACTTCGGCGATATTTCCTTCTCTCAATCTTCCCAGCTCCTCTGCTCCAATTAAGACTGTTAAATACCGCGCCTCTACCTCACTGCCATAGTGAGGTCATATTCAATTTATGTTTTTTATCTTACAACACAAGTCTTGGCTTGTCAATCCTCCTGCATCATTTTTTCTTCATATAATACATGAAAATGCTGCCATCCGCAGTTTTTACTCTCCTGAAAAAGAATTTTAGTTTCGTATGTTGAATGAAACTTAAGCATATATTAGGAAATATACCAATAAAAGGCCCTGGTGCAATGAAACAACCTATAAGAAAAATTATACATGGTCTTATCCTGATTACGGCTACTCTTCTCCTTCTTTTATTATATGACCATCTTTCCCATAACAATCAGACGACCTCTCCCGCAAACGGCACAAATTTAAACACTAAGCCTTATACTATTGGCTGGTCCGTATATAACAGTGATTATGAATTCTTCAATACAATGCAGAATGGTTTAATTGATAAGGCAAAAGAACTTGGCATGAATGTAATTACACACAATCAGAAAAGCAGTACTTCCGAGATGATATCCGGTGTAACAAATCTGATAGCCCAGGGCATTGACGCTCTTGTCATATCCCCCATCAATCCCGATGCCATGCCAATCATATCCTCCATGACCCAGGACGCCGGCATTCCTCTTGTTATTGTCGATATCGGAACGGGAGATTCCCTCTATGATGCCTTTATTGTTTCCGATTCCTACGGAGGGGGTGTCCTGGCTGCTGAATACGCTTTAAGATTAATCAGCACCAATAATATTACGAGCAAAAATGCCGCAATCATCAAAACAGAAGAAACAGCAACCTATGCCAATAAACGAGGCGACGCCTTTAAAAGGGTTATGAATGACAGAGGATATAACGTAGTGGCAGAAATCAGAGCCGATTCCAGAGAAGATTTAGGGTATCAGGCAATGAAAGAGATTCTCTCCTCCTACGGGGACGATTTGGCTGTGGTTTTCAGTGAAAATGACCGCATGGCACTGGGAGCTTCAAGAGCCCTGGAGGAAGCCGGCAAGACCGGAAAGATTATGCTGATTGGCTTTGATGGTGATTCTGCCGCAATAGATGCCATAAAGAAAGGTCTCATGCAAGGTACCATTGCCCAGAATCCTTATGAAATGGGCTCCTTAGGAGCACAAACTGCATATGAACTGCTGACTGGCCAGCATATACGGTTTGATGACTGGGTTGACAAGATGCTTCTTGTTGAGATAAACCTGATTGATTCAAGCGGTAATCCCACCCCCTATCTGCCTTAAGCATACATACATTTTCAATTGTTTTATCCTGAACAACAACTTTTATTACTATTTATTTTCTATTTAACATTCAAAAACAGGTATCCTTCCTACTTTACTGCCATAAACGCTCATATTTTCCAGTAATATTTTGTAGATTTATGGTATATATTGTTCTATAATAGTCCTATTGATTATGTAAACTACATTCACGACCGGGAGGATATTACATGAAGAAATTATATTGGTTCATCCTGGGTGCGCTTATTATATTCTGCGTGGGCGCCCTTGGATTTGAGAATTTAAACTACCGCAGTACGGATATGTCCTACCCCTCTTTCCTTCAGGCAGCGGAAAATGGTCAGGTAAATTCTGTTACAATTACACCGGGCGGTTCCACTTTTCACGCCATGATCGAGAAGGACGGACTGAAAAAATATAACATCCCTGATCCTAAAACGGAGAACTTTACAGAATATCTTCTGCTTCATAATATAAAAATTAATTACACGGAAAACAGCATTTTTCTTCGAATGCTTCAGATCCTTTTCCTTGTAGCAGCAGGAAGTGCCATTTTCTTCTTTATCAGAAAGAATGGCGGTGATAAGCCTCTAATTTCGGATTCCTCAAAGAAAACGCCTTCAGCACCATCCATTACCTTTAACCAGATAGCCGGCAACACAGAAGCCAAGCTGATGGTCGAGGATATCATTTCTTTTATCAAGGACCCTGAAAAGTATAACAGTGTCGGTGCAAGAATGCCAAATGGAGTTCTTTTATACGGGCCTCCCGGAACAGGTAAAACATTGATGGCAAAAGCAATTGCAGGGGAAGCCGGAGTACCCTTTTATGCCATGAGCGGCTCTGATTTCGTCCAAATGTATGTCGGTGTAGGTGCAAGCCGTGTCCGCTCCCTCTTTAATAAAGCCAAGAAAAGCGAAAGAGCTGTTATCTTTATTGACGAAATCGATGCTATCGGTAAAAAACGTGCCAGAAACGCCAATGCAAGCAATGATGAGCGTGATCAGACACTTAACGCACTGCTGACAGAAATGTCAGGCTTTCACGATAATAATGGTATTGTAGTAATCGGAGCTACCAACAGGCTGGACACCTTGGATGATGCACTTTTAAGGCCGGGACGCTTTGACAGACAGGTAGAAATCGGTCTTCCCGATGTAAATGCCCGAAAAAAGATATTAAGCTTATATGCCAATGAAAAACCCCTTGCCGATAACGTGAATCTGGACAGCCTGGCAAAGTCCACGGTCTATTTCAGCGGAGCAATGCTGGAAAATCTGCTGAACGAAGCCGCCATCAATGCTGCCAACGATAAACAGTCCGTTATTGCTAAGGAGCATGTGGATAAGGCCTTTTATTCCGTGATCGCCGGTGCCCCTGTTATGGACCGCAGCTATATTTCCGAAAGGGATAGAAAAATAACGGCTTACCATGAAGCAGGACATGCCCTGGTTACGAAGCTTCTGACTCCTGACCAGTATATATCCAAGGTAACCATAATTCCCAGTGTCAGAGGAGCAGGCGGCTTCAACCTGTCAATTCCAAAGGATACCCTGTTCAAAACAAAGCAGGGGATACTTTCAGAAATCATGGTCTTACTGGGAGGCAGAGCTGCTGAGGAGCTTATATTCGGCAAGGATGATATTACCACCGGAGCAAGCAATGATATTGAAAAAGCTTCTACCCTCCTTTATAACTATATGAGCAGGTACGGCATGGATGACGAGATGGGTATGTTCAGCCAGGCAGCCCTGGAAGATACCATGGATAAAGAACTTCTTTCCAAATGCCGCCTTCAGATGAAGGAATTATATGATGAAGCCAAGGAGCTGTTAGAAAGCCATCTTAACTTACTTGAGAAAATAACAGAAGAACTTCTGGAGAAAGAATCCTTAAATGGAGACGATATAGACAGAATCTGTGCGTAAAGAAACCGCGAAAAAAATGTGCCCAAAGAACCGTGTAAAAAATGTGTGTAAAGAACCATGCGCAAAAACTGTGTATAAAGAACCGCATAAAAAATATGTACAAAGTACTGGACGAAAAAACTGTTTACAAAGAACCATACCCCAAAATGTGTACAAAGAGCTGTGCATAAAAACTGTGCCTAAAGAACCCTACGCAAAAACTGCATTCAAAGTACTGTGCGCTGAAACTACAGAGAAGAACAGTTACAAAATAAACATAGCTGTCCTGCTATTCAAAAACCATATAGAGAGCAAGATAACCTTTGCTCCTTATATGGTTTTGATTTATTTATGATCTATAATTTTATCTTTTGTAATAATTTCTTACTTCATTAGAATCTTGGCATCTTACATATTAATCTTGGTATTCCACATCAATTACAGGAACTCCTAATTTTATCTAATTCAATATGCCTTTTATTAAATTCGTGTAATCAGTTTTTCCCAAGCAATTCCTTGATCTTATCTTCCATTTTGCCTGGATTTACATTGGGTGCAAATCTTTCTACAACATTTCCTTCCCTGTCAACAAGAAATTTCGTAAAGTTCCATTTTATACTGCTTCCCAAGGTACCCTTGGCTTCATTTTTCAGATATTTATAAAGAGGATGGGTATTGCTTCCGTTCACATCTACCTTTTGGAACATATCAAAGGAAACACCGTAATTTAACTGGCAGAAGGAATGTATTTCATCATTATCTCCTGGGTCCTGGGCGGCAAACTGGTTACAGGGGAAGCCTGCTATTTCCAGACCATCTGCCTTATATTTCTCATACAACTCTTCCAAATCCTTGAACTGGGGAGTGAAGCCGCACTTACTGGCTGTATTCACTACAATTAATACCTTCCCCTTGTATTCCTCCATAGAATGTTCCTTTCCATCCATTTTTACTGCTGAATAATTATAAAATTCCATAATAGGCCTCCTGTTTATTTTTTATATTTTTTATAATTTAATTGTTTACAATATAATTTATATATACCCTATTTGATTGCATTTGTCAAGCATTTTATGAAGTTTTTATATAGTGGAGTCCTGAATAATAAATATTTCAAGTTTGATGAAGAAGACATTGTTAATGACCCTTTATTTTCTATGCTCATTTTTATAAAGATGTAAATGACAAATATATTGATTTAAAACAATCTTATACTGTATAATATTACCATATCTTTAGTTTACGATTGTTTACAAGACGCATACTGGATATACTTTATATTTTGGGAGGTGAAGATTTTGATTGTTATACCAACATTACATTGCGGTGGTCGTTGTGAGGAAGCGATTGCATTATATAAAAAAGCTTTTAATTTAGAAGTTGATTGGCAGGGAAAAGATGAACAAACAAACCTTATATATCATACTGAAGCCCGAATTGGAAAACAAAGAATTAGATTGTCTGATGGCGGCACAGAACGAGAGGGAATTCAAGCAGATTCCTTATTCCTTGCTGTGGTATTTGACACAGTTGCAGATGTCGAGAGGGCATTTGATATTTTAAAAGAAGGTGGTACTGTTATAGAAGCACCTCATAAGCCAGCCTTTGCGACCTGTATGAGTGAATTAAAAGACAAATTTGGTTTTAAGTGGTTCTTAATGGTTGACTAAAAAAGAGCAATACGAGACCGTTTCAAAGTCCGTGTAAACTCGAAAAACTGATATAAAATTTTATTGTACTTTATGGGCAAGGCCATTTTCCATTGGTTCTTGCCCATGCTTGTATTATAAAACTGTTTTTAGGGTTGTCAAGTAAAACTCCCCTTTGGCAGTCTTAATACCTTGATTTTTCCCCTTTTAGGATAACCTTTCTTCAAAGAATATCTCCAACTGGGAATGAATCTGCCCCCAGTCCTGACGGTGCCCTGTCCATTTTTTTGTGATGTCCATCGTGGCCAGGTACAGCATTTTTAGCAGGCTGTCATCTGTGGGGAACACGGTTTTGCTTTTGGTAACCTTCCGGAGCTGCCGGTTAAAGCCCTCTATGGTATTTGTAGTATAGATAAGTCTGCGGACCGCTTCGGGATATTTAAAATACGTGGAAAGGTTAGCCCAATTGTCCTTCCATGACTTTGCTATTTTCGGGTATTTTCCTCCCCATTTTCCATCAAACAAATCTAATTCACCTAATGCGATATCTTCTGTAGGTGCAGCATACACACACTTTAAATCGACCATGAGCGGTTTGATATCCTTGTAGGATACAAACTTTGTCGTGTTCCGTATCTGATGGATAATGCACTGCTGGATTTCTGTTTCCGGGAAGACCGCTTCAATCGCCTGGGGAAATCCGGTCAGACCATCCACACATGCAATTAGGATATCCTGTACTCCACGGTTCTTTAAACCGTTCATAATGGACAGCCAGAACTTCGCACTTTCGTTTTCGCCGACATACATACCCAGAACATCCTTGCGTCCACTCATATCAATGCCGATGGAGATATAAACAGCCTTTTTTACAATCCGGCCTTCACTTCTGACATGAAAATGTATGGCATCCAGGAACACGACAGCATAAATATCTTCCAGTGGCCGTTCCTGCCATTCTTTCACGATAGGGAGTATTTTGTCAGTAATCCGGCTGATGGTACTGTCGGAAATATCGATTCCATAAAGCTCCTGCATATGGCTCTCAATATCTCCGGTGGTCATTCCTTTGGCATACATGGATATGATTTTTTCCTCCATGTCCTGTGTCAACGTGTTTTGATATTTCTTAACGATTTTAGGCTCAAACTCCCCATTTCGGTCACGGGGAACGTCCAGTTCCATGTCTCCATAGCTGGTATGTAATGTTTTTGAGTTATAGCCATTTCTGCTGTTCTCTGTTTCTTTGTTCCGAAAATCGTACTTGGAGTACCCCAATTCCTCCTCGATTTCGCCATCCAGACTACCTTCCAGAATGACAGACATCATTTCTCTCATGAGAGCATTGACGTCTGTTCCATTCTTAACTGGATTTTCTTTCAGATATCCATTAACCATTTCACGTAGTGCCTGTCTTTCGGGAGATTCGTCCCTTCTTCTCTTTGCCATAAAATAAAACCTCCAAACTGAGTAATTTTATTTTACATCAGTTTGAAGGTTTACACAAACTTTAGGATACTCCCAGCAATCCACTAATAAGCATTATATAAAGTTTAGTTGTTCGCTAACTTTGACAATTATTAAGCAAAGGAGGGAAACGAACTCCCTCCTAAATCTATACTATCTGCACGATTAAATCCGTGTCTATATTTTTAACTATAATATATTAAGCCCCCGTGTCTGCGGGTTGTAAGAAACCAGAGTCCTAAATCAAACTCGATTCTCTTTCCTTCATCCGATGCTATTGCCTTCACCTTATCCTCTGTTATCTCCGCAGCCGTTATGGTTATCCAATGCCAGCCCTGTATGCGCTTTTCCTCACCCTTTGAAAGATTCAGGAAAGCAATCGGACAATCCGCTGAAAGACCGTCCCTTACAAAGTCCATAAGCTCGGAAAGCTTTCTTTCCGCCTTTGGTACCTTGTCTGTGGTCAGAACCTTAGCAGTTAAGGCAGTATTGCGGTCTTTTAAAAACCGGTCAAAACCATCGGTAAACTTTTTCACATGGTTGACCCCCATTGCTCCCGGTGTAACATATAATATTAAATCTTCCATTTGCTTTGTAAAATCGGATTTTTCCATTGTTTCATAAGGATATAGATTTTTTAAGCCTTTGCCGGAGGCAGCCAGATAAGCAGATAAATTGGCGGCACTGGTTGCCCCGCAGCCGGCATCTTTATTCCACTTCTTTTCATACCATTCCTGATCACCGCCAAAATAGGCTGTATTGTCAACACTGCTTGTTATCCTAAGCAGTTCCGGATTTTTTACTGAAACAAACATAAAATAGCCTCCTTTGAAAATCTAACGGATTCTGCCGTCATAAGTTAAAATCGTACCATACAGGTCAGGTCTTCTATCCCTGAATATTCCCCATTCAATACGTGCCTTTTCGAGTTCTTCCAAATCAAACTCCGCAGTCAGAATCTCTTCCTTCTCCCTGCCGGCCTCCGCTATCATCTCTCCGGTGCCGCCGGTTATAAAGGAGGAACCATAAAAGGTGATTTCAGAATCCTCCGCTTTTTCAGTTCCAATACGGTTGGATGCGACCACCGGAACCAGATTGCTGGCAGAATGCCCAATCATACATCTTTGCCAGTGCCCCTTGGAATCTACCTCCCTGCTCTCCGGTTCTGAGCCGATGGCTGTGGGGTATAGCAGGATTTCTGCTCCCATAAGTACCATACACCTGGCAGCCTCCGGAAACCACTGGTCCCAGCAGATACCTGCTCCTATTCTGCCGTATTTTGTTTGAAATACCTGAAAGCCGGTGTCTCCCGGGTTAAAGTAATATTTTTCCTCATATCCCGGCCCGTCCGGTATATGGCTCTTACGGTAAACTCCCAGGATTTCACCGTCCGCGTCTATCATAGCCAATGAATTATATCTGGCATAATTACTCTTTTCATAAAAGCTTATGGGAAGTACGACCTTTAACTCTGCCGCAAGCCTTCTAAAATGTACAACTGCCTTATTTTCGGCAATCTCTGCCGCATATTCATAATATTCCGGCTTTTCCTTTTGGCAAAAGTAGGGGGTCTCAAAAAGCTCCTGAAGCAAAATGATGCCTGCTCCCTTTGCGGCTGCTTCCCGCACCAGTCTGTCCGCCTTCTCAATGTTTTTCTCTATATTATCGCAGCAGCTCATCTGAGTAGCTGCAACCGTGACCTTTCTCATGGCAACCTCTTTTCTGTATGGAGATTCTGATTGGAATTTCTCCTTCTATTTTTTGCTGTATTTACGTTGTTAATATGTGTTAAAAGGTGTTTTTTCAATCAGTTATTTTCCTATGGGCATCTGCTGGGTAATGCAATGAACATTTCCGCCTTCTTTTATAAGAGGCATCCCATCCACCGTTCTTATTCTTCTATCCGGAAAGGTTTCTTTTAAAATTCTTTCTGCCTCTTTATCGGTATCCGCCGCATCTTCACCAAATACGGGCAGGATAATTCCTCCGTTTACAAAATAAAAATTAATATAGCTTAAGGTTAACCGCTCACCCTCATACTCCCTTTTGGGAGGCTGCGGCAGTTTTACAATTGCAAGGCTTCTTCCAAGTGCATCCCTTTCCTCTTCCAAAAGCCTGAGATTATCTCTGTTTATAAGGTAATTGGGGTCTTCCTTCTCTTCACAGACCTGGATTATGACCTTGCCTGGGCAGGCAAAGCAGGCTGCGTTATCTACATGGCCGTCTGTTTCATCACCATACAGGCCCTTTTTCAACCAGATTATTTTCTGAATACCAAGTCTTGGCTTAAGGATGCCTTCAATCTCTTCCCGGTTCAGACGGGGATTCCGATTTATATTCAGGAGACATTCTTCCGTTGTCAGAAGAGTTCCCTCTCCGTCAGAATGAATGGAGCCTCCTTCCAATACGATATCCACCTTCTCCTGGGGCACATTATAGTGCGCTGCAATTTTCCCGGCTACCTTATCGTCCAGGTCATAGGGCTTGTACTTCTCCCCCCAGGCATTGAATTTCCAGTTCATTGCAGCAAGCTCCCCCTCTTCTCCATATACAAAGGTAGGCCCGTTGTCCCTGCACCAGGCATCGTTGTGGGGAATTTCAAGAAGCGCTGCATATTCTGCTATCTCCGTAAGGTAAGGGTGCTTCTCTCCTTCGTTTATTATAACCGTAACCGGCTCAAATTCACTGATTGCCTTTATAACCTCTTGATATCCCCTTAGTACCTCCTCATAATTTTCAGGGTATATGAGGGATGCCTTAACCGGCCATTCTATAAAAGTCCGTTCATGCTTTTTCCATTCACCGGGCATTAAAAAATTCATATTCTTCAGTCCTTCTACATTTTTATTTCAATATTATATCTATTTCTATCCTATCTATCAATATTTTTTCGATAAATTCTAACGAATTGATTGACATGTACCCAAAAGTTACACATAATTAAAGGTAAGATTTTTTTGGAAGGAGCAGGCTTATTTTTTGGCCTTTACTGCTATGCTGATTATTTCTGCTGCACTTTATAGTGAAGCAAAACCTTTTATTGAATTTTATAACCTAAAAAAAGACCTGTCCTACCCTTCTTTCCAGGTTTTTAGAAAGGAGGATACCGTACTGTATATAACGGGTACCGGCCCTATGGAAGCTGCCATCATTACCGCCGCCTTCCTGACCCGGGAATCTCCTGCCGCTGCTGATTTATTTTTAAATATCGGCATCTGCGGAAGCAGACGAAGGGATTTACCCCTTGGAACTCCGGTGCTGTGCAATAAGCTTATCGAAGCAGAAACAGGACGTACCTACTACCCCGATATTCTGTATACCCATCCCTTCCGGGAGGGCAGTATTATTACTTCCTGCCGCAGACAGACGGCACTTCCGGATTCTGCAGAAGGTTCCCTTGTGGAAGATGGCTTCAGAAATGAAAATAGTTCTACTTCAGAAAATGGCTTCATAACATCAGGTGCGACCTTACCGGCGGAGAACGCATTATCCTTTGCAGACATGGAGGCTGCCGCCCTCTATCAGGCAGGACGTTACTTTTTTCAGCCCCATCAGATGTTCTTTATTAAGATAATATCCGACTACCTTATGCCGGCACCCCCATCTTTGATGGAAGCTATTGATGTTTCCAGGCTGGTCGGTGATAATGTTGCAGTGATAGCCCAATGGATAAACGGGCTTTTGAATAAATTTTCAGAAACGACCAATGATTTTACTAAAGAGGAAACCGAATATATCCGCCAGTTGTCAGAAAGCCTGAAATTATCGGTAACCATGGAGCACGAGCTGACGCAGTATCTGCGGTACTGCAAGCTGGTAAAGGGGGATTTCCTCACCATTACCAGCTTGCTGGCAAAGGAAATGCCCCTGCCGGTTAAGAGTAAATTGGAAGGAAAGAAATACCTTGACTACTTTAAGAAAAACCTTTTATAATTCGTTTTTTTCTCACATATATATAGAACAGGAAGCTTATGATTATACCGTTACCAGAAGGATTCTGGACCGCTATCCTGATGCGGAGCTTATACCTGTAACCCATTACAAGGATGTATTTAACCGGAGCGGTCAAAATTATATGGAGCAAAAAAAGAGTCCGTCCCTGATACTTGCCAAAAACCGTACTTCCTTAATTTACGAAGGTGCTCCTACCTGTCAGGATTTTGGAAACAGCCACTTTTACTATACCTCCTGTGTTATGAATTGTATCTATGACTGTGAATACTGTTACCTCCAGGGCATGTACCCGAGTGCAAACCTTGTTATATTCGTAAATCTGGAAGATACCTTTAATGAACTGGAGCTGCTGCTTTCACAGAAAGATATTTACCTTTGTATTTCCTATGATACGGACCTGATGGCCCTGGAGCCACTCCTTGGATTTGTGAAATCCTTTTATGATTTTGCCGCCTCCCATAAAGGGCTTACTATTGAATGCCGTACCAAAAGTGCCGCCTTTACTCCTTTAAAAGAGCTTGCGCCCTTAAAGAATTTCATTTTTGCCTGGACCTTATCTCCTCCCTTTGTACAGGAAGCCTTGGAGCATCATACCCCCGCCCTCGCACAAAGGCTTGATGCTATCGATAATGTCCTTTCCATGGGTTTTCCGGTACGTTTATGCTTTGACCCCCTTTTGGCCGTTAAGGACTGGAAGGAAATGTATTCCGCTTTTTTCCTGGAAGTATTTGAAAGAATTCCTCCCGATAAGATAAAGGATGCAAGCCTTGGCTGTTTTCGTATACCGAAGGACTTCATGAAGGTCATGAGAAAGCAGCGCAGGGACTCCCTTGTTCTGCAATATCCCTATTCCACTTCTTCCGGGGTCTTAAGCTATGATAAAGCTCTGGCAGAAGAAATCCTTGACTTTTGCAATTTAGAGTTGACGAAATGGCTGAAGGAGGATAATATTTATCTCTGGAAGGAGACAGTAACATGAAAACAGCAATAGTGACCGGTGCCTCTTCCGGTATCGGATTGGAAATCACCCGAATGCTGCTTGAGCTTGATTACAGGGTTTATGCTTTCGGCAGGAATTTTCCGCCGGATACGCCAAACAGTAAGTGCTTCTGCCCCATTACCTGTGATATCACCAATACCCTCCGGTTAACAGAACATATCAAAGAGATACAAAAGCAGGAGGAAATACACCTGTTAGTCAACAATGCCGGTGTAGGGTATTTTGGTCCCCATGAAGAATTAAATCAGAAAAAAATACATGAAATGGTCTCTGTAAATGTAGAAGTGCCCTTGTTGCTAAGTCAGCTTTTACTCAGAGATTTAAAGAAACATAAAGGAATTATAATCAACATATCTTCTGTTACTGCGTCAAAGAGCAATACCCACGGCTGTGCCTACGGTGCTACAAAGTCAGCTCTGACGAGCTTCTCTGCAAGCCTGTTTGATGAAGTAAGAAAGTATGGTGTTAAAGTATGCACCATACACCCGGACATGACAAAGAGTAATTTTTACCGGAACGCAGACTTTAAGGAAGGCGAAACTTCTGACACTTACCTGCTGCCCGAAGAGGTGGCAAAGGCTGTCCAAATGATGATAACGAGCAGGGATGGGCTGGTGGTTTCGGAAATCACCTTAAAACCACAGCTGCACCGTCTGCAAAAAATAAATGATAGGAGAAAATCATGATAACTCTGCTAAATACACACTTAGATTATAGAATGACCGCATTAATCGGTATTCTTTTTACCTATGCGGTTACCTTTTTGCTGTTAAAATTCGGTACAGGTATACTGCCAAGAGACGGAGGCCGGGAATTCGCCCATGACGGTAAGCTCTCCCAGGGAAAGCCAAGAGGGGCAGGCTTCTTGTTTATTCTCACCTTTGCTATTTCCACTCTGCTCTTTCTTCCTGTTACCACAGAGGAACTGATCTATGTCATTATGCTCTTAGCTGCCATGCTTACGGGATTTTTAGACGACTGTTCCAAAACTCCCTGGGGAGAATTAAAGAAGGGACTTTTAGACTTTGCCATAGCACTTACCACTGCCATTACCTATGTTAACTTTAATTCCTCCACCTTTGAAATACCCTTTATAAGCAGCCCTGTTACCGTTCCTCCTGCCCTGTTTGTCATTCTGGCTACCATATTAATCTGGGTATCTATTAATGTAACCAACTGCTCTGACGGCGTTGACGGCCTTTCCGGTACTCTTTCCGTGATTACACTGTTAACGGTTTTTGGCATAGGAAGAATTAAGGGCATGGACCCTAATGATACTTATATGATCTTGATCATGGTCTCCTGTATTATGAGTTACCTGTGGTTTAATGCTACCCCAAGCCTTATGATGATGGGGGATGCCGGTTCCAGAGCTCTGGGCTTTTTTATCGCCATTGCCATATTAAAAACGGGCAGCCCTTTACTATACATCCCTGCAGCCTTTATGCTTATTTTAGATGGCGGACTTGGCCTTTTAAAGGTATCCTTAATCCGCTTCTTAAAAGTCCATATTTTAAAAAACACCATAACTCCCATCCACGACCATGTACGGAAGAAGCTTGGCTGGTCCAATACGCAGGTAGTATTTAAATTTGCCATAATCCAGGTGCTGATTTCCTTTACCCTGATATGGCTCCTGATATAATTATTGCCGGCAAAACATATATCGGCTGAAAGCAAAGCTTTATCTCTTTCCCGATTTCCAGCATAACATAAAAAATTCCCTCTAAGGGGAATTTTTTATGTCTGTTATTCTGTTCCTTATTTTGCTTTCTTAGAAGCAGCTGCCGATGAAGAAGCCTGAGGAGCCGACTTCTCTGCACCCTGTTTTTTCTTAGGTGCTTTCTTTGGATTTTTATCTCCCATCTGTCTCACCTCCTAACCTTAACCTTCCTGGAATTAAATGATATCTATAACAGATAGTCTGTTCTCATTGTATTTCATTTTCCATATATTGTCAATTATTACCTCTGCCCTATTATTTTCTATAATTATATCCCAATTTGTAGCTTTCGTCAAAATATTTATTATATCACATTCTTTTCATTGACTTTAATGCTATTTTTACGGATTTTTTCTGTCATTAATCCTTTTCTTGCTTAATAACCTGCTCATTCCTTCCAAATCCCAGGATGTTTTACGACAATGCCGGATGGCTTTTAACTCCCTCGAAACAGACAATCCCTGATTCTGTATTGATTCTGCCCTGATACAGGACCGATTTTTGCTGTATCAGACTGTTTCATGCACAGTTATAATACCGAAAATTATTTAAAGGCATATATTGCTATTATATAAAGCTTTCCTTTGCTCCTGGAAAATTTTGTACCAACTGTCCGTTATTTTAAATAGAAAGTGAATTATGTAATGATTTTGTCACACAAACTTAATTTGAAACCTGCTAATATCACTGTTATAATGATATAAGACATAGATTTAAAAATGCGCTCCATTTTTTAAATCTTTCTATTTAAGCAGTATCACAAGCTAGCTTGTGATATGCATGGGTATTAGATTTAAAAATGCGCTCCATTTTTAAATCTTTCTATTTAAGCAGTATCACAAGCAAGCTTGTGATATGCATGGGTATTAGATTGAAAAATGCTATGCATTTTTAATCTTTTATTTAAACAATATCGCAGCAGACTTGCGATATGCATGGGTATTATGTTGGAATATCTTATAACAAAGATATAAAACTTTTATCGAAAAGATCATATAAACCTTCAAAGACTACAAGGAGAAGCTGGATGAAAAAAATAATATTCTCAATACTGCTGCTTACTATTCTTGCGGCAAGCGGCTGCAGCACACAGAATAAAAATGAACAAGTGATTAAAAATGTAGATAATTCTGCCAGCCGGACAGATGTTATAACGGCAGATGCAGATGATAATAAATCAAAAGCAGCCGCAGATAGTACCTCAACCCGCCTGTTACCCGCCTATGTAAAGAGCCAGGATGAAAATAAATATGGATATATTGATGAAACCGGTGCTTTTGTAATCAATCCTGTCTATGATCAGGCATCTGATTTTAGTGAAGGCTTTGCCGTTGTATTTAATTCGGAAGATAATCAATACAGTGTTATTGATTATACTGGCAAGAGCATCTACAAGAGCTCTTATAACATAGGAAGCTATCATGATGGCATGGCTGTTTTTGATGATTACAAGGATGGTAAAACCCTGGAGGGCTATATAGATACTGCCGGCAATATCATTCTGCCTGCCGTATACGACAAGGCATCGGAATTTAAGGATGGCACAGCTTACGTATATGCGGACAAACAGATTAAGAAAATCGATAAGACCGGCAAAGTACTAAGCAGCGTTGATATCAATAAAAACGATATTTATATCTCTGATTTCCGTGATGGCTATATTGTTTACAACAGTGTCGGAAGCAGTATCATGGAGGCAATGGATTACAAGGGCGCAAAGCTTCCACTTCCCAACAATGTATCCTCTGACTACACCGGATACGGTAACCTCATGTATTTAGGCAATAATATATTTGCCGTTATGAAAAAAAGCGGAACAGAGGACTATTCCTCTACCTTTACAACTCCCTATGCCCTCTTTGATGCAAATGGCACCAAGCTTACAGATTATATTTTCTATGATCTGAGCAGCTACAGTAACGGATATGCCTCGGCAACGGATGATACCAGCACTTATTTCATAGATACAAAGGGTAAAGTGGTTGATACTTTACCAAAGTTTGAAGGAAGGGGAAAACTTACTCTTACCGGAAATGTAATTAAAGCAGAGATAGATGATATCCTGACCTACGAAACCTCTGACGGAAAAGTCTTTTACCAGACCTCTGATGATGTGAAGCTCAGTTCCTCTCTTACCTTAAAGGCAGAGAAGTTCAAGCCAAATAAATATGTTGTAGTTCACTATCCGGTCCTTACCGGTCTTTCTGACGGCTCGGTAGAAAAAAAGATTAATGAGAAATTATATACAATTTTTGTTGAAGGCCGCAAGGATATAAAAAAGGAAGATAATCTCTCCGTCGATGATTCCTTTACAGGAAAAACGATAAATAACCTTTTACTCCTGAACAAATCAGGCTATGACTATTCCTTTGGAGCTGCCCACGGCATGCCAATTAACAACTACTATCCGATTGACCTTAAGACCGGAGAAATTTATAAACTAAAGGATTTGTTTCTGGAAAACAGCGACTATGTAAAGGTATTAAGCAAGAAGGTAGCTGCTAAAATTAAAGAAGAGTCTAAAAAAGAGCAGTCCATGTATTTTAATGATTCTTTCACTTCCATACAGGAGGACCAGTACTTTTATTTGGATAATAATAACCTTTACCTTTATTTCTATCCCTACGATATCGCTCCTTATGCTGCAGGATTTCCTGAATTCAAGATTCCCTTTGACAGCATAAGCAATATCATCAATAAAGACGGTGACTTCTGGAAAGCTTTTCAATCGGATAAATAAAAAATAGGATATATTTGAAGGGGACTGGCGCAATCTGTTTGCACCAGTCCCCCTTTTTTACTTATTTTCCGTATGATTTTTTTCCGTAGAATTCTACTTCCATAAGATATATCTTCTGTATGATTTATCCTTCGTATGTTTTATCTTTTATGATTTTATCTTCGTAAGCCCTTATAATTTCAGGAAAGAGAAAATTTCTTTCGGTAACCGCATTTTCTGCATAATTCTTCTACGGCTTTTCTATTTGAAAAGCCGCTATGGATTGCCTTGGCCCGAGGGCTGTTTATGATATCCTCTAAGCTTTTCTCATAGATATTGCCAAGGCTTATTGCTCCCTCCCCATCAAGACAGCAGGGAATCACCGTACCATCCGCCAGTATTCCGGCATGACTTCGTAAGCCATAGCAAAATCCCTTTCCCTCATCCTCTTCCTCCGTAAGGGAGGGCCAGGTAAATTGGTAATCTCTGCTGATATATACCCGGTCCGCAATCTTTATCCCTCTTCCGGGGGCTGCCAAATGTTTAAGCGAACCTTCTATCCCATAGGCTTCTTCAAGTATTTTCAGATATTTACCGGTATCGTCCATTTCACTGTTCTCACCGCTCTCCTCTTCTTCTGCCAGGCCTTGGTCAGCCTCCTGGTCCAGGTTCCAGAAACGGTATGATATATTCGTCTTTGTTGTCCTTAGAAGTTCTTCCGAAGCCCAAAGTATGTCCTGCAAATACTTTTCCTTCTCTTCCTCTCTGCCTCCAAAGCTGTGAAGGGAGAAATTCACCTGCCGCAAGGCATCCTTCCCTGCAAGCTCCTTTAATACTTTTGTAATCAGGGTACCATTGGTCGTGATATTGACCTTGATCCCATAGTTATTGCAGATATCAAGAAAAGCTCCCAGCTTGGGATGCAGTAAAGGCTCCCCTTTCACATGAAAACAGACATAATCTGTATGGGGGTTAATCTTTTGGATTATTTCTTCAAAGGACCTTTCCGACATAAAGGCCATGTCCCTTTTGGTCCTGGGGCAAAAGCTACAGGATAGATTACAGACATTTGTTATCTCTATATAAATTTTCTTAAAGCTTTTCATATCACATAATGCCCTTGGGCATCCTTTCTAATTATTTTGATTTTATATTTGTTCCCAATGCAAACCCATGACCGTCCCTCCGTCTATCATGTATTTCCATTCCGTCCCATGCATTGGAAACATGCCATCATTTTTTCAGCAATATGGCATAAACCCTGCAATATTGCACAGAATTAAGAGTATCAGATTCCTTCTGTTTTTACAATTAATTTTAATAAATTGCCCTTACTTTTTCGTTATATTATCTTTTAGGAGGCTATGAATGTTTACGGAACAACGTCTTACACAGGCTTATAAAACAGCAAAAGTAGAGTATTTTGATAAGAATTCCAAATATATTATATTCAGCGACTGTCACAGAGGAGATGACAGCGCCTCGGATGAATTTGCCAAGAACCAGCATGTCTTTCTTCACGCCCTGGATTACTACTATAACAACGGATATACTTATATAGAGGCCGGGGATGGGGATGAATTATGGGAATATACGGATTTCAACTATATCCGTCTGGCTCACAGCGATGTATTCCTTGGCATGAAGAAATTTGCAAACGAGGGCAGGCTTATCTTCCTTTTTGGCAATCATAATATTTATCTGAAAAAAAGTAAATATGTAAGAAAGAATTATTACAGCTTCTATGATGAATACAAGCAAAAAAGGCAGAGCCTGTTTAAGAATCTTATTCCTCATGAGGCAATCGTATTAAAGCACCGGAAAACAGGTCAGGAGATTCTGGTCGTCCATGGGCATCAGGGAGATTTGATGAATGACCAGCTATGGTTTATCTCCATGATCATGCTTCGCTACATCTGGCGTTTCCTTCATGTTGTGGGACTTCACAATCCTGCCAGCCCGGCTAAGAACCTTTACAAGCGTCATAAAATCGAAAAAAATTATAAGGTATGGATCAATAAAAATAAACGGATGCTAATCTGCGGTCACACTCATAGGCCCCATTTTCCCAAGGTAAAGGAATTACCTTACTTTAACACCGGCTGCTGTATCCACTCCAAGGGCCTTACCGGTATTGAGATTATTAATGATACAATCAATCTGGTGGAATGGAGGGTAAAGGCCGATGAAGACGGAGCCCTTAATATTGTCAGAACTATTGTCAGAGGCCCTGAGAAAATCTGCAAATACCAGCAGTGTAATTTTCCGTTAAAATAGCCTCCATGTCGTATCCTGTACACTTTCTTTCTCGTGTTGACAAGTCCTCCCCTGGTGTTATACTATTAGATTGTTGACAATTCATAATTCGGGCATCATTAGTTTGATGATACCCGAATTATAGAGGTATAATAATATTTCAAGCTTTCAGGAAATATAGAAAAGAGGATAATATGGACTTACAGGAAAAATTTGATCTATTAAAGAAGAATCTCTCCGCTCTTGACAGCCTTTGTATTGCTTTTTCCGGCGGTGTGGATTCCACCTTTTTATTAAAAGCAGCCTATGATGTATTAGGCGATAAAGTACTTGCTATCACGGCCCGCTCTTCTACCTACCCGGAGAGAGAATACAGGGAAGCAGTGGAATTTACAAAGAAGTATGGAATTCCCCATGAGGTAATTTTATCAGAAGAGCTTGATGTGGACGGCTTTGCCGATAACCCTGTTAACCGCTGCTATCTGTGTAAAAATGAATTATTTGAAAAAATTGATGAAATTGCAAAAGCCAAGGATATCTCCTATATTGCAGAAGGTTCCAATATGGATGACTTGGGTGACTACCGTCCCGGACTTACGGCAGTATCAGAGCATAAAGTATTAAGCCCTCTGAGAGAAGCAGGGCTTACAAAAGAGGAAATCCGGTCATTATCAAAGGAAATGGGGCTTCCCACCTGGAATAAGCCTGCCTTTGCCTGTCTCTCTTCAAGATTCCCTTACGGCCAGAAGATCACAAAAGAAAAACTGGAAATGGTTGATAAGGCAGAACAATTCTTATTGGACCATGGCTTCCGCCAGGTTCGTGTAAGACATCATGGAGACATTGCAAGAATTGAAGTCGGACAGATAGAAATGGAAAATTTTTTAAATTTAGCCCTTATGAAAGAAGTCCAGGAGTATTATAAAAAGCTCGGATTTTCTTATACGGCCTTAGATTTAAAGGGCTACCGAACCGGAAGTATGAACGAAACATTATAAAATAAACCGTAATATTATACAAGACTGAAGATAGCATAAATCATGATAAAACCTTGATTTATGCTATCTTCTTTTATTTGTTCATTATTTACAAGTTCATAGAATTTACATAAATTTTACACAGACGAAACATTATTTTAATTTATGATATTCTTAAGGAAGGAGCAATGCTTATGAACCAGATGAAATCTAACAATATTTTTGAACGGGTTGAGAAAAAATACCTGCTTTCCAATATGGACTATGAATTATTAAAAGAAAAACTGCTGCCCTTTATGAAAATGGATCATTACGGACTTCATACCATCTGCAATATTTATTTTGACACAGAAAATTACGAATTGATACGTACTTCCATCGAAGGGCCGGTTTATAAGGAAAAGCTTCGGCTTCGAAGCTATGGAATACCTACGGATAACTCCGCTGTTTTTCTGGAAATCAAGAAAAAATATAAGGGAGTTGTTTACAAAAGAAGAGTTTCCATGACTCTGGAGGAAACAAAGAGGTATCTTAAACACGGAATCCATCCCTCCATGGACAGTCAGATTCTAAAGGAAATTGATTATTTTATTCAATTCTACCGCCCGGTACCAAAGGTCTATCTGGCATATGACAGAATTGCGCTCTATGGTATGGAGGATTCCGATATCAGAATAACCTTTGACCAGAACATCCGCAGCCGGATGACAGAGCTTGACCTTGCGGAAGGTGACCATGGGAAATGCCTGCTTGAAAAGGGTGCTGTATTAATGGAAATAAAAGTTCCCAGCGCTTATCCCCTATGGCTTGCCGGTATTTTATCGGATCTGATGATTTATCCTTTATCTTTCTCCAAATACGGAAATGTTTATAAAGAACAATTAATAGACGAAAGGAATGGAAACTTATGTTTACAAGCATTATAGCTTCAGTAACAGGCAGTCTTACCATTGAAACTGCTTTAATATGCACTGTAGTATCCCTTATACTGGGAGGTATTATTGCAGTAATATATATGACTCAGGGAACCTATAGCAAAAGTTTTATTATCACCCTAATCCTTTTACCGGCATTGGTACAGGCCGTAATTATGGTGGTAAACGGCAACCTGGGAGCCGGTGTCGCTGTTATGGGTGCTTTCAGTCTGGTCCGTTTCCGTTCCATACCGGGAAGCTCAAAGGAAATCAGCAGTATCTTTTTTGCCATGGTAGTCGGGCTTGCAACCGGTATGGGCTACATTACCTATGCTGTACTTATTACGGTAATTATCGGCCTTGCCCTCTTTCTTCTATCCCGTTTCAGCTTTGGTGATAAAAAGAATGAAAATAAGGAGCTTCGCGTTACAATTCCGGAAAATCTGGACTATACGGACGTATTCGATGACATTTTTAAAAAATACACTAAAAATGTCACTCTTACAAAGGTAAAGACTACCAACTTAGGAAGCATGTATGATTTATACTATGAAATTGAGCTGCTGGACGGCAGTAAGGAAAAAGAAATGATTGACGATATCCGCTGCAGAAATGGTAATCTTACAATCATCTGCGGCAGGATACAGCAGGCTGTTAACATGGAATTATAAGACAGTAAGAAAGGAAAAGGGGCTAAAGGATTTCCTGGCTGCCCTTAAAGGTAAAATACATGGCGATACGACCCAAGCTAAAAAAAGGCTTAAGCCTTTTACTAATATTAAGTTTGCTTTTATTTACGGGCTGCACCAATAAAAAGGACAGCTCCTCTGGTAAAACAGCTTCCAATACCCAGCAGGAAACTCAGACAGAAAGCAAAGCTGCTCAGACAGAAAGCAAAGCTGCTCAGACAGAAAGCAAAGCTGCTGTCGTAAGTACTGTAAAGCAGACCACCGGAGAATACAGCGATAAGGATTTGGACGCTTCCTGGGATGAAGCTTCTGCCGTAAAAATAACCTTCTACAAACAGAACATAACCAGCAGTGATAACAGTGTTACAGTTAAGGATAATACTGCCACCATTACAAAAGCCGGCACTTATGTCCTAAGCGGCACTTTAACAGACGGCAGCCTTATTGTAGCAGCCGGTGATAAGGATGATGTCAGGCTTGTATTAAACAATGCCGACATGACAAGCAGTACCACTGCTCCTATTTATATAAAAAACGCTAAAAATGCATATCTGATTCTGGCAGAAGGAAGCAAAAATACCATTGCAGATGCCGCAAAATATATATATGCCGATGATGCTGACGATGAGCCCAGTGCAGCGGTTTTTTCAAAATCCGATCTGACCATCAACGGAAGCGGTTCCTTAAATGTAAAAGGAAACTTTAACAATGCCATACAATGCAAGGATGATTTAAAAATAGTAGACGGAACCCTTAACATAACCTCTGTGGATGACGGAATAATCGGAAAAGATTCCCTTTCCATTAAAAGCGGAAATATCACGGTGAATTCTACCGGGGACGCCATAAAGTCCACAAATACCAAGGATACCAGCAAAGGCTTTATTATCGTTGACGGGGGGACCTTTCACATTACCAGCGGAGCTGACGGCTTTCAGGCAGAAACGAGCCTTATTGTAAACGATGGTACCTTTGATGTGACCACAAACGGCGGCAGTGCTAATGCAGCGGCCAAAACAAATAATGACTTTGGAGGAGGTTTTGGAGGAAACGGCGGGCAGAGGCCATCCTTTGGAGACAAAAGCGCTCCAAACGGCAATAGCAGTAATAACGGCAATGACGGCAATTCAACAGATTCTAATTCGAATTCCAAGGCAGACATAACTTCCCAGGCAACAGCCGAAACACCAAAAGATAATGCTGCGTCTTCTGGAACTTCCAATTCAGGTAATGGCTCATCATCGGCTTCCAGCACTGCTTCTTCAGAGACTGAGAAATCCAGTGCAAAAGCTTTCAAATCTGCATCTGTTTTAACTATTAACGGCGGTACCTTTACCGTAGACAGCTCTGACGACAGCTTCCACAGTAACGGAACTATTACTGTTACCGACGGCACCTTTACCCTCTCTTCGGGAGATGATGCCATGCATGCAGATTCAGCACTAACTCTCTCTGTTGGTAAGCTGACAATTAAGAAGAGCTATGAAGGCCTTGAAAGTGAAAATATAATCATTAACAGCGGTGATATTTCCATTAAAGCAAGTGATGACGGTATCAATGCTTCTGGCGGCAGTGAAAGCTCAGAGACAGCCGGGGGAAGCGGTCCGGGAGGCCAGGAATCAAGCGGCAGTGCAGCACTTACGATTAACGGCGGAACCATTTCGGTAAATGCTGATGGAGATGGCCTGGATGCCAATGGCTCTGTTACAATAAATGACGGTACCGTCTATGTGTCCGGTCCCACCAATGACGGCAACGGTCCGCTGGATTTTGATACTACCTTTGCAATGAATGGCGGAACCCTCATAGCTGCCGGAAGCTCCGGCATGGCACAGGCTCCTTCGGACGATTCCAAGCAGGCTTCCGCTGCCTATATTTTTGACAGCAAACAGACAGCCGGTACCAAGCTTACTCTAAAGACTGAAGATGGTAAAGAAATTATATCCTATACCCCTGAAAAGGACTATCAATATTTACTGATATCCTCTCCTCTTTTAGAGAAAACTAAAAAATATACCCTTTACTCCAACGGTACTTCCGTATATACCTTTACTATCTCCGATACGGTTAATGCCAATACGACCATTCAAACCAACGGAGGCCCCGGAGGCTTTGGCGGCGGACAGAACGGCGGACCTGACGGCGGTCGGGGTCAGGGTAATGGAGGACCTGGCGGAAGCAGTGATAACAGCCAGAACCAGCAGCCAAATACAGACAGCGGAAATACTCCTACCCAGGCACCGGACAATGGGAATTCCGGTACGAACAACAGCACTGGTGCGAACAACAGCAATTCCAGTACGAATAGCAGTGATTCCGGCTCGAATAACAGCAAATCCGGTACAAATAATAGCAATTCCAGTACAAATAATAGCAATTCCAGTAAGGATACCAGCAAATCCGGCACAGACAGTAGTTCCGGTACCTGATAGAATGAAATAAATAAAGTACCATATCTTTTAAATAAATTCATTAAAAGATATGGTACTTTTAGAGTAATATCGAATATGTCTTAAACGCCTTAAGCCTCTTCTCTTCCGGCATTTTCATTCGGATACTTATAATTTATTCATAATTCTTCTTGTCTGCTTATCAAATCCCCATTCTCCTTCTTATTTTCCGTAGAAGGCAGCCCATTCCTCTTGTTTAAAGCCAACCAGTACCTTTTTCTCTTCAACAATCAAAGGGCGTTTTACAAGCATTCCGTCCGATGCAAGAATTTCGTACTGCTCCTCTTCTGTCATACCGGGCAGCTTGTCCTTAAGCTCCTTTTCCTTATATACCAGACCGCTGGTATTAAAGAAGCGCTTCA
This sequence comes from Anaerocolumna jejuensis DSM 15929, assembly GCF_900142215.1. GTDB lineage: Bacteria > Bacillota > Clostridia > Lachnospirales > Lachnospiraceae > Anaerocolumna > Anaerocolumna jejuensis. The sequence continues at coordinate 7,631 of NZ_FRAC01000032.1, read as the reverse complement.
GGGGCAGCCCGCTTCTATTATGCCACTCCTTGATTTCCTCAAAGGTTGGATTATCCGTCTTAATATCTCTTGCTTCATAGCTAACCTGATTATCATCCAGCCATTTCTTTGCCTTCTGGCAGGTTGTACATTTGGGATACCATAAAAACAACATAAAAAGTCCTCCATTTCTTTCGTTCATAGAAAGAGAATCTCCTTCTATTTCTTTGGCTAATAGAAGGAAAAATTCCTTCCGTTTTCCCTGAGCCAATATCTCCTATCTTTATAGTCCGGCAGGATTTTTTCTACCTCCCGCCAGAAAGCAGGTGAATGATCCATATGCTTTCGATGGGCCAGTTCATGAACCACTACATAATCAATCACTGTCTCGGGCATCATCATAAGTTTCCAGTTAAAATTGAGATTCCCTTTGCTGCTGCAGCTGCCCCATCTGGTTCTTTGCTCCCTTACCGTGATTCTTTGGTAATCTGTCTGCATTATTTTGCTGTAATAAGCAGTCTTTTTAAGCAGGGTTTCCTTTGCATACCTGCGGTACCAGTCCGTGATACTGTCTCTGATTAAAACGCTGTCCTCAGACCCGGTCTCTACCGTAAGGCTCCTGCTCCCGTCCGGATGCTTTCTATAGTAAAGTTTGGCTGAATCCTTACTGCCCTTTTTTACAAGAAGTAATTTTATTTCCCCTAATACGAAGGGAAGCACTGCACCATTATAATATAACTTATCATAGCTTCCGCCCTTTGTTATTGTTTTTTTACCCTCCGGGCAAAATTCCTTATATTTTCTGTACAATTTTAATTTATTATCTTCAATGAGCTTTTTTATATCTGCATCCGGTATAAAATCCGGGACACGGGCATTTATTGTCCCTTCTGCCTTTATCTCAAGGCTGATGGTCCTTCGCTTAGAATATATGATCCGGACAGAAAGTTCTTCCTGTCCGACAGTAAAAGTCACTTCTGACAGCAGTATCTTCCACCTCCTTTTTAATAATGATTTCTTATAAATTTTTAAAATCCATTCAGCTGGTATTATAACATAACTTAGCTTCATTATCCAATTATAAAACAACGTCAGCATGGGTATTCTAAGATTGAAGGTAATCAAACGCATTTAAAAATATCAAATCAGGATTTGATATTTACGAAAGGAGTTTAAATGAAGGTAAAAGATATTATGTCAACAGATATAGCATGTGTCAGCGGCAGCGATAGTGTAGAAAAATGTGCACAATTAATGAAACAGCATGATGTTGGTTCCATTCCCGTATGCGATAATGAAAAGGTTGTCGGTATTGTTACAGACCGTGATTTGACCTTGCGCAGTATTGCTGAAAGCCAGGACTGGAAGAGCCAGAAGGTTTCCGATGTTATGACAAAAAGTCCTTCTCTTGGAAGCCCTGATATGAATGTAAGGGATGCTGCCGAAATCATGAGCAGGGAACAGATCCGGCGGCTGCCTATAGTAGAGAACAATTCTCTGGTAGGAATTGTAGCCTTAAGCGATATTTCTCTGGAACCTGCTCTTTCCGACAGTGCAGAGGATACCTTAAGGGATATCTCCAGACCAAATCATTTCCATTAAGACAAGTGAAAGGTTGTTACAGTGTGAAAGCTTGTAACAACCTTTTATTCTTTTATTTAAATGAATCCTTCCTGTTAGTTAATGTATTTTTAATCTTTTCATGTTATGATAATTGTGCTTTCTATTTATCAGATGGAAGCATATGATTTCATATTGGGAGAAAGGGAGTTATAAAAATGTATGAAGAACTGAATCAAAGGCTGGATGAAAGCCGTCAGGGAATGGACAAATACAAGCATCTTGGCAGTAAGCTTTCCGACTGCCGTAAACAATTGAATGAACTGGAATCCAAAAGGGTCAATTTAAAACAGCAGTTTTTAAAAGAGGAAGAAGATTATAACAGCTTGTTTAAAAAAAGCTTAAATAACCTGATTCTGGAACTATTAAACAAGAAGGAGAAAAAAGAAGCCAAAGAATATCAGGAAATTGCAGCAGCCAGGGTAAAGCTTGACGAAGCTGAAAAGCAGATTGCAGCTCTCCTGCTTACTATACGGAGCCTGGAAGAAGAGAGAGTTAACCTCTCAAGCTGTGAAAGTACATATCGGAAGCTTTATGAAGAAAAGTACCGGCTGCTGTCGGAAAGCGATCCTGAAAATTCCGGTAAAATCAAAGCTGCCGAGGAAAAAATACATTTCTGTGAAAAAAACCTTACCGAAATTAACGAGGCCATCGGAGCCGGCACTTCAGTAATTGCTAAAGTAAGGGAAGCAGAAGAAAGCTTAGATAGTGCCCATAGCTGGGGAACCTATGATTTATTGGGCGGCGGCCTGATAAGTGATGTTATTAAGCACTCTCGTCTTGACGATGCCCAGGACTCCATAAATGAAGTTCAGTCCCTTTTACATCAATTTCATTCAGAGCTTGCGGATATTCAAATGGATGAAGAAATCAATGTACAGATAGATGGTTTTACGAAATTTGCAGACTACTTCTTTGACGGGGTCTTCTCTGATTGGATGGTTCAGTCAAAAATTAATTCTTCCATTGATGCCGTCGCAGATCTGGAAACAAAAGTAGACAGAGTATTAAACCAGCTAAAAAGCCTTAAGAGTTCTACAGAAAGCTCCCTGAGCCAGGCAAAGCTGGAACTGGAGAATATCATAAAAAACAGCTGATAGCCGGAGCGGGTGATTTGATTAACCCCTCCTGACATCCTTAAATTCCTTTATGCCGGGATAATCAAAAACAGATAACCTGCTAAATCACAGCAGGCTATCTGTTTTTCATATAAATGAGATTTTATTTGGTTTTCTAAAACTGCGTTATAGTGTATTTACCGTTGTTTATTTAACGTTACCTGTTACCGCTGTCCTCTGTTTTAGCATATCCACTGCTTTGTGAATTCTTTCCTGAATTCCCTTTGTCCGATTCGCCGTTCTTAGACCTGCCGGATGAATTTTCATTGGATTTATCACTTTCTTCCTGTTTATTCTCTTCTTTGGAATGTGATTTTCCTTCATCTTCATCCTTATCATTTTGATTCTGGTCTTTTTCCTCCATTTTTTCCTGTTTTTCTTTTTCCTTTTTTGCCTTGTCTGCTTCTTTTGATTTCTTCTTCAGTGCTTTTTCATCAGATTTTTGGGAAGCTTTTTGGTTCTTCATTTCATCCTTATCAGATTGTTCATTTTCATTATCGTCGTTATCATAATTTGCTTTTTCTTTATTATATTTATACTTATCAGATTGTTCTTTATTAGCCTTTTCTTTCTTATATCTTCCTTTATTGGATTTTCCTTTATTAGACTTTCCCTTATTGGATTTTTCTTTCTTACCTTTTTCTTTACTGCCTTTGCCATTATTAGACTTCTCAGAATCTTTCATCTCAGAGGAATCATTAGCTGCTGAAGATTTATCCTCTCCGTTTGTCTGTTCTTCCGTTGAACCAGAAGCAGCCCTGGCAATAGAATCTGCTGCTTTTCTGTTCTTCTTGATCTCTTTCATAATATCTTTTACAGGTTTATTCAGCCATTCTTCCACCTTGATACTATTAGGGTCAGCCGCACTTTGCTTTAGCTTTTCAACCAGATTTAATTTACCCGGTGTCACTCCCAGCTCTCTTGCTTCCTTTACGCGTTCAAGCCCTACGCTTGAGACCTCAACTTCCACATTTTCCTTATTTTCCTTAACAAAAGCTTTGACTGTCTTACGTATATCCTTCACAAGTCCATGGGATAATTTTGCATTGCCGCTGGAAACTGTAATCACAATTCCTCCGTCTATGGAAATTGCTGAACCGGTAACTACTTTTGCTCCTGTATTTGTACTATTCGGTTTTTCAACGGCAGAGTCGGTAACTGCCGGGGTATTGTTCCTTGTGAAATAACCCTCTTTTGAAATTCTTTCTACAGTAGTTAGGATTGCTTTTTCAATAGACTTATGTTTCAAACCTGATATTTTAATTTTTTCTAATATGATTTTTCCGTCATCATTCACTGCTTTCACATTTATTACCTGGTCAAAACGGTTCAGTGTGTAATAAATGGAAGGATTTACATCCAGGCTGACATAGGAATACGGTGATGCATATGCCCATATCCCGGTACCGGAACATAATAGTAAGAATGCCACACAGGCAGCGCATACTGCCAGTTTTTTTGTAATATGTAATTTTTTCATGATCATACCCTTTTCTTTTTCTTTTAGCAGTAAACCGGATTCATTACCAGCTTTCGAATGACAGGCCGCTTTTTCCGGCAGAATTTCCTGACCAACTGCATAATTTCTATTTCTAACTTTTGTTATGCTTCCATCATCAGACAGTACTGCTGCAAATTTACCTCTTATTTCAACTACTACAGATTTCATTGTATCATCTCCTCTCTGATGTAACGAAGATATTCTGCAAGCTCAAGATACTCTCCGGATAGTATCACTATGGCTGCTATTATATATTTTCGGTGGCGCTCAATAATTTTTCGGGGTACCTTCGTATTTTTCTCAAGAATTTTTACAGGCAGTAATTTCGTGTTTTTTAAAACCTTTACTGCCATGGAATCCTGAATACAAAAATTTATGACCTTCCCGCAGGCAATTTTCGTTTTTGCGGCCTTGGGAGAGCATTTTGTTAAATCAAAGAAAGAAAAGCCATATTCTTTTAAATTTTCGTTAACGGTTCTGATTTCAAATGCCAGACTTTCCTGCCTGCCGGACTCCATAGATTTTTTAGTAACCGCAGACCGAACCGTATTATTTTCTTCCTCCTCTGATTCCATGTCAAAAGCAACCGGATTTACAGCCAATTCCGGTTTGTATTTACTCTGCTGCCTGATATAATCAATTAGCCGCCTTTGCACTACCAGCTTGGCAAAGCTTAAAAAATTTCCCTTCTTTCCGTCATACTCCTTCACTGCCTGGACAAATGCAGTTAAGGCAATTGCCCATTCATCGTCACTTTTTGTAATGTAATGCCCTGAAACCTTTGATGCTATATGCAAAATATTTCTTTCATTCTGTTCAATAAAAGTATTTAAAACATTTTCATTTTGAGATGCTTCCAATGCCAGGTGATCCAGTTCTCTCAGGACTATCCCTCCCTTTATCCGACTTTCGGATTATTTATTACTATTTTGTGATTTATTTATGTCAGATAAATAATAAAAATATGGTACTTATGTAACAGTATCTAATTATTATTCAATTCTTTTAACAGATAAATCACCAGATTTTTATTATTACAGCATTTGGCATAGGGTTTCAGGGGCTCGCCCTCATACCAGACTCCTGAGCCGTCGGGCATATATCCTCTTCGTATATACATTCTGTGTGCAACGCCATAGCCGCTGTGAAGTCCGACACATACCGTTATGGTATTACTGACTTCCGCTGCTTTCTCTTCTGCTGCATCCAATAGCATATTTCCGACACCCAGTCCTCTGAATTCAGGAAACACATGCAATTCCTCCAGCTCAGGGATATCCCTCCATGCAAACGGACCTTTGTCACTGTTTAAATTCAGAGTGATATAACCGGCAGTTTTTCCGTTGAATTCTGCATTAAATACATATTTTTTACTTCGTTCTTCCACCTTAAGAGAATTCTGATAGTCAAATATCGTCTGGTTATTCTCAAATTCCATGGTGCGTATTCTTATCTTTATATCTGGAATGTAAATCATAGACTTTGCTCCTTTTTTGGACAGATTACTCCCTGTTGTGTTTTATGCTCTTATATATGTATATTCGATATGAAGTCAGATTTTTTTGGGGTAGATGCAATTAATTTTTTGCAAAAAAAGAGCAGCCAGAAAGCGGTGTGCTTTTCTGGTTGCTTTTCCGGTTGCTTTTTCGGTTTTTTCGATTGCTTAATTATTTTCTTACTGTTCCTAATTGCTGTTCCTAATTGCTATTCCTATTCCTTCTTATATTCATCCTCTGTTCCAGTCATTATCCTATGCGCAGCTTGCAGGAATCTCTGAGTACAAGGGCAGGTGACAGGCGGAAGACCCCTCCCTGAACCCGCTCTTCGCTTTGCATCAGACGTATAAGTTCTGTTATCGCATAAGTACCAAGCTCTGCCACAGGACTGTGCACGGTAGTAATAGCGGGTGTATTGTATCTGGCAACTGCATTATCATCAAATCCTACCACACTGATGTCATCCGGCACATTGATCCCTGCTTCCATAAGAGCTCTCACGCAGCCCCAGGCCATCTCATCATTTGCACAGAAGAAAGCTTCCGGAAGCTTCGTTCCTTTTAGTAAAAAAACCCTCATTTCACTGTAAGCTAAGGTTTCTTCAAAATAGGCCCTTAGGATTATGGATTCATCAATGGGAAGGTTATATTTTTTTAATACATTTTCATAGGCATTGTAACGGCATTCATCATCAAAATTAAAAATACCGTGGAAAAAGCCGATTCTTCTGTGCCCCTGCTTTATCAGGTATTCCATAGCAAGAGTCGCCCCTTCCATGCTGTCTATGATGACACTGGACATCTGCTCCCCGCAGTATTCACGGTCAATAAACACAAGGGGCATGTGGGCCATGGCAAGCCTGTCAATATACTCCTGGGATAAATGCTCATTTAAAACAATCGCACCCTCTACTCCTGAGGAAATTATCATACTATAGATTTCTTCACTGGTATTTTCATTGCTGATGTAGATATTTAGCTGATAGCCTTTTAGCTTGCACTGTAAATGTACAGCCTGAATCAGGTCTTTATAAAAATCCCCCTGGATACTGGTTAAAAATAAGCCTATAGAGTTCTTTTTATTCGATTTTAAAAATTTTGCGTTCATATTTGGAACATAGTGGAGCTTTTCAGCCGCGTCCAATACCTTTTGGCGGGTATCTTCGCTTACTACATCTACATTATTGAGTACATTAGACACAGTGGATATTGCTACCCCTGCTTCCTTGGCCACATCCTTTATCGTTACCATTACGGTTTCTCCAATCGCCTTTTCTTTATTATTCTTGAGGAAACACCTTTTTCTTGTTACTTTTTTATTTATTGCCTTATTACCTTTTTATTTCTTACTTTATAATCAGTGGGTTTGAAGGTGAAATAGGTTTCACTATCTATCAGAATCCCTATCTTATCAGGAAGCCATGTCAGGTAGTAGACACGAAACCCTCACTGGCTCCTTCCGGATATTTCGCAGCTGTCTTCTGTGTATTCACAGTATGCTTATAAGATTGTGTATGTACAGATGCATAAATTGTATCCTGATTATACCCCACAAATTCCTCAATGTCAATTTCTCCTGAAGCAGGTCAGCTCTGAAAGGTAAACTTCATTAATTTCTGCAATAATTCCTATTGTGGATAAATAAGGGGATTATTGGAATTGTTTCTGCTTTTTCAGAAGTTTTATCCACAACCCTTGGCCAAAAGAATTCTACTTCCATTCTTTCTGTGAATTATTTTTTTGAAATTTACTCTTTTCAGATATCACTTCCTTTGGTATACTGTTCCTATCGGAAAATGCTTAATGATGTGCGTTTCTGTGTGTAGGATATATCTTCCCTTGTTAGTTGCCGACCAAAGCTGGCTAACAAATCGGAAGATATATTTTTTATTGTCTTATTTAACTCTTTTATGATTGG
>NZ_FRAC01000056.1 GCF_900142215.1 Anaerocolumna jejuensis DSM 15929 | reverse complement strand
ATACGCTTGGACTTGTAACCATTGCGGTAATCATCGCTGTCAGAACGTTCTGATTTTTCATAGCCAAGATGGTTATCCATCTCCGTTTCCATCATTTCTTTGATGGTGCCGCCAAGTAGATCCTTGAGTGCATCCTGAATGTCTTCTGCGGACTGGATGTCGTACTCCTGCAGGAGCTGCTGAATGATGTTGCGTTTTCCGTCTGTCATTTGTACCTTATGTACTGGTTTCTTTTCTCTTGCCATAATAAAAGGCCTCCTATGATATAATATTTTACCATAGAAGACCCTATAAAATCTTATTTACAGAAAAATTTTCACAGACTCACTGTTTCAAATTCTGTGTTTTGGAACTTTTGAGCCTTAATTATTTTATAAAATCCATGAACCACAGTAAAGGCTGAACCCCTTGCCTTGACAGCGTTTCATGGATTTTGTGTATTATCATCAAGCTCAAAATGGAGTATTCTGTAAAACGAGTTTACACAAAATAAGAAACGGAGCCTCAAAACCCCTCATATCAACTTTTTCCAGTCAATATAAGGGCCTCTAACTTATTCTCAATAAAAACTACGTTCTTCTCTCAGAGAAAATCCCATCTTATTTATTATTTAAAACTGCCTGTGGCTCAGTGGTGAGCAATTTTAATAAATTTATAACTACACAAACTTAACATCCTTAGCTGTTTTTTTGCCATCCACTATTTCGGGAGTGAATTCAACTTTTCTTTCTATTAAATCATCATCAATTACTATAAAATCTCTAAATTCATTTAAAAATGATAAATAAGTATCTCCTTGAGAATTAAAATTTTCAATAACGATAAACTTTTTATATGAATTACACCTTATTATTTTACCTAACATTCGGTTATCAAAATTATTAACTATTTTTTTATATTTATTAAACTTTTCAACTATATAAGTTGAACTAAATAAATGTGGCAAATTTCCCGATATTCCTTGTGACACTTTTGCAAAGGATGGAATTTATTATGAGAGCATCACAGGAAGAATTAAATTTAATAAAAAAAGCAATGGATTCAGAAAAGAAAGTTAGAGTTTTCAAAAGATACCAAGCACTCTATCTCTTTCTTTCCGGTAAAACCCGTAAAGAAGTAGCTCAAATTGTTGGAGTATCTCCAAATACAGTTACCAACGTGTACACAGCATATAAAACCGAAGGTTTAGCAGGAATTGTAGACAAACCAATACTTGGAAGGCCTACAAGGCTTACAAATGAACAACAAGCAGAATTGAAACTGGTTATTCTTAGTAAAATACCTTCAGAGGTAGGTTTTCCAGCAGAATTCAACTGGACAGCAGGACTGATTGGTAAATACATTAAGTGCAAATACAACTATGATTATTCCATCCGCGGAATAACCAAAATGTTAGACCGTATGGGGCTCTCATACACTCGCCCGACCTATGTTCTTGCTAAAGCAGATAAGCAGAAACAAGAGCAATTTGTTCAGGACTTTGCAAAGGTTAAAAAAACTTGCTGGACGGCAAAATTCAGCAAATCCTTTTTGTAGACGAATCAATGATAAGAGACTACCAAGCAATTCATCAAACCTGGTTTGAGCGTGGCAAGCAACGAATCATCAGAACCTTCGGCAAACATAGGGGAGTCAAACTGGTTGGCTACCTAAATTATGAAACAGGAGAAATATACTGTGAGGAGCATGATACATACGATGCAAAAATATTTCTAAAATTCCTTGAAAACCTATTGTCAAAGAACCCAAAGGGCAAAACCGTTGTAATTTTAGATAATGCACGTATCCACCATGCAAAGCTGCTTGAGTCGTTTTTGAAGGAAAATGAAACTCTTCTTCAACTTATGTTTTTGCCACCCTATAGTCCAAATCTGAATCTTATAGAAGGACTGTGGAAATGGTTAAAGGAAAAGGTCATTTACAATGTTTTTTACAAAACAGTTCCTGAAATCAGGAAAAATGTAAATGCATTTCTTAAGACCATAAGTGCTGAACCAGAAGCTGTAATCCAAAGGTTATGCTGTAAATTGTGAAGTCACAAAAACTTAATTCAACTTATATAGTTGGCTTTTTCCAACACGTTTTATTATCTTCTCTCCTTCATATATAATTTTCTTAACTTCATCTATCTTTTCTTGCATTACAAATAAATCTAATAATCCGATTATAGCCCTGGAATATATTTCCATTTCTCTGAACTTTTTTGTTGATGATTTTATTACTTTTCTAAAATTAACTTCTGCTTTATCAAATTGTTTCATATTTTTCATAAGATAACCTAAATCGATCAAAATCTCTCTATAAAGAATACTACTTCTTATATCACTATCATCAATTTTAACAGCAAGTTCCATATCATGCAGAGCTATTTTTAACTTTTCTTCTGCTTTCTTATAATCTTTATCAAAACTATATGCTTCAGCCCACTTTTTTAAGTTTTCTGCTATACTTGTATAATTAATTATTAAATGTCTATTATTAGGTTTTCCTTCTCCCATGTTTAATGCCTTATTCATTAAATTATCTGCTTTTTCATATTCACCCATTCTACTTAATGCAAGTGCATAAGAATTCAAAACAACATTATCATCAGGATTTAGTTCATAAGCTTTACTATAATATGAAAATGCATCTTTTATTTTATCATTTTTTCTTTTAATATTTCCCCAAGATAACCAAATTTGAACATCTTCAGGACTATATTTAACTGCTTTATCCATTAGACTATCAGCCTCTAGCCAATGATTCTCAATAGATTCCATAACTGCCCAATTTCTATATATTGATGAAAATCTAGGTGCTATTTCAATTGCTCTTTTATATGATTCAACAGCATCTAAGTAATTTCCAGCTTGATACTTTTGATAAGCTGTTTGAGCTAACATTGCTGCAACTTTTTCTTCTTCTGTATTTGCTCCTAAATTTGACAAGCTATATCGGTATTGTTTCTGTGCTCTTTCAGCTTCTTCCAATGTATTATCAACTGTTAACATCCTATCCTGTATTTGTTGCTTCAAAATACTTTCCTTATCTAATTGGGCTTTTACATATCCTCGTGTTAAAGGTAAAAGTGAATAGAGAGTACTAATCTGTTGATTATCTTTATTAATTGTCTGCTCAGGTATTATTATAGAGACTAACACTAGAGACTTAATAGAATCTTCGAATATAACTTCATTTAAATTAGATATGTATTTTAAAATACCTTTAGAAAGATTATCTTCATATAAACTTAAAGTGCATAATATCACTTTTGCTTCTCGTGTTAAATCTGAATAAATTTGTTCAAAACAAAATTGTGAAATATCACTCGTACTTTCATTTATATTATCTATTAAGTTATTTATATCCTTACCTATTGCTACTTGACCCAAAACCCATTTTATTGCTAATGGATAACAATAGACTTTATTTACATACAACTTAATTATTGTTTCATTACATGCTATTAATTTCACTAAATTTTTTTCTCTACAAATAGTTCTAAATAAATGAATAGCTTCTTTTTCTTTTAATTGTTTCAAATCGTATCTACGTTCAACTTGCCCTAATCCACGCCTACTTGTTATTAATATATTTGTTTTAGTATGAGAATCAAGAATAAAATTAATTATTCTATCATCAGTTATTGTCTCTAAGTTATCAATAACTAATAAGACTTTGTCACAAGCATCAAATAAAATATTTACATCTTCTTCTTTACTTTCTAATGTAATATATGAGGAATAATCAAATCCCATAACATCTAATATAGTATCCAATAATTCTTCATAGCTTTTTAATGTCGGTTCTATATCTTCAATTCCTAAATATGTTAATTTATTTTCTTTAGCACTAACCCATATTACGCAATCATATTTTATAATTTTCTTTCTTAAAATATCATTTACAATATTTAGAACTAATGCTGATTTTCCAACACCTCCTGCACCTGATATAGTAATAACTCGATGCATTCCATCTTCTAACATTTTTATGATTTTTTCTTTATCATCATTTCTTCCAACAAATCCGCCTTCATATTCATAATCCGCAATTGGTATATTATTTAAAACTTCATAATTCTTTATCGAATCAGAAAGAAAATCCAATGGAACTTTTTCTACTAATTCTTCAGGTGTAGTTAACACAACATTTAGAAACATTAAAAAATCTTCATCTATATGTATCATATTAACGCATATCGCCATTACTTCGTTATATAAATTATTCAAATCAGAATTCGTAAAAAAGCCTCTAATATGAGCAATTTTGCATCTTAATTCATATAAACTATCCATAATATTAATAAAATCTTTTTTATCTAATTTAGAACTGTCATAAAGGCAAACATAGTTATCTTTATAAATAATTATTTCTTTTAAATGAATAAAGTCAATATTTTCTAATATATCATTAAAATCAGAATTATTATTAATCCTTCTCTCACCAGCTTCAATCACTCCAGTAGGAATTAGATTCATAATATTATCGGTTCTAGTCAATAGTTCATTATTTAAATAATTCCTTAGCGTCTTTTCAAATCTAGAAATAATTGTATAACCATAATCTCTTGCATCAAAAGCCAACTTAATCATTTATCTCACCTCATAATATTGTAAGTTAATATAGCTATATAATAACAGATTCTGGCTATTTATGCAATTTATTGATATTTTTTATTTAATTTCGCCAAGGAGCTACGAATATAATCACTACCTATGATAAAATCAAATAAACAGCATCTGGGTTTTTCTTATAATAATCTATACATGCATCTGTTATAGATGTAAATCCATTTAAAGGAGGTCATTTTTATGACCAATTATCGTGAAATCCTTAGACTTAAAAGTCTAAGCTTCAGCGAGCGGAACATTGCATTAAGTTTTAGATGTTCCCGAGACACAATGTCTAAAGTTGTAAAACGCGCCAATGAATTGCATATTTCATGGTCAGTTGAAGATCGCACGACAGACTCTGTCCTTGAGGAAACTATGTTTCCTCAAACCAAGGCGAATACCATCAAACGTACGCCTGATTTTTCTTACATCCGCAAAGAACTACTAAAAAACGGTGTAAGTAAAAAACTTCTATGGACAAAATACATGGAGGATTGCCGTTTAAACAACGAGGAACCGCTTATGTATTCCCAGTTTTGCTACTATATCCAGCCAGACGAGCAGAAACACCATGCGACCATGCATATCAAGCGAAAGATTTGAACTGTACCCTATTATTGAAGTATTTGTATTAATTTAGTTTTAATTTCTTCCATATTATAATTTAAATTTTCAAATACCTTTAATGTAAATAAATCCAGTTTCCAATCAATAATACCATCAACACATCAATTATCATCTAATATCTTACTTCTTTCCTTATGGCTTGAACCATCAGTTATCAAACCATAACAACGATATGTACCCGTTCCATCCTTTCTACCTAAATCTTTTTAAACCTTCTTCCACAACCACAACGCAATTTTCTACAATATATGTCTTTATTTACAACAATTCCCACTATGGCATGCTTACTACCATCTGACACTAAATTATGATTTATCCTCGAAACTATTGCTTCTTGCACTCTGTTCCACATTTCAGTGTCAATAATTGCAGGATGCTTTGCTTTCTTTATTATACGTTGACTTTTATCACTCTGCTTTATACGTTCATGCGTCAGAGGATCAATCGTAACACTTTGCATATATTCAATATCGCCACAATAAGTTCTATTTCTAGCAATAGCTAAATCGTAGACTCATACCATTTTGTCTTTCCACTTGCCGTCTTCTATCCATGTTCTTCAAGATAATGTTTGATTTTCTTCATTCCATTTCCCAGAAGTAATAATTCATATATCTTTTGTACAGTGGCTGCTTCCTCCACAACAATTTCATATGTTGTTTTACTCGATTTCTCTCCTATAGAAATTTTAAAATGTTACCATTACCAAAATGAATTCCATTAACTCTCGCTGTAGCTTGTCCTGTAAATACTCTCGGTAACTTTTCTCGATTCTTGTTCCGCATATGTCGCCATTATGATTAACTTAAAATAATCATGTTTGTTAAAATAACAGATACCATCATTGACAAAATATACTTCTACCCCACACTTTTCTAATTAATTTACTAAAACCAATGTCAACATTGCATTACGCATGAATCTACAAACTTCTCTAGTTACTATTAAATCATATTCACCAGATTTAGCTTTCTCTATCATTTCATTAAAACCTATACGCTTTTTGGTAGATGTTCCAGAAACACCTTCATCAATATATAAATCTGTTTTCATATCAAACATCCAGTCTGGATGCATATTAATCTCATCAACAATTCACTGATTTTGATTATTTAAAGCATTAGTCTGTTGCTCATGCTGTGTACTTACTCGGATAGCACAGACTCTTTGTTTTCCCGTAACTTGCGTATGCTGTAAAAATTGACATGCATCATAAATATTTATTTGCTCCATGAACTGTGACCTCCTTAACTACCATATTATACGTGTTAACATTAATTATCTGATTTTCTAACAATAGCTCAAGTAAATCTCTTATTAGTAAATCAGAATATAATGTTTACTTCCTCACTATTTTCCAAGATAACGAACCTCCTTTGAATTAATTTCAAAGGACATACATCTTCTCTATGATAAACTCTGTAACATTGCTATATCAATCGTAATAATACTAACTGAAGTAAGACTAGCAATGCTGTGATGTTACCGTAAATACTTCTAAAAATGAACTGTCTATATTTCACAAACTTTCTTATAATCCCTTAGTACATATGCTTCGCCTAACTTGGTCAAAATACTTCACCCAAAATTAAAACAGGAATATGAACATATCTTTTCTCTTCGTTTTAAATCTAATACCCCAATTATTGAATCTAAATTACACATATCATTAACCAACTTACTTTTGTACCTTTATAAATTCATTTACTCATCAGGTGTAACCACCAAGAATTACTAGAGAAAATTCTAACTGCTAAATTTGAATGCTTTTCAGTAAATTTATTCTCTAAATCAATTATTTCATCTATACGAACCTCCTCTTATTTTGTTGTGTTGAATTTTAACACTTTCCTGATAGCATATTTGATAATTCTGGCAATACCAATTAATCCCATAATACCTTAAGATAGTGGAATGCTTTTTTATTATATACAGATTAATACCGATGCTAGTTTGTACTCCTAACAATTTGATCTCTTTATTTGCTATATGGTTAATTTCAGTAATATTTAAAAAGTATTTACATTATTGTAAATTACTGTTATAGTACTATTGAAGTAGTCAATATGAGTTTTAAGATTGCTTCCTAATAACTGGGATACATACAACTTTAATATTACTAAAAACCTTTCTAAAGATACAAATATTAACAAAATTACTTGAAGGGTTTAAGTCAGAGCAAATGAGGAGGGATAAAAAATGTAATATTTACTAACAAAAGAGAAAATAGAAGGGATATTAAGCAATGTATTGTTGTATTTATTCCACAATGATATTCAAACTTTTTACTTTTAAGTAAGTATAAGTGTTAACCGTACAATACTTTTTTAGCTCGTACTTTTTTGTTTGAGATCACTCACAATAACAAAATTAAGGGTATTGCTTTTGTGGTTTAGACAGTACTATAATCTTTAAAAGCGCTACCAAATAATGAAAGAGAGGTATTATATGAAAAAAATATTAACAAAGATTTTAGCTACAACATTAATTTGTACAGTGGCTTTTACTTCTACAGTACAAAAAGTTTCGGCTAATGATAATGATAGTAAAATTAAAACAATTATTAATAATAATGATGAAAAAGTTGTTGAAACTACTAGTGATGATTTTAAATTCAGATGCACAAATGACAAAAAAAACAATGACATTACAATGGAAAAGTATTCTTTAAAAACAGGAGGACTACTATTAACTGTAGTGCTTGATAATGATGCACAAGTAATAACTGTAACTGATGCTGTATCTGATAGTCAAACAACACAAACTGTATCTGAAGTGATTAATGGTGCTTTAATACCTGAAAATCAAGCAATTTCAAATACAGTAGTTCAAGCAACAAGTAATTATAGTATTATGGCAACAACTGCTAATCAGAATACATTTAGTAACTATGAATATACAAAGACATATGGTTCTCCAAATGTTTGGGAATTAAGGCGTCCAGATGGTTCACTAAACGGAACATATTATTTTAAAACAAATGAGACTTCAACTAATAGAAATTATTTAACAGCTTTTTATGATGCAGTAGAGAGCATTAATTCTACAGAAGGTAAACTTATTGGATCTTTAGGTTTAGCAGTATTCACTTCAGCATTATCAGTTGTTATAATGTGTGCAACAGAAGGGTTGGGTGAACCTTTAGCCGCATATTTATCTTCACTGGGATTTTCTGGTACCACGATTAGTCTTAGTGCTGATTTAGGTGATTATTGTTCAAAGGCAAAAGATAATTATTATAATACATATAATTGTTCTTCTGTATTTTATTAAAATTTCCTTGTCACAAACAATTATGGCCAAACTATTGCCTAAATAAATAGGGAATTATATACAGTATAGAATACATACTCAAACTTAAATAAGTACCGATGCTCAACTATAAAAGTATTAATCATGAATTCAGGCAATTCAGGTACTGCTTCAATCATTTAGGAACCTGCTCTTAAAAGATTTTCAATAATCATAAGCCATTACCTAAGCGCTCATAGAGGCATAAACTGAATACCATTCCTTTTATACTCAAAGAACAGATGTAAATTGTGTAAAAAACTAAATAATGTTATTATGATTAAGTATTGGATTTTCAAGGTGTAGAGCAATTATTTATATGAGGAGTTTGAGGTATAGGTATATACTATAAATGATAAGGAGATTATTTATGAAATTATTAATAGGATTTGTTATCGCATTTAAAAAAAGTAAAAAGATAATGATGCCGCTATTAATTGTTTATATTATCTTTTTTTCATGTTTTGGATTCCCTATTGGAAAAAAAGATTTTGTTTATATGCTGTATATTTTATTTTCACTTTTAATAATATGCTTAATGTTTTCTGCTTTATTTGAAAATAAAATAATATTAATGTTATGTACCTATTTTGTGTGTAATTTAATTGGTATGTGTTTACACTTCATCATTGAATATGGTGAAGTTACTATACAAAGAGATTTTACTCTTATAAACATATTAGTATCTTTAATGCAAATTCCAATTGTAATTGCAGGAAGTTTATTAATTAATAGACTTATACTTATTAAAGGAAGTAAATAATATTATTTATTTTTATTTGGCTTTTGAACGTTTTATAGATAAAACATGAGGCATCTGCTGCTATATGAAAGCTGCAGGCGCCTCTTATCTTGTAAACATATAATTACCAGTACCTATTACTTAGATGATTCGTAAGTTATCTACAATACAGTGCCTTGTTCAAAATCTCTGTTCTTGAGAAAATCTCTATATCACACTTTTTACACTTCAGTGTGAAAAGTGTGATATAGAGGAACTCATGAGTGAAAGTAGAAAATCAGCTAATAAATACCGTCTAGAGCGTAAGCGCCTTGGATCAGCCGATTACGCAAGCGCGGACAGGCGATTCCGGCTTCTTCCTGCCAAACCAGGCAACACTTCTCCTCACCGCAAGAAGTGGTTAAGGTTGATTTGGTAACTGATCCGGATTCCGTTCCTGCACAAATGGAGCAAAACACTCGCATGGCAGTTAATCTGGCAAACGATATTTCACCGGCAGTCGAAATACGGATTGGAAATGCAACCATCCGTTTCTTCAATGGCACTGAGCATAACCTGGTTGAAACAACTCTCAAATGCCTTGGAGGTGCTCTGCATGTTAGGTGATATTTCTTCCGCTGTTAATATTTATATCATAACGGGTTTATCCTCATAGAATTATTATCCTCATCTTTTCATTACAAGGATTAAAAATAAGATATCTGTGTAAAAAGATGAGGATAACGTACCTAGCGTATGCCGCAAAGTCTGGCCAATTCGTCTTCATCATCCAGCCAAAGTTCCTTTTCCACAGATAAAGATTGATCTTTAGGTTCCATTGCCTTTCTCATCATGTCAATGGACGGAGTTGCGTAAATTCGAGTTGTCTGCGTTGAAGAATGTCCTAGTATTCTTGAAATAAGTTCAAGTTCTACACCATCCTGGTATAAGTTTGTGGCACGGGTTCTACGAAACATATGAGGATAGATCTGTTTTGGCAGATTGGGATGTTCCGCTCGAATCATATCCGCATATTTGTTGATTATTCTGGCGATATTTCCAGCCGACATTCTATCTGTTCTGCCTTTCATACTTGTATAAAATAGAGACACCTCTTTTGGGTCAGATTTATGATAAAGGTTCAGATATTGTTGTAAATGGCTGACAGTCCTCTCTGTAATTACAACGATACGTTCTTTATCACCTTTTCCGTGCACACTGATATAGGCTGGTGAAGCTGACAGATTTAAAGAGGATGTATCTAGCGCCAGTAATTCAGATACCCGGATGGCAGAATCATAGAGAAGGATCATAATGGTCCTGTCACGCATACCTGTTTTTGTTCTTGGTGGTGCAAAAAGCAGTGCTGAAAAGTCAGCCTCATGAATGATTTCACGGGTAATCTTCGGTTCTCTGATTCGGGGTATTTTTGATGCCATTAATGCAATTGACTGCATGGAGATTTCTCCATCTGCCACATACCATAAGTATGATTTGATGGCAGCCATGCGATTATTGCATGATGATTCCGTGTGTTCCGATGACAAATATGAAAGATAATCTAGCAACAGATCCCGTGTGCAGTCTTCAAATTTAAAAGTACGAATGGAAAGCCCCCGTTCTTTTGTGAGATAACAGCGAAACACGGTAAGTGCATCTTTATAAGTTTTAATGGTTCTTTCGCTTTTTACTGCTTGCTTTGGCAGGTATACATTCAGATATTCACAGGTCTGAGAAAAGAACAACGTTTTATTCAAAGATATCGTCTTCATGGTCTGCTACCTCCGGAATAATCATTTTTGATTTATTATCTTTTACTCTCACGAGATTAAACGCAGCATCGATCTGATGGTAATAATAAAAGGTATCTTCTACACTGGAGTGTCCCAGGTATTTACTCAGATATGGAAGCATCGAATCAAGCGGAATGTCTTCTTTCATCCACTGATTCATCCGCTTCACAACAAAAGTATGCCGCAGACTGTGTACCGTTGGCTTGTTCGGACAGATGCCGGCAAAGCTTGTGGAATTCCATGCAAGATTAAAACGTCTGTCAATGATTCCAACAGTCAAAAGATTATCCATCTCCCGTGCAGGAAAAAACCATTCTGATGCATCGGGGTGTGAACTTGGCATCTGTTCTGCATACTGAAGACATAATTCACGTAAATCCTCAGGAAGATATACAATCCGGTCCTTGTTACCCTTGCTGCATCTAATGATCAGAATACCTTCTTTGAGGCTTACATCCTGCTTTTTAAGCTTTCGGGCTTCAGAAACCCGAAGACCGCAGCAAAGTAACAGTCTGAATATCACTCGATATTCCATGGCAAGCCGGTGAAACGAAGGGATCTTACTATCTGGTATATAAAGATCAATCTGTTCAAACAATTCCATGATCTCCGGATCACTCATAACATGTGCCAGCCGCTGTTTTCCTCGAAATTTCTGTGAAGGTATATATGCGTTTTTACCCATGGATAAAAGATATAGGCTGAACTGCCGAATTACAGATGCCCTTCCTGCTGTTGTCACAGCACAGTTTCCGTCATAACAAGCGAGCCAGTCATTTACCAGATCTTTTGTAATCTCTGGATTACAGAGTTGCCGACCGGAGCAAAAAACATCGAACTGATGAAGTATGTATTCAGCACTTTCATATAGAAATCCGTTTTGGTGTTTGGTCTGAATAAATATATCCAGATCTGATGCAAAGCAGCTGTAAAAAGACTTTTTCATAGCATCAGACCTCCTCTCTGCAAAGATTCAGATCCGCTAATGAAAGTGGACACATCCTCATGCGGTCTTCATCCATGGAAAGGTACTTCATAACACTGGTAGGATCCCGATGACCCAGCGTATCCATAACCCGGCCAGCACCGTATCCATTGCGAAGAACATTTGTTGCAAAGGTACGTCTGGTGACATGAAAACCACCTGTTGTAGCGCTGCGTTCTGGAAGAATACTCCAAAGTGCGATGGTACATGTTTTGTTCGTCAGCTTTCCATAAGGCGCCTTGTGACGAATGAATACATACTTGGAATCGACAGAAGGTCTGCCATGTTTTAGGTAGTTATAAATCGCATTGCCAACTTCCACCGGCATGGGGAGAGTAAGGGAAACTTTTGTTTTCTCCTGAATAATTGTGATGCTTTTTTCTGACCAGTTGATATCCTGAAATTTTAAGTTAATGACATCACTGGCTCGGAATCCCATTTTTATACCGGTCATTACCACAGCAATTCTTCGCAGTGATATCGGATCATCATGTACTTTTCGGTATTCATCAATCCGCCGGCATTGATCATGCGAAAGAATATCTATCAGTTTTTCACCAGAAGCACAGCCTGCATCAATACACAAATGCAGATGTTTGTTTGTGACTTTTCTCTGTTCCTCAAGAAATATGACAAACTGCCTGATCACAACAAAACTTCCGGATTTTCCCCTGAATGTACGATGCTTGTCCTGCAGGCAGAAACTCTGCAATAATTCGGGTGTAAGTCCACTGAAACAATCCAATCCCCTGTCAATGAGATAATTACACAGTCGGATGCAGGGATATCGGTATGACCGTATTGTTCCTTGTGCATGGAACTCCTTCCCGATCATTGCCAGATATCCTCCGATCTGAGAAACACACCATTCAGGCAGAAGATCCAAGCAGGATTTCTTATAAGTGAACTTTTCTTCCGGAATAATGCCACCAAACTGCGTATACTGGTCAAACAACATAAGCATCCTTCTCCATGATTTCCAATCTTTTAACAGAAGATGCTGGATCTCTGAAAACCATACACTGACGATATGTGGGTGATATCCAAGCTGATGAATTTCGAGAAAAAGATATAAAATATGCAGGGCATGCTTTGCGGTTTTCAAGGCAGTATTAGCGTAATAATGAGCTTCTAATGTATCAATAAAACAATCTATTGCGGTAAGTATATCTTCAGTTGGAAACTCCAGACTTTCTATGCGGTAAGTTATGATCTGCTCAGATGAGGGAGAAGAAAAGGAATCTAACATTCCAACATAGGGAGCATTCTTATCATGAAGATAAAGATAAAAACCAGCCGGGCATTTCTGTTTATGATACATAAACTCAAAGAACCGCCTTGCATGTCCAAGATAAACCGCCCTATTCTTTTCTGAATTGCAAAAATCCGAATGATAATAGTCAATGATATCCCCATATGTAATCTTACTGACGGATCTTTTGCCACAGTCTTCAAAATAAATCAGCATGCCGGCAAGGTAATTCCGGGCAAGTTCCCATGATCTTGCCGAGTAACGGTTCTTACAGGATGAAAGATATTCATCTAATTCAGTCCTCATCTGGCAATTCAGACGCTCATAAGTTGAGCGGTTGAGGTATAAATGACGGTCTGCTACCGTTCCGGTATTGTACATTTCATAAAGCTGATACATGTACTGATTCCAGATGCTTCCAAGCTGCCGGTCTTTTTCATTCCTAACCATGGCTATCCATTCCGATATGGCCTGCGGATTCCATTGCAGTTTCCACTCCTGCATAAAGAGCAGGAATTCGGCATAGCATTTTTTATGAGATAACACGCTGCTGGAACACACCTTACGTTCATTAAGGAATAACATCATGCAGTTAACAGTTTCATCGTATGATTTCATAGAACCACCTCCTATATTTGATGGTTCTATTGTGACACATGAGCAGGTACGTTATCCTCATCTTTTTACACAGATATCTTATTTTTAATCCTTGTAATGAAAAGATGAGGATAATAATTCTATGAGGATAAGCCACATTATCCAAACATTAAGATAATGTGGGTATACCGATATGCGAAAAGCGATAGA